>LAQC01000032.1:37739-39282 GCA_000981645.1 Cryomorphaceae bacterium ASP10-05a | reverse complement strand
TAGACGGACTACTCGTACACATTCACCCTAAAGCAGACAAAGAAGATAACGATTCCAGATGGAAGGGCGTCTTGCTGCAAATGCTCAAAGCATGCGGTAAAGTCAAAGCACAAACTGCAGGAAACGCCCAATTGAAGAAGCAAAATATCAACTTGCTTGAAGTTTATTTCGAATATTATTTGAAAGAAATAGAAGGCTTGATTCATGCAGGATTGGTGAAGAAATACCGGAGAGAAACCAGCAATGTAAAAGCTTTAAAAGGGAAACTGGAATTTGCTGGAAATATTCGTAAGAACTTGGTGCATAAAGAACGCTTCTACACCACACATCAAGTGTATGATTCCAATCATAAGTTGCATCAGGTCCTAGGTTATGCGATAGAGATTGTAAGTCAGTTTAGCAGAGCCACGCGATTAAACGATAAATGCCGAAGAGTTCAATTGGCTTTTCCTGAAGTTAATTCTATCAATCCCACCTCACAAATGTTGCATTCCATTAATATAGATAGGAAGACAGCACCGTATGAAAGAGCGTTGGAATTGGCGAAGTTCATTATTCTAAATTACTCGCCAGACATCAATCGTGGTCAACAAAAAATGATTGCGTTGCTTTTCAATATGAATGATTTGTGGGAGGAGTATGTATTGAAGATGCTAAAGAAATACGCCCGAGAGAATCTAAATCAGGGTTGGAGGGTGTATGGTCAGGAATCAAAAACTTTTTATGGGACATTCAGAACCATTCGTCCTGATATCGTTTTACGAAGGGGGGAAGGAGAAAATGAAGAGACCTTTATTGTCGATACCAAATGGAAACGGCCAACGAATAAATCGGCAAGTATTGAAGATCTCCGCCAGATGTACGCCTATGGGCGCTACTGGGATTCCGATAAACTGATGCTTTTATATCCAGGCAAACATTACGACAGTGGTTATCAAGGTTACCCCAATAAGTTTGATGTGAATCGAGTCCACCAATGTAAAATTGGAATGGTGAGTGTCTTGGATGTTAGTTCTTTGGATTTAACGGTTGGGGAGAAGATTATTAATATGCTCAATCAAAAATAAGGGGTAAATTACGGTAAGTAGATATTATGACTAACGGTTAAATTGATCTTACTATGGAAAAACACATCCTATCTAAATCCACCTTTATTAAAGGTTTGCAATGCACTAAGGCGTTATACTTCCATAAACACCGCAAAGAGCTAAAAGATGATGTAAGCGCTGCACAAGAAGCGATTTTTGCGCAGGGAACCTCTGTAGGAGAGCTAGCGTGTGAGTTATTTCCTGGAGGCGTAGATTGTACACCAGAGAACTATTTCGACTTTCAGAAGGCTGTTATACGCACCCAAGAAGAAATTGAGAAAGGAACTAAAGTCATTTATGAAGCAGCATTTCAGTTTAATGGAGTTTTGGCTGCCCTGGATATATTAGTGAAGCATGAAGATGGTTGGCGAGCTTATGAGGTAAAGAGCTCTACAAAAGTGAGTGAAACCTATGAGCTGGATGCTTCAATTCAATATTACTGCATAACCAATTCA
>LAQC01000032.1:36743-37602 GCA_000981645.1 Cryomorphaceae bacterium ASP10-05a | reverse complement strand
TCGATATTGGACCACACTGTAATTCTCCTTATCGCTGTGATTTTTCGGGCCATTGTTGGAAGCATATCCCAGAATACTCCGCTTTTAATATTGCTAGATTACGAGCAAATAAAAAATTCGATCTGTACGATAAGGATGCCATCAGCTTCCATGACATCCCTGATGATTACCCATTGAATGAAAATCAATGGATGCAGGTGAATAGTGAATTGAATAAGGAGTCATTCATCGATCAAGAAGCTATCCAGAAGTTTGTGGGTGAGCTTAATTATCCAATCTACCATTTAGATTTTGAGACTTTCGCTTCTCCAGTTCCTGTCTTTGATGGAAGTCGTCCCTATCAGCAGATGGTATTCCAGTATTCATTGCATCTAGAGCATAAGGCTGGGCAGTTAGACCATAGAGAATACTTGGCAGAGGTAAATGGAGAAGATCCAAGAATCAAATTCATAGAGCAGATGATTAGTGATTGTGGTGATTCAGGAGATGTGCTGGTTTATAACATTGGATTTGAAAGAGGAAAGTTATTCGATCTAATTGAATTCTCTCCAAAACATAAACTTCCCATATTAAAAATCATTGATCGCCTGAAGGATTTAATGGTTCCATTCCGAGATAGAATGTACTATACACCTTCTATGCAGGGATCGTATTCTATTAAGAAGGTTTTACCAGCACTGGTTCCAGAGTTGTCTTACAAAATGTTGAACATACAGGAGGGAGGAACAGCGAGTAACACGTTCTCTCAGATGGTCCAAGGGAACTTTAAAGGAGATGTAGTGCAGACAAGAAAGGACTTGTTGGCGTACTGTAAAATGGATACGTATGCTATGGTAAAGATTTTAGAGGTTTTAAAGCG
>LAQC01000032.1:26854-36509 GCA_000981645.1 Cryomorphaceae bacterium ASP10-05a | reverse complement strand
AGAGTGAAACCTTTAATTAAAATCATGAAAAATAAAATTTTGCTGCCCTGTTTGTTATTTGCTATTTCCGTTATTATCAATTCTTCATTGATTTCACAGACTTGCTTGCCTGATGGAATTACATTCTCCTCCCAGGCTGATGTCGCCAATTTCTCTCTTAATTACCCAGACTGTACTTCCATAACGGGAAATGTTAAAATTCAAGGAAATATAAATTTCATAGGTTTAGAACAGATCACTGCCATAGAAGGGGGAATTATCTGTAACGAATGTGCGGGGTTTGAAAATTTTCAGGGGTTAAATAACCTCACATCATTGGGATTCTTGTCTTGGGATGAGGGTGCTGCTTTTAGCTTTTCGGGTTTAGAGTCTCTTGTTCATGTTGTTGAAAGTATATCTCTTAACGAAGCTAGTTTTGATAGTTTCGCTGGAATGAGCGCCTTAGAGACAGTAGGAGGAAGCTTCAGAATCAGTGAAGGTAGATTTGATGCTTTTAATGGTCCGGTACTTCTAGAGAGTATAGGCGGTAGCTTAATTTTGGAAGAGGCTTTGGATGTTACGTCTATTAACTTGTTATCAAACTTAGTTTCTATAGGAGAAAGATTAGTGATTGATGAGAATGATGATTTATTATCTATTATGGGATTAAGCCAGGTAAGTTCTTTAGGTGGTGATCTGCATGTCACAGATAACCCTGTTTTAGCTTCATTATCTGGATTAGATATGATTACTTCTATTGGCGGTGATCTCTTTATAGAAGAGTGTCATTTGTTGGAAAACCTCAATGGATTAGACAATATTATCTCGATGTCTGGTGCTATCTCTATCTCAGAAAATGAGAATATCACAGACATATTAGGAATAGCTCAAATTAACCCTGAGAGTATTACAGAACTTCAGATAAACCTTTGTCCTCAGCTTTCCTTTTGTTCGGTAGCAAGCGTTTGTGGATTTCTTAATAGCAGTACAGAGTTTTCCTTATTTGGAGAGAATCTAGCGGACTGTAATACACCAGATGAAATTTTGGCCAATTGCGAGGTGAATTCAATTACAGAGGAAGACAATGCAGTCTTTTCTTTAATGACTAACCAAGTTATCAATGAATTGGTTATCCAATCTAATAAAAAACATGCGTTTATAATTTTGGATTCTATGGGTAGAGTCGTTAGAGAGTTTACTCATACAGGAACACCAATAAATGTTTCGGTGCTTTCTGCAGGATCTTATTTTATTCGCGCGCAGGGTCTTGAAGGAAAAGCTTTAAGATTTCAGAAAATGTAAAAACGAGTGGCAGTTACAGCTCAGTTTTACAAAAAAAATTATAGATAAAAAACCCCTTGATCATCGCAAGGGGTTTTTATTTTGTACTGGTTTATGGCGGTAGGATGATTTTACTTTTCACTAAGCCAATCCCTCTTGATCTTCTTCATTCGTCTTTTATTCTTGCCAAAATCACCATACCCAACTCTAGAAGCAGACCTAAAATGGATGAGTTTGGCTGTTGGGTCAATTAAAAACTCTACATCGTCTATAAACTTGCCCAGCTTAGTTACAAACTCATAATGGTAATAGTTAGGTTCTTGTTTTACCAATACAGCATAATCATAACTAGCAATCAACTTCTCTAGTTTTGTGGCAGCTTGTTCAGCATCACTTGTAAAATAAATGGGCTCCATTTTTTTTCGTGAGTTGTCTTCTTGTGTACAGACACAATTCGGAGATTTAGGGCAGGGCTTTAATTTTTCCACAGTGGAGTTGTTTAGGTTAAAAGAAGTAATCAAAAGCGGCCAAACAGCCAGTACGCCAATAAGGGCAAGTTTCATTTAGGGAGGATTAATTTGGGTAATTGTAGGGTATGTTCTTTCTTTTTTCAAAGCTAAAACTAAGCTAATTTATCAAGCAGTTGCGGCCGCCAGAGCTCATGATTTTATAACAAATTAGGCCTATCTGTCTGGCCTTAATAAGAAATAGTAAGGAAACAAAGAGACAGATACCTGCTGCTTATGGATTAACTCCCTTAAAGATTTCCACCCATAGCCACTACCAATCCATAGCTGGCCTTGTTGTAGGCGGCCACAGCTTGAAGGTGATCCAACTTGGATTCTATAAAAATCTCCTGAGCTTGCATAATTTCCAGTGGGTTTACCAATCCCAATGCTTGTCGTTGGATGCATTGACTAAGCGCTTCCTGAGCCAGTGTACTGGCTTCTTTGGCTATGTTTATTTGCATTTGAGCTATGTTTATTTGCTCTCTTAGGCAGGTAATTTCAGCGCTTATGTGTGCTTTTGTTTGGAGAATGGATGTGCGTTGCAACGCTATTTTGGAATCAAATCTCTTCTTGTCTCCCTTGTAGATAAGCTGTCCCAAAGGAACTCTCCACATCAGTGACCCGTTAATCTGGCTGGTAGGGTCTAGGTTGTAAACCACATCTCCAAAGTAAGAGCCATAACTCCCTAACCTAAGCTCTGGAAGTAGAAGCCCTGTGGTAAAGGATTTCTTCTCTGTAGTTAACGCCTGTAGGCTTAGCTCAGCGCTCTTTAATTCAGGTCTAGACTCGTAAACAGAAGAGAAGTCCAAAGTGGATACAGCAGTGGCATCAGTTAATCGCAGTGGTACTAATACCGAATCAGTAGCCACCAGTTTCATAGAAGGGTTCAAGTTCAATAGCTCCATCAGCTTAGCAGACTGGGTGATCAATTCCATTCTGGTGTTTAGCTGCTCTATTTTAAGGTGGTTGGTATTGCTGTGTGCCAGTAGTGCTTCAGATTCATAGCGCATTCCCGCATCTACCTGTACTTGCATCTGTGCAGCTATGGTGTCAGACTGATTGGCTAGTTGTGCGTAAGCATCGGCATATAACTGAGAAACCATAAAGTCGTAGTAGGTTTCCAGAATGTTAAGAATGGCTTTGTTTTGGGCAGTTTGAGAATCATATTGTGCCGCTTCAGCTTTTAGTTCAGCAGCCTGCTTGGTATAAATTCCTTTCCCGAAATCCCAGGAAGCATTAAATCCTAAACCACCCCAAAAGTTCTGTCTGTTCACGTCCTCGAAGAACAATCCATTTCCATTCATGGCTTTTCCCCAGAGTTGATGCAGTTGAATACCCGCATACACCTCAGGCAGCCACCATTCTTTAGCAGAAGCTAGGTCGGCTAGTGCAAGTTCCTGTTTCTGCTTGTATTCTTGAATAGTCAGGTTATTAGCTCCGCCTAATTGAAGGCAGGTTTCTAAATCGATAGACTGCACTGTTTCCTGAGCAGAAACGAGAAAAGAAAGGCTTAACGCCACTAAAAGTAATATTCTAGATTTCATGTTATTTAAACTTAGGTGCTACAGTTTGACCATCTTTAACCAATCCTTTTCCTTCGATGATAAACGCTGTATTCTCATCTATATCGGTATTCAACACCTCGAAGTAGTCCTTGCTAGAAAGTCCTATTTCCAGTGGGATACGCATTACTTTGTTGTCTTTTACAGCATACAGGAATACGCCATCTTTTTCTATACTCTTGGCCTTGGTAGGGAGGGAGAGCACATCTTCTTTAAACACATCAAGGAACTGTACTTTGGCATACATGCCGGGCTTAATTTTTCCATCCTTGTTAGAGATATCTATCTCTATCTGCATGGTTTTAGAAGAAGCATCCAGCACGCCAGAAGTTCTAGTGATCTTGGCTTTGATAGTCTCATCAGACAATACAGGGAAAGCCACAGAAACATCCATTCCTACGTGAGCTCCAGCCATATCTGCCGCTGGTAAAGGAATCTTAATTCTCACAGGGTTCGTTTCCTGAATCTGCACTAGGGCCTGAGGGTTAGACTGCGAAAGTCCGCTCTGAACCAGCGCTCCCTTGTCTAAGTAACGCGCTGTTATTATTCCACTAAATGGAGCCCTTACATCGAGTTTGTTTAGTCTGTTCTGTGCCGCGTCTGCAGCAGCTTTTAGGGCCAAGTATTCCCCTTCTGCTTGTTCTACTAACTGAATAGGAGTAATAGCAGGCGTAGTTTCATACGTAGATTTTAACCGCTCATAGATAGACTTCTTAGAGGCCAGCATGGCATTTTTCTCTTGGAATTCACCGCTAAGTTGCGGGTTCTCTAAAGTAGCTATGACATCTCCTTTTCTTACTGCGTCTCCTATATCTTTATGCATAGTTTTTACATAACCGCTCTCCATAGCATAAAGCATTACTTGCTGGTTAGGTTCAGCGGAGCCTGTAATAAGCGCTCCTTCTGTAAACGTTTTCTTTATAGGGTTTACTACCTGCACGAGCTGAATTTTCTGCTCAGCAGAAGCGGCTGTAGTATCGGTAGAGGAGGATTCATTTCCGCACGCAGTAAACAGAGCCGCGAGTATGAAAAATGAAATAGACGTATATATAGATTGAATCATGTGCTAATTAGTTGAGCTCAGTTTGGTGAGTAGAAGTAGTTTTTTTGGCTATCAAAGAATACAGGATAGGAATCACGTAAAGGGTTAGGAGGGTAGCCATAAAAGTTCCTCCTATCACTGCTATAGCGAGAGGAACATTGGCTTCTGAACCAGCACCGCTGGCCATAGCTGTAGGCAGCAACCCGAATATTGTAGTTCCTGCAGTCATTAATATTGGCCTGAATCTATCACTCGCTCCAGAGAGAATCGCTTCAGCTTTGTCTTTTCCTTCTCTGATAAGCGCGTTTATTCTATCGATAAGAATGTTTCCATAAGAAACTGCTATTCCTACCATCATGATTATACCCATGAGCGACTGAATATTTAGGTTGGTGTTGGTAAGCCACATTAATAGCGCGACTCCTATAATCCCTAGCGGAAAGGCCAATAGGATAATTATAGGCTGCCTCACAGATTTGAACAAAGGCATGATAATGAGAAACGCTAAAATCACTGCTAGGATTAACCCCAATCCTAAATCACTAAATGAGCTCTTCATAGTGGCTACTTCTCCTCTGAAATCCACGGTATATCCTACAGGCAATTCTATGGAGTCAAGCTTTCTTTGAATCTCATCAGAAACAGAGCCTATATCAGCACCTACCACATTGGCATATACGTTAAACTCACGCTGTAAGTTGTAGTGGTTAATCTCCACAGGATTAGTTGATTCCGATATTTCAGAAAAGTTCCTAAAGGGCACGGGCTTGTCATGGGTAGTGCTGGTTACATTTACGTTTCTGAGGATGTTTTCATCGTTGATTAACTCCTCAGGATAGGTCACTCCCACGAAGTAGTGGTTTCCGTTATTTTCATCTATCCAGAAAGCCTTATCGAACGTGGCAGATGAGTTCAGTGCAGAAACCATGTTTTTTATGGCATCCACGGGTTTTACTCCTAACTCTGCGGCTTTAATTCGGTCTATGTCTATGTCCTTGGTAGGCTGGTCTAGGCGTTGCAATACTCTTACATCTCTAGTAGCCGTGATAGTAGAAATAGAATCTTTTATCTGTTCTGCTATTTCCTGAAGCTTGTATAAATCATTCCCAATTACCTGCACATCTATAGGAGCGGGTTTCCCGTCATTCAGTGCAGCGGTGATTAACCCACCTGTATTAAAGCTGATTTCTACTCCAGGAAAATTAGCAGCCATGCGCTCACGAAGCCTTATAGCGTAATCGAAGGTGCTTATTTCGTGGTTGTTTTGTAACTGAACCCCTATGAATGCATCTTGAGTTCCTGAGTTAGGCGTATAGGCTGCTGGAAGGTCATAGAAGATGCCTATGTTAGAGATCAACTGCTGCAGGTCTTCTCCAAGTTCATCTCTAACCAAAGCTTCCATTTCTATAATGGTCTTTTCAGCTGTTTTGAGTGGAGTTCCTGATTCCATTCTCACTTCTATTTCCATCTGACCTACATCAGACTGCGGAAAGAGCTCATATCCAAGCTCATTCTTCATTACGAAGAGCGATAGTACAAACATGCAACACACAGTAGCCAGCACTCCCCATTTGAATCTGAGGGCTGATTTTAAGCTGTTCTGGTATTTGCTACGCAGCCATTCTATAAACCGCTGGAAGAAACCAAACATGGACTTCTCCTGTTTTCCATCTGAGGAAGGAAGCCTATTTCTAAAGAGGTAAGCGGCTAGCAAAGGAACCAGCGTAAGAGAGAATATGTAAGAGCCCAGCAATGCTCCAGCCACTGTAATAGCTAGTGGAGAGAATAAGAATTTAGCCATTCCAGTCAAGAAAATCACAGGAGCAAAAACGACTATAATCACTAGTGTAGAAGCGAGTACAGGAGTAGCTACTTCTAAAGCGGCATCCATGGCTCCCTGCCAAGCCTGTTTACCCATTTTCAAGTGTCTGTCTATATTCTCCAACACGACTATGGAATTATCTACGAGCAATCCAAGTACGAGGGTAATTCCACCCAGCGTGATGCTATTAATGGCTTGGCCAGTCATAGAGAGAACTATAAAAGCAAAGAGGATGGAGAGCGGTAGACTGATAGAAACCACAAGGGCAGAACGCCAATTCCCTAGGAATAGAACCAATACAATGATGACCAAGGCCAATCCACCCAGTCCAGCATAAGCTAGTCCAGAAATGGAGTTTTGTACATAAGAACTCTGATCGAAAATTACGTTAAGCTCTATGCCGTCAGACATTCTAGATTTAAGCACAGGAAGTGCAGCTCTTACTCCGTTTACCGATTCGATGGTGTTGGCTCCAGGCCTTTTGAAAATAGGAAGATAAACTTGCTCCTTTCCATCTACTCGTGCTATGTTGGTTTGGATCACACCCGCTTTTTCGGCATGGCCTATATCCTTCACGTAGATAGGGTTTCCGTTTCTGTAGGTGATGACTATATCATTGAATTCTTCCACATCTACGATCATTCCCTTGGCATCTATAGCATAGTTGATAGAACCTATCTCGGCTATACCAGAAGGAATCATGGTGGTATTGTCTTTTATGGCTTGGCTTATTTCTGTTTGAGAAATGTTAAGTGCTTCTAGTTTTCCTGGGTCTACATAGATGTAAACTCTGGTTTTGGAGCCTCCGTAAGCCGCAGGCGCGACTATTCCAGGTATTCCGCTTAGCATTTGTCTTAGCTTGGTGTACGCTTCTGTATAGAGCTCTTTACCGCTCATTACATCTGAACTTACTGTAAGGAGCATTAATGGCTTACTCGCTGTAGGATCGAATGGCTGAACCATAGGAGGGAGTGTTCCTGGAGGTTGGTAGTACATGTCACTCATGGCATAGGCAGAAGTGTTGGCCATGGCTTCAGCAGGGTCTACATCTTCACCGTAGTAGTTGGTGACCATACTAACTCCCATGATGCTTTTGGAGAGTTGTTTTTCTATCCCTGGAGACTGTCCAGTCCATCTTTCCATTCTACTGGTGATATCCTTTTCTACCACTTCAGCTGGCATACCTGGATAAAGAGTAAGTATCTGCATCGCAGATTTTTTAAACTGGGGAAGAATATCTACTGGCATTCTAGGAATAAGAACTGCTGATAGGACGCAAACCACGATAGCTAATACGACTACTAAATAGGGGTTCTTGAATGATAATTTTATCATGCGTATTCGATGGTTTTGGCTTGAATATGGTTTAGGAATTAAGTCTTTCTCACTTAATTAATGGCGAATATACAGGAAAGTGAAAGTGTGAGAAATACGAATGACAAGTACTTCATAAGTTTCGGGCTTTCATTAACTGGCTATCACCGTAGACGAAAAAAAATCTAAAGGGGTGTAGGTTTTTTTTAGGTGATTGAAACGAGTTAATTAGACACATGAGCGGAAAATACTGAGCCTTTTTTAAGGTCACTTTTTACCGTGACTTTACCAGTTAAGAAAGTTACTAGTCTAGTGCAAATAGCCAAACCGAACCTTGTTCCTTCATGTCCACTTTTCGTACGAAATCTCTCAAACCTAGAGGATATTTCATCTTGGAATTAGGGCTTGATTCCTTTTCTCTGGCTAGATAGGGTGCCAAGAGTAGCGATTGAGTTTAGCTGCTGTTTTCAATAAGCTATTCCTTAGCTCCATGGCTTTTTGCCGTTTCTATCCAATGTTCAGAAATTTCTTTAGTGTCTACCCCTAAACCTCTAGCCAAATGCAATGCTACTCCAATTAGCAGAACAGAAGCTTCATGAAGCTCGTGAAGTGTTTGTAAACTTCCGAATTTCTCTTGCACCTTTTCTAGTAGCAAATCATTGTGCTTTTGAGCAAAAGAAATAGGGTCCTCATACTCATTGGTTATCGTGGGAATCATCAAGTAATCTATCCATTCTTGGCCTATTCTTTCTACTAATAACTCAGGAAGCTCATTTCCTATTACTCTCCATGCCGCTAGGGTTTTGGTGTCTCCAGATTCAGCTAATCCTGAGTCTAAGAGTAGCTCAAAACCTATATCAGCTATGTTTTGCATTACTCCTAAATATTCATCTTGAGCCTTTTCGAATAGAGCAGCTTCCTGTCCTTTGATATATTCACCTACACTAAGCTTGGGTAATTCTAAAACTTCGGGGCATTCATTCAGACAAGGGAATGTATCCCCTTGGTAAATGTAATGTGCTTTATCAAATTGTATTTGACGACCTAATGGAAAAAGGCGGCATGCTAATGGGCGCCCTTGGTAAACGCTACAGCCTGCATTATCCTCATATTGACTACATGCTTGCTGCCCTTTTTTATCTGTCTTGCCATTAAAGCGTAATCGAATACCGCCAAGGTCACTATAGAGATCTCGAAAAGCTCTAGGGGTAGTTTTTTTTTCTTTACTGAAACTGAATAACTCCCATGGGTTAAGCATTACTACATTCCCAAAACAGCACGTTCCAGCTCGGGAGCAGGTAAGTGGCAGTATAGTTTGAGTCGTGAGTTTCGTTGTTTGCATTGATGGCGGCAGTTATTTTTTTAAATTAACCTTTGAGAACCAAGATAACAATTTATCAAAAGCGATTTATCTAACTTTTTTTTGAGATAGAGAGATCTCATACCGCTGGAGAGTGAAGGAGAAGTAGGCTTACCATCACTTCACAAATGATAGAATGAGTTCTGCGTCAGCTATTTGTGTTAGTTGGATTGTACCGAAGAGGCTAAGAGCTCCCTCAAAGACCCATTTCCTTTCCTCTGGAAATCATAAACTCCATAGCAGCATCTTTCTCGTTAGGAATTTTTCCGTTCAGGATAGCGTCTTTTATTTCTTTTTTGAGGTCTCCAATTGCTTTGCAAGGCTTAATTTTAAACGTCTTCATAATCATTTCTCCAGTTACTGGTGGCTGAAAATTTCTTAATCGATCTCTTTCCTCTAGCTCTACTAACTTGATTTCTACTAAGTCGTAGTTTTTCAAGTATTTCTTCACCTTCGTCTCATTTTTTGAAGTGATGTCGGCTTTGCACAGCTTCATTAAATCATCAATATCGTCTCCTGCATCTACAAGGAGTCTTCTAAGTGCAGAGTCTGAAATCTCCTCCTTGGTAAGGGCGATAGGGCGGAGGTGTAGGAGAACCAGCTTCTGAACGTACTTCATTTTCTGATTCAACGGAAGCTTTAATTTCTTGAAAATCTCAGGAACCATACGAGCTCCTAGGTCTTCATGTCCATGAAAAGTCCAGCCGTGGTCCTTGTGAAATCTTTTCGTAGGAGGTTTGGCTATATCATGCAGAATAGCAGACCATCTTAGCCATAAGTCGTCTG
>LAQC01000032.1:24746-26688 GCA_000981645.1 Cryomorphaceae bacterium ASP10-05a | reverse complement strand
TTCTTTCTTTGGTGATGATGTTTATTCTCTCCGCATTATCCTTAATGCTAGAGAATGAACTTTCCTCTATTTCAAAATCGAGCTGCGTAGCAAAACGAATAGCTCTCATCATCCTCAGCGGGTCATCAGAATAGGTAGTATCTGGGTCTAATGGAGTTCTAATGATTTTATTCTCTAAATCTTCTAATCCATTAAAAGGATCTATTAGCTCACCGAAATTTTCTTTATTCAGCGAAATAGCCAATGCGTTAATTGTGAAATCCCTTCTTTTTTGATCTTCTTCTATCGTTCCAGACTGCACTACAGGGTTTCTACTGTCTTTAGAGTAGCTCTCACTTCTAGCGCCCACGAACTCGAGCTCTAAATCACCAGTTTTAAAGGCGGCTGTGCCATAAGTTTTAAACAGAGCTACCTTTTTTACGTTCAGGGCCTTGGCGGTATCTTGAGCCAGTTCCATTCCGTTTCCTTCGGTTACTATGTCTATGTCTTTGGAGTCTCTTTTTAATAAGATGTCTCTCACAAAACCTCCTATAACAAAAGCCTTTTCGCCTTTTTTATCAGCTATTCTTCCGCAAGTGGAGAATACTTTATGAGATATATGTTCCTTTAAATTCATGAGCTGTGAAGGGCAAATTTACTGTGTAGAGATGGATATATACTTTCGAAAGTAGAACAGGTTGATTAAGAGTTTCTTTTCTCTAAGAATGCCTCTACATTATTGAAGATTCGGTCATCTATATCTTCTTGGCTAGATTTAATAAATTCACCTCCAGTCACTTTTTCGAACAGTTCTATGTATCTGGTGGTGATTAATTGAACAAATTCTTTAGGAATAGCGGGCATGGCTTGTCCGTCTTTTCCCATAAAGTTGTTTTCCATTAACCATTCTCTCACGAATTCTTTGCTGAGTTGCTTTTGGGGTTCATTATTCGCTTGTCTTTCTGCATAACCATCCGCATAAAAATAACGAGAAGAATCAGGGGTGTGAATCTCATCCATCAGCGTAAGAGTTCCATTTCTCATGCCGAACTCATATTTGGTGTCTACTAGAATTAATTCCTTTTCTGCAGCTATTTGAGTTCCTCTTTCAAAGAGAGCTCTTGTATATGCCGCTAACTGATTGAATGTTTCTTCATCTACGATTCCTTGAGCTACTATTTCTTCTTTAGAAATATCTTCGTCATGACCTTCTACAGCTTTAGTAGCTGGAGTTATAATCGGCTCAGGGAATTTGTCGTGCTCTTTCATGCCTTCTGGCATAGTTACACCACAGATAATTCTTTGGCCAGCGTTATATAGTCTCCAAGCATGGCCAGTCAAATATCCTCTAATTACCATTTCTAACATGATAGGTTCACATCTGTAACCCACAGCTACATTGGGGTCTGGAGTGTCTATAAGCCAGTTAGGAACGATGTCTTCTGTGGCGTTAAGGAACTTAGTGGCTACTTGATTTAGCACCTGCCCTTTAAATGGAATAGCAGCTGGTAAGATATGGTCAAAAGCTGAAATTCTATCTGATGCTACCATCACTAGCAAGTCATTTTTTAAAAAATATACATCTCTTACTTTTCCATTATATACCTTCTCTTGTCCGGTAAAGTTGAAGTTTGTTTCTTTGATTCCCATTTAGTCTACTCTTTTTAAGTAAATGAAAGAAGTATCGGTTCTGGAGAACGTCTGAATCCATTTCATTTTATCGTCTTTAAATCTCTCTATATATAAGGTGTCCACATTCTCTTCGAGAGCGGAGTTATTATTAATTACTAGTTTTTCTCTATACTCATCCCAGTACCATGTTCCGGTTTTAGAACTTTTAGTAAACCCAGAAGTAACTCTTACTGTAAAGTTCTTCTTAAATTCATAAGTAGTACTTTTTGCTCTTTTATTCAGTTCGGTTTTTTCAGATTCATTAAAAACTTTAAGGCTATGATCGAATTCA
>LAQC01000032.1:24191-24421 GCA_000981645.1 Cryomorphaceae bacterium ASP10-05a | reverse complement strand
CGTTATCCAAAGTTCGCCCTCTCATAAATGCCAGCGGCGCTACTTCTATAGTTCCGTTTTCTATGTACTCTTCTAGTTTTTCATGATGGATCATATCTCTGAGTCCATCATAAAGGGGCATCATGTAGGGGTCTAGTTTTTCTTTCATGTCTCCGGGAAGAAACCCTAGATTTTCTCCAGCTTCTACTGCGGGTCTAGTAAGTATTATTCTCCTAACTTCTTTCTTTTTT
>LAQC01000032.1:11184-24130 GCA_000981645.1 Cryomorphaceae bacterium ASP10-05a | reverse complement strand
ACCGCGAAAAGCATATCGTCTTTTTCAGAACGAGAAACCATTAACCGCTGGTTTTTTGTACGAGGCTTTACTCTTATGCCGCTATTTCCGTATACGATAACAGCATCACTTCCTGCGTCTTTGTCGTTTTCATCATCAGGAGATTGGGGCCCTAATATTCGTTCAATATCATTTTCGGTGAGCTGATTGTACTTTTCTATGTGCTCAAGAATGGTAGATATTTTGACATTAAATGCGTCCAAGTCCGTTTGATCTCCAAAAGCTTTAAGGCTATTCCCTCTAGCTACTAATTTTAGCTTGGGAAAACTCTGTCTTATAATCTTAAGCTTAGCTCCTCTAACGCCAAGTAAAACAGTGGGTTCAGGAAGGTTGATTATTATTTCTATTTCGTGCAATTTTTTCTATTCTTGTTAAAAGATGAATGTGCAAAATAAGCCAAGATTATGCGGTTTTTAGCTGTTTTAGTAAGCTATTTTTGAAAGCTTAATTAACAAGTCATTTTTATGGCAATAATCACTCTAATTTCAGACTTAGGAAAAGAAGACCATTATTTGGCTTCTGTAAAGGGCGCTATATTTACGGGGGCTCCAGATGCTAGGGTGGTGGATATTTCTCATACGATCAGGCCATTCGATATTTATGAGGCGTCTTTTGTTTTAAAGAGTTGTTACTCTCATTTCCCTGAAGGAACCATACATGTCGTTTCTGTGAATGATGTTTTGACTGAAAGCCATGATCATGTGGTGTTAAAGTATGACGGTCATTATTTTATCGGAGCAGATAATGGTATATTCTCTATTTTGATGGAGAAAAGTGATGTGGAAATATTCTCGTTGAACGTTCCGTCAGAATTTGACTTCGAGACATTCCCGTTAAGAAGTAGATTTGTGACAGCAGCGTGTCATTTAGCTCGAGGAGGAACTCCAGAGGTGATAGGGAAACGTGTAAAAGAACTGATGGGAGTAGAGCTCTTTAAGCCACTTTTAGAGCCAAATGTGATCAGAGGGCAGGTGATTTATGTAGATGGTTATGAGAATGTTATCACCAACATCACCGAGCAAACATTTAGAGATGTAAAGAAGGGCCGAGACTTCAGAATTAACTTAGTGAGAAGTCAAGAGGTGATTAAAAAAATAGTTACTTCTTATGCTGATGTGGCTCCGGGAAGAGCTTTAGCCATATTTGGCGGGGCTAATTTGTTGGAGATAGCTATAAGTAAAGGAGCTCCTAGAATGGGCGGAGGCGCTCATAGTTTATTAGGATTAAGAATAAATGATACTGTAAGGATCGAATTCGAATGATAGTAAGGATAGTAAAAATGACCTTTGAGGCGTCTAAAGTTGAGGATTTTCAGAAGATGTTTGAGGAGAAAAAAGAGCGTATTCGAGGATTTGAAGGGTGCCAGCGTTTAGAGCTTTTGAGGGATGCTTCTGATTCGAATGTATTCTTTACTTACAGTTTCTGGAATGAAGCTGAAGATTTAGAAAGTTATAGGCATTCCGACCTTTTTAAGGAAACATGGAAGTTTACTAAATCATTATTCTCAGATAAACCTGAGGCTTGGAGTTTGAACCAAGAGGTGGTTTTGACATGATAGTTTCCTGCTATTTTAAACAGTTATATAAAGGAAGAAGTGAAGCGGTTGGTTACTATTGCAACGCGGATAAAAACGTAATTTATGTGGGCATTATTTAAAAAAGAAATTAGTTCGTTTTTGAACTCACTTATTGGCTATGTGGTAATCATAGTGTTTCTGTTGTTAAACGGATTATTCATTTGGATTTTCCCAGGGGATATGAATGTTTTAGACATGGGCTATGCCACATTGGATGGGTTGTTTTCTATAGCTCCTTGGGTGTTTATGTTCCTGATTCCAGCTATTACTATGAGAATGATAGCAGAAGAAAAGAGAAACAGAACGCTAGAGCTTTTAGTGACTCGGCCAATAACGGATTTTCAAATAGTGATTTCTAAATTTTTAGCGGGCATTTCTTTAGTTATTATCTCCTTAATTCCCACATTGGTATATTATTTTTGTGTGTATTACATAGGAGAAACTGAAGGAAATATAGATAGAGGAGGCACTTTGGGAAGTTATCTAGGATTGATATTTTTAGCTGGTGGATATGTCAGTATGGGAATATTTTCAAGTTCTCTTTCGGAAAATCAAATTGTAGCTTTTTTATTGGCAGTAGTGATGTGCCTTTTTATGTTTATAGGGTGGGAGAGTATTAGTGATTTTTCTCAGCTTGGAGGTTTAGAGAGCTACGTGATAGGAATAGGTATTAATGACCACTATAAATCGGTAAGCAGAGGTCTACTCGATAGCAGAGATGTTCTGTATTTCATAGCGCTTATAGGTGTGTTTTTATTGGGAACCGTAACAGTTTTAAAAAGTAGAACGTGGTGAGAAAGTCAAATGATATAGTAAAGTTTGTGCTAAGTGCTGCTATCTTAATCGTTATAGCGGTAGTGCTGTCTTTTAAGTTTTTTAAATTAGACTTAACAGAAGAAAATCGTCATTCGCTAACGGATCAGACCATAGAGACTTTGGCCAACTTAGAAGAGCGAATTTTCTTTAAGGTTTACTTGACAGGTAATATCCCTTCGGAGTATAAAAAACTAGAGAAAGCGATAGAAGAGAAGCTAGACGAATTTAGAGATTATTCAGACGATAGAATAGAGTATGAGTTCGTTAATCCATACATCAGTGATGATGAGAATGAGAATAATAAGTTCTGGGAAAAGCTCTATGATGGCGGAGTGAAGTTTAGCAATATAGAATACCGAGAGAATGGGATTAAGCAGGATTTAGTTTTGTTTCCTGGAGCTTTTATGAATTATAAAGGAATAGATTATCCGATTAATTTTCTTAAAAGTTCCTCTAAATTAGGGGCTGGGCAGGATATGGTAAATGCTAGCATTACTAACCTGGAGTATGAGCTGATATCTAAAATCAGCCAGCACACTAGAGATGAAAAGCCTAAAATAGGAATCCTTGAGGGCCATGGCGAATTAATGGATGTGCAGTTGGCTTCTATTCAACAGTCTTTAAGAGAATTTTACTTAATGGAGAGAGTCTCTCTAGATGAAAACATCAATGCACTTTCTGAGAAACTTCCTGCTAAGAAGTCTAGAAATTTGCTGTATGACGCTATTATAGTGGCCAAGCCGACTAAGAGCTTTAATAAGAAAGACCAGTTTGTATTGGATCAATATGTAATGAATGGTGGGAAGGTAATGTGGTTAATAGATCCTATGGCAGCAGATTTAGATAGTTTGGTTAATGGTGAGCAGGCTATGTCAGTGCCATTGAACTTAGGTCTGGAAAACATGCTGTTCGATTATGGTGTAAGAATCAATAATGATTTAATTATAGATTACAACTGTGCCCCTTTAGAGGTAGATGGCGGTCCCATGGGAGATAAACGTAAGAAGATGTTAGTACCGTGGTTCTATAGCCCTCGATTATTTGTAGATTCTGTTTTAGAGCCTTATCACCCTATAAACAAGAATTTGAATAACATTATAGCAGAATTCGCGAGTAGTATAGATACTATTCAGAATGATGTCACTAAGACTGTACTTCTTACTTCTAGTGAAGTTTCTAGAAGATTAAAGTCTCCAGTACGAATAAATATAAACATAGCACAGTTTGGATTTGAGTATTTCGATAATAAGGCTACTCTTAACTCTCATAGCCCTATAGCCGTTTTATTGGAAGGAGAGTTTTCTTCGGCATTTAAAAATAGAGGTGTTTCCGATACGATCATTAACAGCGCAGATATAGCTTATAAAGATGTAAGTGTACCTAATGCCATGGTCGTAATTTCTGATGGAGATATTATAAGAAATGATTTATATCCTGGTGAGAATGGCTACGAGCCCTTTCCGTTAGGTTTTGACCCAATACAGCGTGTTATAGCGTATGACAATACAGAGTTTCTCATGAACTGTATGAATCATTTATTAAATGACAATGCAGTAATATCTTTAAGAACTCGAACATTTAAGAGTAGACTTCTAAATAAAGCTAAAGTAGAGCAGAATGAAACGCTACTTAAATTTCTGAATGTAGGACTGCCTATTTTGATTGTAGGTGTTTTCGGTATTCTCATGTTCATTATTCGTAAAAGGAAATATTCAAAAACAGCAGTATGAAAAAGAATTTAATTCTTCTATTAGTTTTAGTGGTATTGGCTGGATTAGCCTATGTGTTATTTGTGAATGATAGCAAGAGTACGATTGCCTCTAATCCATTGTCAGATTTTGCTATAAGTGATACTGCGAGTGTTTCTAGAATATTTATATCGGATAAGGTTACGGGTCAGTTAGAACTTAGAAGGGATGAGTCCACAGGTCACTGGATAGTGAATGAAAAGTACAGAGCCAAAGGGCATGCAGTGAAGTTGCTTTTAGAGGCTTTTAAGAATATAAAAATCAAAGGTCCTGTTCCGAATAAAATGAAGCCTATGGTAATCTCTAATGCCGCTTCTACAGGAAAGAAGATAGAGATTTACACCAATAGTTCTAGTGTTCCAGAGAAGATTTGGATAAGTGCTGGAAATACATCGGATCATCATGGAGATTATTTCATCTTAGAAATACCAGGAGAAGGGATAAGTCCAGACCCATTTATAGTGGATATGCCGATGTTTGCTGGTTTTTTGACAGCTCGGTTTTTCACTGCTGAGAATGATTGGAGATATTCAGGTGTATTTGATTACCCTCAATTAGAGTTCAATAAAATAAAAGTTGAACAAAAAGACAGCCCTAATCAAGGATTCATACTAAACTGGAAAGGTGGAAACGAGGTACAAGTGGAAGAATTACTCTCTGGTGCTGTTATCAGCCCATTAGATACGTTAATAGCGAAAGATTATATTTTGCGTTACAAAAAAATTCATTTAGAAACTCATAACAATTATTTAGAACCCTATCAGATAGACAGTGTTCTGAGTTTAACACCACACTGGGAGATTACGGTCACCGAGAACTCAGGAAATGAGCAGAAATTAGACCTATTTCATTTGGCAGGTAATGGGACTTATCATGATTTCGAAGGAAATGAATTCGCTTATAACCAAGATATGCTTTATGGTACTTTGGGAGATGGAGAGCTTTTTAAAGTTCAGTATGGCCCAGTATTCAAACCTCTTCTAGTAGGCTTAGATTATTTCAAATAGACTAGCGGTGGTTAATGACTACAGCCTGTTTAAATGAAGCTCCTTCGCCTTCTACTTTTATAAAATACATACCTTCCATTACTTGAGCAGTTTCAAGTACACAGCTACTCTCCTTAGTATATCCACTTACTACTACATTTCCATACCTATCCATAAGATTTACTGAATATTCAGAATAGGGCTTATTAGCATTGATTACTAACCAAGCATTTGCAGGATTAGGGTAAACGAGAATGTCAAATGAAAGAGGTTCGAAGTAAACTTCTAACGTTTCACTATAGCCTGTTTCCCCTTCACGGGACTTCATCTTTATTCGGAAAGAATTTACGCCTTCACTGGGGGTTTTATCAATTGTGTGAAAGTCTACTTGGTCAACGTTAGGCCTTAGATACTGGATGCCATGCCAAATATTTTCATTATCAAGTTTTTCTAATTCAAAATAATGAGACTTGAGGTCATTACCATTCTCCCAAGAGACTTTTATTGTTCCGTTGATTACTTGGTAAGACAAGCCCAGAATAGTGTCTTGGGCAGAAGTGAATAGAAAGCTTGCACAAAGTATAAGGGTATAAAAAATCCTAGTCATGTTTTCAAATAGTATAATTTGATTTACGACTAGGATTTAAAGAAGTTTCCTCTATGAGGGAAATAATTAGGGTTAAAGCGCTAGTTTAAGATTATTTTTTGTGTCGTGGTTAGTGAATTATCTAATACGTTAATAAGGTATGCTCCTCTGGCTAATGAGGACACATCAATAGAAAAGAGATTACTCGCTGTAACTGTAAGCGAGACAACTAGTCTTCCTGTGGTGTCTCTAATCTCTATTTTCTGCCCTTCAGTTAAACCATTTATATAGAATATAGTTTTTGCAGGGTTGGGGTAGATGCTAAATACACTTATTGCGTTCTCAGAAATTCCTGTCACTAAATCAGACCCATCACAATCCTGATCTATAGTATCATCAAGGATTTCTATTCCGTTAGGGTTAATGTCATCGTTGGTGTCATCGCAGTCCAAGCCATTTAGAACATAACCGTTTGGCTGAGAACAATTCTCCACAGAAACATCAGGATTACCGAATGAGTCGTTATCATCATCTTCATAGTAAATTTGTGTAGTTAGATTATCATCGATAACTCCTGAGCAGTCGTCATCTGAATTATTACAGATTTCACTCATTCCAGGATTAATATTTGTATTGGCATCATTACAGTCGTTATCATTATCTGCGTATCCATCAGGCATAAAGCATGAATTAATACTCACATTAGGATTTCCATATCCATCATCATCACTGTCTAGGAAGAAAACACTGGTAACAAAACCTTCATCTATTAATCCGTCACAGTTATTATCCTTGCCGTCACAGATTTCATTAATATTGGGGTTAACATCTTCATCTTCATCATCGCAGTCATTACTGTTAGAAACATATCCCTCGGGTGTAAAACAACTAGAGGTAGAAAGCTGTGGATTTCCAAAACCATCATTGTCATTATCTAGCCAGTATTCATTGATAATGAAGTTTTCGTCAATAGTTCCATTGCAGTTGTTATCTACTCCATCACAAATTTCAATAGCTCCCGGATAAATAGAATCATCTCCATCATTACAATCTCCATCTGATACTAGGAAACCATCATTGTCTAAATCTATTTCAGCAAGACAGAAATCAATACTAATAGATTCTCCAAAATCCGGATTGGATAAGTCAAATAGAATCATTCCTTCTGCATCGGTTATAACCAAGTCTCCATCAACTCCACATCCATTCCACTGAGAACCAAAGAATCCATCACCATATGAATCATTTAATATTAAGGTGTAGCATTCTGCAGGAACACATAACTGAACTAAATCAGTACTTCCGCCTGTTTCAGCATCACCTTCAGAACCTTCATATGTATTTTCATTTACTTCATAGATAACTTCATTGGAGCTATTTACTAGTTGCCAGCTTGTTTCAGCACCATAGCAATCTAAAGTGAAGTTTAGGTTTACCGCAGCTGCTAAGCATGGATAATTGCAAGAGCCATCATCTATTTCAGCTTCAGAATCATAATTCAAAGCTTCAGAATCGGTACATCCGCTAATAGTTGGGTCGTTACATGGAGCGTATGTTCCATCTAAAGTTAGTAGGCCTGAATTTGTAGGGTCTAGGAATAATTTTAGTTGTTCGAAGTTTTGAGTTCCATTTGATGTCCAGTTGTAAGACATTTTACCATAAAGGTCTGGGCTATTAGGAGAAGAACAGAATGAACTCCCTCCAGTTAATTGGCCTATGATTAAGCCGTCATTATCAAATATTGGAGATCCAGAAGAGCCCCCTTCAGTAACTCCATGACCATTTTCGGTAGCTGACCAAATTACTCTCCAGTGAGAGTTGCTAGCGCTTCCCCATGATGTAGAGACTAAATTAGAGGTGTAGGTACTTATTTTTTTGTAATCCCCTGAAGGATGGTGAATTCCTACTCCATCAGAACTAGCTGAATTAATGGCATTCCAGCCATTGTAATACGCATTTATGGAAGTAGGTATATCCGAATCAATTTGTGTCAGTAAAAAGTCTGATCCAGAGTTTCCTCCTCCGTCATTACTATAAGCTATTCTTGTACTTCCAGTTATCGATTGTGTTCCTGATGCAGAATTTCCTCCACATGACCCCGTTTGATAATTAAAATAGTAGATGTATTGGTTGTACTGAGCAGGAGAGGAGGACTGACCACAATGCCATGCTGTGAGAATGTATGGTACGCAGTTTAAGGAAGTATTATTTATTAGAGATCCGGTACACCAACCTTGGCCTGAGTTACTTGTCAGAAGTATTCTCACTACTCCCTTTTCTTCATCGGTCCAAGAGTCACCTTCGGAGCATGCTACATTTACCTCACAAGAGCCTGAGCCTCCTCCTCTAAACTCGCCATTTACCTCAGCAAAGGCATTTCTATATACGTAACCAATTTTTTCGATCGAAACTCGATTTTGCCCGTAATCACTTAAAGGCTCGAACAGCTCTAAAACTACAGATTCTCCAAGAATATTTCCAGAAGCAAACAGTTCAGACGATTTGTTGTTAGCTGAAGTGAATCCTCCCAGAACCATACTCTTATCAGCACTGTATATATGCAAGATAGAATTAGTAGCTAAGTGAAAATCGTCATAGAGAAAATTTAAAGCCATGGCCTCTCTAGCGGTGATTTTCAGTCGCCATACTCTATCTCCATTTTCTAAAGTGTAGTATGTACCTGAATTATCAAGAGTTAAGTTAGATTCGATATATCTAGAAAATAGTTCAAGCTGACCAGAATTATCTCGATTGATGTCTTCTTGTTCTATTTCTTCAAGATCGAGTGATGGAAACTCTCTTATTTCGAATTCTTGATTTTCTATATCATTTAAAATGAAAGATAGTGGTGAACCTCCCACTGATTGTTGGGCGTGCATAGCAGCACATAGCAGCACTAGAAGTACTGACATATAAATTGTTTTCATTGATTATTTTTAATAAGCGTAAGTTAACTTTAAGAGGTGTTAACTCAGAGTCGGATTGTTCTTTATTTACTCACAGTAAGTTCCAAATAACCCCAGGAAAATTCCAATATCTGCTGTGTTTACGAAACTATCAGAATTAAGGTCTGATACACAAACGCCTACGCATCCAAAGTCAGAAAGGAGTATTAATATATCATCTATAGAAATCACGCCATCAGAGTTAAAATCACCCATGCATTCGAGTGCTTCATAAGAATCGACTTGTCCGTTACAGTCATTGTCTACACCTTCGTTAGTACTTGGCGCAGACGGATAAATGTCACTTCTGGAATCATCACAATCGAAGGAGTTAGTCACTATACCGGCAGAGGGTGTACATGCTAATACCGGTGTGTTTAAATCTCCAAAGCCGTCTAAGTCTGAATCTGCATAAAAGGTGGTTTGATTTTCATCTATCTGTTCATTACAGTTGTCATCTATGCCATTTCCACATATTTCAGAACTTGCAGGATTAACCTCTATATCATTGTCATTACAGTCCCCAGTAAGAGTGACGTTAAAATTACCTTGAGGGCTGCAAGCCATAACCGAATTGCTAGAACCATAGCCATCAGCATCTATATCTTCATAGTAAGTTATTTGTGCAAATCCTTCATCTATTTGGCCATCACAGTTGTTATCTATTCCATCACAAACTTCTGAAACGCCAGGATAAATAGCGTTATTTAAAGGCATGCAGTCTCCATTAATGGCGACAAAGTTGGAAGGTTGGTCGCAGACTAAAGAGGAGATTGTGTCGTCCCCGAAGCCATCACCATCTGCGTCGTAATACCAGATAGTTGGTTCAGTACATGAGCCGTCATCTAAAGTAGCATTAGGATTGTAATTACATGCAGTGATAGAAGTGCAACCAGTATTACTAGGAGCTACTGCACAAAATGATTCAGAAACGCTAAAGCCAAAATTGGCAAGAGGCATACTCACCAGCGTAATACCTTCAGCATCTAGGACTGAATAGTTTCCATCTGCACAGCCTCCACTGGAGAGACCATCTCCATAGCTGTCATTAATAACTAATTCGTAGCAGCCATCGGAAAGACAGAACTCAGTAGAATAATTCGTTTCACTACTAAGCGAGCTGGTAAGTGCGGAATATAGTATTCCTCCAAAACCGTCATTTAAAGCCCATCCTGTTTCGTTCCCATAGCAATCGGTAGAAAGATTAAAGGTAACAGCGGAGCCATTGAGAATGGTCTCATAAGTACTACTTGTCGAATTATTATCTGTATTTTCGTCAGGTAAGCCATTAGGATTTAAGACTGTAATGGTAAAGGTATGTGCTCCATCTGTGGAGTTAAAAGTTGGTATATTTATAGTAGTATTGGTTCCTATAGCTAAACTTCCATTCCAAGTATAAGTAGAGGTAGTACCTCCATCTGTATCATATTCAATGGTCATTACTGTTACGGCAGATGTCCCTATATTTCTCACAACTAGAGAAGCTTCAGTTTCGGGCTGACAGTAAGTTTCTTCTGGTGAGTCTAGAGATAATACCATTACATCGGTATCATATTGCACCACGTCATAGACTCCACTTTCCCAAACTCCTCTTCCGTAAGTACCTATTCTCATTAGGTTTGTAGCTTCATTAATCTCAATATCATTTACGATGACATTTGGTAAATTTTCGTTAAATGGAATCCAACTACCTATAAGATTATTATAGTAGTATACTCCTATATCCATTCCTAGATATATTCCACTATTCGATGAATTGAATTTGATTATGTTGGCAGGGATGTTGGGTAAATTGAAACTGATATTCTCCCATGAAGACCCTCCATTTAGCGAGCGATAAACTTTTTGTCCATTAGTCCATCCCGATTGTGTAATCCAAATTTCATTGGAATTGCTAGGGTTGATTTCTAAGGAGGTAACGGAAGAGTTAAAGGGAAGAGCAATATTTGTAAAAGTAGTTCCTCCGTCATTTGTTCGTGCTAAATCACTTCCACTAGAAGCATACATAATATTAGAATTAGCCTCATAGACCTCTACTATAGAAAGAAGAGAAGGGAAGTTATAAGTACTGATTTGGTTCCATCCTGAACCAAGTACATATTCATAAACATCATTATATCCAGCTACAATACGAGAATTATTACCATCATAACTCATAGGGGTTATCCATCTTCCGCTTTCTGGTCTGCCTACACCACTGAGGTTGAAACCTCCATTACTGGTGTAATAAAGTGATCCGTTTTGAATCATTCCCCATATTTGGTCTGAGTTATTGGAGTTAATTGCTGAACCCATTCCGTCTGCTCCATAGTAACATTTCCATGTGCCATCTGTGTATGCGTACCCTCCGTTATCCTGAAGTCCTCCGCACAGAGTGGTTACATCGTTCTGAGAACCTGCTATGGTATAATACTGCCCAATTTGAAGTCCGTCTGAAAGGTCGGTAAATGAGTTCCCATTGTTTGTAGACTTATAAACACCTCCATCACTACCACAGTATAAATTTCCGTTATAGTAATTTAAATAATGTATGTCAGCGTGAGTATAAGAGGCTCCAGAAGGATTACTCCAGCTATTAATACCTGTCCATGAAACTCCTCCATTGGTGCTTCTCCAGACATTTAATACTCCTACGAGAAGTGTGTTTGGGTCAGTGTCTGATACTGTTATGGCCATATCGTACCAAGCCTGACTGGAACCGTCAAAAATATCAGTGGTAGTATTCTGAGCAGAAAAAGAGGCTCCAGAGTCTACTGATTTGTAAACACCTTGAAAAGTCCAATCTCCAGCGGCTGCTAATATATAGACTATGTTTTCTGCCGCTGGCGAAACGGTTATAGCTAATCTATTTGTTCCTCCAGGTAATCCTGTGGAGGTGCCAAATGTGTTTCCACCATTGGTGGAGATATAGCATGTGTTAGCTGTTACTGCATATATTACCTGAGAATCTCCAGGCTTTAGAGCTATATCTCGGATGTTACCACTTTGGATTTGATTCCATGTATTTCCGCTATTGGTAGTTTTATAGAGACCGCTGCTAGCGGCGACATATAGGTTAGCGGGGTTTTCTGGATCGATGAGAATTTTATTTCCCTGTCCAAAAGTACTTCCAGCTTGTGTCCAGGAAGATCCTGCATCTGTGGACTTCCAAACTCCTATGCTATAAGTGTCTCCGCCATCAGAATCACCTGTGGTAACATAAATCTCATCTGGGTTGTCTGGATTTATAGCTATTCCTGAAATTCCTATAACAGCAAGATCATCACTCATAGGTGTCCAAGAGATCCCAGCATTTACTGATTTCCAAACTCCTCCAGCAGGTGCTCCAACGTAGATAATATTGGGATTATAAGGATGCTGAACCACGACATTAATTCTTCCTGTACCTGAACTCCAGCTTCCAGTGGTGATATGGTCAAATGGCCCTAAAGGGAGCCAGTTGCCGCTTGGAGGAGAGGATTGATTTTGAAAAGAGGAATGAAAATCGGTGTACTCCTTAAAAGCAGTCCCAAAGTCTGGGAAGCTTCCATCGGGCATTAATCTATTTTCCCAAAAAGCTTCCCATCTTTTAAATTGTTTCCAACCCTTGCCCTTGGTGTATTCCTTACCATCCCATTCCTTATGAAATTTTTTCGAAATTTCTTCGAAACTTTCGGTCTTGTCTAAGAGAAGTTTGCTCCAACTTCTTTCTTCTTGACTAAATCCACTAATAGCGATGAATGCAAGGGATAGGAGTACTATTTTTTTTATCATTTGTTTCTATTCACATGTGCTTCCAAATAATCCGAGGAATAACGCTAGATCATTTGTGTTTACGGCATTATCATTATTTATATCTGCGGAGCAATTAGAGCTACACCCAAAATCGGCTAGTAGATAAAGGAGATCATTAATAGTAATGCTCCCGTCTAAATCAAAATCAGCAAGACAAAGAGCTATTTCATCTCCTACGATAATTCCATCACAATTGTTATCTAAGTCTTCACCTGTGCCCGGAGCACCGGGATAGACTGAGGAATTAGTGTCGTCACAATCTTGGAAGTTGCTTACAACACCTACAAATGATTCACATGCCAGTATAGGACTACTCAAATCTCCAAATCCATCAGAGTCATTATCAGCATAAAAGGTCAATTGATTTTCATCAATTTCACCATCACAGTCATCATCTATTTGATTTCCGCATATTTCTGCAGATGGAAAAAAGCACGTGCCATCATTTATGGTAGCCGTGTTATCATAGTTACAAG
>LAQC01000032.1:0-10664 GCA_000981645.1 Cryomorphaceae bacterium ASP10-05a | reverse complement strand
GATAGTTGCTGTAGAGTCATAATTACAAGATGTGTTATCAGTACAACCTGAACAAGAGCTATTGTCTCCGTTACAGACTCCACAATTATCTAGAACAGCAGTTCCTCCACAATTTCCTAAACAATCATTTTGTAAGCAAGACCCGTCATCTGCCGTAGCTGCAGAATCATAGTTGCATGCTGTAGTATTTGTACATCCTGGTGTTCCGCATGTTGAGCCGTCAAAAGTCATAGTTAATGTAGCCGTACCATTGTCTCCGTCATATCCATCTATAAGAACAATATAAGTAGTGTTAGGCGTAAGGTCGTTACAATCGAAAACTAATTTTGACATATATTGGTCAGCAGCACTATCATCATTCGCAGCGACTAGAGTCCCCCCGCATCCTGAAAAAACAGCCATTTGGGTGTCTGTAAGAGTTCCAGTACCATCAAAAGAAGTTTCTAAGGTAATAACCGTAGGACCATTCGGAGTAGTAAATGAATAAAAAACATCTGCTTCAATACCATTTTGACTACACCACCCGACTGTATTATTACAGCCAGCGTTAGGAACAGAATAACCTTCTAGTATGCAGGTGTTAGAGTTGTCAATTACGTTTGCTCCGATACTTAAGGGTGTAGCATTGGCACAAATATCATTTGCTGGTCCGAAAACACAAGATCCATTATCACAACCAGCCGAAGCATCATAGTTACAGGCGCTTGAATTAGTACAGCCTGCTGTAGAGCATGACCCGTCATCACAACCTGCTAATGGATCATAATTACAAGCAACTGATGAAGTACAACCAGGGTAAGTACAAGAACCATCATTCGAAGTGGCTGATGCATCATAATTACAAGCTGCGGCATCATCACATCCTGGACCAGATACTCCTGCCGAAATGGAGAAGTTAGCGTTGGATATATCAAAAAAGATATTCCCATTTGCTTTTACCTTAATTCTGGCTAACGAAGTAGCTATATTAGGAACATTTATTACTTGAGTTCCGTCATTGGTTGTTCCTGCTAAAATGAGAGTAGGATAAGTAAGTCCGCCATCTGTAGATAAATAGATATCTACTTGGCTACAAAGTATCGGGCTGGCTGTGGTGTTAGCCACATCCCATGTAACCGTGGTATTTGTATTTCCAGTTAAATTTTGACCTCCATCTGGAGCTTGAAGTATAAATGGTCCACCCACATCTGACACGTTTATGGACATCTGGTTATCATTTACGCCACCACCACCAGCTCTATTATCTCGAGCAGTACATCTAAAAGTAAGACCTCTGGTATAAGTTGGCAGCATTTCTCCAACCGCAGTCGTGTTATTTACTAAGTCAGTTATTCTAGGAAATGTTCTAATAGGAGAGGAAGTGCCCGTCCAACTTCTAAATATTGGTTGATTTCCAGTTGGATTGTTAAAAGCTGATGTAGTTCCAGTGCTTGGCCCTAAGTCATATTCTTCCCAGCAATACGTTAATGCATCTCCGTCAGGGTCGCTTCCTATAGCCGTAAGTTCAAAAGGTGTAGAAATTGGAATAGAAAGTCCATCTTGCCCATTGTCTGCATTAATAGAAGGAATTCCATTGCCTGTGTTTGTTATTGTGGCACATGAATTTCCATTCCCGTTTTGCGAGTATGAGATTATTTCATTAAAGCTATGGTTATGAAAATAGGCATCACTATTCGATTGAAGGTTTACTGAACATATTCCAGCATATCCCATGATGGTAGAGGCACTTCCTGGTTCGAAAGCAGCACCACTACTTCTGTTACAAGTATTGTTTTGGGTATGATTTCCTCCCCACTGATGTCCCATCTCATGTGAGACATAATCAATATCGAAAGGATCGCCAATAGGAGCACTTTGCCCTGTTACACCTTGCGCCTTTCTAGTAGAAGTACAAGGGGATTGTAAACTTGCGATTCCACCTCCTCCAGTAGAGTAAACATGACCAATGTCATAGTTCGCTGTGCCTATAACTCCATCTAAATTGCTTTGGTTCTGACCAAGCATTGCTCCACCATTCCCGTTGGTGTAAGGGTCTGTTCCTGAGTCAGTGTAAACTATTAAATCGTTATTTCCTACAAGTACCATACGAATGTCTACTTCTGTTTCGTAAACGCCATTAACTCTAACCATAGAGGTAACTATGGCAGACATACCTCCGGCTACTGTTCCACCATGAAAAGCGGTGTATTCACCAGTAGCAGCTATTGCTAGCCTATAGGTTCTAAGTTGTGTACCAGTTGGAACCATGGACTTAAGCAACCTACTTTCCTTTATAAGCTCAGATTTACTCTTAGACTTTTTTACTTCTTTTCCTAAATCTGCGGGAGAAGCGGCTATTGGGTCTGATTCCACGAATTTTTTTTGATTAGTAGCATAAAACGCATCTTTAGAATAAGAGATACAAATGGAAGGATTACCTAAATAGAAAGGATCTATAAATGTGGTTCCATATTTACCAATAATCATAGCATGAAATCCTACTGTTGTTTTGTCGAAATAGATACGAGCAGAAGGATCAGTTATTCCTTGCCCTAAATAGGTCTTAATTCCAGGGAATTTCTCTTGAAGAGAAGCTTCCATCATATCGAATTCCACAAAAGAGAATAGTTGTTCTGTTCCATCAGGAAATGGAATAGAAATTACACTTCCTGAATTTATGGGAGTAGTATTATTTTCATGCGGAGCTGACTCTAAAAGTGCGCTAAGCTCTGCTAAATCCAGTTGGATAGTTCTAAACTCAGATGGGTTGATGTACGATTTGTCTGTCGGTGCTTGTTTCTCTATCTCAGTATAGAATTTTTGAGCACTTATTTGCGTTGCAACGCAGATTAAAACTAAAAGTAAATAGATTTTTTTCATGTTATTGATTTAGAGCTTAATTTTAATTACAAGAAACGCCAAAGTAGGAGAGGAAAATGCCTATGTCTTCTACATTTGTATTTCCATCACCATTCATGTCGGCTTGACATACTCCGGTATCACATCCGTATAATTCGAGCATTACTAGTAGGTCAGTAATGTTAACTATATTATCACCATCAAAGTCACCTGGGCAGAAAGCTGGAGCAAGTTCATCTCCTTCTATATCTCCGTCACAATCATTGTCTAATCCTTCCATAGATCCTGACGCATTTGGATAGACGTTAGAGTTAGTGTCATCACAATCTAGAGAATTATCTACTATCCCAGAAGATGTGTTGCATGCTAAGATAGGAGACCCTAAGTCGCCATAACCATCTAAATCCGAATCAGTGTAAAAGGTAGTTTGGTTCTCATCAATCAATGAGTCACAGTCGTCATCTATTCCGTTTCCACAAATTTCAGCGCTGCTAGGATTAATGCTCGCGTCAGTATCATCACAGTCTCCAGTAATAGTGACAGTAAAATCACCTTGAGGACTGCAATTCGTTATAGAATTGTTTGATCCAAAACCATCTCCATCAAAATCTTCGTAATAAGTGATTTGCGTAAACCCTTCATCTATTTGCCCATCACAGTTGTTGTCTACTCCATCACAAACTTCAGGAGCTCCTGGATAAATAGAGCTGTTTAAAGGCTCACAATCTCCACCTATAGAGACGAAATTACTTGGAGTAGAACATGCTTCAGTAGTGAAGTTGTCATCTCCATAACCATCTCCATCTGAGTCTAAGTAATAAGTGTTAGATGTAACAGTGATGTATCCAGTAAGAGTTTCTATGTCGTTTAAAGCCCCGTTAGCTGCTGTCAAAGAAACATCATACGTTCCCGGTGTGTCATAGAGAACTAATGGGTTAGCATCGGCAGAAGACGCTGGAGAACCTCCTGGAAAAGTCCAGTTCCAGCTTATTGGGCCTCCTAGACTAGTATCTGTAAATTGGATGCTAGAATTAACACACACATTTTGAGTGTCCGAGCTGAAGGAAGCTGTAATAGATGTGCCTGCCAAACAGAAAGCGTGGTTTGCTTGTGGTCCAAAATTTCCGCCAGCTACTATTTCGGCTAAGGTGTTTCCTAAAGGATCGGTTAGAATATAGTTTCCTATTACTCCATCGTACTGCATGCCATCTCCAAATGAGTCATAGAATCTTAACTCATAACATCCATTTGAGAGACAAATATCCTCAGCGTAATTAGTTTGTGTACCCGTGTATGGTCCTCCGGAAGCGACAGCGGAACCATTAGTTTGTTCTATGATTTCCCAAGTAGTTTCTGCTGGGTAACTGTCTGTAAGAATATCTAAAGTTACCATGCTTCCGCTAGCCACAGAGCTAAAGTTACTCGATTCGCTATCGTTAGATGTGTTCTCATCAGTTCCTCCATTTGGATTACTAGTAGAAGCATTGAAGGTATGGCTTCCTGAAGCGATGCCTGTTATCGTAGGTATATTTAACGTTACTGCGCTCCCAGATGTTAAAGAGCCAGTCCAATTTATAAATTGAGCGTTTGTTCCATCCACATCGTAATTGAGAGTGAAAGATGTTATAGTACTAGATCCTGGATTATTTACAACTACACTTGGAGTAATAGCATCAGAGCAGTAAACTCCAGAAGCATCAGTGATGGATTGAACATCTAAATCAATACTAGCTGAAGGAATATCAGGGTCAAAACCGTTTGCAACAGTAGTATTACATCCTGGAGCTAACCATTGGCATACATTAGGATAAGTTATATCAAATTTACCGTAATAATCATTTACGTTATTGGAACATGTAGCCTGTCCCCCATAAAGTTGTCCGATTATTCTATGGTTCTGATCGAAGAGAGGAGAACCAGAGGATCCTGGCTCTGTAGTTCCATCTTCCCAGTTGAATATTCTCCAATTAGTAGCTCCACCATAGGAAGCTGTTCCTGCAGGATCAGTATCGAATGAAATTTTCTTAATATCTCCTGAAGGGTGGTGAATTCCCACTTGAGATGTAGGATTAGTGCCGGACGCATCCCATCCAGCGTAATAAGGGTTATATGCCAAAGGTATAGGATTACCACTGTTAATTTCTAGAAGGGCATAATCTGCAGAATTACCTTGAGCTAGCATAACCGAACCAGACACTGTCTGAAAGTCTATAGTGTTTTCAGCAGGGTTGTTGTCCCCGCATGCAGGGCTTTGCCAATTAAACCTGAAAACCCAATTTGTTACTCCGCCTCCCGTACAGTGATCGGCAGTAAGAAAGTATGGATGACCATCATTCGCTGTATTGTTTACTAATGCACCAGTACAAATCCCATTAGACCCGACTACAATCATGGCTACAGAGTTAATCTCATCCCTCCAGTCATCACCTTCTGCACAAATAACATTATTGTTACACGTTCCAGAGTCACCTATTCCTCTAGCTATTACATCTAAGTCTCTATAACCGTGTGTTACTCTTCCAATTTTTAATTCAGTTAATCCAACTGCAGCTGCTGGTTCATAATATTCAAGAATTATTCTCTCTCCAGGAAGTGGATAGGTTGGTAATGTTTTCTCAGGAGTGTTATTCTCAGAAGTAAATGCTCCGATTTTATAAGATTTATCTTCGTTATAAATAAAAAGTTTCCCTCCTTCAGGGAGCTTAAATGTGCTAAACAGAAAGTTTAAAGAGAATGCTCCTGTTGATTCGATTCCTAAATTCCATAATCGGTCTCCATTTGGTAATTCTGTCCATTCTCCATCGCTTAGTTCTAAACTGACATCGAAATTTTTACCGAATCTAAATGGTACATCTTTGGTGGCATTGTTAATGTCATCTTCAGACCTCATTGTGACTTCATCAAATGAGGACATTGTATGAAATCTTAATTCAGAAAGGTCAATTTTATCGGTTTGCCATGAAAGAGGAGATCCCCCTTGAGAAATTTGTGCGTTTGAGAGTATAGCTATAGCTATGGCACATAAAGTCAATAATAGATGCTTCATAATAGTGAATAAGGTTCTTTAGGTTACGGTCTAAAGTTAGCCATAAACAAGAAGATATCTTAACATAATAATAACAAATTATATATAGGACTCTACAAGTAGAATTAATATAGCTGAACCTGAGATGATTAAGCCAATCATATTTATCGAGCGTAATCTTTCTTTTAATAAAATGAATGCAGCTATGGAACTTAGAATTACAATACCCAAATTATTAATGGGAATTATCTGGCTTTTGGCTAGAGAAATACTGTCAAATGTTTTTAGTAAAAAGAAAATAGAAGCGAAGTTTATTAGCCCCAGCATTACTCCGGCTATCATGGTAGGTCTGGTGAATTTTAAGTTGTTCTTCTTACTTCCTATTAGAATAAAGATACCGGTAGTTCCAGCTACCATGAATGGTAGAAAAGTAAGTAATATTTTATCGGAATTTGAGTGAGCATAATGCTGGTCAGTATATGCTAAGACAATATCTAGAAAGCCTGACCCTAAGAAGAGGATCAATGGAAGTAGTAAACTGAATTTACCAGAACCTTTAGAGTATACTGTGAAGTATATTCCCGGAATAGCCACGAAAAGGGCTGTTATTTTTAGCCATGAAAATGAATCAGAACTGTCAAAAAGCATGAAAAATATAGCGGGAATAACTAATGATAGTTTGCTAGCTACACTGCTTATCCCAGCTCCCATATCCTGTGAGATCTTAGCCATAAGGTAGAATAAACCAATAAATAAGAATCCTAATAGAGCTCCATTTCTTATTAGCGGACTGTAACTGATTTCTCCACCGCTTAATTCACCTGAAACAAGTGCGACTCCTAAAACGGTGGCAGTAAAGTAATTGAGAACTATGGCTTGTAGTGTGTTTACATTGTGTTGAGTAAACATTTTGAATAAAAGAAATATGGCGCTGCTAGAAAGCAGGCTTAAGATTAAATATATCATATTCTAATTTCGCGTGTTATTATTCTTATTTGGTCAGTATTAAGCTTGAGCTCCTCAATTTCATATCCTGAAACTTGGGGACTTTTAAGCCCTTTAGTCCAGTCATTCTTTCCTGTTAATATTCTAGCTTCATCCCATAAACTCTCTTTTATAAAGGATTCTAAGGTTGCTTTGCCTCCTTCGATGATAACAGATAGAATATTTCTACTGGTTAAGAATTTCAAAACTTGATTTGAGATGTCTTCAATCTCGTTAAGCAAGCAGAACTCGGTCTGTGAGTTAATGACCCTCTCTGTTTTAGAGAATACTACAGATGAAGTATTTAGATTCCAAAACTCGTGATTGTCTGAAATTTTATTATTTGGGTCTATCACAAGGCGCAATGGGTTTTTTCCAGAGGCATGTCTAACGTCTAGTGCGGGCGAGTCATTTATAACTGTATTAGCTCCTACGAGTATGGCGTCTTCTTGAGCACGCCACTGATGTACTATCGTTTTGGTTTCGGGGTGAGTAATCCAATTGACACCCTTATCATTTTCAACTCTGGTTTTATCCATAAAACCATTCTGGGTTTGGGCCCATTTTAAAATCACATAAGGAAGTTGAGTTCGGTGGAATTTAAAAAACCTTCTATTTAGCCATTCCCCTTCTTTTTCTAGAGTCCCACAGGAGACTTTTACTCCATTTTTTTCTAAAAACTCAATTCCTTTTCCTGCGACTTTCTCATGAGGATCTTTATTGCAGATGATCACTTCTGAGATTTTGGATTCGAGTATGAGGTTAGCGCATGGAGGAGTTTTTCCAAAGTGGGAGCAGGGTTCTAAGGAAACATATATTTTAGAGTCCTTTAAGAGTGATTTATCTTCTACTGAATTTATAGCGTTTACTTCAGCATGTGGACCACCGTATTTCTGGTGGAAACCTTCTCCTATAATCCTTTCATTATGAACTATTACGGCGCCTACCAGAGGGTTTGGAGAGGTGTTTCCCAAACCTTTTTCTGCCAATTCTAGGCAGCGCTGCATATAGAATTCGTGATTCATAAATAGTCTATGGTCTTTTTCCCTTAGCTGCTTGTAGTGTATTGGTCATTAACGAGGCTATAGTCATAGGGCCTACACCTCCTGGAACTGGTGTAATATAACTTGCTATTTCTTTAACGTTTTTATAGTCTACATCTCCACTTAATCTCCAGCCTCTTTCTCTAGAAGCATCCTCAACTCTAGTAGTTCCGACATCTATAATTACAGCTCCTGGCTTCACCATGTCATCTGTAACAAATCCTGGTTTACCTAATGCTACGATTAGTATGTCTGCCATTTGAGTGAGCTTAGAGAGGTCTTTAGTTCTGCTATGCGTTAAGGTAACAGTGCAGTTTCCAGGGTAAGAATTTCGAGAAAGCATAATGCTTAAAGGTGTTCCTACAATATGACTTCTTCCTATAACCACACAGTGCTTTCCTGAAGTTTCTATTTCATATCTGCGTAGCAATTCTAAAATACCAAAAGGTGTAGCTGGTTTAAAGCAATCTAAGCCTGCCACCATTTTTCCCATGTTTAAGGGGTGAAAGCCATCTACATCTTTATCAGGTGAAATAGCTTCAAGTACTTTTTGTTCGCTTATGTGTTTTGGTAATGGGAGTTGAACTATATAGCCGTCTACATCTGAGTCCTGGTTTAGGTCATGAACTATTTGAAGAAGTTCCTCTTCTGTAGTGGTTTCAGCTTTCTCAATTAGAGAGCTTTTAAATCCTACCTCTTCACAAGCTTTCATTTTACCGCCTACGTAGGACTTACTTCCTCCATCACTTCCTACGAGAACAGCAGCTAGGTGCGGAGTCTTAAAACCGTCTAATTTTAGTTGGTCTACTTTTTCTTTAATCTCTGCTCTGACTTTTGCAGCAGTGGCTTTACCGTCTATTCTAATGCTCATCCTTAATTTTTCATTCCGCCCATACTTTTCATAAGGCCTTTCATGTTTTGTTTGTTAGACATGAGCTTCATCATTTTCTTGGTCTCTTGGAATTGTTTTAAGAGCTTATTTACATCCTCTACTGAGGTACCACTTCCTCGAGCTATTCTTTTCTTTCTACTCACGTCTATTAATTCAGGGGTAGTTCTTTCAGCATTGGTCATGGATTGAATTATAGATTCTATGCCTTTAAACGCATCGTCATCTATATCCACATTTTTTAAGGCTTTCCCCATTCCAGGAATCATTCCTAGAAGGTCCTTCATGTTACCCATTTTTTTAATCTGCTGAATCTGGCCTATGAAATCATTAAAATCAAATGTATTTTTTCTGATTTTCTTTTCCAGTTTTTTAGCTTCTTCTTCATCGAATTGCATTTGCGCACGCTCGACTAAAGAGATGACATCTCCCATTCCTAGGATCCTGTCGGCCATTCTATTTGGGTGGAAAACATCTATAGCATCCATTTTCTCACCGGTACCTATAAACTTAATAGGTTTATTTACGACACTTTTAATTGATAGAGCTGCACCACCTCTAGTATCACCATCTAACTTGGTAAGTACTACACCATCAAAATTTAATCTTTCATTAAATGAGGCCGCAGTATTTACAGCATCTTGCCCTGTCATAGAATCCACTACGAATAGTGTTTCAGTTGGGTTGATAGCATTTTTTACATCTGCTATCTCAGTCATCATCTGCTCATCTACTGCTAATCGACCAGCAGTATCTATGATTACTACGTTAAATCCATTGCTACGCGCATGAGCTATGGCATTCGTAGATATAGAAACCGGATTTTTATTTTCTCTTTCAGAATAAACCTCTACTGCTATGGCTTCTCCTAATACATGAAGTTGGTCAATGGCTGCGGGTCTATATATATCACAAGCCACTAAGAGAGGCTTTTTTCCTTTCTGAGTCTTTAAGTAGTTGGCTAGTTTACCCGAGAAAGTGGTTTTACCAGAACCTTGAAGGCCTGACATGAGAATTATTCCAGGGTTTCCAGAATAATCTAACTCAGCAGTTTCTCCACCCATAAGAGCAGTCAATTCTTCCTGAGCTATTTTCACCATTAATTGACTAGGCTTAAGCGAAGTAAGTACGTCTCTTCCGAAGGCTTTTTCCTTTAATTTATTGGTGAAGTCTTTAGCAGTTTTGAAGTTAACATCGGCATCTAATAATGCTCGTCTTACTTCTTTTAGCGTCTCAGCTACGTTAATCTCGGTGATTTGGCCATGTCCCTTAAGGACTTTAAAGGCTTTATCTAACTTGTCTTGTAGGTTGTTAAACATTCTCTTTCTCTATGCTAGTTATGCTGCAAATTTAAGGAATAGATGGAGTAAACGACTAACAACTTTTTAACGATAAAACCTGAATAGGATTCTTCCTCCAAGTTTTTTAATTACTACTGAAATACTTTGCGCACAAGCTTTAGATGTTTGTGGTGTTAATCATAAAAACAATATTCAGAAAATCCACATATTTTCGACTTCTGTATTATTCGTTTTTATCTTCTTTAAACTCAATTTGAGTATTTATCTCGGGTATATTCCTGAGTTCTATTTCTTTTTTTATTTCTTCTAATTTAGCTTTTAGGTCCTTTGTTAAAATCTGTTTTTTTCTTTTTTCCATTGGAGGGTTTAGCTTTTCAGCATTTTCAAACTCAATAACACTTTCCAAAATGTCTTTTGGTAATTGCGTTCCTGCTTTATTGAGGGTGTCCAAAAATTCCTCAGCAAAAAATTGGTCAATCTGTATTCTTCTTTTGGTAGTGTGAGCAAATTTTCCAATGACCCGGCATACATTATCTCTTTCTTCAGGACTTAGCTTGTCAGCAAATTCATATTCCTCAATCTTT
>LAQC01000031.1:42443-44675 GCA_000981645.1 Cryomorphaceae bacterium ASP10-05a | reverse complement strand
CGATGCTAAATGGAGCGCATCCAAATTCTTCATTGACAAAGAGAACAGCTTCATTATAGATACAAGATCCATCATCTAGGTTAGCTTGCTCATCGAAATTTAGGGCTTCTAAATCTGTACAACCGGAATATAGGCAGGTGGCATTATCAATTATATCTGCATCAGGATTGTAATTATCAGCTTCTTGGTCATTGCAGCCTATTTCTTCTATAAATACTACAAGAGTATCACTTTGTGCCGTACAGTTGCTTCCATTGTATAGTTCAAGGATATAAGTCCCGTTTTCGGGATTGAATAAATCGAATGGAGCATCCTCTAGAATAACCGCATTATCTAAAATCCAATTGTAACTATTTTCGTTCAGACAATTGGTGCACACTATTTGGTTTACGTCATCTAAGTAATCTAGAATAGGGGCAGGTTCAGCTTCATAGACAGTGATAGTTATTTCATCTGTACTAATAAAGTCATCCACCGTATAGGTATAAGTAATGGTGTAGACTCCAGGGGAGTTATAGGTATGGGAATAAGCATCTAATTCACACACCTCCAAAATGGTTCCTTCACCAAGGTTAAATGAGCATTCTGCACCTTCATTTAGAAGTGTTTGGTTGGTGATTTCGATGCTAAATGGAGCGCATCCAAATTCTTCATTGACAAATAGAACGGCTTCAAAATAGATACAAGACCCATCATCTAGGTTGGCTTGCTCATCGAAATTTAGAGCTTCTGCAGTTGTGCAGCCTGAATACAAGCAGGTGACATTATCAATTATTTCTGCATCGGGATTGTAATTATCAGCTTCAGGGTCATTACAGCCTATAATGTCACAACTACCATCATCAAAATTGGCTAGTGGATCGAAATTAGGATAAAGTTCATTCGTACAACCAGCTATTCGGCAGGATCCATCATCAATGTCTGCTAAAGGGTCATAATTAAATGCAGAAAAATTTGTACATCCAGGCAAAGAACTTAATGGAAATATGTTAACTCGAATCATTGGGGTAGTCAACGTATAGAAGCTAGCGTTTTCTGAGGGGTATTCTATGATAGTCGTTTGAGCTGGGGATATTCCGCTAGTAGCTATTCGCACTAATCCATTTTCTTGAAGTGAACTAAAAGAAGCTAAGAATACTGTATCTATTATTAAATAAGGTTCTAGAAGCTGTAACGTTACGAACTTGGCTTCACCGACTTGATTTAAATCCCATTGGTTTATTTCATAAGGGAGAGTTTCAGCCAAAACACTATCTCTGAGCAGGTTTAATAATAATCCATTTGTCGTGGCTCCTACTGATGAATTCTCGGAAAACGCCACAGATATGCTAGTGCATTTAAGAGGTTCGGTTATGATTCCTTCAAAGTAATTACCTAATTCAAAATGACTTTCTGTAAACTCGTTAGCTGGAGTAAACTCTCCATCCATTTCGTATTTATCACGAGCAAACGTATGTTCCGACATTTCGTAAGATTTAGAAGAAAAATTATTCTCCTCATCCTCATCTTCTTCTGCTTGATCTATTTGAAATTCTATATTGTAAGAGCCGAGGATCTCACTTGGAATATATTCTTCGGTGGCCAAGATGCTAGATTCTCCTGGAGGAATAGAAATAGGTACAGAGCTTAATACAGCTAATTCTTCTTCAGATTGATTGAAAACTTTGGCTGTTAATGTAACAGCTGTTTGGGTATTGTTACCTATGTTCAAAGCATCAGCGTGAAACTGAAAAGGAGTAATCATAGTTCTAGGGTAGATGCTATATTCCATCTTCTCTATTCCGCTAAACCCTTGATTGAAGTTGAACGCTGTGTAACGAGCTTCGGGCATAAATATGTCGTTATTAACTGGCTTATATATGATTACATCATCTATCATCCAATAGTAGTAAAGACCTTCGAAGTGAAATCGTATTCTTACGTCAGGTTGGTTAGCTGCTATGGCAGATATGTTTACTGATGCCAGATTTAAATCACCAGAGTAAAAACCAGTTTGAGCGCTGTTTTCTAGAACATATACGTAGCTGTTTCCGCCATCAATACTTATGGAAACCGAAGTGGCAGCTTGGTAGTTTTTATATTGTTGTTGAAAAGTAAGCACCAATGAAGTTTCGTTACTGAAATCTAGCGGTGAGGTTGTAAGGTTTGCACTGTGAGGTCCCGGGTCGATTCCTGACCCTATGTTTCCGCATGGACCTGTTTCATCATCCCAGTAATTAGAATCAAAAATAA
>LAQC01000031.1:30251-42289 GCA_000981645.1 Cryomorphaceae bacterium ASP10-05a | reverse complement strand
CGAATGAGATTAATTCTTCTCCGTAAACTTGAGAGTAAGAAGAAAAGCTGGTAAATAATAAGATTAGCGTTGCCAAAGCCTTTTGTATGGCCCTTAGACTTATGTTCATGGGTAAGAGTTAACCTTACGAAGATAACAAATACTATATAATTATTTAGAATAAAAAAACCGCCTCTTTTGGGAGGCGGTTTAAATACTTAAAAGTGAGGGGTGAAATTAGTTCTGCTCCTCTAATTTTCTCATTTCTTCTTCGAAAGTTTCTTTGAACTTCTCGTAGTTATATTCCGCTTTAATTCTTTCATCTTTCGAAAGTTTATCGTTATAAGAATCAGCAAGTTTAGTTCCACTTAATTCAATAGCGATATAAGCTATATAGTTTCCAGTAGCGGTGTTTTGAGTTAACTCATCACATATTTTCATCGCTCCTTGAAGTTCTTGATCTACGACCGTCCTAGACATTTCATTAAAGGTCTCAGTTACCTCCTCTCGGTTATTAAACTCCGAAGAATTAACATAATTATCACCTACTATTTTCATAGTAACTTTAATTGTTTTGGCTAGTTCAGCATTGGCATTCGATCTTGCTTTTTTCTTAGCAGTCTCTCTATCCATACTCTCGCCTGTGGCTGTAGCCCTAAATGTGTTTTTATCCGAAAAGTATTGTTGGCCAGTACATTTTTCTAAAATTGTAACCTCACCTACAGGAGGAGTCTTCTCGATTGGTTTTTTCTTACAGCTTGTAAATGTTACACCTATTCCTAGAATTAGTGTAGCTGCTAAAATGGAGTTCTGTATTCTTTTCATTTTAATATGATTTTGTTCTTTTGAGTTTTGATTTCATAAACTGTGCCAAATGTCTGTCTTATAGCAAGACGTCCATAAGTTTAGGCACAAGTTCTTTTTTTATTTTTTTTACAGCGTTTTTCACAGCGTCACCTTCAGCGCCATTTGTGTTCATGTGAATGCCTTTAATATTGGTATAGCTGTCAGAGAATAATTGTCTATGACTGTCATGGTCTTCTATAGTTATTGTGAGGTCTAAAAGAGCCACATGAAAACCTTGAGCTGTTCCACCTTCATTTATTTGGTGATTTAGAATCACATCTAAGTCGGCATTTAGTTCGGATGTAGAAATAATAAACCCTTTTTTTAGAAGTTCATTTTTAAAAGACTCTGTTAGTGGGTTTGCCTGAGAATTAGTTCTCAAATAAAGTGAAGGCATAATAATATTAGCAGGAATATTAAGCATTTTATTATTTATCCCTGCGGTTAGTAGTTCACTTATTTCTGGAGAAGAGTCATTCTTTAGAAGTTCATCATAATCTACCCAAACTTTCAGTTCGAAATTTCTGGTATCTTCATTAAAGTTTTCTCCATAAATAGTGATTATACCATCTGGATTAGTGTATAGTTTTTTCTCTCTGGCATAAGGTCGGTTAGTGAACTTATAAAAAACAGGAAGATTAGGAATGTAGCGTCCTTGGTTTTTAACGGCTACAGAAACAGAATTTGAAAAGCCGTTTTTATAGCTGAGGTTAAAGGTGCTTTCACTTGAGATTAACTCTAATTCAGAACAAATTTCTCTAATCTGCTCGTAGAGAGCGTTATCTAAGAAGAGGTCTCCGTTTTCTGTTACATATGAGTTGTCCTCAGACCAATACTCTTTCATATTTAGTAATCCTTTACTAAATAAATCTAGTGCATCGGCTAATTTTCCATCAGTTTTGTAAGTCAATCCTGTTTTGTAATTGGCGTAAGATTGATCGAGCACTTTTTTCTTTTTAAGATTTTTAAGTCTTGTGTGCTCAGACTTTGAGATTCGTGTAAATATCCAGAATTCGTTTTCATTCTCCCAGGAATCTACAATTTCATAGTCGGTAATTTCTTCTTTAAAAGTAGAACGAACCATACTTTGGAATTCCTCAGAATAATCGAAGTTGTTATCTATGGTATGATAAAAGGATTCCCCTGAGATATTTACAGTGATTTCAGAACTCATATCTGATAACGCATTCTTTTTGGCCACTATAGAATAGTCAGTAGGAAAAGTTGTTTTATTCGAGCTACCTATGCCGATGTAATAACTCCCATCTATAGGTCTGCTAAAGGCCCAATCTGGCCTAGGGTTTGGGTCTATTATAGTTTGTGTGATTTTATTTCTAGAATTGCAAGAGAATAGGATGCTCGCAATAGCTATGTATCTTAATATCATCATTTTACCTGATTTTTTATAAACGAACTGATATCTGAGCTTAATTTATAACTCAGGTCTTTCATTAAATCAGTTGAAAGTTCTTCAGTAGATGAGATTGTCTTTTTACCATTTAATAGTCGGTCTAACTCATTTTTAGAATTTCTGTTAGTATTTACTGCTCCTCCTGTCCGTGAAGGATATAAATTAGAATGGTCTCCGTCATACATGCCGTAAACCATCACATCTTCCATATTGTCCTCTATAATTTTAGACTTTATAACTTCTCCAGTCTCTAATGAGGTAATCTTATATTGGAATGAAACATTTACAGTATTCTTTTTCTGATACTTCGTGTAATTTGTTGTTCTGTATTTAGTTTCGTAGTAACTTTTGTTTGTCTCTTTATTTAGCTTTTTCACCTTGTAGCTTTCATAACCAGTAAGTACAGTTTTTTGAAGCTTTCCTTGAGTTGATCCGTAGGTAAGAACTGTTCCTGTAAGAAGTGTTTTAGCCCCTATTAAATTACCCGCGGTTACAGCAGTTTCTTCATCTATAACCCCAGACATTCCCAACTGCTGCTCTCCTATGATCAGGTCAAAGTTTTCTCTATCTATTACCTTAAGGAAAGGGTCGTTAATTGAAGTGAGCGCATCCAATGCGTAGGCAGTAACCTTCTTATCTAAGCCACTTTTGTTAGTGGCGTTTTCGAAACCTACAACTGCTAAAGTTATAAGCCCGAGCTCTAGTGATTGGTCTTTAAGTTCTTTAGCTTCTTTGAAGTCCGGGTCTCTATGGATTACTTTATTAAAATCTGAGTAAGCAGACCGGAACCTTTCATTTTCTAAGTGCTCTAAAGCAGTTTTGTAAAGCGGTTCTAGATACGCTAGGTCCTTGAGAGCTCCCGAATCTTTGTAATTTGAATCGAACTTACCGATTTCTTTAAATTTAAGTTCTGCTGTAGAGAATTGACCTTTGTCTAATAACTCCGTGCCTTCATTATATAAATCTAGAAGATAGCTCTGTGTGATTTCTGCGTAATCAGATTCGAAGTAGGAGGGAATTTCTAAAATTACTCCTATTTTTTTAATTTTAGCTTGGTATTCCTTAGCTTTTATAAATGAATAAACTCCTTCTCTTTTTTGGTTTAGACTCCTGGTTTTAGTGAATACTTCTAGCTTTTTATTCAGTACTGTTTGTCCAGTATTCTTTAATCCTACTTTGGCTTCGATGTTGTTTCTGTTGCGTTGCAACGCTCCGTAATATGATTCCGCAGCTTCATCTGTAAGCCCCTGTTCTTCTAGTTTAAATCCTCTTTTGTAGTACGCCTTGCTGCCGTTGCATGCGGCAAGAGTCATACAAAAAATCATTAGCCATAGAAAGCTTCTAGAAGACATTTTATATCCAGTCAGTCTCAATTCAAGTCTTTTTCTAATCTGGTAAACTAGATTCATGTCTAAGTGTTTTTGAAAGTTGGTAAATTTAAGCACTTCCAAACTCGTGCCAAAAAATACATTGATGAAAAATACATTGATGAAAAATAATTCAAGTCTGCCCCGATAGACTCGATTCTCCGATTATTTTTGAACTTTGTTATAAAAAGAACTTAAGAGAGATATGAAAAAAATATTAGTAATAGGGGCGGGAAGGAGTAGTAGTTCTTTAATTCGTTATTTAACAGAGTTGTTAGAGAGTAATAACTGGCATTTACGAATAGCAGATAGGGACTTAGATCTAGCAAAGGAGAAAATTAATGGAGCAGCTAATGCTGAAGCTATTTCTTTTAATGCGCTGAAAAGAGATGAAAGAATCCCCCATCTCGAGTGGGCTGATATCGTAGTTTCAATGTTGCCAGCTGCTTTTCATTTAGATATAGCTAAAGATTGTGTGCTATTGAAGAAGAACTTGATTACTCCCTCATATATTACTCCTGAAATGAAAGCTTTGGAGAAAGACTGTAAAGCGAATGGAGTCTTTATCTTAAACGAGCTTGGTTTAGATCCAGGAATTGATCATATGAGTGCCATGAAAATCATTGATGGCATAAAGGCTCAAGGAGGAGAAATAGAGCGTTTTGAGTCTTTTACCGGTGGCCTAGTAGCTCCTCAAAGTGATACGAATCCATGGAGCTATAAATTTACATGGAACCCAAGAAATGTAATTTTGGCAGGTCAGGGAAGTGCTGCCACGTTTTTACAAAACGGCAAGTACAAATTCGTACCGTACAACAAATTGTTTTCTAGAACCAAAGAAATAGAAATAGACAGCTATGGAGTTTTTGAAGGCTATGCCAATAGAGATTCGCTAAGTTATATAGAGGTCTATGGATTAACAGGAATACCTACTATTTATAGAGGAACGCTAAGAAGAAAAGGCTACTCAGAAGCTTGGGATACATTCGTTCAGTTGGGATGTACAGATGACTCTTATGTGCTTCCGGATACAGAGAATATGACTTATAGAGAATATATTAATTCTTTCCTGATTTATCACACTGAATTGACTGTAGAAAAGAAATTACAGGATTCTCTTGGTTTAAGTAATGAGGTAATGGACAAGTTAAAGTGGCTTGGTATTTTTGAGGATAAAATAATAGGCGTCAAAGGCCTTTCTCCAGCGAAGGTTCTGCAAAAGAAATTAGAAGAAAAATGGAGCTTAGAGCCCGATGATAAGGACTTAATAGTCATGTATCATAAATTTAGTTATTCTCTAAAAGGAGAGAATTTCGATATAATTTCTTCATTAGCAGTAGAGGGAGAAGACCAGACTTATACAGGAATGTCCAATACAGTAGGTTTGCCGTTAGGCATAGCAGTGAAATTGGTTTTACAAGGGAAGTTATCGCTCACAGGCGTGCATCTTCCTGTGATTCCTGAGATTTATGAGCCTATTTTAAAGGAGCTAGGAGAATTAGGGGTAGTATTTAAAGAAAAAGAGTATAAGTGTTAAAACAATTATTCGTGTATCTAAGCGTAGCAATTTTCTCTCTGACAGGGTCTGCTCAGTGTGTAAATCCTCCTGATGGGTTTATCCTAGAGACAAGTGAGGACTATAGAAAGTATGAATCGTTAGTTTTTGAGCTAATGGATTGTTTAGTGAATAATCCGTTAGCCTTAGACCTAGAAAAAACAGAAGAAGCGAAGGCATTTTGTCTTATTTGGTTGGGTGGAACATCCAGTTACACCGTAAAGGTAAATACACACATAGCTACATTTTTAGATGAAGACCCAGAGTATCTCTATCATTACATTTTCTCCTTGGCCATCATCGAGCGTAACTTCCCAAAACTGTCCTTGGAAGAAAAGGAGAGCGAGGCACTTTACTTAATAGTCTTATATGGTGAGCAGTTAAGTCTGAAAAAGCCAAATAAGGCATTAAGGAAAATTAAGAATCTTTATACAAAGGGTGAATTAATTCCTGAAATAAAAAGGATGAAAAAAGAAAACATCAGCGCTCACTAGAGATTTACGTATTGATTATTAGTGTAATTACTGCTTTAGACCAGTATTCTCTATGGCTGTGTGCCGGAAATGAAATGTTCCGACATAAACCGATGTCTCTCCACCACTAGTTCTAAGCACTTATAGCCAGAATTACAAATTTGGACGAACCATAAGAATCTTTAGTTAAAGAGTAAATAGAATCGCGGTAATCCACTTTTATGTTTTGGATTATTCGTTTTCTCAGTTTTCATGCAATTAACAGAAAAGAATCTGAATTAATAAACTTGGCCATAAAGTATGACGAAATTATTATCGAAAGTAGAAGTGACAGCGGAAGAGAAGTATTGAAATATGAGATAGATTAGCTGGAATTAATAGTAATTTTACAGAATGAAGACATTTAAAATACCCGCGTTTTATAAGTCTAGTCTTATCAGTAAGGTGAAACAGAGAAGAAAGTCTGAAGACCCAAGAAAAAGGGACTTTTCTGCATCGGTATTAGATTTTGGATCAGTTGAGATAGTTTTAGCCCGCCATTTTGGTTTTTGCTACGGAGTAGAAAATGCAATAGAAATAGCTTATAAAGCACTGCATGAAAATCCAGGTAAACGGATTCTGCTTTTGAGCCAAATGATTCATAATCCTGAAGTAAATAAAGATTTAGAGGATAATGGCATTGGTTTCATACAAGATACTTACGGAAAACAGCTCATGTCATGGAATGATGTTACTGCGGATGATGTGTTAATTATACCAGCATTTGGTACTACTCTTGAGCTGGAAGCGTTATTAAAAGAGAAAGAGATACCTACTGAGAAATATAATACAACTTGTCCTTTTGTGGAAAAGGTCTGGAATAGAAGTGATAAATTGGGAAAAGACAATAATACAGTGGTTATTCACGGTAAACCTACACATGAAGAAACGAGAGCTACTTTTTCACATAGTTCTTCAGGCGCTAAATCCATAGTAATTAAAGATATGGATGAAGCCATCGTGTTGGCCTCTTTCATTAAAGGAGAAAGAGAGTTGGAAGAGTTTGATAGTTACTTTAAAGGAAGGTATAGTTCAGGTTTTAATCCTAAGACGGACTTGAATAAGGTAGGAGTAGTGAATCAAACTACCATGTTAGCGTCAGAAACTCAGGCCATAGCTGATTATTTTAAAACAGTTATGGAAAACACTTTTGGTAATGAGGACATAGCGAGTCATTTTACAAGCACACGAGATACGCTTTGCTACGCTACTAATGATAACCAACAGGCTACTTTTGGATTATTAAAAGAAGCAGCAGACTTAGCTATAGTGGTAGGCGGTTATAATAGCTCTAATACGAGTCATTTAGTAGAGTTGTGTGAAGAAAAAGTACCTACTTTTTTCGTCAAGAATGAGTCTGAAATTAAATCAGCCGCAGAAATACATCATTTTGATTGGCGGACTGAAGAGATGAAGCTAAGTGAGAACTGGATTCCTAAAGTGAATGTTCCTCGAATTATAATTACTAGCGGAGCTTCCTGCCCTGATGCTGTATTAGAAAAAGTTCTGCGTAAAGTTTTAGAGTTTTTCCCACAGTCTAAGACTGTTCTGGAAATTGAGGAGGAGTTGACCTAATTTCACCTGTCTGTTTTTCTATTTTTTTTTGAATTCTAATACTGCCTAGACTTTGCCTAGACCTATTAATTCTAGTACATTTGTGTAATGAAGTTTTCCAGATCTTTTTCGTTGTTTAAAGGAATAAAAAGAGAGCCGAACTCATTTAGTTATAGGTCGAGATTTTACGATGAAGAAAAAGAAGAAAAAGAAAAAAGAAAAAAAGGTGTAGAGCTAGATTTAGCAGAGGAGTTAAGGGAAGGAAGAAGTATTTCTTTTTCCAGGGGCAGAAAACAAGATTGGCTTAGAAAATCATACAAAAACCAAGTGTTTAACTCGAATGTCATCATCATAGTAGTGTTGATTTTTTTATGCTTTATAGCTTATGCCGTAATTAAATACCTAGATACAGTAAATGTCTGATATTATTAAACTTCTTCCTGATAACGTTGCGAATCAAATAGCTGCTGGAGAAGTCATCCAGAGGCCCGCTTCTGTGGTTAAAGAATTGATGGAGAATTCGATAGATTCAGGGGCTTCTGAGATAAGTGCCGTAATTAAAGACGCAGGAAAAACACTCATTCAAATCATTGATAATGGATGTGGAATGAGTGAGACAGATGCTAGAATGTGTTTTGAAAGACATGCTACAAGTAAGATTAATACTGCTGATGAGTTATTCTTCATAAAGACAAAAGGATTTAGGGGTGAGGCACTAGCATCTATAGCAGCCATAGCTCATGTAGAAATGAAGACTAAGCGTCACGCTGAAGAGCTTGGCCAAAAAATAATAATCAAAGGAACAACACTGGAAAGTTCTGAGCCTATCCAAACCCCAGCAGGAACTCAGTTCTCTGTGAAAAATCTTTTCTTCAATGTTCCTGCTCGAAGAAATTTTTTAAAAAGTGAGCCAGTAGAATTAAAGCACATAATAGATGATTTCCAAAGAGTAGCGCTAGCTCATGAAGATATTTCATTTAAGTTAACCCACAATGATAATGAGATTTTTAACTTAGCGGCCGGAGGTGTTAAGCAACGTATAGTAGCCGTTTTTGGTAATAAATTTAATACAAGATTACTTCCAGTAGATGAGGAAACTTCTGTAGTAAACATAAAGGGGTTTATAGGAAAGCCAGAACATGCCAGAAGAACGAGAGGAGAGCAGTACTTTTTCGTTAATGATCGGTTTATAAAAAACCATTACTTAAATCACGCAGTCGTAAGTGCATTTGAGGGTTTAATTTCTAAAGATACTTTCCCGTCATACTGGATATATTTAACAGTAGACCCTAGTAGAATAGATATCAATATTCATCCTACTAAGACTGAAATTAAGTTTGTGGATGAAAAAAGTATCTATGCTCTACTTAGAAGTGCTGTTAAGCGAGGAATAGGGAAATACAGCGCAAGCCCTAGCTTAGACTTCAATCAAGAGATGAGCATAAATATACCAGTCCCTTCAGATAGTCAGTCTTTAATAGAACCTGAGATAAAGGTGGATGTGCACTATAATCCTTTTAATGAGCAGCCATCTGCACCTAGAAGAAGCTCTTTCATGACATCTGCTCCGCCAAGAAGAGAAGGGTCTACTAGTTCACAAGACTGGAAAGACTTGTATAGAATTACTCAAGATATTCATGGAATAGATAGAAATGAAATAGCTATTCCAGACCAAACATCCCTCGATATTAACTCGAAGAATGAGGTGTCAGAAGAAAAGCCAGTGTTTCAGATTTGGGGAAAATATTTAGTGAGTACGTTAAAATCTGGACTGATAGTAATAGATCAGAAAAGAGCTCATGAAAGAGTGCTTTTTGAATATTACTTAGATTTATTAATTAATTCTAACCCGACTAGCCAGCAGAGTTTATTCCCTGAGGACGTGCAGTTGTCTGCTTCAGACGGAGCGCTTATAAATAGTTTATTGAAAGAGTTAAGAGGAGTAGGGTTTGATATAGAAGCGAAATCATCTGATGTGTTTGTGATTAACGGTATACCTTCGGAACTAGCAGGAGTAGATGGAGGAAAGTTATTAGAAAATTTTCTAGAGCAGTTTAAACATAGCCTTAATGAAAAAGAACTCGGTCAGAGTGAGAAAGTAGCACTTTCATTAGCTAAATCGAGTGCTATAGGATATGGAAGGAGGTTAGAGAATGCAGAGATGAAGGAGCTCATCGGAAAATTATTTTCGTGTGAAGTGCCTTATTATACAGCCTCTGGTAAGTCTATTATTCATAACCTAACTCGTGAGGAGTTAGAACAAAAATTTAATTTTTAAGATATGATGCAGCCTTTGACTAAAGTCGTGAAAAATATCATTATTATCAATGTGCTTTTTTTTCTTGGAACTATGATATATAAGGATGTCTTCTATGACTTGTTTGCAGGGAGATGGTTTCAATCGGAACAGTTCAGACCCTGGCAAATTGTTACCCATATGTTTATGCATGGTGGATTAAGTCATATAGCTTTTAATATGTTCGCTGTTTATATGTTTGGTTCTACCTTAGAAAATTACTGGGGTTCTAAGAAATTCTTAATTTATTATATGCTTTCAGGGGTAGGAGCATTCTTTTTATATCAAGGAGTATCATACATTCAGATTCACTCTCTTTTAGAAGCAGCTACTCCTGAGATGATAGAAATAGCTAAAAGCGGCAGATATAACCCAGATTCGGAAGACAGTATAAGGTTAGCCAGAATGTTTTACACTCCATTAGTAGGAGCTTCTGGTGCTGTATTCGGATTGCTTCTGGGTTTTGGTTATTTATTCCCAGAGACCAAATTGATGCTTCTTTTTCCTCCTATTCCTATTAAAGCAAAGCATTTTGTGATGATCTATGGAGCTATAGAGCTTTACATGGGTATTCAGAATAATATAGGCGATAACGTGGCACATTTCGCCCATTTGGGAGGTGCCCTGGTAGGTTTTGTAATTATTAAATACTGGGAAAGAGAAAATGACCAAAACAATTTAAACCATTTTAGATAAACGATGAATCCACAAGGTTTTCTAGATAATATCAAGAAATTTTTCAAGAGTAAAACAATATTTGCTAATCTCATTTTGGCCAATATACTTGTGTTCGCACTGGTCCTCATTTTGGAAGTGGTGTTTACTGTTTTTGTTTATGAGAATGCATTTATATACGGGCATTTAAAGTTAGTGTGGTCTTATCTTTCAAGTACTTCAGATTTTGAAGCCTTTATTCGAAGACCATGGAGTATCATCACTTATATGTTCGTTCATGAGGGATTTGGTCACATCTTCGGTAACATGCTTACTTTCTATTTCTTTGGAAGGTATCTAGAACAGTTTTTAGGAAGCCGAAAACTTTTAAGCACTTACCTCATAGGAGGAATTGCAGGCTGGATTCTTTACGCTGTAGGATATAACTTCATTCCTATGTTTAAGGCTATGGGGCATGGTCCTATGTGGGGAGCCAGCGCAGCTGTATTAGCCACAGTAGTAGCAGCAGCTACCTACAGGCCTAATATGAAGATTAATCTAATCTTTATTCAAGTAGAGTTTAAGTACATAGCGGCTATAATGGTTATTGGAGATTTTTTATCTCTTAAAAGCGGAGTGAATGCAGGAGGCCATTTAGGCCATTTAGGAGGGGCTATTTATGGGTTTTTAATGATAAAGCAATTACAGAAGGGAAGAGATATCAATTCATGGCTAGAGAGAATAATAGCCAGCATAACGAATAGAGGACGCAAAAAAACCAAAATGAAAGTGGTTTATAAAAAGTCTAAAGCAGCTACTCAATCAGACGAAGTCTATAATTATACTAAAGCTCAAGCACAGCAGAAAATAGACAGAATTTTAGAAAAGATATCTGTGGCAGGTTATGATAGCCTTACTAAGGCAGAAAAAGCCTTTCTAAATAAATACAGCAGGCAGTAAATGAAGAGAATTTTAAAAAGTGGTTTTATTGTTTTATTATTAATTCTATCATTATTTTTAGGTTTTAGTGTTTACTCGCAGGATGTAAACCCAATAGATAATGGGCTGTTGCCTTTTTTTGGGTTGGCATTCCCTGTGCTTCTATGGACTAATGTAATTCTTCTGATATTTCTCTTTATTAAGAAGAAAGTTTCTCTAATCATTCCTTTGGTAGCGTTAGTATATGCGTGGCCTAGTTTGAATAACTATTATCAACTTACCAGTAAGTCTGAATTCAGCCAGGCAGATATTGAAGAGATGAAGTTACTAACCTATAACGTTCGGATTTTCGATGCCAATGAAAATATAGGAGGAAACACCAAGGATAAGATCTTTAGTATGATCAGTGAAATAGATGCAAATATTCTGTGCTTTCAAGAGTTTTACTACTCAGAAAGGAAAGGAGTTTTTGATACGAAAAGTATTTTAGTTGATGATTTAGGGTTTAAAGACAGCCATGAAAATTTCACACATCACATGCGTGGCGGACTTCATGCAGGAGTAGCCACGTTCTCTAAATTACCCATTATAAATAAGGGTGTAATCTCTTTCGAGAGCGATTACAGTAATTCATGCATTTACACGGATGTATTAATAGGTCCAGACACAGTTAGGGTATATAATTCTCATTTATCGTCTATAAGATTTCAAAAGGAGGACTACAAGCTAGTAAATGAGACTAAGGATAATGTGAATGCCTCAGAAGAGAATATTCAAGGGTATAAGAGGATTTTTGGTCTGCTAAATGTAGCCTACGAAAAGAGAGCGGTGCAATTAAAAAAAGTGCTAGATCATATTTACGGGTGTCCTTACCCAGTAGTGTTGGCTGGAGACTTCAACGATACTCCGGTTAGCTATTGCTACG
>LAQC01000031.1:7502-30197 GCA_000981645.1 Cryomorphaceae bacterium ASP10-05a | reverse complement strand
GAATAGATTACATTTTTCACTCAGATGAAATAGAAAGTGCGGATTATAGAACAATAAAGGAAGAACTTTCAGACCATTACCCGGTATATACTAAACTTAGGGTAAAGCCTTAAAGGTTAACCTTTGAGTTTAAAGTTTGCTCTAAGCAGATTTTAAACCATTCTGTAAATTGGTTCGGGTGTTTTTGGACGTCTTCCGTTAATTTAGCTATACTGATGTATTTCCAGTCTTCTGCTTCATCTTCGTTTGGCTCAGGTTTTCCGTTAAATGTACCAGTTAATACATAATCTAGTTCGTGTTCTGTTAATCCTTGATCTAGCTCCGCCTTGTAAATAAAAGAGAACTGAGTACTTAAGTCGGCAGAGATTCCCATTTCTTCCTGAAGCCTTCTTTGTGCGGCAACTATGACTGTTTCGTTTTTACGAGGATGGCTGCAGCATGTGTTGGTCCAGAGAGAAGGAGAGTGGTATTTAGATGACGCTCTTTTCTGTAGAAGAAGTTCTCCATTGTCATTAAATAGAAATATAGAAAAAGCTCTGTGCAATACACCTTTTAAATGTGCTTCCATCTTAGGCATAACCCCCAGCTCGTTATCTTGCTCGTCTACTAAAATCACCAATTCTTCCATTCCGTATTTTGAAAACACAAATATGGCTTTGAGATCGTTAACAAAAGAACACAATAAAGTAACATTTTAGAATTCAAAGGAGGATGGCGGTTAGAGTCTATCTAACTCTTACAGTCTGCCCAACACTTAATGTAGATTCTTGAGATAATCCATTCATTTTAAATAGCTTGCTTACAGGAGTGCTATACCTTCTGGAAACGGCATAAAGTGTCTCTCCTTTTTTTATGGAATGGTATACCTTTTTTTTAATTTTAGTGAAATAGGAGAAGGTTTCCCTGGAAATAGAAAGATGTTTGCCTTTTAATACACCGTTTTCGAAATCGATAATATCATTTGGGTTAATAGGCTTGCCTAAATACCTACATTCAAAATGGAGATGTGGTCCTGTAGACCGTCCAGTATTTCCCCCGAGACCTATTTTCTGTCCAGATTTTACTCGCTGACCAGAACTGAAGTGTCTTTTACTTAAATGCGCATAGAGTGTTTCTAGACCATTATCGTGCCTCACAACCATTACATTGCCATAGGATGCGCTATACTGACTTATTCTAACTATTCCTCCGAAAGCTGAAAATATAGGGTCTCCAATTTTTAATCTTAAATCTATTCCATAATGATGTTTTCCTGACCTATACCCGAAATCAGAGGTGACTATACCGTTAATAGGATGGCAGTAATCATGATTGGACTTGACTAATGCTAAATCTATTTCCCCTTCCATTCTACTTAAATCTTTAGAGTAGGAGTGAATATTTCGATTGTCCCAGTTCGCGTGAATATCGAATGAAGGAGTAAGTGCTAGTGAATCTTTTTCTGTCGGTTTTCCGTCAATGAGAGTCTCGTCTAAATTGAGTAGGATTGAACTTTCATTAGAATTTCTCTCCAGAAGATTTTCTTCATAACCTCCACCGTAGAAATTGTTTTTCTGGGCCAGAAGGGAAAGGGGAATAATTGAAATAGCTAGCAGTAAATTTTTCGTCATAATGGAGAGAGCTTAAATTTCTTTAAATAGGTGCTAAGAATACGTGAGATGTTCTAAAAGGTTTTTAAATAATCAAAGCATTCTTACTTTGGCTTATATTGTTATTTATTCAATTATAAATACAGTACATGAAGATTACATCTCTATTCCTTCTCTTTGTTCTTGTAGTAGGTTTATGTAATATTGACTTTTTAACAACAAATGATCAAATGATAAAAGACTTTTACAGCCTTTCGGCTAAAGACATAAAGGGAGAGAGTTTCTCTTTCGATAATTTAAAGGGAAAAAAAATACTGATAGTAAACACTGCCAGTGAGTGCGGCCTAACTCCACAATACGAGAATCTTCAGGAGTTACATGACCTTTTAGGCGGTGAAGATTTCATTATTTTAGGGTTTCCCTCTAATGATTTCGGAGCTCAAGAGCCTGGCACAGAAACTGAAATTCAGAGTTTCTGTCAGAAAAATTATGGAGTAACATTTAAAATGATGTCTAAAGTTTCTGTAAAAGGAACTGAAATCAGTGATGTTTACAACTGGCTTACTAATAAAGAGTTAAATGGTTTAGGGGATTTTGAGGTTCAGTGGAATTTTCATAAATTCTTAATAGATGAAAATGGAAATTTAGTAAAAGAGGTTCTTCCTCAGACTTTACCAATAGATGAATCTATATTAACATGGATAAAAGGTTGAAGAGCTACCTTTGTATGAGTAATTAGAATTCAAAAGAATATGAAATTAGACATATTAGCTTTTGCGGCCCACCCAGATGATATAGAGTTATCTGCCGGCGGGACATTAGTAAAAGCAGTAAAAGAGGGAAGGAAAGTAGGGATAGTAGATCTTACTAAGGGAGAATTGGGTTCTAGAGGTTCATCAGTAATCCGTGCTAATGAAGCGGTTGCGGCAGCCGAAATTTTAGGTTTAAGCATACGCGAAAACTTAGGATTGGCCGATGGGTTTTTTGAAATAAACCAGACTTCACAGCTAGAGGTGATTAAAATGATTAGAAAATACCAGCCAGAAATAGTTTTGGCTAATGCTGTTTCTGACAGGCATCCAGACCATGGGAAAGGAGCTGAGTTAGTTCATAAATCTGCATTTCTTTCTGGATTAATTAAGATAAAGACGGAAGTAGATGGTGAAGAACAAGCTGCATGGAGGCCGAAACGAGTTTTCCATTATATTCAGGATCATTACATAAAACCAGATTTTGTTGTCAATATTACTGATGAATTCGAAGAGAAATTGAAGTCAATAATGGCCTATTCCAGTCAGTTCTTTAGTCCAGAGGATGATGGTGTAAAGACACCTATTTCAGGCGAGGATTTCGTTAAGTTTATAGAGGGTAGAGCTCGTCAAATGGGAAGAGAAGCTGGTTATGAAATGGGAGAGGGTTTCACCGTTTCTAATCCTCTGGGGGTAGAAAGTCTATTTGATTTGAAGTAGAAGGTTTATTTTAAAATAGCATCTATTCCATTTACATATAAGTCTATAGCTCCTAGGAGCTCTGCACTCTCATAACCATTGAAATTTACGATTGCTTTATAGCTTATTTGAGTATTATATGCATTTAATAATTGTTTTGCTATAGGCATATAACTCCAGTGCCATTTTTCTTCTTCATATCCAGTTCTTCCACTTTCTTTAGAGGTGTAAGTCTGGTAGAAACCGAATGAATTAGCATGAGTAGTTAACCATTCGTAGACTTTCTTACCTTCTTTATTAGAAGTAAAGTACGAATCGCTTAAGTCATTTATGTCTATATCCGTTCCCCAATGGTGTCTGCTGGTTCCGGGCATAGAACTGTATCTCATAATAGCCTTGGCTCTATCAGCTCCGAAGTGTTTGATGAATTTTCCGTCCTTCCATTTTCTTTCCCAGATACCTTTCTGGTAATCGAAATTTCTCGCAGCACTTATTATTTTCAAATCTAATCCACATTCTTTAGCCGCATAGAACATTTTCTTAAATGCATCTAAAGTTTCAGTCCTTAAATAGACTTGAGTTTTAGAGGTGTATTCTGCTGGAATCACCGAAAAATCTGAATGAGAGGCATAATCGACTTGACCTAAAAGTTCTGCCGGAGTAAACGTACGTTCTTCTTGAGTATTCATGAGTGATGTGCTAGCGAGCATGAGTGTGGAAAATATAAATGTCTTTAACATAATAGTAAAAAAAAGGAATAATGACACATCATGCAGCACAACTCCAATTAATAATCAACGATTTTATTAGGAATAAAAAAGCCTTTGCTGTTAAGGGCAAAGGCTTTAAATGTTATTTCAGTTAAGGCTTAATGAATACCCTTAGCCGCTAAGTATCTTTCTGCATCTAAAGCAGCCATACATCCAGTTCCGGCAGCAGTAACGGCTTGTCTGTAGACATGGTCGGCAGCGTCACCTCCTACGAATACACCCTCTACCGTAGTTTTGGAAGTGCCTGGGATTACGTTAATATATCCCTGTGGATTTAAGTCTAAATAATCAGCAAAGACTTTGGTATTCGGTGTGTGACCGATAGCTACGAAAAATCCTGTACATGGAATAGTGCTTTCTTCTCCAGTAATATTATTCTTCACTTTGGCACCTTCTACTCCAGTATCTCCCAAAACTTCTACCGTTTCAGTGTTGTAATGGATTTCTATATTCTCCATGCCTTCTACTCTATGAACCATTGCTTTAGAAGCTCTAAATGCATCTTTTCTTACGAGCATGTGTACTTTGGTACAAAGTTTAGCCAGGTAACTAGCCTCTTCACATGCTGAATCTCCAGCTCCTACTATGCATACTTCCTGGTTTTTATAGAAGAATCCGTCACATACTGCACATGCAGAAACACCACCACCCATATCTCTAAGTCTAATTTCTGATTCTAGACCTAACCATTTAGCAGAAGCACCTGTAGAAATAATGATGCTGTCAGCAGTCATATTCTTCTTTCCATTATCTAATTCTACCTTGTGAACAGAACCACTAAAGTCTACTTTAGTCACCCATCCGCTTCTTACATCAGTATCGAATCTTTCGGCTTGTTTCTGGAAGTCAATCATCATTTGTGGACCGTCTACTCCTTCAGGATACCCTGGATAATTATCTACTTCTGTAGTTTCGGTAAGCTGTCCTCCGGGCTGCATTCCCTGATATAATACAGGCTTCATGTCAGCTCTAGCCGCGTATATGGCAGCAGTATAACCAGCAGGTCCTGAGCCTATGATTAGGCATTTTACGTGTTCTATTTCTTCACTCATGTTTACGTCTTTTTAGCGTTGCAATATTACATATTTATACGAGTAAATCGCTGCCAGATTTACGGGCAAAATACTATTCTTATTCACTTTCAGAGATTCTTAAAAACTCATTCCAAATAGGCTCAGATGGAGGAGGTGCGGTAATGGTGATAAGCTCTTTTTTTACCGGATGCATGAACTGTATTTTTCTAGCATGGAGACATACAGATGCGTCTTTATTTGTCCTTTTAGCCATGTATTTAACATCGCCTTTTATAGAGCACCCTATGTCTGCTAGAGTAGCTCTTATCTGATGGTGCCTGCCTGTTTTAGGTTCTACCTCTAGATAATGATATTTGTCTCCTGAGCCCACATGTCTGTATGAAAGCTGACTTTCCTTAGAGTCTTTAGTCTCATGATGGTAAACGTAGCTTTTATTTCTATCAGCGTTTTTCTTGAGAAAGTTAACTACTGTTCCAGATGTTTCGCTCGGTGGATTTTCTACTATGGCCCAATACGTCTTTTGAATCTCTCTGTTTTTAAACATCTGAGAAAGCCTAGTAGTAGCTTTACTCGTTCTACCGAAGATAACTACACCACTTACTGGCCTATCTATTCTATGTATAATAGAGATAAATGCCTCTCCAGGTTTGTTGTGTTTATTAGCTATGTATTGCGCAGCAAAAGAGGAAAGTACAGGGTCTTTCGTTTTATCTGCCTGCAGAATATCCCCAGGTCGCTTATTAATGGCGATAATATGATTGTCTTCATAGAGAACTCTCAAGTTCTCTAGATTGGTCTTAACGATGTGTTTAGACTTGTCTACCCAGTTTTTTTTCTGATTGCCGCTAGAGGGATGATTAGTAGGATTCTTCTTCATTCGGAAAATCACCTGATTTAACATCAGTTATGTATTCTTTAACTGCATCATTCATAATGGAAGAAAGGTCGGCATATCTTCTTAAAAACCGTGGGCTAAATTCTTGAGTAATGCCAAATAAATCATGAGCAACCAGCACTTGACCATCTACATCTCCTCCTGCTCCTATTCCTATTATAGGGATGCTAACAGATTTAGCTACTTCTGCCGCTAAATGGGCTGGTATTTTTTCAAGAACTATACTGAAACAGCCTAGTTTCTCTAAAAGGATCGCATCTTTTTTAAGTTGTTCGGCTTCTTCACCTTCCTTAGCTCTTACCACATAAGTTCCAAACTTATAAATGCTCTGAGGTGTGAGTCCTAAATGCCCCATTACAGGAATTCCTGCAGAAAGAACTCTAGTAATAGATTCTGCTATTTCTTCTCCACCTTCCATTTTTACAGCATGCCCTCCAGACTCTTTCATGATTCTAATAGCTGAATCCAATGCTTGTCTAGAATTCCCCTGATAAGAACCGAAAGGAAGATCCACTACCACTAGAGATCTTTCGGCAGCTCTAATTACAGAAGCAGCATGATAAATCATTTGGTCTAGTGTTATAGGAAGGGTGGTTTCATGGCCAGCCATTACATTAGAAGCAGAATCACCTACTAGAATAATGTCTATTCCGGCCTGGTCTACTATCTTGGCCATGCTATAGTCATAACTTGTAAGCATGCTTATTCTTTCACCTCTAGATTTCATATCTAGAAGAACTTGGGTAGTTACTCTTTTTGCTTTTTTATGTACTGACATGGTGTTCTCTTTACAAGGGGACAAATTAACGTAAAAGAATTCTTAAACCCTCATTTTTTAGCAAGGTCTGACAATAGAAGGAATTTTCCCCGAGCTAGAGCCTAGTCAGTTATTCTTCTGAAAGTGATGTTTATTCTTCCAGATAATGGGCGTGTAGTTTTAGGAATCGAGTGCTGCCAGTTTTTTTGGAGGTTATTCATAAGTAGAAGGTCGTTGTCTTTTAATAAAAATTCCTTCTTCAATTTTAGCTCCTGTTTGTTTCTAAGGAGAAATCGTCTTTCTTCTCCAAAGGATAAGCTGGCTATGCACGACTGATCTATTTCCTTTTCGTCATCGGAGTGCCATCCCATGCTATCAGAGCCATCTCTGTAATAATTTATCAAGGCTGCATTAAAATTGAAGTCTGCAGCATCTGAGACCTTGTCTAAAGCCATTTTCAAGAATTCAGGAAAAGGTGAAGATTCCCATGTGATGGAAGAATACGAGTACTTAGGACCGAACCAAGCTGTCAATCTTGGCTCATTATGAGTTCTTCCGAATAACTTTAACTGATTTTGCTTCCAGTTTAATTGTTTTTTCAAAAGGCTAAACGTGAGACCAGAGTTGAATTTGGGTAAAACCAGAAGGCTTTCATTTCCAAAAAAACTCATCTACTATTTTTGCAATGCTTCTATCTTTTTCATGATATCATCCGCTTCAGAATATTTTCTATCACCTTCTGTACGATTAACCCTAGAAAGTTCAAATGCCTCTTTCATGAGTTTTTCATATTTGGTCTGTAAAACCTCTACTTCTGACTTCTTTTTAAATAATCCAAACATGACACAAAGATAGAATCATAATCCGGAAACTCCTGTAACAGAAACTTAACTACATAACTTCTTGAAGAAATCGTGCTAGTTAAAAGAGAATTTTGTTAGCCCGTATAACTATTTATACCCTCTTTATAAGCGCCTAGCGCTCTTTCTCGAGCTCCTTTGTGGTCTACCATTGGTTGTGGATAAGAGAATTCACTTAGGTTTTTTACCCATTTACGAGTGTATATAAGATCTTTATCGAATTTTTTTAGCTGTTCTATGGGGTTGAAAATTCTAAAGTACGGAGCAGCGTCACATCCGGTTCCGGCTGCCCACTGCCAGTTCCCATTATTGGCAGATAAATCATAATCGAGTAATTTTTTCGCGAAGTAAGCCTCTCCCCATCTCCAATCTATAAGTAAATGCTTGCACAGGAAACTGGCGACTACCATTCTTACTCTGTTATGCATATAGCCTGTTTGGTTTAGCTGTCTCATACCAGCGTCTACCATTGGATATCCTGTTTCTCCCTCACACCATCGTTCGAAATCCTGTGTATTATTCCTCCATTTTATGGCATCATACTTAGGCCTAAAACTTTCACTAACCACACGTGGAAAATGAAATAATATCTGCATAAAAAACTCTCGCCAGATTAATTCACTGAGAAAAACAGCATCATTTGATTTTAATTTCTGTATGATTTGTCTAGCGCTTACAGTGCCGAACCTTAAGTGAGGACTTAAGTAACTAGTTCCGTCCTTGGCAGGGAAGTTTCTCATAATTTCGTACTCATCCACTTCTTCTAAAGTAAATGGTTTGACAATTCTACTGGACTTGGTAAACCCTAGCTTTTTAAGGCTTAGTAAATCAATATCAGTCTGGTGTAAATTATCGAAATTAGAGTCTTTTAAGGGCAGGTGCTCATTTTTATCAAATTGAGATAACCACTTGTTTTTAAAAGGTGTGTAGATTGTATACGGTTTGCCGTCATTTTTTAGGACATCATTTTCTTCGAAAATAACTTGGTCTTTAAATGGGCGGAATTGAACTCCCTTTTCGGCCAGAAATGCAGCTACTTCTTTATCTCTTTTAAGCGCATAGGGCTCGTAATCTTTATTAATGTAGACCGCTTCTACATCATATTCCTTAAGGATTTCTGACCAAATTTCTAATGGACTTCCGTGCTTTGTTAGAAATGAGCTTCCTTTTTTAGTGAGCTCAGCGTCCATAGAACTAATTTCAGCATGAATGAAAGACAATCTAGCGTCATCCTCAGGTAGCTCTTTTAAGATATCGGAATCGAATATGAATAAAGGCAAAACGGCACTCTCATTAGCCAGTGCCATGTGGAGTGCCGTATTATCTTTTAATCTTAAATCTCTTCTAAACCAACATATGGAAATTTTCATTATTCACAGCTTTTACGAATAACAATGGTAGTTAAATTTCATTCCCTATATGTTTCGAATCGGTAAATTATTCCTTCACCAATTTAATAGACTGGCTGAACTCGTTAGATTTTATAAGCAGTGTGTAGGTTCCTGCGGCTAAATCTGATAAGTTTATTGCGTGGTCTGTCAATTTTAGCTCTCTTAATTTTTTGCCAAGCAGATCTAAAACTGTAATCGTAGTTTCATTGGGAATGAAGTTTCCGTTTAACTCGATGTGCAATCGGTCGGCAAAAGGATTTGGAAACACAGAAACAGTTAAATCAGATGAATTCTCATTTATAGAGAATGGGGAGTTATAAAGATCTACATCAAACACAATCATTCCATCAGTGTAAGCTGCTCCTGGAAATTGGTCTAAAAATCTTTCTTGTCCTTGAACTAAATAGACTTTTCCATCTATTAAAAATGAACCTGGGGCCCATCGGCTTAATCCAGGATGACTAGGCAACTGGGACCAAGAATCATTTGCGGGGTTATATTTCCAAAACTCTCCTGTCTCTAAGTAATCGTGATTATCACCGTCTCCGCTTAGAATATATCCATATCCATCATGAGAGAATTGAGTTCCAGCGACTCTTCCCTCCCCTGGAAAATCATTCATTTCTTCCCAAAGCTCCGAATCGGGATCGTATCTATAGAAATCGTTAAATATTCCATTTCCATGACCGAAACCTACATAAGCATAACCGTCAAGATCGAAATAATAGGGATGGTGACGAGGTACTCCCGGAAAGTCAGGTTTGGCACTCCAAGTATTTAAAGCGATGTCATATTGCCACCAATCGTCTCTGTTCCCTGAGGAGGAACCTCCAACTCCTACGAATATTTTACCATCTAGATAAATAAATGCCGGATGAGTCCTAGCTTGACAAGGACAAGAGGCTAGCTCTTCCCATGTTTCACTTGTAGGGTCAAATTTCCAAAGGTCATCCAAGTAAGTTCCAACTTGAGTATTGTAACCAAATCCCATGTAACCGAATTCCCCATCAGAAACTCCGTAAGAGAAACCTCTAGAGGCGCCTGGGAAATTACTCATAGTAGTCCATTGATCTGTGATTGGGTCATATTTATGAGAGGTGCTTGTGCTAGCTTCAAAAGAGTTAGATCCAGCCACAGAGTAGCCTGTGCCGTCTATAGAAAAAGTTACTGGGTGATGCTTAGATGATGAGCTTCCTGGTACAGAAGCTACATCTGTCCATTGCTGTCCGAATAATAGTGCGGAGCACATTAGAGTGAAAATGGTAAGTGTTGTCTTCATTTTTAGGTGATTTATGTCGGACGAAGTTAGTATAAATTTAAAGTGTTTTATTTTCGAAATATTCATAACGGACATTAAATTTAAGTTTGCATTGCAATGCTAAGAAACGTTTCATACAATAATCCGCAGATAAATAGAGAGATTCTAAAGGCTGTAGGAGGGAGTTATTCATGGGTAGAGCGAATTAAGTTCGGAGGAACTGGATCGCCTAGGCTGCCTTTAATAGAGGCGTCTTCCGAAATAGGGGAACTTCTCAATCGAGATAATAATTTTAACTACTGTAACATAGAAATATGCTGGAACGGGGTGATAATAAGGTTCAGATCCCTATTAGAAACTTATGGGCTTATAATTCCTTTTCATCAACTGAGTGTTTTTAAAGCTGGTAATGAAAGTTATTCTATATTTTTAGGAGAGCACAAAGTTAAGGTAGAAGCCGAGAGTGAAAAGGTGCATAAATTCTTCAGTAGGTTGTTAGAGTTGAGAGCTAAGCAGTCGGGGACGAGGATAGAGGACCTCTAACTTTATTGGTTTACGGGTTAAAAAAGAGAAATAGAGTTCCTCCTGTGATTAGCGCTAATAATACGATAACTCTTTTGAAGTAGGTAGCTTCGATTTGTTTTATCGTTTCTTCTTTATCCCACCACTTGTTATGAACAGATGCTAAAGTAATTCCGACTAAATAAGTCATATTACAGAGAAGAAAAGCCACTGAATAGGACTCAACAGGGAAATAAGAAAGCGCTAACTTTTTATACTCTATAAGGACCCCTGCTTGGCCTAGAGTGTATATTAAGAGTATGATAATAATATTCAGCACGAATATCCTGAATGATAAGTAGGCTAAAGTTTTCACACTAAATTTTTAGAACTAGCTTTAAGTTTATCCTTCTTCCTGTAAGGAAATTTGGAATGGCATATTGTCTGCCATTTACAGCCTCTATCCAAGTGTGGTTGATGGTGTTATTAATCCCTAGTAAATTAAAGAATTCTAGACTTATAAACCCACTGCTGAATAAGTTATTTTTATTCATTTCTCCAGGCTTAGCCTCTAGTGTTCCTGCCTCTATAGCTTGAATTCTTAAGCTTCTATTATAGAATAGTTCTCGAGAGAGACCTAAGTCTACTCTTCTATAAGAAGGGGTTTTTAAAATGTCATCTCTTCTCTCGTTTCCCGGAGGTCCGTAAGGTAAGTTAGTTCCATAAAATCCAGTCACTTGTACTTTCCAAGCAGGATACCTAGGCATTTCATCTTGGAAAAACATACTGAAACTAAATAATTGGTCAGTAGGTCTTCTTATAAACCCAGGGTCTACATCTCTAGTTTCTGCTATTTCATCGTTAGCGGTGATGCCGTCTATTATGAGTTCTCCGTCTGAATTATAATTTTCCAAGAAATTATCATTCGCTATATCTTCTCTTGAGCGTAATAAGGATAATCTAATCCATGACTGAACTCCTTTAATAAATTCACCATTAACCATGAAGTCTGTTCCAGCTGTATATCCTTTAGCTGTATCGTCTGCATAATATCTAATCCTTACATTGTCTATTTCGTATGGAATTATCCTGGCCAAGTTTTTATAGTAGGCTTCACCTATGAATTTAAAAGGTCTTCCCCAAGAGGTGAAGTTATAATCAATACCGGTTAAAAAGTGAATAGATTTCTGAGCTTGAATATTAGAGTTAAGAGTTCCGTCAAATCTTCTAAGCTCCCTGTAAAAAGGAGGTTGGTAATAATATCCCGCAGAAAATTTATAGAGAATGTCTTTCCTTTTTTTAGTAATGTTTCCTGCAGAATCCGTGTACTCTTTAAACGTTAATGGTCTATAACTAAAAACTGCTCTCGGGCTAACTACGGTTTCATTATTATAGTTCCAGTAATTAGCTCTCACCCCTAAATTGGCAGTCCATGTATTTCCTTTTTCAGTTTCGAGTTCCTTTTCATATTGTAAATGACTCATTCCCCGAATAGAGTTGACTTCATTCTTTCCTATGATAACTTCATTCAGAAATATCTGGTTAGATGGCGCTACTGGAGTCGAGAATCCTACTGAATCTAAGTAAATCCATTCTCTTAGTTCATCATTTATAACCTCATTTTGTATGCGCACTCCCCATCTTATTCTTCTATCTCCATCATCATTTTCAGCTAACCCTTTATGATTAAATGTAAGAACTGTAGCATCTAAGTAATTTCTTCCATGTTCTAAAAATGAACCTACTCCTAGATTTCTTAATACATCTCCGAATTCATCTGCACCTAAATCCCGCTCTAACTCATCTAAAAAGTACTGTCCCAGAATATCGAATGTCTCAGACTCCTGGGTTTTAAATGCAGATAGCTGAAACTTCAATAAACGTTTAGGGAAAGGAACATAGTTAGCAGAGATAGCTCCGAAACCAGTTTCGAATTGAGAGCGTTCCTGACCATCAAAGAAGATGGTTAACCGCAAAGCCTCGTTTATGTTTCCTATATTAGTTTCTCTGGTCTGTGGAACGAAATTATACCTGTTTCTACTGTAGTTACCCAAGATGTCAAAGTTCCATACTCCTTTGTCATTGGGTCTCCAAGTCATATATGTTTGAAGGTCTATATAATTGGGGTTGTAGTCTCCCTCGGTATCTAGACTTCCCAATACGTAGGCATTACTTTTATATCGGAATCCCGTATTGTAAGTGAAGTTTCCTTTTTTGCTTTTATCTTCAAAATGCAGCGCTCCACCGAGTAGACTGGCCATTAATGACCCAGAAAATTCAGAGGGTCTGTTATAACTGATATCTAAAACACTCGAAAGCTTATCTCCATATCTAGCCTCGAAACCACCGGCAGAGAAAGACATTGTACTAATCATATCTGGATTAGGAAAACTAAGACCTTCCTGCTGTCCTGCTCTTACTAAGAAAGGACGGTAAACTTCTATGTCATTTACATAGACTAAGTTCTCATCGAAGTTTCCACCTCTTACGTTATACCCTGAACTCAGTTCAGAAGTGATAGAAGTCCCTAATCCTTGGGTTAAAATTATACTGGAAATGTCATTATTTATACTTGGAATTCGCGCTATTAGCTTGGGGTCCATTTTAGTCATGGAAGGCCTTTGTTTATCTAAAACAGTAGCTATGCCCAATTTAGTCGAGATCTCAAATAGTTTAATTTTCCAATTAGTAGACTGACCTTGTTTTAGGTTTGCTTTTCTATACACCGGGGTAGAGTTTATAAAAGAAAACTCGACAGAATAACTCACATTGGCAGGGACCTCAATATTGAAATTACCATCTATATCTGTAGCTTCAGAAAAAGAATTATTTACACTTCTAAGAAGAATAGTGGCATTCGGCAGAGGTTGATTGGTTTTGTCTACTACCGTACCTGAAATAAACCCGGTTTGGGCAGAGATACTAATACATGATATAAGGCCTATAAGTAGGGTTAGAAATCGTAATTGCATGGAGGTCAAAAGTAGTGTTTTACGTACTACTCAGACCTAACGTTCTAGAACAAAAAATGGTATACCTCACATGCCTTTTTTACTAGTTGGGCTATATTGCATCCATATTCTTCGAGCATGAAAAGTCTAATGAATTTAGTTTTGGTATTTCTTTTAACTCTTTCCTCTTGCTCTTCTGAACAGGAGTTTTCGAGTAAGGTTATGCCGGGTAAGAGTGAAATTATAGGACTAGCTAGCCCCATTCAATTAAACTTGATCGAGACAAGGTTGCTTCTGTCTGATTATTTTATTTACCCCGAAGAGATAGTTTCAGCTAATATGGCTAATGTAAAATGCCTACTTGATACTATCACTTTCGAATTATCTATTCTAGGAAATATTTCCTCAGCATTAGATTTACTAGAGATAAAGACCAAATCAGGTAAATACCACATTCCTGTGTTTGGCTCGAGACAAATAAATGCAGAATTAAGAATTCCGACTTCAGCGGTAAAAGCTTCGATTCTTAAAGCCAAGGGTACCTTTAACAGTTGGAATCCAAATGAAGGAGTATTTGAAGAAGTAGGAGATGAGTGGGTCTTGAAAATGATTCTGAGTACAGGTGCGTATGAGTATAAATTAGTGGCAGACGGAGCAGAACTCTCAGACCCGACCAATTCGACTATGGTTCCTAATGGAATGGGAGGTTCTAATAACATTCTTCAGGTAGGAGAGAAGCCAATAAATAATATGCTTTCTGGGTTGAGTTTTCAAAAGAGTAAATTAAATTTTCAAACGGAATTGCCGCCAGGAAATGCTATTGCAACGCTTAATAACCAAAAAATAGATTTTATAATCAAGCAGAATAGTATCGAAATAACGCTACCCGAATATGCTAAAAATTTAAATCAGAGTGTTATTAGGGTAATAGCTCAAGCTAATGGCCAGATGACTAATGAAGTGCTAGTACCACTCTCTAAAGGAAAAGTAGTCACTAGTTCATCCGAATTAGACAGGTCAGACATGCATAAAGCCATTATGTATTTCGTAATGGTAGATAGATTTAATGATGCAGAACTTGCTAATAACCATCCTATAGAAGATGATAGAATACTGCCTATAGCTAATAATTTAGGCGGAGATTTGCAGGGTGTTACGGCTAAAATTAACGATGGATATTTCGATGACTTAGGAGTAAACACACTCTGGCTTTCTCCGATAGCCACTAATCCAGATTCGGCTTATGGTTTATGGAATAAGGGGGTAACTAGTATGTTTAGCGGATATCACGGGTACTGGCCTGTGCGTAGCAAAGAGATAGATTATAGGTTTGGAGATGCTTCTGCTTTTAAAAGTTTAATAGATGAAGCCCACAGTGAAGACATGAATGTTCTTTTAGATTATGTGGCCAATCACGTGCATATAGAACATCCTGTCTATAAAGAACACCCTGAATGGGCTACAGATTTATACTTGCCTGATGGTACAATGAATACTGAGAAGTGGGATGAACATAGACTAACCACTTGGTTCGATACGCATTTGGCTACATTGGATTTAAGAAAGCCAGAAGTGATAGCACCTATGACAGATACAGCCCTTTACTGGCTTACCGAATATGAATTAGATGGGTTTAGACATGATGCCACTAAGCATATTCCTGAGGAGTTTTGGAGAACGCTTACCACTAAGATAAAAAAGCAGGTAGTAAAAGGAAGAAATAGGCCTATATATCAGGTAGGAGAAACATACGGAAGTCCAGAACTAGTGAAAGGTTACGTGCAAAGTGGACAATTGGATGCTCAGTTTGATTTTAATTTGTATGATGCGGCTATCAATGCATTTGCCAAAGATGATAGTGGGTTCCAAAACCTAAGAAGAGTTTTAGAAGAGAGCATGGCTTATTACGGAGCGCACCACTTGATGGTAAACATAACTGGAAATCAAGATAAAGCTAGGTTTGCCTCTTATGCAGATGGTTCAGTAAAGTTTGATGAAGACACTAAGCTTGCAGGATGGACCAGAGAGATTAAGAATACAAATGAAAAAGGATTCAAAAGAATACGAATGATGTCTGCTTTCTTAAACGCTATTCCTGGTATTCCTTGTACTTATTACGGAGATGAGATAGCTATGCCGGGAGGGAATGATCCTGATAATAGAAGAATGATGAGGTTTTCTGAGTTAAATGAAAGTCAGAAAAAAACCAGAGATAACCTAGCGCTACTTAATGAGCTAAGAAAAAGCCACATGGCGCTCATTTATGGGTCGACTGCTATTTTAGAGTCGTCAGATAATATGCTTCGTATCTCTAGGACTTATTTCGGTGAAGAAGTTCAGTTTATCTTTTATAAAGGAAGTGAGGATTTAGAGTTTTCTATACCCAAAGAAGATTTATCTTCGATGAAGGTTTTGGGTAAAGAAGATGTCGAAATTAGGGAGGAAGAAGAAAAGAATGTATTTAGTATGAAGCCATGGAGTTTTATAATAGTAGAAACCCAGAAACAGTAAACCTGCAGAACAGTGAATAAGAAAGTAGTAATTCCCCTTGTTTTTTTAAGTTTTAGTTTGCTTTACCTATGCGGAAGTACACCCGAAAAGTTTCATACTCCAGAAGAAGTAGCCATGTATAATTTAGTCGCTGATACGCTTCATGAAGGCTATAATGGTTTGTTTGCAGCTAGTGGAGACTGTGAGCAGTGTCATGGGTATGATGTTAATGGAATAGCCAGCTCAGGCGGAGAAACAGGAGATGTAAACGTGGTAGATGATTGGAAAACTTCCATGATGGCCATGAGCGCAAAAGATCCTTTTTGGAGAGCTAAGGTGAGTCATGAAGTCCTAACTATACCTAATCATCAAGAAGAGATAGAAGATAAATGCACCTCATGCCATGCGTCTATGGGGCATTTCGCTGCGTTTCACGAAGGAGCCGAACATTACTCTATAGAAGATATGGTACAAGATCCATGGGGTCTAGATGGAGTTTCTTGTTTAAGCTGTCATCAGCAGAAAGATGAGGCTTTGGGTGATACACATAGCGGAGATATAAGATTCGATACTACTAAAGTGGCCTATGGTCAATATATAAGTCCTTTAGCTAGTCCTATGGTTTTGGCGACAGGTTATTCACCTGTATTTTCAGAGCACATTCAAGATGCCGGTATCTGCGCTTCATGCCATACCCTAATAACAGAAACGGTAGATTTAGATGGTGAGTTTATAGGGAGCAACTTCGTAGAGCAAGCCACGTATCATGAGTGGTTAAATAGTACTTACGATGATCAGGATATTAGTTGTCAAAATTGTCATATGCCTAATTTGGGAGATACTCCTATTTTCTTAATAGCAGGGTTAAATACAGCACCGCGCCAGAATTTCAGTGTGCATGAGTTTGCTGGTGCGAATACATTTATGCTTCAATTAATGAAGGATAATAAGGAAGAGTTGGAACTTTCAGGGTCTGATGCAGACTTTGACCAAACCATAGCTGCTACTTTTGAATCTCTGCAGACTCAGAGTGCAAACCTTAGTTTGTCAGCGTTGCAACGCGATGAAAACTCAGCTTCGTTTTCAGTAACCGTGAGTAATTTGGCAGGTCACAAATTCCCTAGTGGCTATCCTGCCAGAAGATTATTCCTTCAGTTCACAGTGACAGATGATGCCGGAAACACCCTGTTTAGCTCGGGAGAAACAGGTGAAAACTTCATTCTTTTAGATGAAGAAGGAGTAGAGCCGCATTATGAAACCATTGATTCTGAAGACCAAGTACAGATTTATGAAATGGCTATGGGAGATGTAAACGGAGATTTCACTACCATTTTAGACAGAGGCTTTGTTCACTTAAAAGACAATAGACTTTTACCTATTGGTTTTAGCTATCAGGATGAAGTGATAGATACTGTATTAGTTCATGGAAATGCTACTTTAGATTCAGATTATCTAGGGAAAGCGAGTTCCTTGGGAAGAGATCGAATAACATATAACGTTAGTCTAGATGAGTATTTCGGTGAGTTAAATGTAGAAGTAAGTGCATTCTATCAGAGTATACCTCATAAGTGGTTGGAAGAAATGTTCTCAGATTCAACTGAGGAGATTGAGCTTTTCAGAGATATGTACGAGAGCGCAGATAAAACGCCAGTTTTAGTGGGTTATGAGTCTATAATTTTAGATGATTATGTAGGTCTTTCAGAGTTAGAAAAGGAAAATTTCTGGAGTGTATACTATGATGAAAATCAACGTCCAATTATCACGGCTGAGTCCAATGCTGATATCCAGATTTATAACGTTTCGGGTAGCCTTGTGCACAGCGGGTTTGTGCGCTCTGGTGCCAACTTGTTCCCCCTTTTTAGCCCAGGAATTTATCTTATTACCTCCAGCGAAACATCAACTGCATTGAAGCTAATTGTGCGTTAGGTTATTGATATTGATGAAAAAAGTAGGAGAAGGGTTTGTGATAATTGTTTAATTTGTGCTCTGCAACGAAAATCAAAAAAATAATGAAACAAAATCTTACAAATTTAGTACCCTTAATTGCTTGCTTATTTACGCTGAGTGCTTTCAGTCAAACGGTCACTTTTACTAATCAGAGTGTCCTTCTTCAATCCACTTCGGGTAGTTCTTATGAAGACTGTGTCGTAGATGTCAATATTGATGGCTATGATGATGTAGTTAGAATCACTGGTGATGGTATATATATAGACTATCAAAATGCAGATGGTTCTGGTTTTACTCCATTTTACTTTGCTAGTAACTGGCAGAATCCACCTTCATGGAGTTTAGCATCAGGAGATTTAAATGAAGATGGATATAGAGACTTCTGTTTCGGAAATGGACAAAGAGTTTCTTTTGTGTATTCCTCGGCAAATGGTTCAGTATGGACTGAAGAAGCTCTTCCTGAATACATCTTTTGCCAAAGAAGTTCTATACATGATATAGACTCCGATGGAGATCTGGATGCATTCGTTTGTCATGATGTAGATCAAAGTCATGTTTATTGGAATGATGGTTCTGGAAATATGACTTTAGATATTTCAGGATTCGAAACTCACAATGGTCCTGGGAATTATGCCAATATGTGGTGTGATTATGATAACGATGGAGATACTGATTTCTACTTAACTAAATGTCGTCAAGGAGGAAGCCCAGGTGATATCGATGTTATCAATCAGATGTATAGAAATAATGGCGATGGAACTTTTACTGAGGTAGGAGCGGAGACGAATACAAATGATCCTGATCAGTCTTGGACCACAGTTTTCGAAGATTTTGATAATGATGGAGATTTTGATTTATTCACTGTAAATCATGCTACAGAAAACAGACTTCAGTGGAATAACGGAGATGGAACATTCAGCGACAACGATGTGTTTGATGCAGGAATAGACCCATACTCTTTAGGAGCATGGGAGTTAGATGCGCATGATATTAATAATGATGGATTTGTAGATATTATTTCTGAGATGAATACTAGTCTTTATTATAACGATGGAGACGGCACTTTTACGGCTGGATCATTAGGGTTTGGTTCTGCGGCTTTCGGAGATTTAAACAATGATGGTTTCTTAGATGCTGTAAGAGGAAACACGCTTTATATGAATGATGGAAATGATAATAATTACGTTAAGATAAATTTAATAGGAATTATTTCTAATAGTGACGGTATCGGAGCTAGAGTAGAGGTCCACACAACAGATGGTATGTCTCAAATAAGAGAAGTTAGATCTGGGAGAAGTTTCTCTCCTATGAGTAACCTGTCTGCGAATTTTGGAATAGGAGCAAATACAGAAATAGAAGAAATCATAGTAAAATGGCCTTCAGGAGTAATAACGGTTCTAGATAATCCAGGAGTAAACATGTCATTTACTATTCCGGAAGCTGAATGTTTGGCTGAAGATATTGAAATTACTGCCGCTAGTGCGACTACTATTTGTCCAGGAGAGTCAGTAGAAATTTCAGCGCCTGCTGGAGGATCCTCTTACTCATGGTCTACAGGAGATGATTCTTCTTCTGTTACAGCATCAGAAACAGGAGTGTATAGCGTAGCTATGTATAATGAAGATAACTGTGTATCACTATCTAATAATATAATGGTAACAGTATTAGAAGAAGAAGTTCCAGAAATTTCTATTCAGGGAGATACCTTCTTTTGTGAAGGGAGCTCTGTTATTTTAACTGCCAGTGAAGCAGAAGGATATTCTTGGAGCAATGATCAAGAGACTCAGTCTATCGAAATAACAGAATCTGGAGAGTACGCTGTAACTACGACAGGAATATGCTATGATGAAACATCAGACGCAGTAATGGTAACAGTAATGCCTAATGCTCTGCCTAACACTTCGAATATAGAAGCTGGGTTAGGTGATGAAATAACTCTTATCGGAACAGGAGATGGGATACTTACATGGTATGGTGATGAAGATTTAACAGACGAGATAGGAACAGGAACATCATTAACAGTTCCAGGATTCACTTTAGACCAAGAGACTTCTTTCTGGGTTACTAACATGAATGTTATTGACGGAGAGTTACAGTCTGGAGCAAAAGAAGATTTAGGAGCAGATGACCAGTGGGGACTACCTTCAATAGGAGGTTATTCATTATTCAACTCTTTCGAAAACTTTACTCTTTTAGATGCTACGGTTTATGCTAGTGGAGATGGAGACAGAACTTTTAGCCTCACAGATGCTGATGGAACAGCTTTAATTTCTGAGACATTTACGTTAGTAGACGGAGAGAATTTAGTAGAGTTTAACTGGGATATTCCAGAAGGAACAGAAATGAGTATCAGAAGTGAAGAAACCAATTTATACAGGAATGATGGAGGTATAACTTATCCATATGCTGTAGGTGATGTAGCTTCTATATATACCTCTAACTTCGGTACTTCATGGTATTACTATTTCTATAACTGGCATGTACAAAAAGAATCATTCGTATGTGAGTCTGAGCCAGTAGAAGTAATAGCAAGCATAGTCGGAATAGAAGAAATAGCTCGAGTAAACGGTATAGAGATGTTTCCTAATCCAACAGTAGAAAATTTATCGATTACATTTAACTCTGCATCAAGTGAGAAAATAAGCATTGATGTTTTAAATGCTTTAGGTCAGTTAGTTATTTCTAAAGAAATTACTGCAAGCAACGCAGTTGAGCAGAGAGTTGAGCTTAATGTGTCTAATCTTGATTCAGGAGTATATACTGCTAGATTCACTACAGGAGGTTCAGAGGTGAGCAGAACATTTGTAAAGAAATAAGAGATTAAGCAGAGAATTAAATAAAACCGTCAGGATTTCCTGGCGGTTTTTTTATGCTATGAATAATTCAGAATTAAGAAAAGTACTCGAGAAATTAATTAGAGTGGAGTTAGCTTCTAACATCCAAGGAATATTACTTTCTTCACGAGGAGGGGGGAAACAAAGAAGCGTTAATGATAACAATCTTTTTTTCACACTCTCTGCCTCAGTCCTTTTTTATGGAGCATCTTCAGCCACAAGTTCTTTAATAGATAATAGTATTCTAAAAGAACTTAAGTCGTATGAAAACAAGGACGGAAAGGCTACCTATAATTTCTGGCGTACGAATCCTTATGAGCAATTTCCGTCTAGTTTTTTTCTGTCTAGAATAAAACATTTTTGGGTTCCAGATGATTTGGACTGCACAGCCCTAGCTTATTTTTTTCATTCACGAGAAGAAGGCCTAGCGTTGCAATACGAATTGGAGAAGCACCATACGAATTCTGAAATCAACTACGGAGACAAGCTGATTTCATTCAGTGGTTACGGAACTTGGCTAGGAGAAAAAATGCCATTGGAAATAGATGTTTGTGTTATTTCTAACTACCTATATTTTCATTTTTCAAAATCGTTAGAAAGAAATTCAAACGAGGAAGGTCTAATTCGGTTTTTATGGGAGGTCGTAAAAGAAAACCTTTGGTTTACTCATCCTTTCAAAGTGAGTCCTAGCTATCAAAAACCTCATGTAATAATTTGGCACATCAGTAGGTGCTTGAAATACGAGGGCTTGGCAGATTCAGCAGAATTCATTTCTTACTTATATGATTACTCGGGTAATGTAGAGTCTTTTGAAGAGAAACTGTTTGTCGATCTCACCTATAATGAATTGGGTTTAGAGTCACCTTTGTCTGAGGGTTATTCATTAATTGAGATAGAAAAATTTATAGATAGCTTCTCTTTTTTTAGTGCCTCCTTACTCACTAATTCTCGATATAAGATCCTGAAAAGGATGGCTCCCATTTCTTTTTTTAACATTCCATTTACGTGCAGAGGCTTTAACGCAGCACTTTTATTGAAAAGATTAGGCTGAAAATGGTAACCATATGGGGTTGTCTGAGGTAAAAACAGAAAACACTATAGATGAAAATTATTCTTTCAGCCATTATGGTATCTGTTTTCGGTTCATTATTTGGTCAGGATTTTACGGTAATAAAGGAGCTTTTAAATGAAGGCAAGTTAAAAGCTGCTCAGCAAACTACTCAACAATTACTAATTGCATTTCCGGAATCTGCAGAGGCGCATTATTGGTTAGGAGCGTGCATGTATAGAATTTATTCGAGTAGTGAGTTTAATCCTAATAGGGACTTGAAATCAATAGTAGACGCAGGAATAGCTTTTGAAAAAGCTGAATATTTAGATAGTCAATGCGCTAAAAAGGCAGACGACTTTTCTGTCTTAAAAGCCTATTCAGGAAAAACATTTAACCTTGGTGTTCTCTCTTATCAGAAGAAAGAACTTGATATGGCATTCACCTATTTTAAAATGGCCACTAATGCTTCAGAGTGGATGGGGGCGTTAAATAAAGAATCTCTCTATTACACCGGCCATTGTGCGAATAAAATAGAAGACTATAGAACGGCTAAAAATTTCCTAGAAAAGCTAGTGTCGGTTGACCCGACAAATACAAAGGCTGTAAAAGAATTATTAAAGTCATATAGGAATCTAAACGAGTTAAATCAGGCTAAAATTCTTCTGAAAAGCTCTTTGGTTCAAACTCCGAATGAAGCTAGTCTTTGGTACGAGTTAATAGATCTATCCGCTGAGATGAATGATTCAGAAGAATCATTAAAAGCAGCTAGAACTTTATCCCATTTAGACGCCACTAACCCAGAAAACGTAGCCTATTTAGCTGGGTTTTACACTAAGACGGGAGATAAGGAGAAAGCCATTAGTACATACACAGATTGTTTAAGTCTTAATGCGAGTCATAAAGAAGCCAACCACAACTT
>LAQC01000031.1:528-7459 GCA_000981645.1 Cryomorphaceae bacterium ASP10-05a | reverse complement strand
TCTAGTCCTTTAGATATAAGCTCTCTTAAGGAAGCGTTGATAAATGCAGAGTTTCATTTGAATAAAGCAAAGGACCTTGATCCAGGAAATATAGAAATTGATATGTTGATCAATAACATTCAAAAGATGAAATAAGAGTTTAACTACCCGTTATTAAATGAAAGGTCATATAGTTCAATCTGTATGGCCTTTTATATTAAAACGTACCAGGAGAAAAATGATTAACTTCGAGCCTTAAAATCAACCGAAACAATCATGTTTAAATCATTTTTTTACCTCTCCTTAGCAGCTGTAGTAGTTACTGGCTGTTCAGAAGTATCGACTAAATCAGATGCTGATAGTGCACTGAAAACTGAAGAGTACAACTCTATTAAAGGTGCAGACATTCAGGATCCAACAGACTTCGAGTGGAAGGCTGAAACTGTAGCCGATTTAGGTTTATACAGATATCAAATTCCAGCATCTAGTTGGAATAACCTAGATGTTCAAAAAAGAACTTATGTTTATTATTTAGGACAAGCTGGTTTAGCTGGTAGAGATATGATGTGGGATCAGAATTACAGACATAATCTCGAAATTAGAGAAGCCTTAGAAGCAGTCTATACTAACTCTAGTGATAAGTCATCTGATGAGTTTGACGCATTTAAAGAATACACTAAAAGAGTCTGGTTCTCTAACGGAATACACCATCATTATTCTATGATGAAATTCACACCTGAATTCAGTAAAACGTGGTTTGGAAAAGCACTTCAAGAAGCTAAAGGAACTATCTCTGAAGAAGCTCTTCAAGCTATGTTTGATTCAGAAATGGATTCCAAAAAAGTGGAGCTAGACCCTAAAAAAGGACTTTTGGAAAGCTCTGCTGTTAACTTCTATGCGCCTGACATTAGTACTTTAGAAGCTGAAGCATTTTATGCAGAGATGATTGACAGGTCAGATAAGAGACCTATTGAGTATGGATTAAACTCTAGGCTGTATAAAGATGCTGATGGAACTATAAAAGAAGACGTTTATAAGGTAGGTGGTTTATATGGTCCAGCTTTAGAAAGAGTAGTTTTCTGGTTAGAAAAAGCTGAAAAAATAGCAGAGACACCGAGAAAAGCGACAGCTCTTAGAAAGTTAATTCAATATTATAAAACAGGAGACCTTAAAATCTGGGACGACTATAATATTCAGTGGGCAGCAGCAGTAGAGGGAGATGTAGATTATATAAACGGATTTATAGAGGTGTATAACGATCCTCTAGGGTACAGAGGTTCTTACGAGACTGTAGTAGAAATTAATGATGTAGATGCTTCTGGAAGAATGAAAGTTCTTATGGATAATGTGCAGTGGTTTGAAGATAACTCTCCATTCCTTCCAGAGCACAAAAAAGATAAAGTAGTAGGTGTTTCTTATAAAGTAGTAAATGTAGCTAGTGAAGCAGGAGATGCTTCTCCAAGCACGCCTATCGGAGTAAACTTACCAAATTCGAATTGGATTAGAGCTCAGTATGGTTCTAAATCTGTTAGTCTTGGAAACATTGTCTATGCCTATAGTAAAGCGGGAGGTAGCGGAATGCTAAGAGAGTTTAGTAATGATGAAGAAGAAATAGCTATGGCTGAAAAATATGGAGATGCAGCGGGTAAAATGCATACAGCACTTCATGAAGTAGTAGGTCACGCGAGTGGTAAACTGGAAGAAGGGGTAGGAACACCTAAAGAAACGTTAAAGAGTTATGCGAGCACTATAGAAGAAGGTAGAGCCGATTTAGTAGCGCTTTATTTCATGTTAGATAATAAATTAGTTGAATATGGACTAATGGAATCTACAGATGTAGGAAGAGCAGAATATGACTCTTACATCAGAAATGGAATGTTAGCACAATTAAGAAGGTTAGAGAAAGGAGCAGACATTGAAGAAGCTCACATGAGAAATAGAGCTTGGATAGCTCATTGGGTTGTAGAAAAAGGCGGAAGCGAAGTAATTGAGAAAATAGAAAGAGAAGGAAATATTTTTTACAATATTAAAAACTATGAAAAACTTCAAGGATTATTTGGAGAGCTTCTTCAAAAAGTTCAAACCATAAAATCTCAAGGTGATTATGCCGCTGCTGAAGCTTTAGTAGAAGGGTATGGAGTAAAAGTAAATCAGGACGTGCATCAGCAAGTTTTAGATAGATCATCTAAATTAAAATCTCCAGCTTATGGTGGGTTTGTTAATCCGACCCTAGAAGCAGTAGAAGATAAAGAGGGTAACATTACCGATGTTAAAGTGAACTACGGAATGACGTTCGAAGAGCAGATGCTTTTCTATAGCGATAAATATGGGCACCTAAGAACAGGTTTACGTAAATAAATTTTAATGTCGATTAACGATTTAAGAATAGAAATAATCTCATGGGTAACTTCTCAGTCAGATGAGAAGTTACTCACTAGGGTGAAAGAAACCATAGATGATATCGATTTCGAAGAAAAAAGTAAATCTTTGGTAATAGGTAAACGTCCTAATAATTCTCCAGTGATTAAAAGCGAGTTTCTAAAATGCATTCAACAGGCAGAGCATCAAATTCAGAATAACGAGTTCTTAACTCTAGAGAATTTCGAGTCTGAAGTAGAAAGCTGGTAGGGTAAAACCCTACTTTCTTTTATTAAGAACATATCCCCTTTCATGAAAAACACACATCTCTTATTAGCCATTCTATTGTTGGCTGTATCTTCTCTCTTTTCTCAAACTCCATGTGAAAATGGAATGGCGGGAATCTACCCATGTGATAATGTCGACTTAATGTCTACTATCTCACTTGCTGAATTAGGAGGAGTGCAAAACATGAATGATATATGGGGCTGGACAGACTCTGATTCAGGCAGAGAGTTTGCTCTCATTGGTTTGAGAAATGGAACAAGCTTCGTAGAAGTAACAGACCCAGTTAATCCTTTAATCATTGGGTTTCTCGCTACAGCCACCACGAATAGCTTATGGCGCGATGTAAAAGTGTTTAATGATTATGCGTTTGTAGTGAGTGAAGCTGGAGGTCATGGTATGCAGGTGTTTGATTTGACAGAATTGTTAATCGATTATGATGAGTATCCAGTAGTTTTTGATCAAAGCGCTTACTATGACCTTTTCGGAAGCGCACATAATATTGCCATTAATGAAGCATCTGGTTATGCTTTTGGAATAGGGACTAATACTTTTTCTGGTGGACTACACTTCGTAGATATTAATGACCCCTTAAACCCACAAGTAGCAGGTGGATTTGGAGCTGACGGATACACACATGATGCCCAAATAGTAAATTACACCGGGCCAGACGGAGATTATTTTGAAAGAGAAATAGCTTTTTGCTGTAATGAAGATGCTGTTACCATTGTAGATGTTACAGATAAAACAGACCCCGTTCAAATTTCTACATTAGGATATGATTTCAGTGCCTACACGCATCAAGGTTGGCTTACTGAAGATGAAAACTTTTTCATCTTTAATGATGAAATAGACGAGACATCTGGTTTTACGCCTACCACTAAAACCTTAATAATGGATGTGAGAGATTTAGATAATCCAGTATTACATTATGAGTATTTGAGCTCAAGCACCGCTATAGATCATAATCTATATACCAAGGGAAGCTTATGTTACCAGAGTAATTACAGATCTGGATTAAGAATCCTAGATATTGGAAACGTCTTCGAACAAGAAATATCTACATTGGGATTCTTTGATTCTCAGCCTATGGATGACTTTCAAGATTATAGCGGAACATGGAGCAACTATGCTTACTTTCCAAGTGGAACCGTTATTATGTCTGATATGTACACCGACTTTTTCATATTAAGACCTACGTTGATAAATGCATACAGATATGCAGAGGTTTGTGCCAATGCTGATGGGGTAGAGTTTTATGTAGATGTAACTTCAGCACAGCCTATAGCTTCTGCTCAGAGTACTGATTTCCTTCCGAATAATATGACTTTAGCCATAGGTCCTATTGAATCACCTGGCAGAATACCAGTGACAATTACCTTTACAGATCTTATAGAGGAAGGAGAATACCTTATTCCGATTACACTCTTTAACGATGGAGATGTTTTGTTTAACGAGATCTTGAAAATTATGGTGACTAATGGAACACTTCCTACATTCGCGGGTTTCTCTCCAGTAAATGGCTATGATTCTACAGACCCTTCCGTAATTATAGAATGGGACGCTATAGAAGGCTTAGATACATATAACTTAGTAATCTCAGATGCTGAAGATTTCTCTACTATTCTAGTAGACGAGGATGTAGAAGGAACGTCATATGAATTTACTGATCAAGGTACATTCTATTGGAAATTAATAGCACCTACTTCTTGCCGAATAGATTCTGAATCAGACGTAAGAATGTTTTCTAATAACTACCTAGGAGTTTCTGAATTTAATAAGAATGTGAAAATCTATCCTAATCCAGCTTTAGATGAGCTAAGCATAGAAGGAGTAACAGGCTTAATTCAAATCTTCTCTTTAGATGGAAGATTAGCTAAATCTGTATTCTTAGAAAAGAACTCTAGTATAGATATTCATGAATTAGCGTCAGGTACCTATGTTCTCCAAGTTGAAGCTAAAAATGTTCAACTAAGATTCGTTAAAGAATAAAGGCGCAGCATTTCTTTAGCCTCTTTTACATCGTGAACTCGTACTATTTGAGCTCCCTTCTGCGTAGCAATGGTGTTCAAAACCACCGTGCCATTTAATGATTCTTCTGGAGTAATATCAAGTGCTTTATAGATCATTGACTTTCTTGACATACCCACTAAAAGAGGAGCGTCTAAGGAATGGAAATAATCAAGGTTAGCGAGTAAGTCATAGTTGTGTTCCAGTGTTTTCCCAAAACCAAAACCAACATCTACGATTACATCAGTAACACCTAAAAGCTTTAGCTCATTCAGTTTTAGGCTTAATGCCTTATAAACATCTTGAACTACATTTTTGTAAGAAGGATTATTTTGCATAGTATGCGGAGTGCCCTGCATGTGCATAATAATGTAAGGAACCTTCAGTTTCTTTACTGTATGAAACATTTCGGGATCTCCATCTCCGCCCGAAATATCATTAACAAGACTTGCTCCAGCATTGATTGCAGCCATTGCTACGCTACTTCTAAATGTATCTATCGAAATCACTGTTTCAGGAAAAGCCTTTTTAACAGCAGAGATAGCAGGAATCACCCTGTTCATCTCTTCATCCTCCGAGACATCTTCTGCTCCTGGTTTTGAAGAGTAACCGCCTATATCTAAAAAATCGGCACCGTTTAAAAGCATTTTCTCAGCACGAGATAAAATTTCACTTTCAGAGCTCACTCTACTCTCCGAATAAAAAGAATCGGGTGTAATATTTAAGATTCCCATGATTTTAGGAGAATCTAAAATCATAAGCTCTCCATTAATGTTTAAGGTATATGAACGCTTCATAAAGACAAATATAGATTTTAGCTTCTTAAACCATCGGAAAATAAGAAAATCAGGTTTTTTCCTCTGAAACGAAGCACTACCTTTGCAGCCATTTTAAAATTCAGTAATCATGTTGTCAGTTAATAATATTTCTCTTCAATACGGGAAAAGAGTCTTGTTCGATGAGGTAAATGTTAAGTTTAATGGAGATAACTGCTATGGTGTAATAGGCGCCAATGGAGCAGGGAAGTCTACTTTACTTAAAATTATAGGTGGAGACATAGATGCTAACAGCGGTCATATTTCTTTAGAGTCAGGCATGAGAATGTCTGTATTAAAGCAGGATCACTATGAATTTGATGAAGTTCGTGTTTTAGATACTGTTATGATGGGTAATAAAGAACTCTGGAGCATAATGGATCAGAAAAACACATTATACGCTAAAGAAGATTTTTCTGATGAGGATGGAATGAAAGCATCTGAATTAGAAGAACAGTTTGCAGAAATGGATGGGTGGAATGCAGAACCAGATGCAGCCAATCTTTTATCTGGATTAGGAATAGAGGAATCAGACCATGAAAGACCTTTAAAAGATCTGAATGGTAACCAAAAGGTAAGAGTTCTTTTAGCTCAAGCCTTATTCGGAAATCCAGATTACTTGATTCTGGATGAGCCTACGAATGATTTAGATCTTCAAACGGTGACATGGTTAGAAGATTTTTTATTAGACTTTAAGAACACCGTAATCGTGGTTTCTCACGATAGACATTTTTTAGATACTGTATGCACGCACATCGTAGATATAGACTTCAAAAAAGTGAAAATGTTTTCTGGAAATTACACCTTTTGGTATGAGAGTAGTCAGTTAGCTTTAAGACAAAGAAATTCTGCCAATAAGAAAGCTTCAGAGAAGAAAAAAGAACTTCAAGAGTTTGTAGCTCGATTCTCAGCCAACGCTTCAAAGTCTAAGCAAGCTACAAGTAGAAAGAAATTATTAGAGAAAATAAACCTAGAAGATATCGAGCCATCAAGCAGAAGATATCCAGCCATCATTATAGAGTCTGAAAGAGAAGCAGGTGACCAAATACTTCATATCAACGGCTTGTCTAAATCACTAGATGGAGAAGTTTTATNNAGAGATCTTAACCTTAATGTCACTAAGGGCGATAAAATTACTGTGCTTGCTAAGAATGGTTTGGCTACTACCGCGTTATTCGAAATATTGAATGGAAATGATGTGCCAGATTCAGGTGAATACACATTCGGTCAAACCATAACTACAGGGTACCTTCCTAATGAAAATATGCACTTCTTTGAAGAGCAGTTAAATCTTATCGATTGGTTAAGACTATATTCTGTAAATAAAGATGAAGTTTACATTAGAGGATTCTTAGGGAAAATGCTTTTCTCTGGGGAAGAAACATTTAAGATGGCTAGTGTACTTTCAGGAGGGGAGAAGGTGAGGTGTATGATTTCTAGAATGATGTTAACTGGAGGAAACGTGTTAATGTTAGACGAACCTA
>LAQC01000031.1:0-108 GCA_000981645.1 Cryomorphaceae bacterium ASP10-05a | reverse complement strand
ATAAACGCTCAGGTCCAAAATTCACTAGACAGAGGAGAAATTTTTAATTGGAAAAATGTAGACGATAAAACTCTCTGGAGTGCTGTCGTTCAATCTGATTCATTGGTG
>LAQC01000030.1 GCA_000981645.1 Cryomorphaceae bacterium ASP10-05a | reverse complement strand
ACAGCTATGAACGGAGCGTATCAGAAAATTATGCTTTGGAATGGTCAGTTTGGTGCTACAGGAATGAATGAAGGAACAGAAGACCAGTGGGGAGTACTTACTCCTATTTGGAATAACCAGCTGGGTCATGAAGGATTAGAAACTCAAGCCATCGCAGGTCTAGCGGTTCACCGAATGGACTGTAATGATGAAATGGAGGCACAGTTACCTGAGTATGGTCCTCTGTTCGATGCTGCTTTTCCAGATGTCCCTGCAGATTTAAGAATGTCAGTTCGTTTTGCAGGATTAGCTATTGGAGCTTATGAAAGAACGATCCTTTCTAACCAAGCGCCTTGGCAGGATTATCTGCGTGGCAATGAAAGTGCCTTAACGAACAGTGACAAAAGAGGAGCGGAGTTATTCTTTAACAAAGCCAACTGTTACCAGTGCCATAACGGGCCTAGTTTAGCCAAGATGCAATTTGATGCTCTAGGAATGGCCAATCTTGATGGTCCTGGAATTTATGGGACAGCTGGAGCTGAGGGGACTAATAGAGGTAGAGGAGGATTCACGGGGAATCCAGAAGATGATTACAAATTCAAAGTGCCGCAGTTGTATAATTTGAAAGACTCACCATTCTACGGACATGGAGGAAACTTCACTGATTTAAGGTCTTTAGTAGAATATAAAAATTCTGCAGTTCCAGAAAATGATATGGTTCCTTCTGAACAATTGTCAGAACACTTCGTGCCGCTGGATTTATCAGATGAAGAGGTTACAGACTTAGTAAGCTTTCTAGAAAACGGATTGTACGATGGAGACCTATTTAGGTATGTTCCTTTAGAGCTTCCGTCAGGAAATTGTATTCCAAATAACGACCCAGTATCACAAGTAGATATAGGCTGTGTGAACTAGTACTTCGGCATCGCCCAGTGACCGAATAAGTGGTTGTCATCTAGCGTTTCCATAAAAACATTTTAAAAGCCTCTTAATCCTTCATTGGATGAGAGGCTTTTTTTGTGCCCTTGATTCGCTTGCTGAGCGGTTATCGAAATGCATCAACCCAAAGTATAAATAGCCAATGTGCTCTCCCCCTCAAATATCAAAATTAGAACTCCTAATCTCCTCTCGATAAGCAGCCAAAAGTTGCGTCCTAGAAATAACTCCCACATAGGTAGAGTGGTCTACCACTGGTAGTTTCCAGGCTTCGGTGTCTTCGAATTTCTTCATCACTTCTTGGATGTTATCATTTATAGAAATCACTTCAGGAGGAGTGGAAAGTACATCGGCTATTTTGGCCTCAGAGAAGACTTCAGGTTTGAATAGAATAGGCCGTAAATCATCTATGGTTATCTGACCCAGTAGGTTTCCGTTCTTATCTATTACTGGGTATATAAGCTGGTCTGTTTGTTCTAAAACAGATTCTACATCTCTGAGCAGTTGTTCAGGAGAGAAGGTCTTAAAATCGGTGAGGATCAGTTCTTCTAGGTTCATGAGTGTCATAGCAGCATCATCTTTATCGTGCGTGATGAGTTCTCCTCTTTGGGCTAATTCTCTTGTGTAAATAGTTGTTTTCATGAGCGACTTGGACACATAATAAGAAGTGGCAGCTGTGAGCATCAACGGAATATAAAGCCCATAACCCCCAGCTACCTCTGCTATCATAAATATGGCGGTTAAAGGAGCATGAAGCACACCTGCCATCAACCCAGCCATCCCTACTAACGTGAAGTTTTCTGACGGAAGAGTAGTATTGATTTCATAGTATTTAAAAAATCGAGAAAAGAAGAACCCGAGAGTTCCCCCCATGAATAGAGATGGAGCAAAAATCCCTCCAATTCCACCAGAGCCTATGGTGAGGGAAGTGGCTATTACTTTAAACAACACCAAGCAGAATAAGAACAATAACATCATCGAACCGCTTTCGGTCCAGTTACCAAAGAACGTGTCCTCCGCTATCTTTCTAAACTGTTGGTTGAATCCATTATCAGAAATAAGTTGGTTCAATATTTCATACCCTTCACCATAAAGGGGAGGGAAAATCCACACTACAATTCCTAGCAGAATCCCACCAGAAAGGGCACGTGCTTTCCAGTTTTTTATAGCTTGAAATTTAGAAGTAATAAAAAGATAAAACCTACTGAAGTAAACAGAAGAGAGTCCTGTCAGAGCCCCAAGTAAAATAAAGTAACCAGACTCCTTTAATTGAAATTCATGAATCAGATTAAACCGAATAATAGAATCATCTCCACCATATAAGCTGGTAATCATTACTGCAGAAATAGACGCTACCAGAAGTGGAATCAAACTAGAAACAGAAAACTCTAGCATGAGCACTTCTACTGCAAAAACTACTGCAGCTAGTGGAGCTTTAAAAATGGCAGCCATCGCAGCGGCAGCTGCACATCCGATGAGAAGAGTTTTTGTTTTGTAATCTACTTGAAAGAGTCTTCCTAGGTTGGAGCCCCATGCGGCATTGGTTTGAACTAAAGGACCTTCTAGCCCAGCTGAGCCACCAAAACCAGCGGTAAAAATACTGGTGAATAGAGAAGAGTAAAGGTTGTGTGTTTTTACATTGCTACGCTTCTTGCTTATAGAATAAAGTACGCTGGGGATACCAGAATACAGCCTTCTTTTTAAAACTTTATTTACAATGAAAACGGCAATTAATATCCCTATAAGTGGATAGAAAACGTAGAGCCCGCCTAATGTTTTGGTCATGGATCCAGAAGTGATAAATTCTCTAATGGAACTCACTGACCATTTCAGAAAAACGGCAAAACAACCAGATAAAAGGCCAATAGCAACAGCCAGAACCACCACAAGGTGTTTCCTTTTAAGTTCAGATAGTTGAGAGGTTAGAGAAGTTAGAATCGATTTTACCATAGCTTAGCACAAATATTCAATTCATTTTGGCTTGTCCTTCATAGCTGGCCTGAAATTGCTAACAGTTCCACATGACTAACCTTTCCGGAAAAAATGAGCTAGCTTCTAATTCTGATTTGCGTTTAGTGGCGTTGCAATTGCAAAAGGATTTTATGATGTTCGCTGAGGATATAGAAGTGGAGGAAATTCAGACATTTGAAGAGCTAGAAAAAATGATTTTTGCTGAGGTAAGTGAGTTATTGCACCGCAATAAATCTAAACTCACTCAAATAATTTACCGAATAGATATTCCAGAAAAGGCTATTTCAGAGGCATTACATCCAGAGAATGAAGAGGGTTTTGAAAGAGCAATCAGCCGATTAATGGTAGAAAGAACGCAACTAAAAATTGAGATAAGGAAATCAATGAGTTAAGATTACTAATATTCTCCCAATTTCTTTAAACTCAAGGCACGATTTATACGTTAAAGAGGCTGTTTTAAGATTCAAGTTTGTAATTTTGTTTACTACGCGAGTCCCACGGATTTAAAAGAAAACATGGATAAATATTCCTATCTAAGTAATGGTGATGTTACTGCCATAGAAGAACTACATAAACAGTTCAAGAGTGACCCTTCATCTGTCGATTTTGGTTGGCAGAAATTCTTTGAAGGTTTCGAGTTTAGTAAATCAGATTATTCTGAAGGAGCTACGGTTCCGGAAAATGTACTCAAAGAGTTCAAAGTTCTAGACCTAATCAATGGCTATAGAACTAGAGGACACCTCTTCACTAAAACCAATCCCGTAAGAGAAAGAAGAACCTACGAGCCTACGCTAGCGCTAGGAAATTTTGGTCTGTCAGATGCAGATTTAAGCACTGAATTTCAAGCTGGAGATACAATAGGATTGGGCAAGGCTTCCTTAAAAGCTATAGTAGCTCACTTAGAAGAAACCTACTGCCAATCTATAGGAGTAGAGTATATGTATATCCGTGAGCCAGAGAAAATAAAGTGGCTGAGAGATAGAGTAGAACTAAAAAACAGAACGGTTTTCTCCGTAGAAGATAAAAAGCGATTTTTCAATAAACTAAACCAAACCACGCTTTTCGAGCAGTTTCTGCAAAAGAAATTCGTAGGTCAAAAAAGATTCTCTGTAGAAGGAGGAGAGTCTCTTATTCCAGCACTGGATGCCATCATAGAAAAGGGAGCTCAAAAAGGAGTGAAGGATTTCGTTATAGGAATGGCGCATAGAGGAAGGTTAAATACACTCGCGCACATTATGAATAAACCTTACGACCAGCTTTTTGCTGAGTTTGAAGGGAGAGAATTCGAAGATGAGTCATTCGATGGTGATGTAAAATACCACTTGGGGTATTCTAGAGATATCAAGTCTGATGAAGGAAAAGATGTGTGTGTAACACTCTGTCCTAATCCATCACATTTAGAGGCTGTAGATCCTATAGTGGAAGGATTATCTAGATCCATTATAGATTTAGATTTAAAAGACGAGAATAAAATAGTTCCTATCCAAATACATGGAGATGCAGCCATAGCTGGTCAAGGTGTTGTGTATGAAGTAGTGCAGATGGCACAACTGAAGGGGTACAGAACAGGAGGAACCATGCACTTGGTGGTAAATAATCAAGTAGGTTTTACCACGAACTACCTAGACGCTAGGTCTAGTACTTACTGTACAGATGTCGCTAAAACTACACTTTGTCCGGTGTTCCATGTAAACGGAGATGACATAGAAGCGGTAGTGCAGACAGTGTTAATAGCACTGGATTACAGAAATAAGTGGAACAGTGATGTGTTCATAGATTTATTAGGGTACAGGAAATACGGACATAACGAGGGTGATGAGCCTAAGTTCACACAGCCTAAGCTTTATAACGCCATTGCCAAGCATCCAGATGCTAGAAGAATTTACCTCGATCAGCTGATAGCAGAAGGCGTAATGACAGAAGAAGACGGGGAGTTAGCTAAAGGAGCACTGTTTGAAAAGTTAGAAGCACACTTCGATAAGTCTAAGAAGATAAAGAATGTAAAGGTGGAGCATTTCTTAGAGGATACTTGGAAGAGCTATAGATTCTCAGAAAGAAAAGATTTTGAAAAAAGTCCTACTACTGCAGTTTCTATAGAGAAACTAAAAGAATTAGGAATCAATATGAGCACCCTTCCAGAAGGGAAAAATTGGTTTAGAAAGGTGAAAAAATTAATGCAGGACAGACTAAACATGCTAGAGGCAGATAGTTTAGACTGGGGTTCTGCAGAAATGTTGGCTTATGCCACATTGTTAGACGAAGGACATCCGGTAAGGATTTCTGGACAAGACGTAGAGCGTGGAACGTTCTCACACCGCCATGCTGTGGTAAAAGACGAAAAGACAGAAGAAGCTTACATAGGATTAAATCATGTGAGTAAAGGCCAAGCGCCATTGACTATCTATAACTCGCTGCTCTCTGAGTATGGTGTGTTGGGTTTTGAATACGGATATGCTTTCGGTAGTCCTAACGGATTAACGATTTGGGAAGCGCAGTTTGGAGACTTCAATAACGGAGCACAGATAATGATAGACCAGTTCATCACTGCGGCTGAAGATAAGTGGCATGCTATGAACGGACTCACCATGCTTCTCCCTCACGGTTATGAAGGAATGGGCTCTGAGCACAGTTCAGGAAGAATGGAAAGGTACCTGCAGATGTGTGCGGGAGATAACATGGTAGTTTGCAACGCGACCACACCAGCAAACTATTTCCATTTATTAAGAAGACAGTGCAAATGGCCTTTTAGAAAGCCACTCGTAGTGTTTACCCCTAAGAAATTACTAAGGTACCCTAAGGCGGTTTCCTCATTGAGTGAAATGGCTCAAGGTGGATTCCAAGAAGTATTGGATGATACAGCAGTAAAAGCTACCAATGTGAAAACACTGGTATTCTGCACAGGTAAAATTTATTACGACATTTTAGAAGAAAAAGAAAGCAGAGGAGCTGGAGAAGATATAGCTGTAATTAGATTAGAGCAGATTTATCCATACCCTGAGACTCAGATAAAAAAGATTCTGGCCAAGTATGAGAAGACAGAACACGTAATTTGGATGCAGGAAGAACCAGAGAATATGGGAGCGTGGTCTTTCATCCTAAGAAAATGGGAGGATAAGAACATAGAGTTACTTTCTAGAAAGTCTAGTGGTAGCCCGGCTGCAGGTTCGTCTATGGTACATGCCAATAGGCAAGAGAAATTAATGGATAGCTTATTTGAGTATTCCACGAGTAACGTATTGAAATAAAAAACATATAGAATATGCCAATTCTAGAAATGAAAGTCCCTTCACCGGGAGAATCGATCTCTGAGGTAGAAATAGCCGATTGGTTAGTAGCCGATGGGGATTACGTAGAAAAAGATCAAGCCATAGCCGAAGTAGACTCGGATAAAGCGACACTAGAACTTCCAGCTGAAGAAGCGGGAATTATCACCCTAAAAGCTGAGGCAGGAGATACTGTAGATGTAGGTGCCGTAGTGTGTCTTATCGATACAGATGCCAAAGCACCAGCTAAGGCAGCCGCACCTGCACCAGCAGCTGCAGAGGCTCCTAAAGTATCCGCGCCAAAGGCAGAAGCAGCACCCGTTCCTACACCAGCACCAGCGCCTGAGAAAGAGAGCTATGCCAAAGGGCACCCTTCTCCAGCAGCAGCTAAGTTGATGGCAGAGAATGGCGTGAAAGCCAATCAAGTTAGCGGAACAGGAAAAGACGGTAGAATTACCCAGCATGATGTGGTAGCAGCCATGGCAGCAGGATTTGATTCATCAGCCACAGCAGGATGGGGCGGAACTAGAGATACCAAAAATGAAAAAATGTCTATGCTGCGCAGAAAAGTCGCAGAGAGATTGGTAGCTGTCAAGAACGAAACAGCCATGCTAACTACCTTTAACGAGATAGACATGAAGCCTATCATGGACATGCGTAAGCAGTACAAAGATAAATTTAGAGAAGTACACGGAGTGAATCTTGGGTTCATGTCGTTCTTCACTAAAGCGGTAACAGAAGCACTGAATATATTTCCAGCGGTAAACGCTATGATAGACGGTAAAGAAGCTGTTTTTCATGATTATGCAGACATAGGTATAGCAGTAAGTTCACCAAAAGGCCTAATGGTTCCTGTAGTAAGAAATGCGGAGCAGATGTCTCTACATGAAATAGAAGCAGAGATCAAAAGACTAGCCATTAAAGCCAGAGACGGTAAGATGACCATAGATGAAATGACAGGAGGAACGTTCACCATCACCAATGGAGGAGTGTTTGGCAGTATGTTAAGTACGCCTATCATTAATCCACCACAAAGTGCTATTTTAGGAATGCATAATATAGTAGAGCGTGCCGTAGTAGTAAACGGAGAAGTGGTAGTAAGACCTATCATGTATTTAGCGCTAAGCTATGACCACAGAATCATAGACGGTAAAGAATCTGTAAGCTTCCTAGTTAAGGTAAAAGAAATGCTAGAAAACCCTGAGCGCATGATGTTCGGAGCCAAGCCACCAGCAGAAGTATTGCTAGGCTTATAATCCGCGGTGCAATAAGAAGATTCTAGTACACCCTATTTTTAGAACCCTTTCCTTAGTTGGATGGGGTTTTTTTGTGGAATTACGTTTTTAAACGCATAAACTACCAAGTGCATATTATACGTATTGTATACTGTTAAGGGAGCGGGTCTACCAAAAATATTCTTAACTTATCTATTCTAGCAAACAAATTAAGACGTTGTGCGTCAGTTGGTAGTAGTTAAATTTCGTAGTGTGTTCGGGGTTGGAATGAGCTTTTTTAGTAGATTAGCTACACGAAAGATATAGTGTGGATATGTGCACCAGTGCACATACACGTACGGTTATGTGCAATTATAAAAAACAGAGACACGCAATGAATAAATTACTGATAATTTTACTACTGACATGGACAACAACCGTTTTCGGACAAGTTAAAGAGAAGCAACAACCATCTGACTTCTTGCCGAAAGGGTATGTGGTCTTTGAAAAGATAAATGGTGATTTAAATAAGGACGGGGTATTGGATTGTGTCCTCATAATCAAAGGAACTAATAAAGGCAATATCGTAGTAAATCAATTTGACGAAAAAGTAGACCGAAACCGGAGAGGTATTATAATTCTATTAAATAAAAATGACCATTACGAATTGGCTATAAAAAATGACGAATGCTTTTCTTCAGAAAACGAAGACGGTGGTGTTTATTTTCCACCAGAATTGTCAATTGAAATTAGTAAAGGAAATTTATATGCTCTCTATAGTCATGGTAGATATGGGTATTGGCAATACACCTTTAGATATCAGAATTCGGATTTTGAATTGATTGGTTTTGATGAAGTTAATGGAGGTGCAGTAGTTGACAGCGAAACGAGCATTAACTTTTTAACAAAAAAGAAACAGAAAAAAGTTAATACAAATGAAAATACAGAAGGTGGAGATGAAGTTTTTACGGAGACATGGGAAAATATAAAAGTAAACAGACTAATCAAGTTGTCAGAAATTAAAGACTTCTATGAACTTGATATGAGTATATATTGAAAGTGAATAAAAGCCCATAACAATGTATAAGCGGCATTAAAACGACAGCTTATACTAAACGTTAGCCAACACACACTTAATGACGAACAAATACTTCATAATAATTTTAATAATTCTTGGGTTTCAATTGGGCGCTAGTGCTCAGAAACACGACAATATATTTACAATATATTTAGTTAGGCATTCAGAAAAAGATTTTTCATCCAACTCCTATGACCCTCCACTTACTAAATGTGGTGATCAAAGATCAGCGTTTTTAGATAATTTTCTTAAAGATGTAGCTATTGAGGCGATTTACTCTACAGACTATGGTCGAACTAAAAAAACGGCACTGCCCACAGCTCAATCTAAAGAACTAGAGATTCAGGAGTATAGTGCTAGCGATCTTGAATGTTTTTCAGAAATGTTAATTGATAGAAAACAAGACGCTCTGGTTATTGGGCATAGTTACACTACAGGAGTTTTAGCCGGTCTTTTGATTGAGGAGGATATAGGCGATATTGACTTAGATATTTATGATCGCATTTATCAAGTAGTTTTTTATAAAAAATGCGGTCGACTTCATTTATTACATTCTTCATTTGTCTGTAATGATTGAATTATAAATGGCCTGCACTCTGTTTGTCTATGGCAGGATCAAAATTGCGTCAAGCAACCCTTTTGTTTACTTCAATGTCCATAAAAGATATAGTTCTAGTTTTGGTAAAATAGTTTGGCCCCTTTTCAAGGATAATTAAATCCAATATGCCCAAAAAAACTATATATATATATATTCAGTACATTTAAACACTTTAAAATCACGGCCTAAAATTTACACAATGATTAAGAGAATTATTTCACTACTTGTTTGTTCCATCTCCTTATATAATTTTTGTTTCTCACAAGACGTACCAATAGATAATTATTCGGTAAATAGTATTGGTCAAGTACAACTATCAATTCAAGCCCAATCAGATAAGTATTATATGTTGCATGCACAGCATAGTCCTACGTTTAACTGGGCCACCTCTATGACTCTAGGCGTTGATGGAACTATGGTGATTTCTGAACCAGTAGCAGCCTATCCTTTGGAGAACTATTCTATAACAGAACATGATATAGCTACCCCAGATGATTATGACGGAGATGGTATAGATGACGTTACAGAGTTTAATAACATGCCTACAGATGCTCCTATCAACTATGCAGATGCAATTGCACTTGAGGATGGCGCCACCTCCATTCCGGATGCTGAGACTTTTATGGATTTGGCTACAGTAAATGATGTCGGGTGGGCTCCATTTCTAGATGGCCAATTGTATGTTAAGTTCGGAATACTTGATAGAGATACTCCTGAGCCAAAGATTTATTTTATCAATAGCAATACCTATTATATACATGCGGCTTTTTTCAATGGAATTGGTGCCACGGTAGATGGAGATGATAGCTCTGGAGAAATCGTGTTTAATCCTAGTGACATTCTTCCAAATGGGGTTATAGGAAGCTATTCATTTAACTTCTCTTTCGGAAATGCATATGATTTTGAAGCTACCCAAAGAACATATGAGTTGTTGGCAGCCAACATGCCTTTTCTTCAGAACAGCATGAACCATTTTATTGGACAGAATGATGAAAACGACTACCTCAATAATTACGCTGATGAATTTGTAGATTCTAGAATAGATGTTGTTTTAGAATCTGATGTTTTCGCTGAAATCAACTATATCCCTTTTCATGAAGCGGAAGGATATGGCTTCTTTAAACATATGGAGGATCTTAGTGAAACACCTGGGAGTAGAGATGTTGTCCTCTATGACGCATTACCAAATTCATTACCTAGAGTTGGTGGAATCATAACTTCTGTTATACAGACTCCATTGTCGCACGTTAACTTAAGAGCCATTCAAGACAATGTTCCTAATGCCTATATCGCAGACCCTTTGTCGATTGATTCAATAGCAAATCTGTTAGGAAACTACATTTATTACAAAGTAGAAAATGAGACATTCCAAATAAGAGAAGCCACTTTGGATGAAGTGAATGCCTGGTATGAAGACCTCAGACCAACAGAACCACAAATCCCAATTCGAGATTTAAGTATTACAGATATCTTACCCCTAGATGACATTGATTTTGAGATGTCTGCTGCCTTTGGAGCCAAATGTTCTAACGTTTCAACCATGAGAACCTTTGGGTTCCCAAGTGGCACGATACCCGATGGTTTTGGAATTCCGTTTTACTACTATGATGAATTTATGCTATTCAATAATTTCTATCAGGAGGCGCAAGTCATGATAGATAATCCTACGTTCCAAACTGATATAAATTTTCGAATTGAGCGTTTGACCGATTTTAGAAGAGACATTAAAGATGCACCCATGCCTCAGTGGATGCTGGATGATTTACAAGCCATGCATGATGATTTCCCAGTGGGTACTGCTGTTAGATGCCGCTCAAGCACGAATAATGAGGATTTACCGGGATTTAGTGGTGCGGGCTTATACGCTTCCAAAACCCAACATCTCGATGAAGGACATATCAAAAAATCCATCAAACAAGTCTATGCTAGTATGTGGAATTTTAGAGCATATGAAGAAAGAGATTTTTATCGTGTTGATCACTACATAGCAGCTATGGGAGTGCTGTGCCACCCCAATTTTGAAGAGGAATTATCTAATGGCGTAGGGATTAGTATTGACCCTATTTACGAAACAGACAGTACCTTTTATCTAAACACACAAGTAGGAGAGTCATTGATTACAAACCCAGATCCGAACACCGTGCCAGAGGAAATTTTGTTGTATGAAAATCCTTTACAAGGTGGTGGTTATCTCGTGTTGGGATTGTCCAACTTAGTGGAGCCAGGTGAGCTGATAATGGATCAGGTATATCTAGATTTAATGAGAGAATACCTTACCGTTATTCATGATGAATTTGGCATCTTGTACGATGTTGAGGGAGCAGAAGGATTCTCAATGGATATAGAGTATAAGGTAACTTCTGAAGATCAACTGGTAATAAAACAAGCAAGACCTTGGGTTTCCTTTTGGGCAGATGTTAAAGCCAATAGTGATTTAGGTATAACCGAATTTCTAGATCCTCAATCTTCTTCAAGTTTAGGAAACAATGAGTTAGTGACGGTGAGAATTGCCAATACAGGATTGAACGATATGAGCGATTTTGATATTTCTTTATTTGTCGATGATCAATTGGTGGAAACCATGCCTATTAACGAAACAATTGAACCTTTTTCAGATGCTGATTTCCAATTCACAATTCCACAAGATTTTTCAGCTATTGGGGATTATAACATCACAGGTGTCGTTTCTCATATAGATGATGACTATATTAATAATGATACGTTAACCTATATTTTAAGTAAAGTCCATGTATTGGATGGGTCGATTTCAATTGGCGACTTGGCCGTTGTTTGTAATGACGAAGTGGAATTAGATGCTGTCATAACTAACCTAGGAGAAACAATGATTACCAATGTGCAAATTCAAGTGGTTGTTAATGGATTTGTTTTAGACGTTATTAATTCAGCGGTAGATGTGCCGTTCGAAGGGGTGGGGACAGTGACTGTAACCATTGATGATAATCTTATGCAGACTAACAATGACATCACGCTCAGCTTGTTAAGTGTGAACAGTCAAATTGACGGAGATGGAACTAATAATTCAGCTTCTACAACCACAAATCTAGATTCAGATTACGACACTGTAACGTTGATTATCAACGCAGATAATTGGCCTGGTGAGACTTCTTGGGAAGTATATGATGAAGGGGTAAATGAAGTTATTGCAAGCGGGGGCGTTGGAGGAGGCGGTGAAACCTTTACTCAAGAGATTTGTCTTGATTATAGTTCTTGCTTCACGCTAAACGTTTACGATTCATATGGAGATGGAATTTTTGACACCCCTGGAAACCAATATGCTTTTCTAGTTAATAATTCATCAGGGGAGACTATTGCTACAAATGATGGTGACTTTGATTATGAGGCACAAGAAGTGTTTTGTCCTGATGGAACAGGATGTGGGATTACAGCAGATATAAACTTATCCCATTCAACCGATAACAATGGAGCTATTACAATTAATACCAATTCAGGGGTGAATCCATTTCTATACAGTATAGATGGAGGGCTAACATTTGTTGAGAATAATAACTTCACAGATTTGGCTCCAGGAGAGTATACCATAGTCATAGAGGGTGCCACTGGAGATTGCTCTTATGAAGAGACCGTTTCTATTGAAACCTGTACGTTTACAACTGCAGATATACAAGATAGCGTAACCTCTTCTGTTGTAACTGCCAATGGTTCGATTGTAATCACTCCTACTTCAGGAGTCGGTCCTTATCAATATAGTATTGATGGAGGTCAAAACTTTGTTGACAATAATGAATTCTTCGATTTAGCCGTGGGGAACTATAACGTAATCGTGCAGGACGCATCAGAGATCTGCCAATATGAGGTAAGTGTCCCTATCCTAGTTGGAACTGGTCTGCAGGTTAATGAACATGACCTGTTAGCCAATGCGATCAAGATATATCCGAATCCAACTTACAATAGTATTAATATTGAATTCGAATTGTTTTCTGAAATATCTGAAGCAGTAAAAATTGAAGTTTACGATAATTTGGGCCGAACAATTAAAACAAGCTCACTTTCAAAGAATAGTGGTGGAAAAACTACCTTATCTCTAGAGGGTTTTGTTTCGGGAAGTTATTTCATCAGATGCCATAACGATAATTTTTCAAAAACGTTTAAAGTAGTAAAGATGTAAGGTATTCAATACCTCAAGCGGTTTTATAAATGCAGCTACTTTAGCCACCAGCAGAAGTACAGCTAGGCTTATGATCCGCGTTGCAATAAGAAGATTCCAATACACCCTATTTTAAGAACCCTGTCCTTAGTTGGATGGGGTTTTTTGTGGAATGGCGTTTTTAAACGCTTAAACTACTAAGTGCAGATTATACGTATTGTATACGATTAAGGGAGCGGGTCCACCAAAAAGATTCTTAACTTATCTATTCTAGCAGGTGAATCAAAACATTGTGAGTCAGTTGATAATGGTGATATTTCTTTGTGTTTGCGGGGGTGGAATGAGCTTTTTGAGTA
>LAQC01000029.1:14350-20713 GCA_000981645.1 Cryomorphaceae bacterium ASP10-05a | reverse complement strand
CATCAGCAGTATTAGGAGGTATTGGACGCGGTACAGGCGATGTAATAAAAATACTAGAAAACGGAAACTTATACTACAGTGGATTTGAATTATCAAAGACTAAATAAATAAAGCAACAAATAATAATCTAATAAAATGAAAAAATTACTAATAGTATTAATTTGCCTACCTTTTCTTGGTTTTGGGCAGCCTCCAATTGTAAATATACCTGACGCGAACTTTAAAGTGTATTTGGTTGGATATAGTTCAATTAACACCAATGGAGATACCGAGATACAAGTTAGTGAAGCAACTCCTTTTGCAGGTTCAATAAACTGTTCCGGTCTTGGGATTTTTGATTTAACAGGAATAGAAGCATTTACTGCTTTAACTAGTTTAAATTGTGATCAGAATCAGCTCGCAAGTCTTGATGTAAGTGCTAATACTGCTTTGATTGAGTTGGTATGTTCTGATAATCAACTAACATCTTTGGATGTGTCTAGTAATACTAATTTATTTGATTTGTTTATTCGGGGAAACCAGCTAACATCTTTGGATGTGTCTAGTAATACTGCTTTAAAAGAATTGTTTATTTCGGAAAACCAGCTAACATCTTTGGATGTGTCTAATAATACTGCTTTAGAAGAATTAGATTGTAGCGAAAATCAACTAACATCTTTGGATGTGTCTAATAATACGGCTTTATTAGCATTAGGTTGTGGCGAAAATCAACTAACATCTATGGATTTGTCTAATAATACCGCTTTAATATTATTAGACTGTTATCTTAACCAACTAACATCTTTGGATGTGTCTAATAATACTGCTTTAATACTATTAGACTGTCCTCTTAACCAACTAACATCTTTGGATGTGTCTAATAATACTGCTTTAGAAGAATTAGATTGTGGCGAAAATCAACTCGACAGTCTTGATGTAAGCGTTAATACTAATTTAATTGAATTTAATTGTGAACAGAATCAACTCACAAGTCTTGATGCAAGAAATGGGAACAATCAAAATCTCCTTCAATTTGAGGTTATTAATAATCCAAATTTAACTTGTATAAATGTTGATGATGTGACTTACTCTACTAACAATTGGACAAATATTGATGCTCAACATTACTTTAGTGCTAATTGTACTCTACTCGTAAATCTACCAGATATATTGAATATTACAAATACTGAAAGAAAATTAGTTAAGGTTACTGATATGTTAGGACGAAAAATACCAATCAGAATAAACACACCTCTCCTTTACATCTATAATGATGGAACAACAGAGAAGAGAATAATATTTGAATAACATATAGTATGGACTGAAAGTTCATAGGTTGAAACGGCATTGAAACGCAGTTTAGCAAGAACCTTATGGGCAGAAAAAACTATAGTTCGGTCTTTACAAGTAACCGGCCTACTAAAATGAAGAAAATTATGAAAAGATTATTGAAACCTTGCATAGGATTACAGATAGTTCTATTGTTCAGCCTCACGATTTGGAGCAGTTCGACAGCATTAGGGCAAAACAGCATTGACCTGAATTCACTCCCTGATGTAGAAACTTATACAGTTGTAAGGACAAACCCCACAGCTGATACTGTTATTATTGCATTACATGGAGGGCCAACAGATATGTTATATTCTGGAGGATTTGATTTTTTTGAAGGTATTCCAACATTTTCGGTTGTAGAAATGGAACAATATACACATCAACATCCAGAAATTTTTTCTGATTTTTCCATGACTTTAGAAGAGGCGATTATTTATAACGATTCTACTATAGCTCTCTTGAAAAAGGTAGTTAATCATTATAATAATCTTGATAAAGAAGTAGTTCTTTTAGGACATTCTTTTGGTGCATTTATCCTAAGCGAATATTTAGACGATTATGGTAATGAGGACTTGCATAGAATTATTCCGATGGCAGGAAGATTAAATATGAACGATCAAATTTGGAATACTTTTGCGGACGGTTTTCATGCGGAATTTTCTGAATACGATGGGTTGACGGTAATTTTTGAGCCAGAGATAAATGACCCAAATGAATGGGTAAATAGGCAACTAAAGGCAGGTTTTGGTTATAACCGTTGGGTGGACAGTTTAGCAACTTTAGATTTGACTAACCTGATGTATATCTATGCTGAATACGATGTACCGGTTGGACGTTTGCTCGATGACGAACTTGATATGTTAGCAGCTACTGGAGCATCAGTTCTAATGGTGCCTCAAGGTCGTCATGGATCTATGCTTGACTTACAATACATGAATCAAGTCCTTGATTTTATACGAGAAAATAGTATTGTAAGTGTTTCAGAGACAATTTTAGTAGAAGCAGATGTCAGTATGTATCCAACCATTATTAATAATAACTTAATAGTTGATTCAAAAAAAAATGGAGTCATAAGAATATATAGTATTGGAGGACAATTAGTTTTAGAAAAATATTTACAATCTGGAGTAAATAATCTTACACTGAATAACCTTATTTCAGGTATTTATGTAGCTTCCTATATGACAACTGACAATGAATGGAAAAGTCAAAAGTTAACAGTAAAATAAAAAAAAGCCCAGAACAAAAACTAAACTGCATTGAAACGCAGTTTAGCTAAACCGTTGGCAGAAATGAAAAAACGAATTATATACCTATTAATTTTAATCTTCCCTTTTTTAGGAATGATTACAGTAAATGAATTTGTAAGACTAAACACCAAGGAAGAAGGGTATAAAACAAGAGGAGTCACAGCGATAAATTCAGCAAACAAAACAAAAGATAAATGTTCATTCATTTGCCATAACGAGACAGGTTATTGCAGAGATAATCATGTCAAATTAGCTAAACCCTATTTTGATAAGATTGACCCTCTTTACTTTGGAGTAATTCAATCCCTTAAATCAACAGGGGATTACAGAGGGGCAAATATCCTTTTTTTGGTGATTTTAATTCCTTTAATAATGTATCTACTTTTGGTTAAATCGATAAGTATGCAAGCTGAAATACGTAAAATCAAAAAAGGCTAATTCACAGATGGAACATTTAATTAATGAGCTTTATGTGTATTGTACAGATTTAGTAATAAACCTTGCTAATATTTTTCATTTGTCGTACTACGAGATAAATGCAATCCTGTTTTGCTTTTTATATCCATTACTGATCGTTGGATTGCCAGTGATTTTTTTATTCCAAAAAGTAAGATTGAAAAAATTAAAAACCGACCAGAACACCAGCTAAAAATCATCGCGCCTCTTTTAGGAAAGTCACGCCGTTTAGCCAAAGCGTTGTGCATTAAAAAAATGAGAGTAATACTAATCTTTGTCTTCGGTCAAATTAGCATTGCTGGAGAGAATGCTTTTAGCTAAATAACATAGAATGAAAAAAGCCCCATCAGCGAGCTGATGGGGCTTTTTATTAATTCGTTTTTTTTACTTATTGCTTGATAAGCTTTACTGTTTTCTTGTCAATTCCATTTGAGAATTGAACCATATAATAACCCACTTCGAGATGGCTTATATCTAATTTTTGAGAGACACCCCTTTCTACTCTTAATACTTCTTCTCCTAAAAGATTATAGATAGAAATATCTAATACAGCTGCTGATGAATAAATATTCACCTGGCTGTTTGCAGGATTAGGATAAACTAGAAAATCAGCAGTAGATAATTCTTCTACAGAAAGAGGATTAGAGTAGAACTCTACATCATCAACATAATATCCATTCGCAGTATCTGCCGCGAAGAAATCAACTCCTCCCCATACTGTGATGTCAGGCGCATTAATAGGTGCTGCTGCTGTTTCAGTTCCATTTACAGTGATGCTATAAATTCCAGCATCAAAGTTTACGGTGGCTATTACCTCAAACCATTCATCGCTAGGAAAAGCAAATGAAGTCATTCCCGCAGCATTGTCATCAGCTCCCATTCCTGGAGTTCCATTCGCTGCATTGAATGTTACATTTCCTGAAAGAAATTCTAGGTTTGCATTTGCATTTGGAGAAACATTTCCTTGTAAATTAAAATAAGCTGAGTTATTAGCAGGAATGTACATCATCCATTTCACAGACCATGCTCCAGAGGAAACTCCGTCTCCTAAATTAAGTACTGCATCTTGAGGCCCACCATTTGGAGCGGCACCTGCGGCTATAAAAACAGACTTGGTTCCAGAGTTTGCGTAAGCTGAGGACACCATGGCGTTTTGAGCACCATCATCATTTCCATCCCAAGTAGTCCAAATGTCGTTGAAGACCGGACCCTCATCATAGGATTCTATGTCATCTGTGAATTGTGCTCCGCACATAAAAGAGAACCCCAGTGCAGCAAGGGCTAGCGAGTAAATTTTTTTCATATTTATTGTATATTTGGTTTTAAGGTTAAACTAATGTACATTTTTTAGCGTTCAGGGAAATAAATAATCTTGAATAATTATACTTACGAATTGATTTAGCGCAAAACTTGTGGTGCCTCACCTATAAATGAGTAATACCAGAAATAGAAATTACCAACCTTGATTAAAGCCTCTCTTCATCTAGGAGCTATCTTAGCGGCATCAAATCAGAAAAACACATAGCACTCGTCCAAAACACACCTACCCGACTTCAAGAATATGGTGTAGGTCTATTTTCTAGCTGCGCTACGAAATCAGCACTAAAAAAGACCTTGAACAAAGGGCTGATTAGGGTGAATGGAAAAAAGGCCAGCACGGCCACTTTTATTCATGGTGGGGAAGAAATAGAGCTCACAAAAGAAGAAATAAGCGAACCTGAGCATCAGCTGGAGTATCCGTTAAAGGTTCTCTATGATGATGAACACCTGGCTGCCATTTACAAGCCTGCCGGAATTCAAGTCAGTGGTAATAAATTCAAAACCGTAGCGAATGCTTTGGAGCAAAATCTTTCGAAAAGCATTCTCCCAGACACCTGTCACCCTCAGCCAGTCCATCGCTTAGACTATCCAACTACTGGTGTTTTACTTGCAGGAAAAACTAGCTCAGGCATCAGAGCACTCAATCTCATGTTTGAGGAAAAAGAAATCAAAAAATCCTATTTGGCTGTTGCCATGGGTGAGATTGAAAAATTAAAAGGAGACTTTAATAAAGCCATAGATGACAAAGAAGCGTTCACTTCTTATGAAGTCCTTGAATCTGTCATTTCTGAAAGATTTGGGTTTTTAAACTTGGTCCTTCTCCACCCCAAAACAGGAAGAAGACACCAACTTAGAAAGCATCTTTCCAGCAGTGGAAATGCTATTTTAGGAGATGCAGATTACAGTCCTGAAGAACTGCTATTAAAAGGAAAAGGACTTTACTTACATGCTTATTCCGTAGAGTTTACTCATCCAGTCACAAAAGAGAATCTTACTATACAAGCACCTGTTCCAAAGAAGTTTTTAAAACTATTTCCGACCATTCTTACTACGCCTTTTACAACTATTGAATAAACTCAGTGAATACCTTCTCAAAAAATAGAATTGAGTCAATTTAGAATTTAGGATTAATAATTTACAATTAAACGCTAAACTTGCACTGCGTGAAACAGAATCTCCTTTTAATCAGCCCTCCGTTTACTCAGCTAAACACTCCATACCCAGCTACAGCTTACATAAAGGGCTTTCTGAATACAACAGAGGTTTCTAGTCAGCAACTGGATTTGGGAATAGAAACTATCCTGGAATTATTCTCTAAGAGAGGGCTGGAAAAACTATTCTCAGAGGCGAAAAATAACCTCAAAAACACTTCTGACAACGCGCTTAGGATTTATGCCCTCCGCACTGAATACATCCATACCATAGAGCCTGTAATTAGTTTTTTACAAGATGAAGATCCTACGCTAGCTCATTTTATTTGTGAGCGTAATTTCCTTCCCGAAGCTTCCAAATTTGAACAACTAGAAGACTTGGAATGGGCTTTTGGATCTATGGGGATTAGAGACCAAGCTAGACACATAGCCACACTTTACTTGGAGGACTTAAGTGATTTTCTGGTGGAATTGGTGGACCCTCATTTTGGGTTTTCACGCTACGCAGAAAGATTAGGAATGTCTGCCGCCACGTTTGATGAACTGCATACTGAACTGCAGTCGGAGCCCAGCTTTATTACGGATATGATGCTGGAGATATTGGATAAGAAAATCAAGGAAACCAGCCCTACATTGGTTTGTCTAACAGTCCCTTTTCCTGGTAATTTATTTGCAGCGTTGCAATGCGGTAAATGGCTCAAAAAAAACCACCCAACTATCCATATAGCTATGGGTGGAGGTTATCCAAACACTGAACTTCGTTCGCTTTCAGACCCTCGAGTGTTTGACTATGTAGACTTTATTTGTTTAGATGACGGAGAGGCTCCGTTGATGAATTTGGTAAATTATCTGGAGACAGAGGCTTCCGCTGAAAT
>LAQC01000029.1:585-14175 GCA_000981645.1 Cryomorphaceae bacterium ASP10-05a | reverse complement strand
CTGACTATGGCGCATGGCTGCTACTGGGGCAAATGTACTTTTTGTGACATTTCGCTGGACTACATCAAGTTATACGAAGGTTCTTCTGCTTCTACTATCGTAGACAGGATGGAAGAATTAGTAGCTCAAACGGGTGAGCGAGGATTCCATTTCGTGGATGAGGCTGCTCCTCCATCGCTAATGAAAGCTATGGCTCTGGAGATTCTCAAACGAAAGTTAGTCGTAAGCTGGTGGACAAACATTCGTTTCGAAAAGAACTTTAATTATGACTTATGCCGCTTACTGGCTGCATCTGGTTGCATAGCCATTTCTGGAGGACTCGAGGTAGCTTCTGACCGATTACTCGAACTCATAGCCAAAGGGGTTACCGTGGAACAAGTGGCCAAGGTGAACGAAAATTTCAATCGTGCCGGAGTAATGGTTCATGCGTATTTAATGTATGGATTTCCCACCGAAACCGCTCAGGAAACTATAGATTCACTTGAAGTAGTGCGGCAGATGTTTGAGAACAATGTATTGCAATCTGCCTTCTGGCATAGATTCGCTATGACGGCTCACAGTCCTGTGGGAATGAATCCTGATGCTTTTCAAGTGGAGAATCTGACTAAAACAATAGGTTCGTTTGCTAATAATGATTTGGCACATGAAGATCCGACTGGAACTCAGCATGAACTGTTTTCTGAAGGATTAAAAAAATCACTTTACAACTACATGCATGGCGTGTGTTTGGACTGGCCGCTTAAAAAATGGTTTGACCATAAAGTACCTAAAACAAGCTTACCTCCTAACCTTATAGAAACACATTTGGCCAAGGCTGATTATCGAGAAATGAAACCTAGTTTTATTTTATCTTGGATAGGTGGCGCGGTTTCTTTTAATGCAAAAAGGGAAATCCTCACCATAAACAGCAAGAGGGATACTCTAGAAATACAATGCGCTAAAGACGCTGGGAAATGGCTAGAGAAACTGCTCACAGAAATTTCTCCGTCTAGCAGCATCAAAACGAATTACAAGTCTGTACAAGCCAATTACGAAACGGCTGGATTGAAAGACTTTCTTCTTTTTTGGTACAGTGGAACTATGGATGAAGTTCGGGAGGCTGGGTTGCTAATTCTTTAGAAGATAGTCACTCTTTTAATTCAAACCCATCTGCATCTTTTAAAAGAGGAAAGCGCTCTCTGAATCTAACGAGCTTCTCGTAAGAAATTACTTCTGTGAAAACACCCTCACTCTCATGAATGGGTGAAATGGCATACGTGCCATTGGCATCTGTTAAAGCGGAGTGTCCCACGTAATTCAACTCCGAACCATCTGTTCCCACTCTGTTTACTAATGCCACATAACTTTGGTTTTCTATAGCTCTGGCTAGACCTAATGCATCCCAAGCATGGATACGTGCATCTGGCCAGTTAGCGGTATAAATCATCAAGTCAAATTCTGCTCTATCCTCTTTCCACGAGTTTCTAGAAAAAACGGGGAATCTTAAATCATAACATATCTGAGGTAGAATTCTCCACCCCTTGTAATCGATGATGACTTTATCCTTACCAGACTGAAAGAACTTGTGCTCGCTTCCATACCCGAACAAATGACGCTTGTCATAGGTAACCACTTGCTCAGAATCTACCCACACAAATCTATTTTTTCGCTCACCATTTTCTTCTGAGATAATGCTGCCACAGATGGCAGCCTTTTTCTCTTTGGCTAGTTTTTTCATCCATAAAACCGTGGAGGAAGTTTCGCTGTATTTTTCTACCACAGATTCATTCATACTGAAACCCGTAGTGAACATTTCTGGCAGAATAAACACATCTGAATGCATGTCATGCGCCTGAATTAGTTTCTCGAAGCGCGTCCTATTGGCCTCTGGATTTTCCCATTCTATGGAAACCTGAACGAGTGATATGGTTAAATCTTGCATAGTATTTCTGCGGCTTTTTCTAGCACTTCGTTTTCCTTAGCGAAACAAAAACGAAGTACTTTATTATCGGTTAATTTGGGATAAAACACACTGATAGGAACAGAGGCTATTCCTTTTTCTACGGTCCACTTTTTAGCTAGCTCCACATCGTTCTCTTCAGTTATATTCCGGTATGAAAGCAACTGGAAATAACTGCCCGAGGCTGGTGTAAACTCAAACCTTGAGTCTTTTATCAAGCTTAAAAAGTAATCTCTCTTTTCCTGATAAAACCCTGAAAGCTCTTGGATGTTATTTCTATTCTGGATGTATTCTGCCAGCGCGTATTGTACTGGAGTGTTTACGCTAAAAACCAAGTATTGGTGTACTTTTCTAAATTCCTGCATGAGGCGCTCTGGCGCCAGCACATACCCCATTTTCCAGCCAGTGGCATGAAAGGTCTTCCCGAAGGAATGGACAATGACGCTTTGGTCTTTGAGCCTTTTAGAACTAGCCACACTCACATGCTTCACTTCATCATAAATGATGTGTGCGTAAACCTCATCACTAAGTACGATTATTCCTGTTCCTGCTACTAACTCTTCTAGTTTTTCTAAATCCTCAGTTGTCCAAACTGCTCCTGTAGGATTGTGCGGAGAGTTAACCAGAATCATTCTTGTATTCTCTGAAATGGCTTGTCTTACCTCTTCCCATGGAATGGAGTAATCTTTAGAGTTCAATTCTACAAATACAGTCCTTCCTCCATTCACCTCCACCGCTGGCGAGTAACAATCATAAGCTGGAGAAAACATGATGACCTCATCTCCTGGATGAACGAGCGCTGAAATAGTGGTGTAAATGCCCTGAGTAGCTCCTGCGGTTATGGTTATTTCAGAATCTGGGTCGTAATTGGCCGCATAGAATTCGCGTTGCAACGCTGAAATCTCTTCTCTTAATTCCTGAACTCCAGCCATGGGAGCATACTGGTTTTTTCCCTGAATCATGTACTTATTTACAAGTGAAATAAGCGCTTCAGAAATGGAGAAGCCGGGGAAACCCTGAGATAGATTTATGGCTCCGTGCTTATGAGCCAGTCCACTCATAGTAGTGAATATAGTGGTGCCTACTTGGGGTAGTTTACTGCGAATTGGGTGAGGTTTATTCATAGATAAGCGAAAGGTAAATCTTAATTTATAAAATTCAGTAACTTTGGAATACCTAAAAGTTAACCTAAACCGAATTCAGCATGAAATTCATTCTTACTTCATTAGCCATACTATTATTTTCACTCGCCTCTTTATTCGCACAGGAAGCTCCCATAATTTCCGGGGAATTAATAGTTCAATTAAACAAAACGATAACCGCAAAGGATTTAACTATTCAGTTGGCTGAGTACAACGGAGTGAAATCTGGAGTAGCTCTAGACAGAGTACTTTCTAAATCTGCTTCTATTTACTTATTTAAGTATGATGTGAATAGAGTTCCTGAAGGAAAAGTACTAGACTTTATTTACTCTAATGCTGGAGTTAGTATAGCTCAGTTTAATCATGAGGTTCAGAATAGGGCGCTTCCAAACGATCCAAGTATAGGCTCTCAATGGCACCATGTAGATGGTTCTGATAATGATATAGATTCTGACTTAGCGTGGGACATTACCACTGGTGGTCAAACCAGTAATGGAGATGAGATCGTAGTGTGCGTAATCGAAGGTGGCGGAGCTAATTATAATCATCCAGATTTAATAGCCAACCACTGGACCAATACTGCAGAAATAGATAATAACGGAATAGATGATGACGGTAATGGATATATAGATGACTTTAATGGATGGAATCCTGTTTCGGATAATGACAATGTAGGTAATGCCAATCACGGTACAGCGGTTTCTGGAATGATAGGCGCTAAGGGAAATAACAATAACGGAGGAGCTGGAGTTAACTGGGATGTGAAAATCATGCAGGTAGATTTAGGTTCGCTCACTGAGGCTAATGTGATAGAATCCTATTCTTATCCTTTAACTATGAGAGAAAGATACAATGCTTCTAATGGAGCAGAAGGTGCTTTCGTGGTAGCTACTAATGCTTCATGGGGAATAGACAATGCCAACCCAGCTAACTATCCAGTGTGGTGTGCATTCTATGACACGCTAGGAGCTGCGGGAATCTTAAACTGTGGTGCTACTTCTAACTCTAATATAAATGTGGATGTGAATGGAGATATGCCTACTGGATGCTCTAGTAACTATATGCTAGGAATTACGGCTACTAACAGCAGTGATCAAAGAACTTTCTCTGGTTATGGTGTTACTGCTATCGATTTAGCGGCACCTGGTGAATCTGTGTTTTTGCCGAGTGGAGCTTCAGGTTATTCTTCTACTTCAGGAACTAGTTTTGCTAGTCCATGTGTGGCCGGTGCGATAGCTTTACTCTATTCTGCACCATGTTCAGACCTGGCTAGTCAAGCTTTATCTTCTCCACAAATCACAGCTGACCTTGTAAGAAATTATATATTCAATGGAGTAGATGTTGTTCCTAGTTTAGTAGGCGAAATAGCTACCGGTGGAAGATTAAACGTAAAGAATAGTTTAGACCTTTTAATTAACGGATGTGGCCCTCAAGAGCCATGCGCTCCAGTTTCACTGGCACTAGCCACTGAATGTGTCTATTCTAACGGTAATGTAACAGCTACCGTAACACTCTCTCCTACGTTTAATGAAAATTACTGTACGCTGGGTGATGTAGTTTACGCTGAACTTAACGGAAATGATATTACTGTGGATGCTTCGAATGATGGCGTAGGCAACGGAGATTCATTCACCATAAGTGGACTGGCTTCTAACACGACTTACAGTTTTTCTTTCCAAACCGAATCTGGTTCTTCTACAATAGAGACTATTACGACTGATGCTTGCTCTTCTCTTACTCCTGGATGCACTGATAGCACAGCCAACAACTTCGATCCTACTGCTGACATCAATGATGGTTCGTGTACGTATGATTGTGAGGACGTAACGTTCACCTTACTGACTGATTGCTACGCCAATGAAATCGCTTGGTCCTTAATAGGAGAAAATAATGGAGTTATAAATGAGGTTACATTAGGCTCTCTTACTAACAGCACAGAATATACTTTCTCAGAATGTTTAACTCAGGAGTGTTATACGTTAACTGTAACTGATTCTTACGGAGATGGATTAGCGGGTTCTCTTTTTGGATGCCCTGCCGATGGAACTTTTTCTCTTACCAATAATACTGACGGAACGATTATAGATCAGTTAATCGACCCTGATTATGGAAGTGAATATGTCATAGACTTCTGTATTGAGATTTCTCAGGCTGTAATACTGGGCTGCACAGATGCTAACGCATGTAACTTTGACGCTGTAGCTACTGATAATGATGGAAGCTGTAATTATCCTGGATGCACTGATGACCAAGCATGCAATTATGACCCAGTAGCTGGCTGTGAAGATGGAAGTTGCATTACTCCACCTGCCAATGATGTTTGTTCTGGTGCTTTTCCTTTGACGGAAGGAATAAACATTATTTCTAATGAAAATGCTTGTCTTGACGAAGGATACGCCATTCCTGCCACAGGATGTAACGTAACGACCGGCTGGTGTGCTGCGAACCTCATAGAAAATGATGTTTTCTATTCTTTCACTACTCCAGCATTTCCAGTGGCCATTACCCTAGAAACTAGCTTTTCTGATCCTGTTTCCCTGAATGACACTCAAATGGCTCTCTTTGGAGAATGCGGAGGAACGTTAATAGCGGCTAATGATGATGGAGGTGCAGACCAATATATGTCTCGTCTAGACTTCGGATGCGGAGAACTAGCGGCTAGCACTTCTTATTTAGTCCTTATAGATGGTTACAATGGAGCTTCGGGAATAGCTAATCTTACCTTAACATTCGATGGTGCTAGCTGTGGAATTCCAGGATGTACTGATTCTGAAGCAGAAAACTACAATCCAAATGCGACCTCAGATGATGGAAGTTGTATTTACCTGTGTGACAATGATACTGAAGCTCCTGTATTTATTACAAATGCTACAGATATAACATTCGATTGTGGAATGCCTACTCCTGAGATCCCTCTTGTTGAGGCAGTAGATAATTGCACCGCGGCAGTTACAGTATCCTATTCTGAAGAAACTATTCTAGGAGCGGGAAGTGGATTTACTATCGTAAGAACATGGTTCGCTGCGGATGAAAGCGGAAATCAAGCCTTTTTCATACAAACTTTGGAAAGTTTAGATAACTGTGCCCCCAACGCATGTGCCGCTGACTTCAACTCAAGTGGCTTTGTGGACATCGCAGATTTAGGAATATTACTAAGTGATTTTGGCTGTGCAGAAAACTGTATAGCTGATGTAGATGGAATAGAAGGAGTGAATATCGCTGACATCTCAATGTTCCTTCAGTTTTTTGGTTCTACATGCGAGTAAAATCTTAAGCCTTGGTGGACAAGAGCATTCCAGCTTTAGTTCACCACTGCTATTTTTCCTACTGTGGTTTCGGAGCCATCTCTATTCGTAGCGAATACTAAATAAACTCCAGTGCTTACTCGCTCGCCATTCTCATTCTTACCGTTCCATAGCGCTCTTCCTCCTTCTGATGTAGTAGAGTGAACGATAGTACCATTTATGTCTGTTATTTTCACATCTGTTCTAAATGTAAGTCCATCTATCGTTATAACCCCGTCATAATCTTCTCTCACCGGGTTAGGGTAAATACTGGCTTCAGTTATTTCTCCATCAAAACCTGTAGCCGTTCCTATAAATGAGACTACTCCCTCATCAGTAGCGAAGAAAATCTCTCCTGTACTAAAATTGAATGATATATCTTGGATTGTATTAGATATTAACGGGCTGTTATCTTCTGTAAATCTATAAATCTGATCTATACCATCAGCACTGAGTAAATAGACACCAGATGTTTGGGTTCCAATCCACTTTCGGTTTCCTCCATCTACTTCTATCGCAGTAATAGTCTCGGTTTCTAAGAGTAACTGGAAGTTTCCGTCCTGTTCTATCAAAATCTGCTGTGCATCACACAGGTCATCAGTGAAAATACATTCCGTATCATAAAAGACACCTATACCCTGCAAGGTCCCTATCCAAATCTCACCGTTCACATCACTATTTATAGAATACACATCATCAGACGGAAGAGCCCCTTCCCCATCTGCGGTTCCCAATATTTTATATCTATCATCACTAGAGTCACTTAGAGAATCTCCATAATCAAACACAAGAACTCCGTTTCCTTTTGGTAGAGTTACCCAGATATAGTCACCCCGATCTGTTCCTGAATCAATTATAACATCTCCTAAGACAAACGTTTCATTAATAGCTCCCTCAAAATTAAAAGAATACCACTGACCTTCTGGTGTAAGCACATGGAGACAATCTGCAGTTTTACTGTTCGTTACCCAAAGGTTCCCATCCTTATCAAACGCTAGTCCATCTACATATACAATTTCATTATTGAACTCCTCATTTACTCCCACTAAGGGGGAATTAGAAGTATTATGAATTTCTATAATCTCACCATTTAAAATTTCATAAACCCCTTCATCCCAACTACTCACATAAACGTGGTCAGGATTTGAAGGGTCTATAGCAACATCCATCATATCAAAAGCCACATTTCCATATTCATTTTCTCCATCCATTAATGGCTCTGTTTCACGAGTGATACTATTCCATTTATTATTCACATAATAATTGATTCCTTCTTGGCTCCAGTTATTAACATACCCAAGCCTTACACCTCCCGTGGCGCACCATACATCTTCAAAATAGGACTTTATTTTTCTTGCGGCAGAATTTCTGGGTCCGTTAGGTATTATTTTAGCAGGTGCACTTCCCTGCATAACATGAAACAAACCATCTCTATTGTTGGCTACCCAGAAACCATTCCCAAGAGGATCAGGTATGGCCTGATAGCTATCTGTCCATCCCACTCCTAACCAATCAATGTTTCTAATAATTTGTAAATCTTGATTATATACTTTAACAAGACCTTTTGTAGTAAGAAAAAGCTCATTATTGTATTTTCTGATTTCTCTAACTCCCTCAACGGCATCAAACCAAAATTCCTCCCAAGGCTCCATTGTACTTAAAGATGTGGAATAAACATATTCTCCGTCAGCTGTAACCTCATGTAAATAGAGCCTCCCATTAAAGCTAGTAATATTCTCATACCTTCCATCTATGCTCGGAGTTTCGGCATTTAAAGTCCAAGACTCAAAATTCGCTAAAAAGGAATTATTCTCTTCAGCTTCAAATACACCTCTGTCCGTGGCCACCAAAATTCTGCCATCTACGATTTCAAGATCAAAAACATTGACGTAGGTCCCATTCTCTCCAATTAAGAAGGTATCCTTAATCTCTAACCGAACAAGGTCCAGCTGAACTATGCCAAACTCTGTACAGAGAAAAGCAAAATCACCTTTCACATAAATTGAATTTATCTTTTTCGCGGCTATTAGCGAGCTTTCTTTGATATCTGACAAATTAATAAATTTGTTCCCTATCATGATGTCTAAGTTTCCATTGTCATAACCAACAAGCAACATATCTCTTTCAGGGATTCCCTGTAAACAACTAATGCCGACATCCGATAAATTATTAGCCTTATTTATTCTGGTAATGCTGTTATCCTCTAAAGAAACTCTGAAAGCACCCAATGAGGTAGCCGCATATACAGCATCATTCGTACTGGTCACACAAATGACATTTTTATAACTAAAATGATCCTTCCAGGTTAACAGCTCGTTTTGAGTATAACTAAAGAGAACTAAGGCGTTGCAAAGGAGAATTAGAAAAAATCGTTTCATTGAAAATAAAATTGGCTACAGCTAGAACGCAAATTTAGCCTGTTTAATATGCAGACCTAATAATTTGAAAGAGAATTGAACTTGCAGTAAAAACAGAGACATTATTCCACCTAATGGATTTGCCATTTACTGGGCGTAATAGTCCAATCCATAACTTTCCATCCGATAGAAGACAAAGCCTAACGGGAGGTATCTTTCGGCGCATAGAATTAGTGGTATTCATGCCTAAAAAGCTATTTTTTTAAGTGCTTCTAAAAGTTTACTTTGTAATTTTAGCAGGATTAATCAAATAGTGAAAGATGAAGAAACTAATAATCCTACTACTTACCCTTCCAGTATTTGGTATAGCACAAAATACAGTCTGTTTTACAATTGACTCTAACCCAGACACAAATGACACAGCTCTTGCTCCTTTCACAAAGTATGTAGATGTTTTAGGTTGCTTTAGTATTTATGCTGAAAGCACAATATCAGATGAAAAAGTATTGCATGCAGCTGCAGTTGCTGCAGAATTATTGGACAATAATGAAGATGGAATCGTAGATGACTCTGCCATTGAAACACAACTAGCTGGTGAGAATGCTTTAATGCCAATATTTTCAGCAGAAAACTCTTCAGTAGAAAACACCTTCTTCAACAACTATGACGGAGATGGCGTAAGTGCAGTACTCTACGAAGATGAAGTTGACCCAACACAACCAGGGCATTGGGGTGACGATGCTACCGTGGAAGAGATTATGCATACCATAAATCATGTCGGACATACAAACATCTATCCAGCGGCTTTTAGTATGCAGCCTAATTCTTCTTTAATGTCAGCCGCCATGGATGCTGCCAGAGGAGGACAATTCGCAACAGTCCCTTATCCTTATCCTGATTCTGCTTGGTACCATTATGATGACCAAACTTGTGATTATGAATGCATGATGATTGAATATATGTATTGGGCTTTAGTAAGTAATATGGGGATTTTAGATGATGCTCAAACAGCCGAAGGAATCGCAAACGAATGGGAGCCATACAATGCCAGCCTTTTACAAAGCATGGATGTTTTGATGCACGCCTTAATCACTGACCCACAATACAAATTACCTTTATCTCCTCCAGATGGCAATTATTGTCCTAGTACTGCATCAGTTTCAGACTTAACTACAAATAGCACTAGAACGCTACTAAAAATTACAGACATTTTAGGAAGAGAAACAAAAAAAACTTCACGTCAAACACTATTCTATATCTATGATGATGGAACAGTAGAGAGAAAAATCATTGTAGCAGATTAATTTTCTGCAAAAGTTCATCGTTAAGACCCACCAAACAAAAGTCTAAATGACCAAAAACTTACAGAATTACTCAAAATAACGATCTAACGTATCCAAGTTTAAACGAATAAATGTATTCATTAATTCCACCTCCTGTTTATATGAATTTTGGTCATAATACCATTTAGAGTCGAGAGGCCATTTGTCTGCGTTAGCCTTTATTTTCCTCTGCATAGAGCTTTCCATGTTTTTCATTAAGGAGGCTATCTTTTTCTCGGAGAACACGCCCCTTTTTCTTAGCTCACTCCATCGTTTTTTGAGACGGTCTCCATACTTTAACTCTTTAGAACTAAGCAGTTTTTTTAAAAGAATATTTTGTTCATAGTCCGGAGTTGTGTTCAGCATATTTAACTCATTATCTCCATCTCTTCCAAAGGAATGATCACAATCCCAAATGGCTATTCTAAAGGGCGTGTTTTGGTCTAACTTGTAGATATAGAAGTTTTTCAAAACTCCATCTCCTCCATTAGATAGCATTAGTAAAAGATGCCAGTCTATAATATTATCTAAGTCTACATACTCGGTATATAGAGACATAAACTCCTGATCGGAACTAGTCAAAATAAACTCCCTCAGGTCCCATAAGCCATTTTTAGTCGTTTCTCTATTCCACTTGGGGAATTTCTGATTCAAGACATTAACCGTATCTCGCTGGTCAGGGTTCAACTTCCTTCTGAAAATTGGTGGGTCTTTATAAAACTGCGCTGATGAGTCGTTTTTATTTAATCCTACGTTAGATGCTGTTAGCTCCTTCATCAGAATATACAGCCCTTTATATTCAGCATTTAGTTTTAGCGTAACATATTCGGATTTAGCGGACTTGTTCACCTCAGACATTCCTCTAAAAATATCGTAACTAAGCTTATGCCTCATGAAGGTTTTGTCGATATAGCTCGCATTTAATACCCAATCATCTTCTTCCGACATTCCACAGAGCGATCTAACTGAGTCCAGCTCTAAGGCATAAGAATGTTTAGAATATTTACTAGACATTCCTCCTCTGCATTTAATCCTAGCCGAAGCAAAACTTGTATCAAGACCCTGAATGAATAACACGCCACACTCCTCATTCGCAGTCCATCCTGGTGGAGAGTCCTTTATAATATTAATTTCTAATAATTCTGGAGAGTCACACCCCACAGATAAAATAAGCCCCGAAAAAAGAACAAGAATAAAAAATTCTATTCTCTGAAATCTAGGAATTATCGTTCGGGTCATTAATTTTATTTGCGCCAAAGTTATGAAACTAAAAAAGAGGTCAGCTCTTTATCGGAAAGGCATCTTCAAATTGTACTTTTATTTCCAGCTATTTCAGCTCTCCATTTCACGCTGTAATTTTACCCTATAGAAGTTGCCGATAGTCATTAGAAAAAGAGAATATCAAAAACCAAATCATCATAGAATTCCGCGGATTATACTTAGATTTGAACTTTGATTTTGGCTCGGTAGTTCAACTGGATAGAATGTCAGATTTCGGCTCTGATGGTTGGAGGTTCGAATCCTCTCCGAGTCACACTAAGAGGTAAATTGTAACTGACTAAAAAGTCACTTATGGTTTACCTCTTTTTAATTTAAACCGGAATAAGCACCTACAGGTGTAAGCTGAAAAAGCACAGAGACACATACAGCTATAAAACAACTGAATAGAGCAGAAAATATCCTAGATTAGCTAAAATAGATATAGTGTGAATAAACACTATAGTATATACACGTACGTTGTGCACAATTAAAAAGACAATAAAAATGACATCAATGATACTATGCTGGTTGACACTTTTATTTAGTTGCGTTCAACCAACAGAAAAGCCCGACAGACCGATTAGAACATTGACAGATGACATCAACAAACAGGCGACAAATTTGACAGGTCAGAAATTCAACGACTTTTTTACCATTGATTGTCCTTGCGATTTACAAATAGAACCAAACTATATCAACAAGACTTCGATTTTTCACAAATGCGCAGACCTTGATAATAAAACGTTTTATCGAGTTTCCGTTGACAACCAAACTAACGCACTAAAACAATTGAAACTTCAAGACTTTAACGAGACCTTTATAAAGGACTTTCTAAACGAATATAAAGCCAACCTGACCAGAGATAAAACAGAATACAAAGAGACAAAATTCAACGGACAAGACGCTATAATCTATATACAGAGTATCGCTGTGGATGCGACACCGATAAGAAGCAAGTCCATCATCTTTTTAGCTCACAAAAATTCCTTCACACTATCAGTAATGTCCAACCCAAAAATGGTAGACAAGAATTTTGATGCATTTATCAACTCGTTCCAATGGACTGTCCAACCGACAATCATTGCTAAAACCAAGACACAACCACAGACAGACACATACAAAAGTCCACAATACGGCTACACAATCAATATTCCGCAAGGATTTTGGAAAACCAGTGCTACAGGAAAGAACATTGACCTCAAAATAGTAAATGACGGAGGCAATCTAATCCTTGTAAATGTAACACCAAGGCAAGCTCAAGAATACTCAATAACTGCACACGACTATACAGCAGAAATGCTTGAAAGTTCAATCAAACCATACAATCCCAATTTTAATATTATCAAGTCAGAAAGAACCTACGTTGACGGAGAAAAGGCTTTTCTCATCTATCACACGGACAGCAAGACAAAACTCAATGCAATAGAATGCTATATCTACTACAAAGACAAAGCATATGTATTGACAGCGACAGCGAAAACGGACAACTTTTTAAATTATGAAAAGACATTCTTAACTACAATCAAATCTCTTAAATTCAAGAAATGAAAAAAACAATAGGAATACTCTTGTTAGCTATTGGCATCCTCAGCTTAATAGGAGGCTTGGCAAGCCCATCTGGCGCAGCGACTTCAGTTGTTGCATTTTGATATGTTCTAAAATTTGGATTAATAATCGGAGGGTTAGTTCTATTAAGTAGCGACAAGAAAAAAGAAAATAATAAAGAATAACTGGGCACAACACTCACTAAAAATCATAGCCACCCAAAGGGGTGGCAACGCTTTTTAGCGGCAACGTTGGCAGCAACCAGAAATAAATCTTACAATGAAAAAAATAATTTTTTTTATCCTAACTGGATTGATTCTTTTGTCTTGTGAAGAAAAATCGAATAAGGAAGCCTCTTCTGCTATATATGTACATTCTGAACTTTGGGAAGATAAAACTGAAACTTATCTACCTATTACTGGTGAATGGACTAATAGAGTTGAAGTAGCTGATATAAATGGTGATAAAATGATTGATCTACTTTTTGCAAATGGAGGAAATTATTCCTCGCCAGGAGAACCGGAATACAGTCGAATTTTCATCAACCAAGGAGCAGATAAGAAATTCCAGGAAATCACCAAACAAGTTTTTTCTGACTCCAAATTCCTGTCTAGAGTAATTAAAGTCCGTGATATCAATAAGGATTCAATACCAGACATTATTATTGGAACCACATACCAAACACAGAGCCAATTATACCTAGGTCTTGGTAACGGAGAATTTAAAAATGTTACTTCTACA
>LAQC01000029.1:146-350 GCA_000981645.1 Cryomorphaceae bacterium ASP10-05a | reverse complement strand
TGTGAATGACGGGAAAGGTTATTACCAAGACAAAAGACTTTTACCAGCATATACAAATAACTACGAATTAGAAATAATGGATGTTAATGGCGATGGTTTTCTTGATTTAGTTACGGTTAATGATGGACAAATAGTAATGGCCGAATCTGATTCGAGAAGAGAGCATATATTTCTAAATAAAAAAGGTGAAAAATTTATTGACGC
>LAQC01000029.1:0-119 GCA_000981645.1 Cryomorphaceae bacterium ASP10-05a | reverse complement strand
TGGCAGGATTCAGAGAATATTGGAATGGATGATAATAATATTGTATTTCTAGACTATGATTCAGACGGTGATGCCGATTTTCTCATAAGTTCCTTAACCGGTGATGATAGACTTCTAGA
>LAQC01000028.1:49554-50233 GCA_000981645.1 Cryomorphaceae bacterium ASP10-05a | reverse complement strand
GAGCTAATCCCCCTTTAATGTTAATTACTAGAATTTACAAAGAACCAAATTACTAACTAATTATTAAAATTAACCGATTAAGTTATAAATAAAATAGCCAATGAGACCACTTTCACTTCTCTCCATATTTCACTTTCCGCGTACTTAATTTAGCTTAAACTTTTTGTTTTACATTCCTAATAAGCTTTGAGTATTTTAACTTATCTATGCAAACTAAGTCCTGATATTTAAATCATCTATTCAATGAAAAAAACAGCCCTCTCAAGTCTAAGTTTTACTTTATTATTATTATGTGTAATATTATCCAGCTGCGGTGTTTCGAGTGACGTAGTCTCGAACAAGAAAATTCAGAAAAGAAAGTATCAAAAGGGACTTTTCTTAGCTAAGAAATCTAATACGGTACAGAAAAACTCGAACCCTACAGAGTACTCTTATGTGGAATCTAATTATCTTAAAAATACTAAGAAAAAAGATTCTTCCCCTCACCTAGACGGTATCACCAAATCAGAAAACACTTCAGATAGGACAGAAAATAGAATTAGAAAAGAAACCAATAAAAAAAATATTCAACAGATAAGAGAGCTAAATGAATTGGCTCATACAAAGCTTAACAACGCTAAATCAACGAAAGAAAAGCTGTCAAATATTGGTATAGCTAAAAACATCACCACCAATTACG
>LAQC01000028.1:45027-49513 GCA_000981645.1 Cryomorphaceae bacterium ASP10-05a | reverse complement strand
TAATTCTTTTTGTCTTAGGTCTTCTTCTAGGTATAGGAATTGGACCATTAGCAAGCATCTTCTTTCTTCTGTCTTCCCTAGCATGGATAGGTGGTCTGGTTTGTGTAATCCTGCACTATATAGAGGTATACGATTTATAAATTAACTCAGAAAAAAGAAATATTACTTTCTATTAATTAATTGAAGAGATTTTTAGAGTTTATTAATACATTTGCACTCCTAAAAAATTGGTGAGGTGGGTGAGTGGCTTAAACCGCATGTTTGCTAAACATGTGAACGGGAAACTGTTCCGGGGGTTCGAATCCCCCTCTCACCGCGTTAAAAAAGAAGACTGTCCTAAAAGGCAGTCTTCTTTTTTTTACATAAAACAACCTCACATAACTGATTCTGTATATATTTACGACATAATATAAAAATTTAAACTTTATGAAAAAAATTACTTTACTCTTTATCCTCTGCGCTAGTGCGTTCATAGGTACTTCACAAATCGATGCTACTGTAAATCCAATAGGACTGTTATTCGGAAACTTTGGTTTAGGGGGAGATATAGCTCTTTCTGATAATTTTAGTACTGAATTAGGTGTTGGATTCGGAAGCAGATCATTCGATGATGGCCTTTCAGGAACATACAAATTTACTAACCTCAGTGTTGAGGCTACAGGAAAATACTACTTAAACCCTGATAAAGGTGCCGACAAGTTTTATGCTGGTGCATTTTTAAGATACATTAATAGAGGTTATTCTTACGATAGTCCTCAGACAATCATAGAATTGGACGGAAACGGTAATTTCATAGAACTTGAATATAATGGTGATTACGATCAAACTAGATTTGGTCTTGGATTCTTATTTGGTTATAAAATAGTAGCTAATAGCAACATTGTTTTCGATTTCAACTTAGGAGCTGGAACTTCCATAGCTGACTCTTTCAAGTATGCTGATTCTGTTGGTAATGATATATCTATAGATTGGCCAAGTTTAATGATCGTTGGGAAATTAGGTGTTGGATATAGATTCGGTTCTTAATAAGCTGACTTAAAAATATTTAAAGGCTCTACTATTTAGTGGAGCCTTTTTATTTTAAACCCGAAATTCTTTTTTAATAAAGTCTTTTGTATTTCAATAGTAAGCAGTATCTTTGCGCTCTCTTTTAAACAAGAGAAAAGATACCAGATCGGGGCGTAGCGTAGCCCGGTATCGCGCCTCGTTTGGGACGAGGAGGTCGTAGGTTCGAATCCTGCCGCCCCGACATTAAAAGCTCAACTATTCGTTGAGTTTTTTTTTGCCCTTTAATTTTTATGTGAACAGAATTCGCAGAGAAATCTATATTTTCACCTCATGAATAAAACAGTACTAGTCACAGGCGCCACCTCAGGATTCGGTAGAGCTATAGCGCTTAAATTCGCTAAGAATGGATACAATGCTATTATCACCGGAAGAAGAGAAGAAAGACTTTTAGAACTAAAGAACGAGATAGAATCTAGCACGAACAGCTTGGCGCAGCACTTAACTTTCGATGTAAGAAATAAACAAGAAGTGAAAAATGCTATTTCCTCTTTACCTGGGAATTGGAAATCTATAAATGTGCTTGTGAATAATGCTGGATTAGCAAGCGGACTAGACAAAATTCAGGATGGAGATAGCGAGGACTGGGATAAGATGATAGATACAAACGTAAAGGGGCTTCTTTACGTTTCTAAGGCAGTAATTCCTCTGCTAGAGTCTGTAGAAAACGGACATATCATTAACATAGGTTCGACAGCTGGAAAAGAAGTCTATGAAAGAGGAAACGTCTACTGTGCTAGTAAGCACGCTGTAGATGCTATCTCTAAAGGAATGAGAATAGATTTACTAGAAAAGGGTATAAAAGTTACTCAGATAGCCCCTGGTGCTGCTGAGACTGAATTCTCTCAAGTTAGATTTCATGGAGATAAGGAAAAGGCTAGAAACGCCTATAACGGATATCAGCCCATGAGTGCTGAGGATATAGCAGAAGTCGCATACTACACCACTACTCTTCCTCCGCACTTATGCATAAATGATTTAGTAATGACTAGCCTAGCTCAAGCTAGCAGCCATTACATTCATAGAAAACCTTAGTTTATATTGGTGTTCACACCCTGAACATCATCATCCTCTTCCATTTTATCGAGCATCTTTTCGATATCTTCTAGCTGCTCATCTGAAAATTCTACTGGAGATGTAGGAATTCTCTTCAGGTTAGACTTCAGAACATCTATTCCCATTTCCTCTAACTTAACTGAAAGGTCACCGAATTTAGTGTAGTCGGAATAAACATAGACCGTCCCTTCGTTTTCTTCTATCTCCTCTAACCCCGCATCTATTAGTTCAAACTCTAACTCTTCGAGATTCATTTCCTCCGTTTTCTCAAACTCGAAAACAGCTTTTCTGTTAAACATGAATTCCAGAGAACCATTAGCCACCTGTCCACCACCTGCTTTGTTAAAATAAGACTTCACGTTAGCCGTAGTTCTAATCACATTATCTGTAGCACATTCTAAGAAAACCAGCACTCCATGAGGGCCTTTTCCTTCATAATTAACCTCCGTATAGTCAGTAGAATCTTTTCCACTAGCTCGTTTAATCGCTTTATCTATGTTATCCTTAGGCATATTCTGCGCCTTCGCATTTTTTATAGCAGCTCTTAAAGTAGAATTCGTACCTGGATCATCTCCACCTTCTTTAGCCGCCATAGTTATAGCCTTAGCTAGTTTAGGGAATACTCTTGACATCATTCCCCATCTTTTCTCTTTTGCTGCTCTTCTATATTCAAACGCTCTGCCCATTTTCTCTGTATTTTTATTTCGCGTTGCAATATAATTAACCTTTTACGATAAGGTCCACAAATCATCTTATGAAAATAATATAAAACAGATAGAAAAAAAATCGTATTTACCTTTTGAGAAACAAAAAAAAGTATCACTTTTGCACTCCCAAAAATAACTGGGCCAGTAGCTCAGCTGGATAGAGCACCTCCCTTCTAAGGAGGCGGTCAAAGGTTCGAATCCTTTCTGGCTCACCACTTAAATCCCCTTGTATTAATACAAGGGGATTTTTTTTATCTCTTACTTAATACTTCACCAAAAGCCTGAAAACTCGTTTGTCGTAACTCAAGAATAGCAGATAACCAATAACTCAGCGTTTAGAAGGAGATGAAAAACACCCTATTCCTTTTCATTTTCTAAAAAACACAACCAGACAAAAGCACATATTGATCAGTAGCCATCAGCGAAAGGTCACGAGCGTTTAATCCCCTCCCCTTATTAAAGTCTCGCAGAACTAAATAACAGTAACCAGCAGTACATACTTTCCAGCAAGGAATACAATGAAATTGAAACCCTCTCTTTTTACCATTCATACAAAATCCCTACTTCTAATCATGCCGCAACTAACGCCTCACACTTCACTCAGACAAATCCAATAAAACGTAATAAAAACCTTTACTTTGTCCTCAAAGGATACTCCATGAAAAACATCTGTTTCTTTAATACAACTTCCTTCTGGGGAGGAGGAGAAAAATTCTATGTGGAATACGCCATAGAGTTTAAAAGGAAAGGATACAATGTTTTTATCGTTTGCGCTGAAGGCTCCCCTATCTCAGTGAAAGCAGAAGAGAATGACATCCCACAGTTTCAGATGAAGGTGAAAATGCTCTCCTTTCTCAATCCTTTCAAATTCACTAAGCTTATAGGTTATTTTAAAAAAAACAACATAGACACTGTCCTTTTTTCTAGCTCACAAGATGTAAAAATAGGGAGCATGAGTGCTAAAGTGGCTGGTGTAGAATGTATCGTTTTTAGAAGAGGATTGGCCGTTCCTATAAAAGCTAAAACACTAAATATCCATATCTTTAAAAATGTACTCACCCACATTTTTGCCAACTCTGAAGAAACTAAAAAAACGATTCTAGCTCATTTGTCTCCTTACATTCCAGTAGAGAAAATTAAGGTGATCTATAATGGCATTAAACGAAAAGAGGCTGTCCCTTATAATGGGAATCCTATGGAGTTTATAGCTAAAAATAAAAAGGGAATCGTTATAGGAAACGCTGGAAGACTTACGGTGCAGAAAAGTCAGCACTACTTTTTAGAACTCGCGGAGAGGTTAAAAGCCTTAGAAATAGAGTTCTCTATTTTTATAGCAGGAACTGGGGAACTGGAACAACAGCTAGACTTCGAAATAAAAAAAAGAGGTCTAGAAAAAGATGTTTTTTTATTAGGGTTCGTGCATGATATACCAAAATTTATGTCCTCCATAGATATTTTCATTCTCACCTCTAAGTGGGAAGGGTTTGGTTATGTATTGGTAGAAGCCATGGTGCAGTCTAAACCTGTCTTAGGGTTTAACATCACCAGTAATCCAGAAGTGGTAGCTGATGGGGAAACTGGTTATCTCGTCCCTTATGGCGATATGGATTTACTTACTGAAAATACCGTTTCCTTAATTCAAAACGCTGAACGAAGAA
>LAQC01000028.1:0-44940 GCA_000981645.1 Cryomorphaceae bacterium ASP10-05a | reverse complement strand
GAAAAACTCAACTAGAACAAACCACTTTCTGTCCGAATAAAACCATGATTGATAATTTAGAATTAATAGCTGTAATTTTTGGTCTTATCTATCTCATTCTCTTAATAAAAGAAAAGATATCCTGTTGGATATTCGGAATCCTTAGTTCAGTATTAAGTATTTATCTGTTTTATAGTATACAGCTTTACTCAGAAGCTATTTTATACTCTTATTATGTACTCATAGGCATTTATGGCTTTTGGTTATGGAGTACTCAAGGAGTAGAAAAAAAATCTTTTCTGATTACAGATTTCAGGCTTCAATCACATTTACTGGCCATAGCTATTGGTATTGTCTTGTCTTTTTCCTTAGGTTACTCTTTTGATCACCTCACAGATGCTAGCAACCCTTACTTAGATTCATTTACTACTATTTTTAGCTTTATAGCCAGCTACTTACAGGCCAAAAAAATACTCAGCTCATTTGTTTATTGGATAGTAATTAATGCCGCTACGCTTTACTTATATCTTCATAAAGAATTAGAGTTTTACTTCTTCCTTACAGTAGTGTATTTCATATTCTCATTCGTAGGATTTATTACATGGAAGAGGAAAATGGCGTTGCAACGCTAGTGAAAATTCAAAAAAATAAAGTACACTTGACCTTAAGTTTAGCCAAATGGAAGACTATTTAGAAGTAAACAAAGCCTCATGGAACAATCGTTTAGAATCACATTTGGCTTCTGATTTTTACGATTTAGAAGGTTTTAAAAATGGCAAATCCTCTTTGAATGATCTAGAACTGGATATCCTGGGAGATATCACTGGATTAAAAATCCTTCATCTTCAATGTCATTTCGGTCAAGATACTATTTCTCTTAGCCGTTTGGGAGCTAAGGTAACTGGAATGGATCTTTCTAATAAGTCCATTAAAAAAGCAACGGAATTAGCTGAAGAATGTGGAACTGACACCAAATTTGTGTGCTGTGACGTCTATGATCTGCCGAATCATCTCTTAGGAGATTTTGATATTGTGTTTACTTCTTATGGTACTATTTCTTGGCTTCCTGACCTGGATAAATGGGCGGCTGTTATTAGCCATTTTTTGAAGCCGGGAGGTAGATTTGTTTTTGCAGAGTTTCATCCTGTGGTATGGATGTTCGATGGTGAGATGGAAAGGATACAGTATCCTTATTTTAATATAGAACCTATTATAGAGGAAGAAGAGGGAACTTATGCCGATAGAAGTGCTGCTATCAAACAGAAGTACGTTTGTTGGAATCATGGCCTAGCAGAGGTGGTAACGAGTCTTCTAAATAAAGGAATGACGCTAAAGTTGCTTAGAGAATTTGACTATTCTCCTTACGCTTTTGTAAACCACTCTGAAGAAGTGGAATCTGGGAAGTTTAGGATTAAGAACTTTCAAGATAAAGTTCCTTTGGTTTATGCTTTGGAGGCCATTAAGTCTTAGAAGAAGATCAATACTTTATTTCTTAATTCCTCTAGTAAACCCATAGCGATAAAGAACTGATGCCAAGCAAGCTCCCACCACTGGAGAAATAATGTAAACGGTAAGAAAACTCCAAGGGACAGAGGGAAAAGCAGCTTCACCCCACCCCCCAAAATAAGCGACCAACCGAGGACCGAAATCTCTAGCTGGATTAAATCCACCCTGCGTATAAGGTGCTATAAAACAAATTAGAATAGTTACTGTCAACCCGATGAGTAACGGTGCCATTTTCTTTAGCGCCTTAACTGAGATAATCAAAAGAATAGACAACATCAACACGAAAGTCCCTAATCCTTCTATAAAGCAGGCTTTTAGCCAGCTAACTTCTAGTACTTTTTCGAAACCTGGATTAGGGAAAAACTCTCCAAACATAACCGCTGAGTGGTAAGAACCTTCTGAACCGCGAACTATGCCTTGAGCTAGTTCAAATTCTTCTATTAACCCGTTAAAGAGTAGATAAAGAAAACAGCCTCCAACCCATGCTCCCGCGAATTGACTTAATGAATATATCCCTAATTTCTTGAACGATAAATTTCCGTTTACTACAAATCCAGCTGAAACGGCTGGATTTAAATGAGCCTGACTAAAACTTCCTACTGCATATATGGCCAAGGAAACCCCTCCACCGAAAATGAACGCTACGGTATACAACCCTCCAAATCCTTCTATTAAAACCGAACAGGCCACACTTCCACAGCCTACGAAAACTAGAATGAATGTTCCTAAAAATTCCCCTATGAGCTCTCTCCAACTCATAAATTAGTCTTAACGTTAGATAAAACATAATGCAATTCTGCAGCTATTTCTATAGACCTAGCATCATACATCAATGATTCTAAAGGAGAATCATCAAACTTTTTAGGATCTTCATATTTTATTGGTAGCCTTTTTTCTGCGCCAGGCACTATAGGACAATTCTCATCTGCGTTTCCACAAGTCATTACGGCTAAAAACCCGACACTAGGATTAGCTTCATCATTAAAAAGCTTAGAGAAACAGCTTATAGATTCTACAGAATCAGAAAAAGTGATCTCGTAATTACTGTTTAATTCTAACTCATCAGAAATCACCGAGAAACCCATCCTGCGGAATGAATAAATTACTCTTTCATTCACTTCTGTCACCTCAGTTCCACCCGAAAATGACTGAATTTTCAGGTTAAAACTCTCTGCTAACACTGACATCCAAGTTTGAGCTAAAACACTTCTTCTCGAGTTATGGGTACAAATAAAGTTCACCTTCGGGATTTCACCTTTTTGGATTTCACCAAGTAAGTATGCGCTAAGCTCATTCAGTGCCTGCAACCTGGATTCATCAACCTTCTGACGGTCTAGGACTTCAATTATTTGGCTTATTACTGGATACATCTGATTTAAAAGTGTGAAATGTATAAAAAGAACAGGCTAATAGTCCAGCTTCTATGTTATTCCTTTATAAACTTTTTAGAAAACATCAAATTTCCTAGGTTCACAACAATCACATAAATACCTGGATCCATCTGCTCCAAATTTAACGGCACCTCAGAAGTAACCATCGTTTCTCTAATTAGAACCCCACGAGTATCCATAATCCTTACTAAAACAGCTTCTTCTCTTCCTGCATCGATATACAAAAGCTTATTAGAAGGGTTTGGATAAATTAATACAGGATTCCCGAATAGCTTATCCAGATGATAGAGGACAGTATTTGAGCGTTGCAACGCAAACAACCGCATCTCTGAGAGATTCTCTTTCCAAGCGGTATAACTATCTGGTGAAGACCATCTATTTATGTGCTCTAAGATTACGGGTTCGTATAAAGCTTCTAGTGAATCAATTTTAGAAAGCATATTAACAGCACTAAATTCCGAGTTTATAAGCTCTAAATACCGTGCATGGAACTGCCCTCTAAACTCCATATTTCTGAGCATATTACTCAGAAGTTTAAACCCGAATGGAGTATCATCAGACTCAAAGTCCAGCTCTGAAAGTCTATCCAGTGAATGAATGTAAAAACACCCATCACAATCATAAAAAAGCCATCTAAACTTCGAATTAGGCTCATGAGACTTCCATACTTTCTGATTGTTCTGCGGCCAATCCCAATTCGCAAAAAATAATTCTGCAATATGATAATCTATGAAGTTTGTGATTTCTATACGATTCGTTATGTGCTCATAATTCGCTTCTTCTGCCAAGTCGTTGTCCTCTGAAAAAACTATCAGTTCTGAGAAGGAACTTGTCGTTCCTTCTAATGCCACTAAGCCATTATCCTCAACCTTAACTAAATCAATCTCCTCTGGGTTAACTCCATAGAAGGACTCGAGGTAAAACTTACCCATGTTTTCTCTAGCATTCTGAATACCCCAGAATTCTCCATTCATAAAAACTATGGAGGTTTCAGACTCCATAAAATCCACGTCTAGTTTTTCCACCAATTCTGCCGATAAAACATCTTTTATCATGGCTTTAGTAAAGTCTGAATGGCCACTTCTAAGGACTATCCTTCTATAATCCGAAACCTCTCTATCACTAAAAAACGGATAATCAAAAGAAGCTTTTTCCCCCTCTGCCCTTCCATAAATTTTCAATGACTTTTGGCTGTTGTTTCTAGAGCCTCTACCTCTTACCCTAACATCTACTTCACTCTCGAAAAGCCTACCCTTTAATGGGTTAAAGAGCTGCAAGTGAGCCCTTCTCTCCCACGCCTCTCCATCTCCTAAGTAATTTAGTCCAGTTCTCCCTGGAACTAAAATTCCATCATCTCCAAATAATTCATCTTCTTCAAATGTGAGAGAATATACCGGCAAAGGGTACACCTCTGAGATGTCATCTCTTACGAAATAATCTGCATGAACCATAGGAGAAGATGGACAACCGTTATCATAAGTAATGAACTTTAGATTATCCCCTTTAAAAACATCTTGTTTAGGCTCTACCCAATCTTCAGCACTTGGAATATATGAAATACCTTCATTCACAAATTGAGATTGAATATGAATGTTTTCAGCTAATAAGTGACTCTCTTCTTCGGGGTAGGAGCCGTCATTGGTAAATCTTAACTCATGAGATAAATCATCGGAAACTTCCAGAATAAATTCATTCTCATAGAAACCCGCAGGATGACTTAGCTGAACGGTATTATTTACTTGATCAAATGAAGTGGAAAATATATTTTCTCCTCCTGGAGAGGGTACATAGAAATGTGAAGTCAAATTGCCGGCAACCAATCCGAAACTTCTATTCTGAGGTACACATTCATATTTTAGGGAAAAGCTAACCTCCAAATTTTGATTAGAAAGAAAAATCTCTTCTCCGCTTTTGGCTAGTTTAAATGATGCCTGTAAAAAGGAGGTGTTTTCTAAAAAATCATCCCCATTACATATCACAATGACATACTCATTAGGCTGTAAGGTTAAGCTCGGAATCTGCCATTTACTAAGATCGTCTTCATTGTCTGACAGATACCATCCGTAAATGTCAATTTCTTCGTTAGCAGTATTATGCAGCTCTAGCCAATCTGGAGTATCGCCTAACTCATCATTAAACAGCACCGAATTGGCTGGCATTAACTCAGATATTACTACTTGAGCTTGAATTTCAGCTACTCCTAAACTAGCAACGAGTAAGATTAAATATGTTTTGAACTTTCTCAAAATGACAGTCCTATTCTGAAGTGAATGCCCTCAAAATCTGTTTTCTCCTCAAGTTCCTGACCCACTAAGTTCTTTATTTCAGATGTGGCAAATTGATGCTTTACTGTGAGCCCAAATAGAAAATTCGAATCTTCTGTTATACTATATATCCAACTCCTTCCAACCTCTAAAAAACCTCCACCCTGGAACTCTTGATTTATGACACCTCCCGACTCCTCATCTGCAAATGAATAGCCTACGTATGCTACAATAGCGCCTGTTTTATCTGAATTTCTTCGGGCTTCTATCTTCAGAAAAACTGGAACAAAGTTTATATAATCATACGTATCCAAACCGACACCTAAACCGAGTGAAAATGTTGGTCTTACGGGTTTAACCATGATGGCTCTGGCACTTAACCCAGACTGGTAAGCAAATGTATTGGAAGTGACTTGACCTCCTACTAAATAACCCACCTCAGCCTGAAATCCAAGCGGGTATTCTGACTGAGAATTCCCTAACAGAGACATCCATAACGCCATTACACTTAGAACTACTCTCAATCTCTCCATTTAAACAAAGGTCTTTATAATAGCTTCTAAACAAATGCTAATAAACGATAAATTTACAACAGAAATAACGGTTAAATATCATCGCTTAAAAACACTCTATGCTAAAATTTTCTCAAGCCTTCTCTGGATTTACAGTAAACAATGTAGATACAGCTAGTGATTTTTACTCGCGTGTTTTAGGACTAAAAACACATGTTAATGATGCAGGTGTTTTAGTACTAGAAATAAAAAATGGTAACCCCGTAATTATTTATAAAAAAAATGATCATCATCCTGCGAGCCATACGGTGTTAAATTTTCCTGTTGCAGATGTGGAGCATATGGTGTTTAAATTAAAGTCTAGAGGTGTACGTTTCATGTTAGACGTAGAATCTGTGGAATTAGATGATCTAGGAATCGCTCGATTTGAACATTCCTCCGACATGGCTTGGTTCCAAGATCCCTCTGGAAATATTCTAGCCCTTATAGAGCAAGTGCTCGCTGATTAATGAATGTCTCAAGGGATTTTGTTTTGAGTAAGAAAAGGGAAGAGCGCATTCCATATTTGGATAAGAACCTTTTAGTTTCCTTTTGCCTTGAACCCAAAATCACCGCTGACTTACCGATGGACAAAATGAGGAGAGTAATCTGATAGAGAGATTACTCTTTCACAAACTTCCCTGCTCCAGTCACATTTCCTGACTCTCTGATGATGAAGTAATACATTCCTCGCGGAAGATTCTCTGTTTTAATTGTAAATCCTTTGTCAGTAGAGTTTATCTCAGTGTTTACCTTCTCTCCTATGCTGTTTAAAATATGTATCCTAGAGCTATAAGAATTTGGGTATTCTAAAGAGGTTTCAGAAATAGCAGGATTTGGATAAGCATCTACAGAAAGAACTCTCGGTGCACTTACATTGGTTACTGAACTAACCTCAGAACAATCCAAATTAGTAGAGCCTATCTGAAGAAAAACCTCATCAAAATAAGAGTCATTGTCTTCTCCTCCATTTCTAGTTCCTTTCATTTCAAACTGAATAGTCCTAATTCCAGCAGGGATAACCACAGTTCCTTGATGAAGAGTCCAAGAACTCAACTGAGAGGAAATATATTCAGTCTCCTGAATAAAGACATTGTCTTCATCGAAGAACAATAGCCTCATTTCTGGAGAATCTGTTCCATTATAGTTAGACATATAACCACCAAACTTGGCAGTAAACACCCCTGCATCTATAGAGTCTGCGTATGTGGAAACGTCTAAATCTTGGATTAATCTACCCACATCGCTATGCTCACATAACCCACCTACAGCAAAGTACTTTTCACCCGCATAAGGTGCGATTCCATTACAGGCTCCATCTGTCTGCACCTCTACTATTCCCTCAGTAGTTTCCCATTGTGTCAGATCATTTTCGGCCCCTGAATTCACTAATAAGTTACCCGTGAAGGTAGTTTGAGTAGTCACAAAAGTAGCAGGTTCTGACCAGTCGCTCCAGTTCAATTCTTTATCTCGGTATCTCACTCTCCACAGATACTCTGTGTTGGTAGAGAGTCCTATAACTTCTTCATCTGTCAAATCATCTGATGCTTGTGTATCCTGTTCAAAGTACCAATTTTCAAAGTTTTTCCAACTTTCGACCACAGGAGAATCAAACCCCTCTTCACTGGTAGTCACTTGCCAGTGGCTCTGCCCATGTTCCGCATTTTCAGAATCTGAAATAAAGTTGTTCCCCCTAAGAATCACACATTCAGGAGCCAATTCTAAATTTACAGGGTATAGTGGAATTGGCGTAGCGCTTACACTTGGGTTTTTCTTCATGGAAACCTCATCATTTAACACATAAGATGAAGAACCTTCTTGGTCACCCATAGCAAAATGTTTTACGGTTACAGTAGGGTCATCGCCTGCTGTTATCTCCACAGTTACAAAACCATATTCATCTGTAGATTTGGCATACTCTTCGTAATCAAAATTCGGAAACTCTCCCCAGTTATCTATAGCGCCGCCAGCAGAAGCAGCGTTTACCATTAAGTGCTTGTGGTCTCTAGAATGTCCTCTAGAGTAAGCATGTGTATGACCAAAGAAATGGATACTGGGCTTACCACAGTTACTAGAAAACTGCTCTAACGCAGCTATTACTTCTCCCGTATAATCTAGGTTTCCTGGAGTCCATAACTCAGAATGATGAGGGTGATGAAGCTGCGCAAACACAAAATCAATAGAATCCGCAGCACATGTTTCGTCCAGTGTTTCTTGTAACCAGCTTAATTGTTCTTCTGTAGCATACCCTCCATTAGAATCCATTCCTATAATTCTTACATTCCCGTAATCTTTATGCCATGCGTGCTCTTCTAATCCTTCAATTCCATTTTCAGGAAGCTTAAAATAGTTCACATAAAAGACCGAATTATATTCATGATTTCCTAGCACAGGATAAACAGGGACACGGCTAAACAACTGTTCCGCTGGCTCAAAAAATGTGTTATCCCAAGAGCTATAGTCATTTCCATTGACTACTAAATCTCCAGGTATTATTACCAGAGCTAGGTTATCTTCTATCTCACCGCCAAACTCATTTTCTAAATAGGAAATCACTCCATCTTCTACCACTTCTTGGAATTTATCTGGGAATGCTCCATCCTGCTGCATATCACTCATGGCTACTATTCTGAAGTCCATGTGGTCTGAGGCAAATGGTGGAGTTTTAAAACTATACACCGGAGACTCTGCTTCTCCTGAGACTACTTTATAGTAATAAGTAGTGAAGCGCTCTAGCCCTTCTACAAAACCAGCATTCACTCTATAAGCACCCTCTATGACCTCAGAAGTAGCTGTAACGGAATTGCCTAAATCTTCTGTAAGCCCCCATTCAACCGTTCCATTATTCTGGTCATCTGTTTCCCATAAAATATAAATGGAGTTAGGAAGAGCGTCTTGAAGATAGGGTTGAATGTATATGGTTTGCGCACTGCAAAGCGAACACAACAAACCAATAAGAGCAGCTATTAGAAAAATCCTGATTAAAATCATAAAGTAAAGATAAAGATTATTCTACCCTCTAATCAGTACATAATCGGCGAACCATCCATCTGCATCTGTAAGCTTATCATGCAGCTTAAAATCTGTTCCGCTAATGATGTTTTTCATGACAGTATCATTATACTTTCTAGAAATTTCTGTATGTATTTTTTCTTCTTTTTTAAAATCAAATGACTTACCAATGGAAGATATGAAGACGGTTTGATTCACTAAACTTTTAATAAAGCTTTTGGCATAGCCCGTTTCTTCATCGTATTCTGGAGCGTGTGCCCATTTTTCTAAATCGAAATCTCCTCCTAATTCTCTATTGATTCGATTGAGTAAATTGAGGTTAAAAGCACTGGTAATTCCTGCTGGGTCATTATAAGCCGGCCCAACTATTTCTATAGCCTTTATGAGGTCTATGCCTATGAGCAGTTTATCACCAGGATTTAAGTTCTCCCCTAACTTGTAGATAAACTCTCTGGCTCTATCGTCATTCATATTCCCTATGTTAGAGCCCATGAACAAGAGTACTTTCTTCTTTTTGCTTTCTTTAAAAGAAGACAATACGCCAAAATAGTCCCCTTGTTTTTTCACCACTTTTAAAGCTGGTGTTTTTTCAGAAAGCATCTTTTCTAATCCATCTAGTGAGTTCTGCGAAATGTCTATTGGAAAGTAGTCATATTCGTAGTTTTGGCGTTGCAACGCTTTTAACAACTCCACAGTCTTAGTTCCATCTCCCGCTCCTAGCTCTATCAACTCAAAGTATTCATCTTTCTTTAAATCAAACGCCTCAATCAACTTATCAGACTGCTGACTAAAAATTTCGAATTCCTTATTTGTGAGATAATACTCAGGCATAGCCATTATCTGCTGGAATAATTCATCTCCTTTGGCGTCATAAAAGAATCTTGAAGATAGAAACTTAGGACTAGAGGATAAACCTGTGTCTACATCTGTTTTAAACTGTTCTAACATTCCTATTATATTTTATATTTCGTTTGATTAATTCTACCCGCATCACTTTTAATCACTTACAAAGTCTAATTCCGCTATACTGCCATTGAAAATATGGATGAAAGAAATTCCTATACGTCTTTCTAGAATGACCTTCTGAAGTAGCCACTGAGCCTCCCCTTTGAACCATTTGGTTTACCATAAACTTCCCGTTGTATTCTCCGAGCGCTCCTGCTGCTATTTTAAAGTTTGGGTAAGGTGAATACGCAGATGATGTCCATTCCCATCTTTTTCCCCAGTCTAAACTATCTGCTGCTACCTCCCATTCAAATTCTGTAGGAAGTCTCATTCCTTTCCAAGTGGCGTAAGCATTGGCCTCGTAAAAAGATACGTGAGCTAGAATAGCGTTTGGGTCTACCTCCTTTAACCCTCCTAGGGTGTAAACGTGCCACACTCCATTTATCTTCCTCCAGTATTCAGGTGAATCTATTTCGTTTTTCTCTACCCAACTCCACCCTTCGTCTAGCCAAAATTGGAACTTTTGATATCCTCCACTTTCTATGAATTCTATGAACTGTAGATTGGTAACTAGCGCTTGACAGATTTCAAAATCATGAAGGTAGACTTTATGTCTTCCAAGTTCGTTATCAAAAGAAAACCCTTCTCCCTTATGCCCTATTTCATACACTCCTTCTGGAATATCTAACCATCCCGTTTTTAGATTTACATCTTTTAAAAGACTTGCTCCTTCTCTGTAAACTGGAAATATAGGATTCTGCGCTAATAAATATTTGACGTCTGTAATCAATAACTCCTGATGCTGCTGCTCATGGTTGAGCCCGAGGATGATTGTTTTCTGCAAATCATTTTTTACTCCTTTCTCTAAAAGCAGGACCATGTGCTTATTTACATAAGCTCTGTATGCGTAAACATCTTCAACAGTAGGACGAGTGATTAACCCTCTATTGGCTCTAACAGCTCTTTCTCCTATGCCCTGGTAGTAGCTATTAAACAAAAACCCAAACTCAGGACCGAACTCTTCATAACCTTCTTGATTTTTCTTTAAAATCATCTCCTCAAAAAACCACGTGGTATGGGCCAAATGCCATTTTGGAGGACTGGAAAAATCTGCTGCTTGAGGAACATAATCTTCCACCATAAGCGGTGCACAGATTTGTTCTGTCCTCTTTCTAGTAGTGAGAAATTTCTCCTTTATGGATATGTCTGTCGCTATTTCCAAAGTCTTACTTATTTCATCAATTTATTAACTTACGACTAAAATTCACATTAAGGTTAAACTACTGGTTTATTCCAACGTCTAAAATAAGAGGAAAGCTGCCGAAAAGTTGTCTCCTCCAAGTAAAGACTGTTAAATGTGGTCTAGTTTAAAAGGCTCGTTTCTATGGCAGAAGAAGCATGTAGCGTTTTATGGACAGGACACTTATCTGCTATTTGTAAAAGCCTAGCTACATTTTTTTCTTCCATCTTACCGTAAAACTCTAGTTTTCTGGTGAATATATCCTCCTGGCCTGAACCATCTTCTTTCTCTCTTTTAGAGTGATTCACATGACAAATTATTTTATCTAGCTTCCATTCCTTTCTATCGGCATACATTCTTAATGTAACTACTGTGCACGAGCCTAATCCTGCGCTTACCAATTCATAAGGCGTAGGACCGTAATCTCTGCCTCCTATGCTTTCTGGCTCATCTGCCGTGAGCGTATGTTTTCCTGCTGTAATCTGACAAGTGTAATTGTCATTTCCTATAGCCACAGCCACCTGATGCTTGGTCTTAGTAGTATCTACTTCTGGGATGTCTAAATACCTTTCTACCCAACCTGCTATTACATTCCCTATATAGGTAGAATCCTTATTGTTGGTCAATAGGTGATCTGCTCCGTCTAAAGATATAAAACTTTTCGGGTGGTGTGCTAAGTGATAAATCATCTTGGCATTTTCTACTTCTACAGTCATATCCTGCGGTGAGTGAGCTACTAAAATTGGTTTTCTAAGATTCTCTAACGTTTCTTTTAGATCTGCAGATTCTATGTCATCTATAAAATCTTTCTTCACCGTAAAAGGCCTTCCTCCTATACTTACTTCAGCCTCTCCATTGGCTTGTATTTCTTCTAGCCCTCCTGAGAACAGATGAGAAACATGTGCTGGTGAAGATGGCGCTCCCACAGTGGCTAAAGCTTTTATAGAAGCTATTTTCCCCGCTGCGAATATTACTGCTGCTCCGCCCAATGAATGTCCTATTAAAACCGTGGGCGCTTTGTACTCTTTCTCTAAGAAGTCTGCAGCACTGACTAAGTCACTGACATTAGAGGTGAAATTAGTATCCTCAAACTCTCCCTCACTTTCTCCTAATCCCGTGAAATCAAATCTTAATACCGCAATGCCTGCATCGTTTAATGCTCTGGCTATATTTCTTACTGCAGTCAGGTTTTTGTTACACGTAAAACAGTGCGCAAAAATGGCGTAATTATGGGCATCCTGCTTATCGGGAACTTCTAATCGAGCTGCTAATACTTCTTCTTTGGAATTCTTAAAATTTACTTTTTTTGAGCTCATTATGCTTTGTATTTCATTTTGCAACGCGGACATTCTGTGCCATTAATAGCACTTCTTAATTTTATTCCATCTATATGGTTTACGACAAAATCTTGGATGAATGCATACTTTTTGCTACCTAAGTTCACCTCTATTTGCGGATCTTCAACCATATCCCTAATTTCGTTATCGTACTCTTGCTTTTCCCAGAAATTAGGACAAACTCTTTCTGGAGCCTTGGCATCAGAAGCTATCCAACCCTGCCGAACACTTCTCACTCCTTTCAAAGACATAAAAACCGCCTCAGTGCACCAGTGGCATCCACCACCTAATCCGATTTTTATATGATTTCTGTGATTCATTATTAGCTTAAGGTTAGGGCTTAACTATTTACTCTCGATTGAAACTACTATTAGCATATGGGTTTGGGAGTTATTCGATTATTCAGTTGGGTGCTGGGTTCCAACAATGAACAGGATGAGAGTTTAACCAGCAACTAAACTCCTCAATAAAATCTGAGCTCACAATTTATAATTTCTTGCTGAGCGCTAGTCGAAATGACCATTAAACTAGTCTGAAACCTACACTCCTTTCCAGAATACTACTTTAGCTCCATCTCTCGGAAGCCTCTAATACGCCTGCATCTATAATTTATTCTAAAGAATTAGCCTTCAGAAAAAGCGGCTTAGTACTCGCTAGCGTCTCCACAAGGGTTCGCTTCAGGGTCAATTCCACATTTACCAAAAATATTTGGCGGTACAATTTCTTTTCTTTTATAAAGTCTAGTCATCGCTTTACTAATCATAGATAAATCAAATTCATCTTTCAAGATCGTGGATACTTGAAGAATGGTTAAGCCCTCATAATTTAAGTTTTCAATTAATCTTTCGAGTTTATTTGTCATTACTTAGCGGCTGTGGCTTCATTAAGAAACGTATCAAACCGCTCTAAGTGACAAGTATATCCATTTGGATACTTCACTAAGTAATCCTGGTGATCTAGTTCTGCCGTCCAAAAGGTGGAAAACGGCTCAAGTGTAGTGACAACATCACCTCCCCATCTTCCAGATCTATTTACAATGTCTATAACCTCTTTAGCGATTTCTTGTTCTTCATCGTTTTGAATAAAAATCGTAGAACGATAGCTTGACCCTCTATCATTTCCTTGCTGGTCTATGGTAGTTGGATTATGAATTCGAAAAAAGTAATCTAGTATTTCTCTAAAGTTGGTTTCACTGGGATCATAAGTCAGTTCTATTCCCTCAGCATGTCCTGGATGATTTTTATACGTAGGTTTTTCATTTTTCCCACCTTGATATCCAACTTCCGTATCTGTAATTCCTTTTCTGGATCTAAAAAGATCTTCCATTCCCCAGAAACATCCCCCTGCTATATATGCTTTTCTATGATTTTTCATTTTTTATTTACTTTTTTAAATAAAACCAGTATTAGAATTAGCCACTTATAATCGCTTGTACTGAGCAATAGTCGAAATGACCATTAAACTAGTCCAAAACCTCTACCCCTTTCCAGAATGCTACTCTTCCTTTTATTCCTTTGGCCAGCTCCGTTACTTCCGGATAATACCATGCCGCATCCTTATTCTCTTTTCCATCTACTTCTAAAGAGTAATAAGATGCTTTTCCTTTCCAAGGGCACATTGAACTCATATCACTTTCCTTGTAAAACTCTTTTTTGATCGCGTCTGCTGGGAAATAATGATTCCCCTCTACCACCACTGTGTCATTACTTTCGGCTATGACTTGACCATTCCAAACTGCTTTTGGCATCTTTTTATTTATTTAACTCTGTTTTTAACTGACTTACTTTTTCTGCCAATTCAGCGGCTTTTTCTGAGTTCATTATCCCATTTTCCGCACTAAACACCTCATAAAACATAGGCAATGAAAATGTAGCCATCAGCTTAGCTCCATCCCTTGGAAACCTGGCTTCAGCTATTTCTAGTACACTACTACCTCCTCTACCTCCTGGTGAAGTAGCCATTAAGAACAATGGAGTGTCATCAAATGGTTTTCTGTCTGGAATTCTAGAGACCCAATCATATAAATTTTTGAACGCGGCAGAATATGACCCGTTATGTTCTGCTAAGGAGAGTAATACTAAATCTGCCTCAGATATTTTCTGAGCAAAAGATTTAATTACTTCTGGAATTCCTATTTCTCCTTCTTTATCGGTACTGTAAAGCGGAGCTTCAAAATCGTTTATGTCCAGTACTTCAGATTCGATATCCGAGAATAAGGAAGCCACATAGGTCACTAACTTTTTATTTATAGAGCTTTTACTGCTACTCGCTGCGAATGCTATTAATTTCATGTTTTTAAAGACTTAATACGTTACACTCAAGACATACGACTTGAGCTTTTATTTATTCATTTTTCAATTAAACTAGTAGTATTACCAGTCATTTACAATTAAACTAAGAGCTACAAGATAACATCGAGCACCCTACTTTCTCTAATGCCCAATCGGGTCTTTTAGCAAACCATTTTTCCATTTTAGGCTGCTCATCATAAGGATTCTTCAACAACTCAAATAGTTCATTCAATACTGAATTGTCTCCTTCATCTGCAGCTTCTATTGCTAACTGTGCCATGTAATTTCTGAGCACGTATTTAGGATTTACTAAATTCATCTTTACAGCACGCTCTTCTTTTGAACTTCCTTCTTTCTGAACGTGTTCTTTTAATTCACTGAACCACTCTACCCATTCATCCAATTGAATTTTTAGTACTTCCTCTGACTGGTAACTGGTTTTTTCTAATAATGCTTTAATTTCTTCTTCTGAATATGAATCTACTTCAGTTAACAATCGAAAGAACATGATATAATCAATCTGATTTTTAGTCAGTAATCCTCTGAGTTGTTTTACAAAACCTATTCCTGTCTCTTCCCAATTTTCTAAACCTAACTTAGCACACATCATCTGATGGTACTCTTTCATTATCAAATCATCGTACTCGTGCAGTATATCTTCTAGCGGAGCTGCATCATCCACTAAAGGATATAACCCATTAGCTAATTGGAGAAGGTTCCACAGCGAGATTTTCAGCTGTTTTTGAAATCCGTAACGTTTGTTCTGAGCATCTGTAGTATTGGGTGTCCATTCTTCATCATAGTTTTCTAACCAACCGTAAGGACCATAATCTATAGTGACTCCGTGAATAGACATATTATCTGTATTCATCACTCCATGTACAAATCCTACTCGCTGCCAGTGAATAATCATTTCTCTGGTTTTGTCTGCTACTGCTTTTAAAAGAGAGACTGCCTGCGTTTTAAGATCCCCTTCTATTTCTGGGAAATGATGCTTAATAGTATACTTCAGAAGCTTCTCTAAATTCTCTTTATCCTCTCTAGCCGCTAGGATTTGAAAGTTTCCAAACCGAATAAAACTAGGCGCTACTCTGCATACAATAGCTCCTTTTTCATCCAATGGATTCCCATCATACATGGGATCTCTTCTTACCTTGTTTCCGCTCAACGCTAGACTCAAAGCTCTAGTAGTAGGAACTCCTAAATGAAACATAGATTCACTGCACAGATATTCTCTGATGCTGCTTCTCAGAACTGCGTTCCCATCTGCTCTTCTGCTGTAAGGCGTAGGCCCTGATCCTTTAATTTGCAACGCGTATCCTCTTCCTTCATTTTCTACTTCACCTATATTTATAGCTCTTCCATCACCCAACTGTCCAGCCCACTGTCCAAACTGATGTCCGCCATAACACATGGCAAACGTTTTTCCTTCTGTGTCTGGATGAGCTCCTAACGTAAGCGCTAAAAGTTCCCTTTCGTTTAAGTTCTCTAAACCCATTTCTGCCTGAAGAAGAGGGTTAGTATGAACTAAACTTCCATGGGGAAACTTCTCGGGATTTACTCGAGAAAAACAAGCCTTCTCAACTATTCTAGACTGATTTAACTGGCTAGGGTCTTCAGGTAATTCTTGAGTAAAACTCGAAGCTTTTATATCTTCATTTTCTTTTATCACCTAATCTGTTTCTAATTTTAACGATTCTGAATTCACGCAATATCTTAATCCACTTGGCTCAGGGCCATCTGGAAACACATGCCCCAAGTGGGAGTCACACACATTACACATCACCTCTACTCTAACCATTCCATGGGCTGTGTCTTTCTCATACTGAATGGCATTTTCTCTGATCGGAACCGTAAAACTGGGCCAGCCTGTTCCTGACTCGAATTTTATGGTAGAGTCGAAAAGCTCTTCTCCACAGCATACACAACTATATTTCCCAGCATCATGGGCGCTACACAGCGCACCAGTACCTGGTCTTTCGGTTCCTTTTTGACGCGTTATTCTAAACTGTTCGCTAGTTAATTGGCTCGACCATTCCTCTGCTGATTTTTCTTCTCTTCTGCTCGGCGCAGGATTTCCGTGAGTAGCATATTTAATCACTTCGTTCCAATTCATTTTCTTAGTTTTTTATTCGAATGCAAGTTACGAATAAGACCGCTCTCTAAGTGTTGCCTAAATATCCTGAGCTGTTGATGATTTTTCCTTTGGAAGAAAACAGGGTTCCTTCCAAGCGTTGCAACGCTAAATAAAAAAGAATAAATTTTAAAATTAGTAACTGAAGATGAGTCAATTAAATAAAAAAATGAAAGTGAATCGATATTCCACCACCCTTTTGGATTCAATAACTACGTGTTAGATAGAGAACATATAAATTTACCGACATGAAAGAAGACACGAAAAAAACGCTGACAACTCTAATCAAAAGAACTGTATTTCTATTTTCAGTAGCATTTTTAATTTACTCCTGTGATAATGATGACCTAGAATTCGAGTGTCCACTTTGGGAGTTAAATATTGGAGACGCCTGTGAAGATGGAACAACCATTGATGGAACTATTATGGTTTCGGGATTCTTAGACGCTAATTGTAATTGTCTTTCTTCTACAGACACAACTTCTACCAGTTATGACTGCCCATCTTTAATGCTAAATATTGGAGACGACTGTGGTAATAATGCGATAGTAGACTCTAATTGTGAATGCATTACAAATCAAGACAGCATAAATAATGAAATGTACGATTGTCCTTATTTATTATCTAATGTGGAAGACTCGTGTTGGGTAACTATTCAAGGTTCTACTTTTATAGGAGTAGTGACTTCTGATTGTGAGTGCTTCTCAGAAACATCTCCTACTTTTGACTGTCCAGATTTAATGCAGAATTTGGGAGATTCATGTTGGGTTATAGGTTCTGATTCTATCTATGTAGGTGGAGTTATTGACTTAAACTGTGCGTGTAATTAATTTCAATATATAGTTAGCAGAGAGAATGAATGGCTGAAGTCATTCATTCTCTTTATTTCATCCTTAATTGATACTCGATAAAAAATTCATAAAGGCTTTAAAAAAGCAAGACCGGAAGGCCCAAAACACTCTCTATCAAAAGTGCTTTGGAATTCTCATGAATGTAGCCCTCAGGTATAAAAACAATGAGGACGATGCTGCTTTCCTAGCAAATGAGGGGTTTATAAAAGTTCTTTCAACTATTGAAAAAATAGATACCTCTACAAGTATCATTTCTTGGATGAAGCGCATTATGGTTAATACAGCCATTGATGACTTCAGAAAGAATAAAAAGTATGCTGGTACACTTTCAATGACCAACCACGATTTTGAGGAAGTTTATGGATTATCTGAAGAAGCTGATTTAGAGTTTGAATCCACAGAGTTTTTTCAGTCGTTACTTAACCAAATCCCTAGAGCAACCAGTAATGTATTTAACCTCTATGCTATAGATGGTTATTCCCATAAAGAAGTAGCTGAAATGCTAGAAATAAGTTTAGAAACGAGTAAATGGCATGTAAAGCAAGCCAGAAAAAAATTAAGAGAATTATATAACCAATCGGAAAACAGAAAAGTTGGGTGAACAAAACAACATAGAAGATAAGCTTAGAGATAAACTCAACTCTCGAGAATTCATCATCAAAGATTCATGGCAAGCAGACATGGATGCAAAACTTGGTGCTTATAATTCTCAGGAGAGAACGGGCATTTATTTCTGGTTATTGTTAGGCCTATTAGGCTCGGTCGTATTGGCCAGTACGATAATCTATTTAACAGATGTAAACAGTGAACAATTAACTGAATACTCCCCGAGACTAAAGAGTGATTTGACCTCTCTAATTAATACAGAGAGAGAAACTGGTTTAAACAACTTTGATCATAAAACAGAACTTAAAGAGTCCAATACCAATGGAAAGAATGAAAGGCTAGCAGGGTTAGAAAAGTCATCAGATAAACACTCTTTACTACAGAGTAACCTCACAAAGGATAGAATACAATCAGAATTGGTAGCAGAAAGCAAAACCGATAGGAAGACTTATGAAGACCAGACAAATACTTCAGAAATAAAAGAAGGTTTAAAAAGACCTAAATCAGAAGTTTCAGAATCAAATAATGAACTAATTAAGTCTCAAAACGACAAAAATATAAGTGAGAAATCTTCTCCAAAGTCATCAAATAATGGAGATGAGAAAACGGAGGAAGATTCAACAGAAAAAGGTGTCAAATCGCCTAACACTAATTCAGATGCGTTAAACAAAAACATTTCTAACGACACCAAAATTACCGCAGGCTCAGGAAGCACAAATAGCGACCAGATTTATAGTCGTTCTATAGGTTTAATCCACGAAGAGAATAAAACCTTCCAACTGGCATTTATAAATAAGAGATACTCTCTGCTAAAAGCATCCCGTTTAAATGAAACGGCTCGTCTTTCGCAAAAACCACTAAAGTTTATTACTGTGCCGATCGAGAGTAAATGGAACGCTTCTATGAGCGGAGGAGTTTCTATATCATTTTTAAATGAAGATAGCTTCTTGAACAGTTTAAGCTCTTTTAACGGAAACTTAGAAAGCCAACCATTAATTTCTAATCAATTAGATTTTAGAATAGGAAAGAAAATCAGTGAAAATATAGAATTATCGTCTGGAATTAGTTCTGCGACTTATGGTGAAGAAATTACTTATTTGGATCATTTTAGAGTGAATAGTACTTCTTTCTATGAATATACTGAAAATGGAATGTGGGAGATCGATAGTATAACGACAGATTCAGTCTTTGTGCTTACTATAGACTCTATGGAGGTTATAATGATGGATACAGTATATACTCAGCTAAACTCAGATGTAAACGGAAAGAGGGCATATTCTTATTTAGAAATACCATTCGGATTAACATATTCAATTTCAATATCTAATAAATCATCTCTATTACTTTCTTCGGAATTGGCTTTAGGTATTCTCACTAAAAATGAAGGCAATTACTACAATGGGAGTTTAATGCCCGCTCAGACTAAAGCACTAATTATAAATAGTTGTTTAGGAGTAGGTTATAAGCGCACGCTAAGAAATAGACTAGACTTCAGGACTATGCTAAGAGTGCGGAAACCCCTTGGAAACTTGAATAGTACAGATGAAATAATTAGAAAGTACTGGTCCTATTCAATCACTGCCGGTATAGGATATACTTTTTAAAAAATTCTGCGTGAATAAAAAACACACCTATCCTTTGATAGGTCTAGGAATTCTCTACTGATTTGGCTATCTTTGGAAAGATAAGAATCAATAGTGCCAGCATCAGAAGCAAATAGAACACAACGCTTAGGAATACGAACTAACAATTCACGTAAGCTCCTATCCATTTTTATGGTTAGTTTCTTTTATTCATTAGTTGGCCTTTCTCAGTGCATGCTTTCGCCAGATAGTGATATGTTAAGTACATATGACATTATTTCTACAAGTGGAAACATCGCACCTTCTAGCGATAATGATTATTACGTTTGTTCAAATATTGACATCGAGTATTCTGGTTTAGGGCTTCACAACTATTGGTTAGAATCTGGAGCTTCATACGTGCACAACGGCATTGGTACAGGTAATATCTTTGCGCTGAACAACAATCAAGTGGAGCTCGTAGACGGTAATAGTGAATATACGGTTTATGCTGCTACAGGTTCTACCGTGATTATTTCTTCTGGAGTGAACTTAATCTATGCCGAATGTGGATCTACTATCATAAATAATTCTAATTCTACTACTGTCCTTTATGAATGTATAGAGGATATAACTAATAGCGCCCCCAGTGCAGATCTCATTCAGTGTTTCGATGTGTCTCTTAATTTTCCTTCATCGCCAGGAAATATTTTGAGTATAGGAGGAGCTCAATTCGTAGATTGTGATGACTTCCCTATTACCCTAGATGCTTCTGCTTCAATAGGACCTTACAACTGGAGTACAGGTGAAACTTCATCTACTATCCAAATCAATGAAGTGGGTATTTACACTTGTGAAGTTCCATCTCTTTGCGGTTCGGCATCTGCCACCTCTATCATAAGCTTGGAAGAGCCTATAGAAACTATTATTTTAGGATATACCCTGAGCTTCTGTGAATTAGAGCTTCCGTTCGTACTTGATGCTGGACCACAATATGAAAACTATTTGTGGAATACTGGTGAAACTACACAAACCATAACTGTTGATACTTATGGCACCTATAGCGTCAGTACTGAAGGCTTATGTCAAGATGGTCAAGGCGAAATTATTCTCATAGGATTTACAGACCCGGCACCATTTGCAACCCCCGAAACTTTTGACGGCTGTAACTACGACTTTCCATTAACCTTGACCACTGGTAATTACACTTCCTATATGTGGAGTACAGGTGAAACGACACCCAACATAGAAGTCAACTCAATAGACACCTACGAAGTAACTCTTACTAATTACTGTGGTTCTGAGACATACACCTATGATTTGGGTGCTGCTATCTCATCCCCTATTACAGCCCTGCCCGAATTTGCTGAATATTGCAACGCTGATTTTCCTGTGACAATCGGAGTTAATGACATTTTTGATTCCTACTCTTGGTCTACGAGTGAAACCACACCTACTATTTCAATTAATGGTCCTGGAACTTATGGATTAGAGGTTACTACCATCTGTGGCACCGGATATGATGAATTAATCATAGAATCTTTAGGCGATGCTCCTGAATTATATTTAGGTGAAGATCTCAATTTGTGCGATAGTGAGTTTCCAGTAGCCGTAGACGCATTAACGATTTATGACTCCTATCTCTGGAGTACCGGAGAAGAATCGACCTCTATTTTATTAGATCTACCACAATTTATAAGTCTAGAAGTCACTAACGCCTGCGGAACTTCCACTGATGGTTTAACTATTTCTAATATTGGAGGATTACCTTTATTAGAGTTAGGACCCGACTTATCTTTTTGTCTAGCTGACTTTCCTTTAGAAATTTCTGCTCAAGACGGCGATTCATATTTATGGTCAACAGCTGAAGAAACTCAATCCATAATTTTAGATTCTCCACAGTCAATTAGTGTTGAAGTCACTAACACATGCGGGACTTCCTCTGATAACATTTCCATTACAAGCTTAGGAGATTTCCCTGAAATAGACTTATCCCTAAATCAGGCTTTTTGTGATTATGACTTCCCTATTACACTGGATGCAGGCGTAGGTTTTGATTCATATTCATGGGGAAATAGCGAAACGACACAAACAACGCAGCTATCTGTCCCAGGCATAATTACTCTCGAAGTGAATAATGCATGTGGGAGCTCTTCAGAGGAAATATCAGTCACTTCTCTAGGAACCTTCCCGTCCCTAGATTTAGGCGAGGATGTTTCTTACTGTGACTTGGAATTCCCTGTGGTTCTAGATGCGGGAATCTTCGAAACCTATAACTGGTCGAATAGTTCGTCTGAGCAAACAACAGAGCTCACCTCACCTCAGACTATCTCTCTAGAAGTAAGCAATTCATGCGGAACAGATACAGATGAAATCATCATTAGTAGTTTAGGTGATTTACCTGATTTAGATTTAGGAGAGGACAGGTCTTTCTGTGATGCCGAGTTTCCAGTGCTTATAGATGCTGGCGCAGGTTTCAATTCCTACTTGTGGAATAATAATGAAATCGGTCAAACCTTAGAATTGGCTGCCCCAGCATCCATTTCTGTAGAAGTGACTAATATATGTGGAACTTCTTATGATGAAATAGAAATCAGCTCTTCAGGAAATACTCCAGAAGTAAATTTAGGAGGGTATTTAGCTGTATGTGATGAGGATTTTCCTATTACTCTTAACCCGGGAAGCTATGACAGCTACTTGTGGTCTTCAGGCGAAGATTCACAGCAACTGATCATTAACTCGCCTGAAATTGTTTCTATTATTGTTACTAGTCCTTGTGGAACCGCTTCTGATGAAAAAACCATCGCGAGTCTTGGAACCGTTCCTAGTGTAGAGCTAGGAGAGGATGTTTCGCTTTGCAACGCTGATTTCCCTTTTACTTTAGATGCCGGAAGCGAAGGTGATAATTATATGTGGAGCACGGGGGAAGAAACGCCTCTTATCTCGGTAGATGCCCCTTCGGTAATCTCGGTAGAAGTAGAGAACCAATGTGGATTAAGCTCTGGCCATATATTCATCACATCAGCTGGCGATATTCCGATTTTAGCTCTGGGAGGAGAGGTTTCTTACTGCGAAGCTGAATTCCCCGTTCTGATCTCGTCTCCAGTTTTCGACTCCTACACCTGGTCTAATGGAGACCTTACCCAAGAAACATATGTCAACCAACCCCAATCTCTAACTTTAGAAGTTTCAAACGTCTGTGGCACTGTCTCTGAAGAACTTATTATTAGTAGCTTGGGAGATATTCCAAATCTGGACTTGGGAGAAGATATTAATTACTGCCTAGCTGACTTTCCTGTTCAGATAGAATGTGGAATTTACGATTCGTATTTATGGAGCACAGATGAGAATACATCTTCTATTTGGATAAATGAACCACAAAGTATTTCCTTAGAAGTTGCCAATATCTGCGGAACTAATACTGATGACATCAATATTGGCATATTGCCAAATGAAGAGTCCTTGGTCAACCTACTCTTGTGTGAAGATGGAATTATTTCATACCAAGATGTTACAATAACAGAACCTGGGACTTATAACTTCATCTCTGAGAATGGCGCATCTAACGGATGTGAGTTACTTACAGAAGTAAATGTGTCTTTCGTACCTCAAGAAAATCAAACGTTAGTTATTAATTTGGAAGAAGCGGAGACCTACGAGTTTAATGGAGTAATCTATGACCAGGAAGGCAGTTACTACTTTAGTGAAAACCAATTAACAGGTTGTGATATAGACATAGAACTAATCATCAATTATTTAGACAATTCTGTAGTAACCTATATTCCTAGTGCATTTAGCCCGAATTATGATGGCCTAAATGATGTTTTCCAGCCTATAGTGAAGTTAGGTGATAATGTGGAGTTTATTTCTTACAAGTTCCAAATTTTCAATCGGTACGGGGAAATCGTTTTTTCATCCGAAGATTACAGCGAATCAAGATGGAATGGAGGTTTTGGAAATGAAGGAGAATACTTCGTTCAAAATAGCATCTACAACTGGACTCTTCAGTTTAACACTACTGCCTCTTCGTATACCCAGAACTTTAATGGGTTCGTTAATATTGTTAGATAGACTTTTCAGAAATTCACTTTCATGGAAAATCTAACAAATCTGAACTAGAAACTAACTATCTAATTGCCAAGACAAAACTTCTAGCGTCTAAAAAGTATAAACCTATCTAAGTACAACTGAATAATGAATCTTATCCTTTTTATTCGGTTAAATAAATCACACACATTATTAACTAAAGGCTTTACGAGTGTCACATAAGCTCCTGATCTGTTCATTTTGGCCAAGGAAGCTACTTCTATTTAGTTATTAAAGAAGTAATTTACAGTAAACATTGAGCCAGAAAACTGGCACCAATGAAATAGTTAATAGTATCGCGAATAAGATGCTTGCTATAAATTTAGTCAGATTTATGTAGGTTTAATTTTGTCTCGAGACAAGCACTAATATGCCCTAAAGAGAGTCTAGCTAGTCAACATATTGCATGCAAAGAATACATCACGCTTTTTGCCGCAACGCCAAAGAACAAATTAGACTTGACTTAACTCAAGAATATAGATCAACAACTCCAATATCTATTGAGCTTGAGACTGCCCTAATTTCTCGGCCGAATACTACACCTAAATCCTGTAAATATTCCTTATCAGGAAAACCTAAAAATTATAGGGTATAAAAAAATCCCAAGGCCACTAGTGGGCTTGGGATTTTTAAATAAGGTTTGTTAAATTACTTCTTGATAAAACGTTCTATGCTAGACGAAGCTCCTGAAGTCACATGTATCGTATACATACCACTTGATAAAAACCCAGCGTTTAGTTGATTGTCTCCGTTTACAAATACATCTGTATAAACAACTTTCCCTGTCATAGAATAAACTGTAACTGAATAGTTATTAGAAAACTGAGAATTTAATTTCACTGTAGCTTGATCTGTCATAGGATTAGGGAAGATAGACATTCCTATATTTTCCTGAACATTAGATAACAATACATCTGCTATAGAACTAAAGTCTACGTTAGAGTATACTAGAATTTCTAACTCAGAAGCTTGAGTTCCATCTGAAAAAATGTAAGTAACAAGTCTTGTGTCAGCATCCAACTCCACTACTTCAGGCACTCCATCAACCTCTCCTGCACAATTATCTAAAGCTATATAACTCGGTAAAAGAGCTACATCATAATCGCCTTCTAACAACACATCTGGACCGTCAAAATATTGAGGAAAATCAATAGGATTATCTTGTGTAACATCTTCTCCCTGAACTACAGGTACTAGATTATCAAATACATCTAAATAGAACTCTGATTGACCTACTAAAAGTCCATCCGCATCAAATGCCTGATAAATTAAAGTGTAAAAACCTACTTCGAAATATTGTCCTTGATCAAAATTCGTCACAATCGTTACTTCTGTTCCTTCACAATTATTTGTTACAGTAGGCTCTTCCCATGTTACATTTGTTCCACACATGTCTGCATCAGAATTGAATGTTTCTTCACCAGAAGGAAATTCGAAAACAACACAATTCAGTACATTCGAATATACCAGAACTTCTAACTCAGAAGCTTGAATGCCATCTGAAAAAATGTACGTAACAAGTGTAGTGTTATCATCTAGCTCAGTATATTCAACGATACCATCTACTTCTCCAGCACAATTATCTAAAGCTGTATAATTTGGTAGCTCATATACACTAAATTCACCTGACAACAATACATCTGGACCGTCAAAATATTGAGGAAAATCAATAGGATTCTCTTGTGTAACATCTTCTCCCTGAACTACAGGTACTAGATTATCAAATACATCTAAATAAAACTCTGATTGACCTAGTAAGACTTCGTTCTCATCAAACGCCTGATAAGTTAAGGTATAAAAACCTGCCTCGAAGAATTGTCCTTGCTCGTAATTCGTTACTATACTTACTTCTATTCCTCCACAATCTTCTGTTACAGTAGGTTCTTCCCATGTTACATTTGTTCCACACACGTCAATATCAGAATTGAATGTTGCTTCTCCAGATTCATTGGGAAATTCGAATGTGACACAATCTTGGGCTATTAGAGTAGTACTAGTTAGGCTAGCTAGGGTAAAAAGCATCGCAGCGGATGCTTGAAGTAAAAATTTAATCATGATTTCTATAAGTTTTGTTTTAATTGGTTTATTTATTTATATCATTCTATACGACACAAAAAGGGTAAGGTTTCATTACACGGTCTAAAATTAAATTAATTAAACAAGCCTTAATCCAAGTAAAAGTAAATTTGTTAGTTACAATTCAATGATAAAGTTTAAACTACCGCAATAATACTCTTCTATCAACAACACCAATATGGTTTGAGCTGCTTAGACTCTCCTGGTTTATGGCCCGAAAACCCCCACTACACAAGACTTAAATGGATAACACCTAATCTTGTTTAGGGAACGTTAAAATTCATCTCGCATAATAAACCCAAGGTATATATTCATCAACTTAATAGTGAATCTTGGGATTTCTTAATAGGGTTAGTTAAATTACTTCTTGATAAAACGTTCTATGTTAGATGAAGCTACAGACTTCAAATTGATAGTGTATATACCACTTGGTGAAAACTTCATCTGAAAAATACCATGCAACACTTCTAACGACAGCATCGAATTCCACTACTGCAAGCTTACCTTCTACTTCTCCTGCACAATTATCTAAAGCTAAAAGCAATATAGAAGCTCCCTAGGGTAATAATTTAATCATCTTGTTTGTATAAGTTTAGTTGTTTCTAAAGCTTACGCTGCAAAAAAACATAGTCACATTACACCGTCTAAAAAAGCACACATCATAATACTAATTTTAGCTATAATGCCATAGAAAATAGATTATTAAACCAAAAGTGAATTACGAATGAAATTTGAATTAACTCAGGAATACCCCTCGATTAACAACTCCAATATCTCTTGAGCTGCTGAGGCTATTTTAGTTCCTGGACCGAATATTCCTACTGCGCCTGCATCATATAAATAGTCATAATCTTGTTTAGGGATTACTCCTCCTACTATTACTAACGTTTCTGGTCGGTTGTATTTTTCTAGTTCTGCTATCACTTCTGGAACCAATGTTTTATGACCAGCAGCTAAAGAGCTAACACCTAGAACATGCACATCGTTTTCCATGGCTTGCTTAGCAGCTTCTGCTGGAGTTTGGAACAATGGCCCTATATCCACATCGAATCCGATGTCTGCAAAACTAGTGGCTATTACCTTGGCTCCTCTATCATGACCATCTTGCCCCATCTTGGCTACCATGATTCTAGGTCTTCTCCCTGCCAATTCCGCGAACTTATCTGCTAGCTCTCTGGCTTTTATAAAATCTTTATCTCCCATTAACTCTGACGAATATACGCCACTCAGCGATTGTATCTTGGCCTGATACCTACCAAATGCTTTTTCCATAGCATCTGATATCTCTCCCAAACTGGCTCTTTTTCTAGCACAGTCCACAGCTAACTCCAGTAAATTCCCTTCTCCTGATTGCGCGGATTTTTCTAGACGTTGCAACGCTAAACTGCACGCATCATTATCACGCTCAGCCTTCATTTTCTGCAGACGCTCTATCTGTTCTTTTCTTACAGCATTATTATCCACTTCTCTAAACTCTAGCTCATCTTCGGCTGAATCTTCTTCTACCTCAAAGATGTTTACCCCTATAATTTGGTCTTGACCTGAATCTATTCTAGCTTGTTTTCGAGCAGCTGCTTCCTCTATTCTAAGCTTAGGGATTCCAGACTCTATGGCTTTAGTCATTCCCCCTAACTCTTCTACTTCTTGGATATGCTCCCAAGCTTTGTCCGCTATCTCCTTAGTAAGTGCCTCTACATAATAACTACCAGCCCACGGATCTATAGCCTTCGTAATATCAGTCTCATGCTGCAGATAGAGCTGCGTGTTTCTGGCTATTCTAGCAGAGAAGTCAGTAGGTAAAGCTGTGGCTTCATCTAGCGCATTGGTATGTAAACTCTGTGTTCCGCCCATCACTGCCGACATGGCTTCTACGCAAGTTCTGGCTACATTATTATAGGGGTCTTGCTCTGTTAAACTCCAGCCCGATGTTTGACAGTGCGTTCTGAGAGCCATACTTTTTGGATTCTCTGGATTGAACTGTTTCACCAGTTTAGCCCAGAGCATTCGGGCTGCTCTCATCTTGGCTACCTCCATAAAATGATTCATGCCTATGCCCCAGAAAAAAGACAAGCGCGGTGCAAAATCGTCTATGTTCATCCCGGCCTTAATTCCTGCCCTGATATATTCTAATCCATCTGCCAGCGTGTATGCCAACTCTATATCTGCCGTAGCTCCAGCTTCCTGCATGTGGTATCCACTGATAGAAATAGAATTAAATCGAGGCATTTTCTCAGACGTATATTCGAAAATATCTGCGATGATTTTCATAGAATGCTTGGGAGGATAGATATACGTATTCCGCACCATAAACTCCTTAAGAATATCGTTCTGAATAGTACCAGAAAGCTCTTTCATATCTACTCCCTGCTCCTCTGCAGCTACTATGTAAAATGCCATGACGGGAACAACAGCTCCGTTCATAGTCATAGAAACCGACATTTTATCCAGTGGGATCTGGTCGAAGAGGATTTTCATATCCAACACCGAGTCTATAGCTACACCTGCTTTCCCCACATCTCCTGTTACTCTAGGATGGTCAGAATCATAACCTCTGTGCGTAGCCAAATCAAAGGCTACAGACAATCCCTTCTGCCCTGCTGCTAAATTTTTTCGATAGAACGCATTTGACTCTTGAGCGGTACTAAAACCTGCGTACTGCCTTACTGTCCATGGCCTAATAGCATACATACTCGAGTATGGCCCTCTTAAATTAGGCGCTATTCCCGCACCAAATTTCAAATGCTCGGGCATCCCTTCAGCATCAGGGAAATATGCAGATTTGGTCGTAATCTTCTCTGCGCTCTGAAACTCCATTCCTTCGAATTTCTCGAACTCTTGGTTTTGGTCCAGCGCCGCTAGGTCTGTTTGGTCAAATTGCTTTCTCATCCTTCAAAATCTTTGGCTAATCTATCGTCTTCACTTATGGCTTTCTTGGTTTGCTCTGGCTTGTATTTATTCACGCCTATCATAGTAAGCTGGCCCTTGGATAAGGCTTCTTTTTGAGCCTTGGCGTCCGCTTTGAGTATTTCCATAATTTTTCCTGAGCGTTGCAATGCTATAATCCCTCCATCAGATTCAAAATTACAGAATTTCTCCCAGGCTTTCTCTCTCAATTCCTTAGTCAAATTCTCTACGTAATAACTTCCTCCTGCAGGATCTAACGTCTGATGAAGAAAACTCTCAGACTTTAATAAATGCTGAATGTTTCTAGCATATCTCATTCCTGAATTACTCTGCTGTTTGGTCAAGTCATCAAAAGGAAACAAACACACCGCATCTACCCCACCTAACACAGCGCTCATCGCTTCTGTGGTGGTGCGAAGCAAATTATTCTCCTCGTCCAAAATAGTCTTGTTCCAATTTCCTGAAAACGCATGAATATAAGTGGCTCTGCTACAACTGTGCTCTGGTTCGTATTTATCCACTACCAATCCCCACAGTTGGCGAAGCACTCTATACTTAGCCAGTTCTGTAAAATAGCTAGAACCAGTTCCCATAGAGAAATTAATAGCCGCAGAAGCTTGGTCCACAGTCATACCACCTTTTACTAATTCTAAGAATGACTGATGGCCTATGCTCAGCGCTAAAGCCAATTCTGTAGAAGCTATGGCTCCCATATCATGGTAAAAATCTCCTCTGACTTTGACTGCTTTTACACGCGGGAACTTTTCAGAAATCCCTTTAGCTAAAGCGATATTCTCTTCTCTTACGTTTAATTCTTTGTCGTATAATTGAAGTTCTGTAGAACCATAAATATCTTTTCCTGTAAGTTCCTTTTCTTCCAGCAGCTCTTCTAACTGCCTTACATTTTCCTGAGTAAATCCATCTACAAAGTGAAGTCCTGCATAGTTTAAGAAAACACCTTTTAGAACTTTGGTTAAATCCTTAGGCTCTTTTAATGAAATAATAAGCCCCTCTGCTCCACCTTCCAGAGCGGTTAACGCTCTTATATTCATTTTGGCCTCAGAATCAGAAGTTATGAGCTGGTTAATTTCCCAGTCGTTAGAATCTGTCTTTACTCCTCTTAGGTAAGGAAATTTACCCGGGAAACCCGTGTTTTCTTCAACCTCACCCTTAGAAGAATTAGGCTTAACCTGCATTCCTTCAGGATGATTCCATACGAGAGCTTCGTAAGGTTTTCCTTTTAATTCTTTTAGTATTCTATCCTTCCATGCTTCTGGATTGTCTGCAGGGAATTCTTTAAAATCTAAGCTCATTTCTTCGATTTATATTCAGTGACGAAGATAGAAGTATTAATTAGATTTTTAGTGAAGGCTGGCGGGACGAATTATAATTCGCCTCTAATTAATAGAAGCTAGATTCTTTGGTGAAGCATACATTTAGTAACGAGAAGGTATCGGAGCGAATTGTAATTCGCCTTTACGCCACTGTTGTAGCTGTAATATCCTTTTTATTATGAAATTTATCTTACTTCCATTTCATTGGATTATTTCGGATATAATTAGAACTATTCTCGTAAGCCTTTTGATTTCTCATGATTTATAGATTCTTTTGGATTTATTAGGCGTTGCAACGCGTGAATAAATCTATCTTCGTGACAAGATGACAAAAGCGGTATTTTTAGACAGAGATGGAGTAATTAATCACGACCCAGGAGATTACACTAAATCATTAGAAGAATTCATAATTCTACCCGATGTTTTAGAAGCTTTTCAGCTAATAAAGGAGAATAATTACAGAATCATCTTAGTCACCAATCAAGGTGGAATAGCGAAGGAGTTATACCCTGTAGAAAATGTTTATGAAATCCACAATCACCTCAGAGCAGAAGCGTTAAAAGTTGGAGTGGAAATAGACGAAATATATTTCGCTCCTTATCATGATGATTATGGTAACTCTTTATCCAGAAAACCAGGGAGCTTAATGGTAGAAAGAGGTTTGGCTAAATTCCAATTAAATCCCGCTAAATGCGTTTTAGTGGGTGATAAAGCCAGAGATGTGGAGTCTGGAGAAAAAGTAGGTGTGCCGGGCATACAAATAGACGTGAACGGTTCTCTGCTAGAGGCCATGAAAAAGTATTTTAATAAATGAATTACATCTACCATAACGGAGAGTTCTTAGATAAAAGCAAACCTTGTATCTCTGCTGATAACAGAGGTTTTAGATTTGGAGATGGATTTTTTGAAAGCATAAGAATCATAAACGGTGAACCTGTTTTTTTAGAAAACCATTTTAATAGAATAATGGACGGTTTGAAGGTTTATAAGATTGATACGCCAGAGAAATTCTCCAAAGAGCTGCTCAAGAGTGAAATTCTTTTACTTTTAGATAAAAACGGAATTAGCCAAGGAGGAAGGGTTCGCGTGACCTTAACCCGAAAAGGAAGTGGTTTTTATGCTCCAGAAACGAACAATCTAGATTACATTATAGAGGCTGACACTAAACCTGACAATTACTTTGTGATTAACAATACAGGGAAAATTGTAGACCTATTCCCCGACCTAAAGAAGCAAATTAATTCTTTCTCTATTTTCAAGACTCTTAATTGTCAGTTATACATTCACGCCAGTTTATTTGCCAAAGAAAAGATGATCGATGAGGCTTTAATCCAAAATGAGAAATTTGGAATTATAGAATCTGCGGTATCCAATATTTTTCTAGTGAGTAATGGAGTTCTTTACACCCCTGGATTAGCAGAAGGATGTGTAGGCGGAACCATGAGAATGAACATCATAAATCTGGCTATAGAAAACAGCATTAAGGTTTATGAGTGTAACCTTACTCCTCAAAATCTGCTGGCAGCTGATGAAATATTCTTAACCAATGCGATTAATGGTGTCCAATGGGTGGGCAGTTATAGAACTAAGCGCTACTTCAACAACACCTCGAAGAAAATTTTAGATATGTTGAATAAATCTATTGCTAATCCTCCGATCGTAGCTTAACTTCTTACTCTCACTCTAGGGTCTATTAATCCGTAAAGTACGTCTACCAGAATATTTAGTATTACGAACATAAATGAGATGACTAACACTGCACCCATTACCACTGGAAAATCTTCCTTTTCTAGGGCATTAAAAATCTCTAACCCTAATCCTTTCCAACCGAACACAAACTCTACAAACACTGCTCCTGCGAGCATAGAAGCAAACCATCCCGAAACCGCTGTTATAACCGGATTTAAAGCGTTTCTCAGCGCATGTTTATATACCACTTTATTCTCTGATAACCCTTTCGCTCTAGCTGTGCGGATGTAATCTTGTTTTAACACATCTAACAGGGAACTTCTGGTCAACTGAACTACTACGCCCAGTGGTCTAATCCCTAAAGTAAGCGCGGGCAGAATCAAGTTTCTGGGATTTAAGTAAAGCCCTTCCCATTCATCTAGACTGTATAAACTTCCTGTCATATCTAATCCAGTTCCCGGAAGAGAAAGAGACCAATAAACCCACTCTCCCAATGAAAACATAGAAACTAACAAGACAAGACCTAACCACAGGCCAAATCCTATAACAACCGCCTTTACTACTGCCCTGATACTTTTCATAGACAATAACTTAGAGCTCTCCTCTCTGCGATTATCTCTTACTAAAAAGTACACGAATAAACCTGCAGCTATAATGAAAGGAATGATTGGAAGAGGTATAGAATTAAACCAGAGTAGCCCTCCTATCCAAGCGATTAGAATGGCCATAAAAAAAGACGGTCCGCTCATGCCTATGACCGACAATATCAGTATTAACTTGTCTATCCACTTATCTTTATTCAGTGCAGCTATCACTCCACCAAAAACGCCTATAATTAAAGCAAATACTATAGAAACTATGGCGAGGATTAAGGTGCCAGGAAGCGCCTGTGAGATTATCCTAGACACGCTCCTTTTGGACTGAAAGGACCTATTTAAGTATGGTGCTTTTATCACTAAGGTATTCTCACCTCCTACAGGAAAAAGTTTTGTGTAAGAATATTTAGATTCATCTAAGAATATTCGACTGGACTCATCTGTTTCATTATGTATAGACACAGGACTTATATCATTCAAGTAGATCCCAAACCGCTGGACTATAGGTAAATCTAAGTTTAAGTTTCGCTCTATAGCTTGAATTAACTCTGGAGTAATCTTCTGTCCTGCCACCATCCTGGCTGGATCTCCTGGTTTTAGATTAAACACAAAAAACACTAAACTAACCACCCCCAATAGGACTAGAAGGCCATACCCTAGTTTTTTTAGCAGATAATTTATCAAGACTTAATCGAATGAAATTTCTGAGTAATCAGGCAGCCCTTTCCAGCTCCATTTATTCATGATAGTGGCATTCTTCATGTGCACCAGACCGGGGTTAGAACGTATAATCGTTTTAAGCTCTACATCATCCATTAAGTAGAAGGTGAAGTTAAGTCCACTCTTCTGCTGAAAAGTCATAATCTGTTCCTTAGTGGCTCCGTTTACTAGCGCTATCATTCTATAACCATCCTTTTGAGCTTGCTCATACATGCTCACAAATGGTGTTGAATCTACCTTCATTAACTCAGACATATCTTTGGATACTATTATGAGCGTGTGCCCCTCGTAATTTAATACTTCTTCCATTTTATTGTCTCCGAAGAAATCCATAGGAGCGAAATCTGCTATTAATGGAGAATATCCATCTTTAACTAAAATCTCTCTTCCATCATACATCATCTCTTTTTCATAGGTATTCTTGAACCAGTCTGTACTATACACTTTTAACCAGTCAGTAGATAACATAATTGAATCCTTACCAGTCGCTTTATTAGTCACTGTATACTCTGTAGCGTAAACAGGACCGTCTAAACCTAAGTCCTCAGCAGATTTCATGTTCTCTGATATATTCTGTCCTATGGCGTAAGGTCTGTAATCTCTCATAGGCAAGTAGTCATAAGTAACGTAAGCAAAAATGCAACATACTACTGTTACGGCTCCAGCTACTATCCAATCTGTGGCTGCAGAATTACTCCTTCTACGAATAAACTCAGCTACAAATAGGCATATCACGGTAAATATTACTGGGAATAACCAATCCAGCATTTTAAGAGAAAACAACGCTACCGCTAACAGAGACCCTGCTAATAGGATTAAGTATTCTCTTTTGTTCTTTTTATTGGATAAATCAAAGTGTTCTTTCTTCTCGAAGAAAAAAGCGTACACTACTAGTATTACAGTCCAAATCAACAAGAATAAATCTTTTTGGAAACTCTGATAAGGCGTCAAAGGAATAGCGTTACCGAAACAGCCACAAGCCGTAACACAATCTCGCGTAGTTTCTACCATCTCCCCGCCAATCTCCATTATGACTTTTTCGAAAGGATCACATGAATGAGTGTAGAAAGTAAGCCAAGTAAAAAACAGAATCAATATTAATATTAGTGCAGAAGATAATTTCTGCTTAGCCCATACCAAAATGGCTACTCCTAACAGCACTTCCGCTATGCATATGAACACTGCTATACCTAGAGAATATGGAATCAAATCAGGAAAGCCTAAAGCCTTCTCACTAAAATACTCCTGTAACTTATAACTAAATCCAAAAGAGTCATTCATCTTAATTAGACCGCTAATAATAAAAAGTGATCCTACAATTAATCTAGAAATATAAACTGCTAATTTTAATATTGTGGTCTTCATGGGTTGCTATTTGAATTCAAATTTACGGATAGAATCATACTTCTGTTTTTCTTTTAACAGGTCTTTAACGCTCTTCAGCTGAAAGGTGAATCATAGAGAAAACGGCATAGTTCAACATATCATAATAATTCGCACCTATTCCTTCCGAAATAAGAGTAGCCCCCTGATTATCCTCTATCTGCTTCACTCTTAATAGTTTCATTAGAATTAAATCAGTTAATGAACTTACGCGCATATCCTTCCAAGCCTCACCATAATCATGGTTTTTATTTAGCATTAGCTGCTTGGCTTCTTCCGCATATTTATCGAATAATTCTGTAGCTCTCTCCTCACCTATTTCCAGCTCATCTATTCCATCCATCTCTATTTGGATTAAAGCCATAATACAGTAATTAATGATCCCTATAAACTCAGGTTCTATTCCCTCATCTACCCTACTGCTACCCAACTGCTGTAACGTCCTAATCCTACTGGCTTTAATAAATATCTGATCAGTCAGAGAAGAAACTCTAAGTATTCTCCAAGCTGTCCCATAATCCTTAGTTTTATCCGTGAATATGGTTCTACACTTGAGTTTTATAACCTCATCGAAAAGCGCTGCAGTATCTTTCATCATTACTTCTATTGTGTGCGTAAAGGTATAATTAAGCGTTGCAATGAACAGTGCTGTTCATTATTCTTTTTAACTGAGTTTTCAAAAAAAAGTGTCCTTGAACAGAACTTGCTCTGTGAGCTCAATAGAGCGGCTAAAAGCTTTAGCTTTGCACCGCTATTATTCCTACTAAGGGAAGGTAAAGAAATCCTATTTTCAAAACAAATTGGCAAGAACAAATCGAATATTTAAGAAAGGACAAATCCTAGAGCTAGAGATAACCGATATGGCTTTCGGTGGCAAGGGAATCGGAAGAGTAGAAACCGAAAAAGGTCCATTTGTGGTGTTCGTAATGAATACTATTCCAGGTCAAACTGTGAGAGCTCGTGTAGATAAATGTAGAAAATCTCATGCAGAATGCAAACTCGTGGAAGTGGTAACTCCTTCTGAGAAGGAAGTTCCTGTGGATTACCAGCCTATATCTGGAGCGCCATATATTACGCTTCCTGTAGAATATCAGACAGAATATAAAAAGGCTACTACTTTTGATTTATTTAAGAAAATCGGAAATGTAGAAAATATAGAGTCTTTATTCGATGAGTTTATCGCTTCTCCTAGTGCTTGGCATTATAGAAATAAAATGGAATACAGTTTTTCTGTAATTCGATATGACAGAGAGACTAAAGAAGAGGTAGATGATTTCGCTCTTGGCTTTAAGAAAAGAGGAACTTGGTGGATAGTAGAAAACTTAGATAAAGACAGTGGTATTTTCGATAAACAGTTCGAAGATAGCATGAAAACTATCAGAGAATGGCTCATAGCTACTGGATTACCTGCTTGGCACCCACCTAAGCAGCATGGTTTTTTCAGATTTTTACAAGTAAGAAAAAGTTTTCACTCTAACAAGCTTCTCATAAACCTAGTGACTACTGATGTAGACATAGAAAAACTGGACATTAAAGGATTAGTTAATCTTTTTAAAGAAACCTTAGGAGATAGATTAGGTGGTTTAATACACACTATTAATAATCACACGGGAGATAGAGTGGAGCCTTATGGAGGAAACACGAACATCCTTTATGGCGATTATAAACTGGTAGAAATGATAAACGGACTAGAGTTCGAAATCAGTATTCAGAGTTTCTTCCAAACCAATCCTAAATGTGCAGAAAGACTTTATAATAAGGTTATAGAGTATGCTGGCGAAAGTACAGGTGAAGGAATTATCATGGATATGTTCTGTGGTACTGGAACTATTTCTCAGCTACTAGCCAAAGGTACTGGGAAAGACATCGTAGGTGTAGATATAGTAGAAAGTGCAATAGAAGATGCCAGAGCTAACGCCAGAAGAAATAAAATAAAAAATGTACGGTTCTTTGCTTCTGATGTGGGAAAATTCTTATTAAAGCACCCGGAGTACAATGGAGAAATACTTACCATCGTTCTAGATCCACCGAGAGCTGGAATAGCGCCTAAAACATTGAAGAAAGTGATTTCTTTAAACGCTAAAACTATTGTTTATGTAAGTTGTAATCCTGCTACTCAAGCTAGAGATACAGAAACGTTAAGAGAGTCTGGTTATGAATTAGTGAAACTGTCTATGGTAGATCAGTTCCCTCATACAGGACACATAGAATCTATCGCATTATTTAAAAAATGAGCACACTAGACGAATCATACTGGACGAACAGGTATCATTCTAAGTCTACAGGTTGGGATATAGGGTATACGGGACCACTAGGTCATATCTTAACTAATTTAGAGGATAAAAATTCTGTAATCCTTATTCCAGGTGCCGGAAATGGCCATGAGGCGGATTATGGTTTATCCTTAGGAGTAGAAAATATCCACATATTAGATTTTTCCGCACTGCCTTTAGAAAATTTAAAAAAACGGGCTCCTAAAATTAAGCTAGAAAATATTCACCATGCTGACTTTTTCCAACATGAAGGAGCTTATGATGTAATCTTGGAACAAACGTTTTTCTGTGCTCTGGATCCAGAGTTGAGAGAAAAGTATATAACTAAGATGTATTCTCTTTTAAAACCAAATGGAATTCTCACTGGAGTTATGTTCGACCATGCCCTAGATACGGGGCCTCCTTTTGGAGGGTCTTTAGAAGAGTATGAAAAACTTTTTAGCCCTAAATTTGACATAGAAATAATGGAACGCTGTAAGTTTTCTATTCCTCCTAGGGCGGGAAAAGAACTTTATGTGAAATTCAGAAAGAAATAAGACATGACTGATGATAAATTACTAGTTCTAAACGAAAAGCAAATCAAGCAGAAAATTCAGCGGATAGCTCATGAAATTTATGAAAACCATTACCAAGAAAAAGAACTCGTAATAGTTGGCATTAAAGACCATGGACTAATTATGGCCGAAAGGTTGAAAGAACTTATTGACTCTATTTCTGAAATCAAGACTACGCTCTGTAGCATAGAACTTCATAAAGATAAACCCACGACTAATCCTATCGTATTTTCAGGAGATGTAGCTGACCTAAAAAACAAGGCTGTTATAGTGGTAGATGATGTACTTAACTCAGGAAGAACCCTCATTCATGTGGTTAAATTTTTACTGGACTACCCGCTAAAAAGTATGAAAACAGTAGTTCTCGTAGATAGATTCCATAGAAAATTTCCTGTACGTGCAGATATAGTAGGCTTGACATTGAGTACTAACATGAAGGAGCATGTGTCTGTTGATTTCACTAAACCAGAGGCTGTATACCTTCAGTAATCTTTCTCTTTAGCAGGCGCTCTTTTCCACATCACCTTTCTATTCCCGTTTATAAAAGTGGTAGGATCTAAGTATCCCTTTTTATCTGTCGCATATCCTACTCCTAATTCCAAACTCAGTTCCATTCCAGTCGTCTCCTAAGTGATTATTAACTCCGAATTTCTATGCGTTATAATAACCCACGGCATTTGGAGCTCCTACAGGGAAATCAAACCTAGCTGCTTTGAAATCAGGCTGATTAAGGAAAAACGTTTTATATGAAGAGGAATTGACGAGAAGAAGATTAATTTTTCCTAGGCCTATTGCAACGCTGAAAACGAAAAAAAGGATACACCAAATGTTTCTCATACCTAACCAACTCATTTATGAGTGTATTAGTATGAGAAAAAAAACTCAACGATTTAACTAATATCAGCAGCTCATGAGCTTATAAAACTGAGTAGTTCATTACATTTGGAATCAATTTTATATAAAATGAAACTAAAACTTATAGCACTATCTTTTTTTCTATTCTCTTCCATTATTTCTAGTGCACAGGCTACACGATGGCAGCAGGCTATGTCCTGTGAAATGGATATCGAAATGGATGTGGAGACACATAAATTCACGGGAACTCAAAAGTTAGTTTATACTAACAATTCTCCTGATGACTTAGACCAAGTGTTTTACTATTTGTTTTTTAATGCTTTCCAGCCAGGAAGTATGATGGATGTAAGATCTCGAACTATAGAAGATCCCGACTCTAGAGTTGGTGATAGAATTTCACAGCTTGACGAATCTCAGCAAGGATTTCAAAACATCACTTCCTTAAAAATGGATGGTGTAAACGTAGATTTTAATGTAGAAGGAACTGTCTTGGAAGTAAACTTACCTAAGACTTTAAAGTCGGGAAAGAAAGCTACATTCGAAATGGTTTTCGATGCGCAGGTTCCTATTCAGATAAGAAGATCAGGAAGACAAAACACTGAAGGCATTAGATATAGTATGACTCAATGGTTCCCGAAAATGTGTGAATATGACTGCATGGGATGGCACGCTGTACCTTATGTGGGAAGAGAGTTTCACGGTGTCTGGGGTGATTTCATGGTAAACATTACTATCGATGCTAGCTACTTAATAGGAGCTACTGGGGTATTACAAAACCCAGATGAAATCGGTCACGGTTATTCCTCAAAAGACATTGAGCATGAAGCAGGAACAACTAATACTTGGAAATTCAAAGCAGAGAATGTAATCGATTTCGCTTGGGCTGCAGATGCAGATTATATTCATGAGACTGCTCAAGTGGAGAACGGTCCATTATTGCACTTCTTTCACCAAGATGATGAAGAAATAAATGAAAACTGGAAGGAACTTAAAGATTACAGCGTAAAGGCTATGGAGTTTTTCTCTGATAACTACGGAAAATATCCTTATACTCAATACACCATTATTCAAGGTGGAGATGGCGGAATGGAATATCCTATGATTACGCTTATCACAGGAAAAAGAAGCATTGGCAGTTTAGTAGGTGTAACGGCTCACGAAATGGCACATAGCTGGTTTCAAGGTTTACTCGCTACTAACGAGAGCTTATATGAATGGATGGATGAAGGGTTCACCACATTCGCTTCTGGAGAATGTATGACTCATCTTTATGGAGATGATGGAACACCTAATAATTACCGCTCATTACAGGGATATATAAGGTTAGCTAATTCTGGAGTTGAAGAGCCAATGAGCACGCATGCCGATCATTATGCTACCAATTATGCCTATGGTTCTGCTGCCTATAGTAAAGGTTCTGTCTTTCTTAACCAACTTAGATATATAGTAGGAGAAGAAAACTTTAGAGCTGGCATGATGGAGTACTTTAACACTTGGGCGTTTCACCACCCTAACCCAAATGACTTCATAAGAATTTTCGAGAAGAATTCTCAACTAGAATTAGATTGGTATTTACAGCACTTCGTAAATTCCACTAGAAAAATTGACTACGGAATTAGCGCTATTAATGGAGACGATAATTCTACCACTCTTACCTTAGAGAGATACGAGCTAATGCCTATGCCGTTAGATGTAGTAGTCACTAAAAAAGATGGAACTGTCCACATGCATAATATTCCTATGGTAATCATGAGAGGAGAAAAAATGAAAGAAGAGGGATATGACTCTTGGACTGTACAGAGAGACTGGGCTTGGACCAATCCTACTTATACATTTATATTAGACATTCCCGTTTCTGAAATCGCTAAAATAGATATCGATACTTCCTCTAGATTAGCTGATGTGAATCCTTCTAATAATACGGTTAACTTAGAGGAAGGAAGTCAGTTTATGTATAAATATGAACGAATAGAAGATTAGCCCAATGTTCAATAAATCCATTGTTTTTTCTAAAGACGTTCGATTAGATTTCATAGCTAAACTGTGCTTAGGCATACTGGTTTCAGCGGTTATCTCCCCTCTAACCTGGCCAATTAGTGAGACCGTAGATGTCAAATTCGGCTCGTTAATCGCATGTTTAGTTCCGGCCATATTTGGCTGGAGAATAGGTGGTTTGGCTACGTTGACATACGTTATCCTAGGAGGAATAGGTCTACCTGTATTTGCTGGACATCAAGGGGGACTGCATTACTTTATTCCAGACGAAGCTCATGGATACTCTTTTAGTACGGGCTATCTCTATGGGTTTGTTATGGCTTCATTCTTAGTGGGATTTTTAGCCGAAAAGCTGGAGTCTATTCAAATAGTCAAATCTTTAGGATTATTTATACTAGCACACATAATCATAGTAGGTCTAGGAATATGGCACATGACTCAAATCCCAGCTTATGAATTCGAGGTTTTGGTAGTTCTTAAATCCATTCTTCCCAGCTTCGGTATAAAGGCGGGGCTATTTTTAATCATCTTACAGATGATCGATAGAAGAGTAAACTACGATACTACTCATGGAAAAACAGACAGCGAATAAATCCTCTAAAGGCTGGAGAATAACGTATAACGCAAAGTTTACGCTTACTTTTTGTTTAATTGCAGTTATTCTACTGAATCTAAATGTGTTTACTGGTGGATTTGTAAATCACCATCTCGGCCTATCCCCTTCTATAAGATTTTTCGAATTCTACAGGCTGGTTACCTACATCATCTGCCATGGCAGCTATGAGCATCTATTTTCTAATTTACTTTTCTTAATTATTCTAGGCCCTATTTTAGAAGAGAAATATGGAGCTAAGTGGCTTTTATGGATGACTATAATTACGGCTGTGGCTACAGGACTAGTAAACAGCTTACTCTTTAGTACAGGAATTATAGGAGCTAGCGGAATAGTATTTATGTTCATCATATTATCTTCCATAGTCAATCTTAGGAATAAAGAAATTCCTTTTACCTTCCTGCTAGTCGTGCTCGTTTATTTAGGTGGTGAAATTACCCATAGCTTTGAAGCAGATGGAGTTTCTCAGTTTGGACATATATTCGGTGGCATCTGTGGTGCAGTATTTGGCTTCCTAGGAATTAGAAAATAGTATCTCGTAATTCTCAAGAGGCATAAATAAAATAGATTAGAAATTAAAAAACCAGCAGAAATTTCTGCTGGTTTTTTCGACCTCAAATAAGTGATTTAGAAATACTCGAACTTATATCGGTTAGTCTTTTATTGTTTACCCATTTCTATTCAATTCCTAACATTGAAATCTAACTCAGGCTCTATCATATTATCTAGTTCCATATGAATAACATCTCCTAAATCTTCGTTTTCAATTACATCCATCTCCATATTTAAACTCTCATCTTTCTTCTTTTCAGCTTTAACTTCATCATAAACCAACTCACCGAAACGCTCGTAGTTTACCAACCATGATGCCGCATTTTTAACGTAGCGTCCAGTCCCTGCAGTATCCCATGCATAATAAAGTCTGGTAAACCCTCCATCTATAATGGCTCTTTTTCCATCTTTTTCGTACACCGCTGTTACTAGATTATCAGCGCTCCCATAAACCAACGGACTTAAATCCTGAGTAGCTTCTACTGTAGCTATGGTTATTCCTTCATACATATTAGATACTCCTGTAGCTATTAAATGTCCGTCTACTATTCCCGATTTATTCGCTGACTCTCCGCTGATCCCTACAGTTTCACCGGCATGTGTGTTTCCATTCATGGTGGTACCGAATATTTTTTGGGTTAAAAAATTAGCATCTGCATAATACGGCTGATTATCTCCCCAGATGTAAAGTCCCTTTCCGCTATCGAAGAACTCCTTAATTACTTCGGCATGTTCCTCTGTTAATTTCTGCGTCTGATCGCTTATGACCCACAACTGACTGGCAGATTTGAGCTGCTCTCTTAAAACCTCAGGACTTGGAGGTTGGTTTATCCACCGGTAGATAGAAAACCCTTTTTCCTCTAAGGCTGCTTTGGGTTTAGAGAAATCGAAGCCTTCTCCAGTATACAAATGGAGGACCGCTATAGTGTTCCCTTCGAAAGCTCCATCAGTAGCTAAATCATACTCTGTACCTGCAGCATTTCCATAGGCATCGGATTGTACTGCTACCTCTACCACTCTCTCTTCGAATACTGCATTACCGATGTCATCTAAGACCTGCTGGCCTTTATCATCCTTTACAGCGATTTGTTGAACTTCTTCTTTGTAAGCTCTGTTTTTTCCAGCATTGGTGTTATACTGAGCTGAGAGTGATGTGTAAGATATGATAGCTAAAAAGGCTATCGTCATTTTTAAAATATTCATGAGATTGTGTGTTTTTAAAGATTATAATTCTCTGTACACACATTCATCTTATCGGTTCATTGAAAAGTGGTTTTTTTGTGTTGCAACGCTTAACAACATGTATATCAATTATAATAAACTCATGTTAATATGATATCTTAGTCATGTAATACACTTTTCTCTTTCTATCTTTTCTTTTAGCCTCTTCCTTATTCTTTATTTTCTGAAAACCAAAAGCGAGAAAATAATCTCCATACCAATAATCTAGATTAGAAGTCGTGTATTTGATCGTATCGTTTTGGTTATCTGTTAGAATTTCCTCTGAAGCTTTGTTCTCTATAACTATCCCATCGAAGTTTATGGCCTTCGTAATTATTCTGCCATTGCTAGAAAACACCATATAAAGAGCGTCTTCCAAATTATCTGGGGTAGAAATAAACCGTTTTACTCGATATGGTTTTTCGGCAGGAAACATCTCAAAGGTCTCATCCCAAATTAATTCTCCGTTAAATCCAAATTTAGCCACTACTGCATGCGTGTATTGATAACCATCAAATACAGTTCGGGTCTGAGTTACTGGCAATCCGTTCTGGTAACTCGTATAATATTCCATTCTGTATGTAGGGTAGTAAGCCTCTCCTAAGAAAACATATCCATCTTCCACAAACTGAACATCATGATCGGCTATCAAGTAATTATAGGTAAGCTGCTTTCCTTTGGCCTTTTTACGCTCGTTCTTTTTCTCTATTCTTCCTTGTTTCCTATCGGATAGGTAACTCAAAAAATTATCTAACTCTAACCAGTTATAATATTGGACAAACGAGATTTCATTATTCTGAGCTTCACAGAAAAACAGTCCTTCTGAAGAAGACATCATTCGTGCAGACTTGGAGCCTCTTCTGCCTGTTAGCAATGATGAGAAAATATCTCCTGCTGAAATTTTATTTTTAGATAATGAGTTATAAGTACCCGTGAAAATGTATTTCCCGTTATCAGTCTTAGATACTGAAATACTCATAATATTTTTATCAATATCATCGGTAAAATGATACTGATTAGTCTTTTCACTTTCTTCATTTAATTGGATAATATGCAGCTCTAAATTTTTCTTATAGAACACTTGAAGAAAAACGAAGACTTCTCTCTCATCTTCTAATACTTGATAATCTTTGATTACAATTTTTTTACTCTTAAAGTTATCTATTTGGATAGGGACTATTTTTTGTTTGCCTGTTCTCCAATTAACAGCAAACAAATATGGCGAACCTTTTATTTCTCCCTTAAAAAAGGCATATTCACCTAAAATCTGCATACTCTGCACGATCGTCTTTTTAGGAAACGCACCCACAACTTCGGTGACTTCTCTGTCTAATGGTTCAAGACTTACGATTATAAATTCTCCCTTTCTATTTCTATAAAAATTATGAAGGGAGTTTTCAGTGGAAGCTGTCTCACCCAAAATGTAGGAATTATCTATGTCTAAGTTTTCACTCCAAACCGATACTAGTTCTGTATCATAAAGCTGGAATCTCCACCTGTATTTTCCTTGTGAACTGGTTGATGAACGTGAACTGACTATTACCCCGACCTCTCCCATCTCATGGAATTTTTCAGAAACAAATCCATCGTTAATCTCGAATTCTATTCTCTCTTCGAATTTGATTTGGCTAAATCCAAATTGCACCGCTAGAGTAAAGGATAAAAGTGATAAGATGTTTTTCATTTGTGGAATATATTCTGTTTGTACTTCAAATAATGAGCCAATTGCATGCCTGATTTGAAAAACAGCTTAAAAAATAACAAGACCCAAGGGTCATATAACAAAAAAGCCCCTTGTCTATTAGGTTTTGGAACTGAGAGTTTGTCCTTCGAAAGTAAGGCTTCTAATTATATAGAGAGTCTTAACAACTCACCTAGACATCTAAGCACTGGGTTTCGGTGAATTAAAAGACTTGTTGATTTCTTATTTTCCGTAAAAAAAACAAAAGGCATGTTTGCCTAACGAGAATATAGTTAATTGAAGATCTATATTTCTAAACTCATTGAGACTTTCAACTTATAAAACCTCTGGTTTTAATGTTATTAACTAAATAGTTTGATTAAACGCTCTGCATCATTTCTTCCTTCTGAGCTTTTATTTTATCACTAGAAACGTACTCATCGAACGTCATTAGTTTATCTAAACATCCGTAAGGAGTTAATTCTACTATTCTAGTGGCCACAGTTTGAGTAAACTGGTGGTCATGACATGTAAACATTACTGTTCCAGGGAAGTCTTTTAGCGCATTGTTAAACGCCTGAATAGATTCTAAATCCAAGTGGTTAGTAGGTTCGTCTAACAGTAGTAAGTTAGGTTTTTGTATAGCGATCATAGCTAAGGCTAAGCGTACTTTTTCGCCACCAGAAAAGTGTTTTACAGGTTCAAAAACACGTTCACCTTGCCACCCAAAACCGCCTAA
>LAQC01000027.1:18719-22453 GCA_000981645.1 Cryomorphaceae bacterium ASP10-05a | reverse complement strand
CAGTCCTATTACCGCAGAAATCACAACTCCTATTACTAGGTTATTCCAGAAAATTACCAGCGTAAAACTATCTGACCACATATTGACAATAAGCACTAGAATACTCATAAGGATTAGTCCTATTATTCCTCCAAACACACATAAAACAATAGATTCTGCTAAAAACTGAAGCATAATGAAACTGTTCTTAGCTCCAAGTGCTTTTTGAATTCCTATGATATTAGTTCGTTCTTTAACGGATACAAACATGATGTTAGCTATACTGAACCCTCCTACCAAAATAGCAAAAAAACCTATGACAAACCCTACAGCATTAATCATAGCAAACACTCCATCTACTAGCGCAGAAAGCATGCTAGCCTCATTGACTGAGAAGTCATTCTTCTTTTTTATGCTTAGCTTTCTAATGGCCCTGAACTGCCCTATAATTTCATCTTTTAACTCCGCATTAGAAACCCCAGGTTTGGACTTCACCAAGATTTGACAATCGGTATTTCTCACATCGACCATTCTGGTGATTAGCTTCACAGGCATTAGCACCAACTTATCAAATGGAGATCCTATGATGGATGTTCCTTCTTTACTAAACACACCTATCACTTTTACTTTATGCCCCTTTACCTTTATACTTTTTCCTATGGGGTTCAAATTACCAAACAGTGTTTCTGCTATCTCATTTCCTATGATAACCGTATTTCTTCCACCATCTGATTCTACTTCTGTAAAATACCTCCCCTGCGCTATATTTAACTTAATGACCTCATTGTACTCAAAACTCACTCCTGCTATTTCAGCTGAACCATAGCTGCTATTCTTATATTCTGCCACTCCAGATGTTCCTGTGGCAAAAGCCACTGCATCTGCTTTGGTCAGCCTTTTCTGCAGGTTACTGGCATCTTTTAAAGCAGGCTGTTTTCTACGAATAAATTCCCACCACTTGAATTCTGTATCTCCTTCCTCCGGACCCCATGGCATTTGCTGGATAAATAGTACATCATCATTCAAAACATCAAAGCTCTCCTCTATACCTGACTTCAGCGAATCTACCAAGGTGAATACGCTTATGATACTGAATATTCCTATAGTTACCCCAAGAAGAGAAAGTAATGTGCGCAGCTTGTTTACCCCCAACGCCTGATAGGCGAAAGCGATGCTCTCTCCGAATAATCGAAAGAATATTTTATATCGTTTCAGCACTTAATTAATTTAATATGTAAAAGTACGCATGAGTAGTGGTAAACCAATTTTCCACCACACACAAGGCATCCTAATCAATGTTAATTCAACGGTAACATTCCGCTGTCAATTTCAGGTCTCAACTGGACAAATCTCAAATCCGTCCTAATTTATCAACATAAGAGTGGAATTCTAACCCAAAAGCCTGTTAAAACAACGGGGTTTAATAGCTTTGCAGCATTAACCTGCAGGAAGAAAAAAATGGCACAAAACAAACGCATCTCAAACGCTCTCATATCGGTATTTGACAAAGAAGGATTAGCTCCTATAGCTAAGAAATTAGCAGAACAAGGAGTAACAATCTACAGCACTGGAGGCACGCAGTCTTACATAGAAGAATTAGGCATTTCAGTAGTGCCCGTAGAAGAATTGACCAGTTACCCTTCTATTCTAGGTGGGCGAGTGAAAACACTTCACCCGAAGGTGTTTGGTGGGATTTTGAGCAGACGAGAGTTAGCAGGGGATATGGCTCAGTTAGAAGAGTATGCTATTCCAGAATTAGATTTGGTGATAGTAGACCTTTACCCATTTGAGAAAACAGTAGCTTCAGGAGCAGCCGAACAGGATGTCATAGAAAAGATAGACATTGGCGGGATTTCATTAATTAGAGCTGCTGCCAAAAACTTTAAAGACGTAGTTATAGTTCCTTCTAAAGATGAGTATGGTTTTTTACAAAACATGCTGGATGAATCTGGAGCTGAATCTACTCTGGACCAAAGAAAATTCTTAGCCAAAAGAGCATTCGAAATTTCTAGTCATTATGATTCTGCTATTTTCACTTACTTCGATGGAGAGGAAACTTCTGCATTAAAACTAAGTCAGTCTGAAAAAACTTCTTTGCGGTATGGTGAAAACCCGCATCAGAAGGGAGCGTTCTTTGGAGATTTAGATCAGTTATTTACTCAGCTCCACGGAAAGGCACTCTCTTATAATAATTTATTAGATGTAGATGCTGCGGTGCAATTAATGGATGAATTCTCAAAGGACAAACCTACGTTTGCCATCTTAAAACATACGAATGCATGTGGGCTAGCAGTTAGAGATTCTGTAGTTAAAGCCTATGAAGATGCCTTAGCAGGGGACCCCGTTTCTGCCTTTGGCGGTGTGCTTATCTGTAACCAAGAAATAGATGCTGCTGCTGCTGAAAAAATTAACACCCTTTTCTGTGAAGTTGTAATCGCTCCTAGCTACGAAGAAACGGCACTAGAAACGTTGAAGTCTAAAAAGAACAGAGTGATTCTTATTCAGAAAGAAGCTGAATTTGCCAATTTCACAGTAAGAACTGCACTGAACGGATATTTATTCCAGGAAAAAGATGAAAGACAAGATTCTATTTCAGAAAGCAAATTAGCGACAGAAAATGATTGTTCATCTCAAGAAAAACTGGATTTAGAATTTGCTGCCAAATTGGTAAAACACACTAAGTCTAATACGGTAGTATTTGCTAAAAACAACCAACTTTGTGCTAGTGGAACTGGACAAACTTCAAGAGTGGACGCGCTGAACCAAGCCATCACTAAAGCGAAGGCCTTTGGTTTTGATTTAAACGGAGCTGTGATGGCCTCTGATGCCTTTTTTCCATTCCCAGACTGTGTGGAAATAGCGCACAAAGAAGGAGTAAATGCTGTAGTTCAGCCTGGAGGAAGTATTAAGGACAAGTTAAGTATCGACTATTGCAACGCTGAGAAAATGGCAATGTACTTCACAGGTACACGCCATTTCAAACACTAGAATCATTAACAAACATATGTAAATAAAGGATTTACATAAACTATTTTAGGCGGTCTTTATCACTAATTTTATTGACTAGGATTAACCGACAAAAAAAGACACACCCTTTAAGCTGATGGGATTATTCAATTTACTTACTCAAGAGATAGCAATAGATTTAGGTACGGCTAACACACTTATCATTTACAATGGTAAAGTAGTGGTAAACCAACCTTCTATAGTGGCCATAGACAGAACGACTCAAAAAGTGGTAGCTGTAGGTAGCATGGCTCAGCGAATGCATGGTAAGACACATGAGAATATCAAAACCATTAGACCGCTTAGAGATGGTGTAATAGCTGACTTCAAGTATGCCGAGGAGATGATCAAAGGCATGATTAAGATGATTAGAAAAAAGAAATCACTCTTTGCTCCGTCATACAGAATGGTTATTTGTATTCCCTCAGGAATTACAGAAGTAGAAAAAAGAGCAGTAAAAGACAGCGCTGAACACGCTGGAGCTAAAGACGTTTATTTGATTCATGAACCTATGGCCGCCGCTCTAGGTATAGGTATAGATGTAGAAGAGCCTATGGGGAACATGGTAATTGATATAGGAGGAGGAACTTCTGAAATAGCCGTAATCGCCTTAGGCGGAATAGTTACTGATAAGAATATACGTGTGGCTGGGGATGAGTTTACCTCAGATATAGAAGAATACATGAGGCGCCAGCATAACATCCTGATCGGGGAGCGCACTGCAGAGCAGATCAAAATAGAAGTAGGCG
>LAQC01000027.1:17739-18649 GCA_000981645.1 Cryomorphaceae bacterium ASP10-05a | reverse complement strand
AAGGAAATTAAAGTTTCTTTTACTGAAATAGCCACTGCATTAGATAAATCTATAGCTAAGATAGAAGAGGCCATTCTAAGCTGTTTAGAAAACACTCCTCCAGAGCTATCTGCGGATATTTATAAAACTGGTATATACTTAGCTGGCGGAGGTGCTCTTCTTAGAGGACTAGACAAGCGTATTTCTGCGAAGACCAAACTTCCAGTGCACGTAGCTGAAGACCCACTTAAGGCTGTCGCTAACGGGACAGGAATAGCTCTTAAAAATTTAGACAGATTCCAATTCTTGATGAAGGATTAAAGCCAAAACGGTATAAACCATGAAGAATTTAGTAGAACTGATATCCAGGTTCAAAAACTTTATTATCTACATCTTCTTCTCCATAGTTAGCCTTTACCTGCTTTTTTCTAATGGATTTTACCATCAGAATAGCTTTCTAAATTCCTCTAGCGAATTTATGGGTGGTGTTTATGAAAGAACATCATCTCTCAGTGATTATCTGGAATTAGAAGGAAGAAATAAAGAACTCAGAATAGAACTCGCTCTTTCTAAAATGAAGCTCTCGGAAAACTCATTGGGTTTAAACAATAGTACCATAGAGGTCGTAGACTCTCTAACCGCGTTGCAATTCTCCTACCGGCCGGCCAAGGTAATTAACAAAACCACGGGCTACAATAAAAACCACATAACCATTAACAAGGGCTATACCAATGGTGTTAAGCTAGATGACGGAGTGATTTCAATGGGAAATGGACTTGTGGGAAGAGTATCTAAAGTATCAAAACATTTCAGCCTGATTACTCCCATAATCAATGCAGAATTTGCACTAAAGGTTAGCCTTAAAAAAAATCATGTGGATGGCCTTCTGCAATGGGATGGGGCCAATATCCGCTACGCGCAAGTAAATGAA
>LAQC01000027.1:1590-17641 GCA_000981645.1 Cryomorphaceae bacterium ASP10-05a | reverse complement strand
CCAATGGGTGATGTACTAAATATCACCATAGAGCTAAAAACAGATTTCACTAAGGTGCTAGATGTAATGGTAATATCTAATGTCTTTAGATTAGAACAACAACAACTAGAATCTAACCAAAACCCCGAAGGAGTGTAATGCCTATAATCATTAGAAATATCATTCGCTTTTTTCTACTGTTGCTTTTGCAAGTGTTAATCCTGAATAATTTGGAGAACTTAGGAGTAGCCAATTCATTTATTCTTCCTCAGATTTATATCGTGTTTATACTATTGCTTCCTTTCGAAACTCCGACTTGGATTTCTATCTGCTTAGGATTTCTAATAGGCTTACTCGTAGATTTCAGCATAGACACAGAAGGGCTTCATGCGTTTGCCTCTACAAGCATAGCCTACTTTAAACCTAGATTAACCAGATCTCTAAGCCCCAGGGATGGTTACGATTTTAATAGCGAGCCTACGTTAAGAGACCAAGGCTTGAACTGGTTTTTAGTCTATGGTTCTATCCTAATCTTTATCCATCATTTATTTCTTTTCTTCTTAGAAAAACTCGCGTGGAGTAATTTCTTCAGCACCTTACTTACTATAGTTTTAAGTGCAGCGTTCAGTCTTATACTCGCCCTGATTTATCAGTTTATAGTATATCAAAAGAAACGATAGAATGAATAGTTTACAGAACAGACGGTACGCCATTCTAGGACTTATCCTTTTTATCATTATCACCTTTGCTGTGAAATTATTCACTCTGCAAATCACGAATGATAAATGGGCAGAGCGCGCTACTTCTCTTACAACAAATGAGCTAGTTATTCAGCCTTCGCGAGGGGAGATTTACGATAGAAATGGAAGAATACTAGTGGCCAATACCCCTATCTATGACATTAGAGTAATCCCTGAGCGAATACACAACCTAGATACTCTGCGTCTGCTCGAACTGCTGGAGATAAGCAAAGAAGCACTAGACAAAGTACTAGATAGAGCTCGCTCTAGAAGAGAGATGTTCAACCCACATACCTTGGCTAAGCATGTAGACCAAGAGGATTATTTTAACATATCAGAAGAATTGAGTGATTTTCCCGGATTCTTCGCGGTGAGAAGAACACTGCGAAATTATCCGGATAGTGCTGCCGCTCTGGTGCTAGGTAATTTCGGTGAAATAAACAGAAAAGAACTGAACGCTGATAGCGGTTCGTTTTATCAATTAGGTGATTATGTGGGAAAAGGTGGGCTGGAAAAATCCTATGAAAAATTGCTACGCGGAGTTAAAGGAAAGCAGGCTATTTACGTGAACAATTTCAATAAAGTGGTAGGGAAAGCCAATAGCACAGACAACACAGAGCCTTTAGCTGGGAATGATTTAATAAGTACGCTAGACGCTCAATTACAAGCATTCGGTGAAAAACTTATGGTCAATAAAAGAGGGTCAATTATAGCCATAGAGCCTTCTACTGGTGAAATTCTAGCCTTGGTTAGCGCCCCTACATACGACCCGAATTCACTAGTAGGAAGAAAGAGAAGTGCTGGATATAACAAACTGAGCCAAGACACATTAAAACCACTATTCAACAGAGCGTTAAATGGGCTTTACCGACCAGGTTCTATTTTTAAAATGGTTCAAAGTCTCATAGCACTAGAGGAAGGAATAATTACTCCGCAAACTAGGGTAAAATGTAATAGAGGAATCATCGGGTGTCACGGTCCTCACACTAATGATGATTTAGAAAATGCCATCAAGCATTCCTGCAATCCTTATTTCCGTCAAGTAATGAGAAAAATGGTGCTACAGGGCAAACAAGACAATCAATTTACTGATTTGAAATCTGGAGTTCAGCGGTGGCATGAGCGTATAAAACGATTTGGCCTGCATACCAAGTTTACCTCTGATGTGCCTAATATCAAAAGAGGAACAGTTCCAGACACTGCGTTTTATAACCGCTGGTACCCCAATGCAACATGGACATACAGCATGATTTATTCTGTAAGTATAGGTGAAGGTGAGCTACAAGTAAATCCTTTACAAATGGCCAATCTTGGTGCTATTATAGCCAATAAAGGATGGTACATAACTCCTCATTTATTAAAAAAGGTAGTAGGAGGGTCAGAACTACCTGCAGATTTCACAGAAAAGCAGTATGTAGGTGTTAAGCCAAAGCATTTCGAAGTGGTGCGCAATGCCATGGACCGAGTAATAAACGAGTCCGGAGGAACCGCAGGAAGAGCTAATCTCAGCCATTTGGGAATCACTGTGTGTGGTAAAACAGGAACAGTTCAGAACGAATCACCTATTGAAGACCATTCTGTATTTATGTGTTTTGCTCCTAAGGAAGACCCCAAAATAGCCGTAGCCGTTTATGTGGAAAATGCTGGATTTGGTGGCACATGGGCAGCTCCTATTTCTGCTCTTATGATAGAGAAATACTTGACAAGAGAGATTTCTAATGACTTTACAGTGAAACGAATTTTAGAAGCAGACTTCAGAGGAGTACATGGCAAGTAGAAAACAAAATAGAATCGATTGGACTACAGCCATTACCTGGCTAGTGCTCTGCCTAATAGGTTGGATTACTATTTACTCTGCGGCATATAATGCTGACTATGATTCTATCTTTAGCTTTAACATGAGCTACGGAAAGCAGTTCATTTGGATTTGTGTAAGTGCACTTCTTGGAGGCGTTATTCTTCTTACGGATTCTACGCTTATAAGAAATGCAAGTTTACCCGTTTACGGAACCGTAGTATTGATGCTGATTTTAGTACTGTTCATCGGTACTGTAAGAGGAGGAGCACGGTCTTGGTTCGGAATAGGAAGTTTTGGTATTCAACCTTCTGAGTTCTCAAAGGTAGCTATAGCACTACTCTTAGCTCACTTTTTAGGAGAGGGAAAGGAGCCGCTAAAAAACATAAGACATAGGCTAATAGCCTTAGGAATTCTAGCCATTCCTGCTGGGCTAATTATGCTTCAACCTGACACTGGAACAGTACTTATCCTCTTTGCTTTTATCTTAGTAATGTATAGAGAGGGACTTTCTGGTACACCGCTAATCATAGGAATCTGTTCTATCATTATAGCTGTGATGTCTATTATAGTTAACTCTACGAAGTATAGCCTTCCGTTTGGCACTACAGAATTTTCTGGACAAACATTACTCATTACCGTATTCCTCATACTCGGTGTTGTAGGGTTTTTTATGGTAAGAAAACTAGCATTGCCACGCTCAAGAAAAAAATTCCTACGTCTAACCGCTATCATTACTCTAAGCATAGTAGGGTTCATAAGCAGTGTGAATTTCATCATCAATGATGTACTGAAGCCCTACCAAAGAAATAGAGTTTACATTCTACTTCAGCTTCCTGTGGACGATGACCCATGGGCAGACTGGAATATAAAAAACAGTAAAACTGCCATAGGAAACGGAGGGTTATTGGGCCAGGGATACAGAGAAGGAGCAATTACTAAATTTCGATTCGTTCCAGAACAAAATACAGATTTTATCTTCTGTACCATAGGTGAGGAATGGGGCTATATAGGTTCACTAACTGTGCTGTCCTTGTTTACGTTTCTGATTTTTAGACTTATCATAATGGCGGAGAGGCAGCGGTCGGTCTTTAGCCGAATTTTCGGCTATTCGGTGGCATGTATTCTCTTTATGCACGTATTTATAAATATAGGAATGGTCATAGGTTTGGCTCCTGTTATAGGAATCCCTCTGCCATTTTTTAGCTACGGTGGCTCCTCCATGATGGCCTTTACCGTCATGCTATTCATCTTCATCAAGTTAGATTCTGACAGACTAATCGGGCTTAGGTAAGCCTTCTGCCCTATTTTTGCTTTCCCGCGACTTCCATTCTAAAAACGTGACCATCAGCAAATATTATACATGTATTTTTATTTAAAATTTTAGTCATGAAAGCAGTTCTTATTATTCTAGGTATACTTATAGTAGGTATTGTACTCGTCCAACTGTACGCGATGAAAAGTCAAAAAGATATTGAAGTATATTCATATACTTTGGTGAAGGCGTATGATGATTTCGAGGTTCGTGCGTATGAAGCGCGCTTATTTACCTCTGTCAAACTGCCAACTAATGACTTCAAAGAAGGTTCCAGTAAAGGGTTTTCTGTACTAGCAGGATACATTTTTGGAGGAAATGATAAAGAACAACAAATCGCTATGACCTCTCCTGTTTCTATGTCTTTAGAAGACTCTATGACAGTGATGTTTATGGTTCCTAAAGAATTGAGAAAGGACGAGCTCCCTTTGCCTAACTCTACAGAGATCGCTTTCAAAGAGGAGCCGTCTAAAACCGTAGCGGCCATTACTTTCGGTGGATGGTCAGACTCAAATAAAATAGAATCTTACAAGCAGAAACTTATTTCTGCTTTAGACCAGGAAGGCATAAGTTATACCGATAAATTTTTCTTCCTTGGATACAATGCTCCATACGAAATGACCAATAGAAGAAACGAGGTAATCGTGGAATTGGATTAAGGGTTGATTAAATTTGGTGGGTAAGAGATATATCGCTACCTTTAGAATGTGATAAGAAATTATTGGATATATCCGTGTTGTTTTGTGAGCTAATTGCTTTCCAAAAAAAATTATATATCTGTTTATGATATTTAAGCCTTTCTGGAAATTCTAGAAAGGCTTTTTTTATGCTTTTGAAATCGAGCGTTGCAAAGCGAAAGAATTTCAAATGTGAATTGGTTAATGCTCAATGATGCTATGACAATAAATAGCATCACAGAAACTTTTGGTTAAGTTGGGTCTAGGTTTTACGGATGACGCCCTGGTTAGGAGTCAATCACTTCGCAAAGCTATGGATTGATAAAAAGCACTGATTTTCAACAGAATAAGTGCTATTAAAACTCATTTCAAATCTGGTTTGATTGGCTAGATTAATCGTTAAACCGAAATGATAATATTAAGAAAGCCTCTTACTCAGCTATTTAATGTTGGGTCAGAGGCTTTTTTATGACTGAACTGTTCTCAAAGACTCCTAAGCTTTCATGGTTTAATCTCTTAACTACCCTAATCAAGCAGAGCTTCAGGTTGGCAAATGCGGAAATTCATCGTTTTATTTAATATGTAAATTGATTTAGAAGAAGGTTTATCTATAAAAAAAGCCCTGTCGCTAACAAGAGTTAGCAGCAGGACTTTTAACTGATTCTACTAGTTTAAATTATCTTTTTAACACAAATTCCTTTGTTTGCGTAATCCTATTCTTGCTACTCAATTTTAGGAAATAAACTCCATTCTCCAATGCAGATGGAATATCTACTTGGGCGTTCATCGCGTTTATTGTTGTTTGAAAAACAACTCTTCCTGCCAAATCTAGCAGTTGAATGTGATCTATATCCACAGATGAGCTGATATTCAATAGACCATTAGATGGATTTGGATAAATATTCAACTCAGCAATAGATATCTCTTGTATACCGCTTTCTTCGTCTAGCGTAACCAAAGCGGTATTAGTGATAATAGGCTCGTTAAAATCAAAATAAATGGCGGCATCATTTTCTATTACTGTCCCCAGTGCTAGGCCTTGATTTACTCCAATTTTAAAACTCACATACCCCTGACTTCCTTCTAAGTCTGCAGTGCTGTCTGGAAGCATGATGTTTTCGAATGCAAAGAACACTTTATTTCCATCTATCATTATATCCGTTAAATCATGAGAGGTGTTCAATACTTCTAACGTCTGAATATTTAACGTATTCATATCGATCTCATCCTGGATAACCACATTTACTGCCGGAGCTGTTCCCGTGTTTTGGAATCTCACCTTATAAATCAACTCATCTGTGAGTGGATCTATCCTATTATTTTCTCCTACTCCTGAAGGGGTAACTTGCTTATCATTAGGATCGTATGATCCTACTACAGTGCGTACTAGCTCAGAGGTATTATTTGCAGGGTTTACATCAGCTATAACTCCGTTAATCTCTGCTAAAAATGCTACTTCCTCTCCTAGTTCTACAGAAGCATCTGTGTGAAAATAAATATTTATGGTACTTCCTGAATTGGGATTGATGGTTCCTAAGTCCCAAGTAACCGTTCCGCTTTCTTCATCTATACTAGATGGAGCAGGACTACTCAATGTGAAATCTATAAGTGTAGTGTAGTTTAGGGTAACAGACGTATTTTGAACTGTAGTTCCTGGATTAGAAACGTACATGTGATAGTATCCATCGAATCCAGGTACAGGATTAGACCCCCACCCGCTTACACATAAATCATCATCTAGTGATTCAGGTTGCAGATAAAAATCTACACCTGTATATGTTTGGTTGGGTACAAATTCTAGGGCTACATCTTCTGCAGGACAATTCAATGTATAACCAGATGCACTGGCCGTTAATTCTACGTCAGACAGAAATCTTCTGTAATAATTTGAATTAGATCCAGTGTAGTATAATGGGCTTCCATTTGTACTAGTTACATAACTATTCATGGGGAAGTCTTCTGCGTTTTCAGTACAGTTTCCATCTAAATCATAATATGCAGAGCCTGTAACATAAGCATAACATGGATTAGAGATGGGAATATAAAATGATTTTCCGCTAACACAGCCCTCTGCATCAGTTACGTTTACATAATAGTACCCAAACTGATCAACCGGAATATCCTCTGTACTCTCACCAGTGCTCCACCCAAAAATGTAAGGTTCTACACCTCCATTGGCTGCAATATTGATATCTCCTGCTATGTTTTCTTCACAGTTTGGAGGTGTAGCCAGACCAGACACATTTACATCTGAAGTAAGAGGTACGTGCTTATAAAACTGATTCGCACAACCTTCTACATCTGTAACAGATAGTGTATAATTTCCATAAGCCAATCCACTGATATCTTCTGTAGTGGCTCCATTACTCCATTCGAAAGCGTAAGGGGCTGTTCCGCCATAAACGGTCATATTTATAGCTCCATCATCATTAGGACAGTTAGCGGGTATTACGCTTGCCCAAGCTTGGAGAGCATTTGGTTCAGAGATAAATTCAGAGAAAGACATTTCACAACCATTGGCATCTGTAGAAATATAGGTTACGCTGGTTCCTGTGGAAATGCCTTCTAGCGTTTCTGAGTATTCTTCTACCCATACTCCATCATGCCAGTAAGACCAGTAGTTTACGTAAGGAGGAGCGGATTCATTTGTTAATTCTGCAGATACCGCATATACACCACAGGAGGTTTCTACATAGCTCAATTCATAAAGTAGATCAGTAAATCCTATTACCTCTACTTGACTCGAGTCTGTTTCCTGACCAGAGTACCCAGATCTACATCCATTCGCATCTAGGATGTAAATATCGTGCAGTCCAATTGGTAATGGACTAGTTTCATAAGTCATATCTAGAGTACTTCCATCTAGTTCATCATTTACATAAATATCAAAGCCAGGCATCCCCTGCGGGATTAATATTTCTACTGAAGCCGTGCCTCCTGGACAAGGAGCTAAACTTCCCGGCCAAAAAGCCGGATACCAAAAAACATTAGCGCCTATCCAAGTATATGTTATGTATTCTAATCCATCTGGATCAATAACAGTAACTGTATAGCCGCCATCTTTAAGCGTGATAGGATTCATTCCTTCATAATAATCATTCGTAGATGTATTATGCCAAGAAACTGTTACTGGTTCAGGTATGTCTGTTAAAATTAATTCGGCAGAGCCATCATCAAAACACATGTTCTGAAGGATATTGACTGTGACAGACTGTGAATAAGATAAAAAAGGGAATAATAAAGCAAGCGCAAGGGTGAGGAATAGTGTTTTTGTTTTCATAAAAAAGTATAGTTGTTTTCCTTAACACGTAATTAAAAACCTGTTAGGGTTGGTAGAGAGACTAAACAAAAACGTGTAAAGTTGCATGAAGCCGAAACAAAAGCCACCATAACTACTGATAAACAGTATTTTATGTCGTTAGCGTTCTGTCACAAAAGACGGAGTTAAATAGCGGGTATAGCGTCTCTATTTCTAGAGAATAGTAATCCTACGGAGTAAACTAAACAGCTAAAGCTTCAATGTTTTTTACAGGTGGGATTTTAAAACGCCATAACCTTATCTCTTTCTGTATCTGTCGTTATAGAATTAGCCTTTATCGTTTCATCAATCACACAAAGCACCAAATACAATTAAGAAGATTGAAAGATCTCCCAGATTAGTAGACCCATCATTATTTAAATCAGCAGCACAATCAAATTCCGAACATCCAAAATCACCCAGTAGCAGTCCTAGATCAATAATATCTATGGCCCCATTGTTATCTATGTCTCCTTGACAAAACAATTCTGGATTAGTCTGATAAACTCTCACAAAATCGACTTCCATGACATCCTCTGTGAAAGAAGCTGCAATAGCAGGCTGTATGGCAAAATTCAACAACAGATATTGAGGAGCATCGAAAGGCCAGGTACTGGAATCCTTCACTGGTGGATTATACGTGTAATGTGTGTTTCCATCTACGCTGAATGTGATTCTTTCAGAGTCCCATTCCATAGTATATATATGAAATTCTGTGGAAGCTGAAGGTACGAGCTGTCCTCCAAGATTAACTGTTCCCCCAGAACTAGATGGTGTATGCATGGCGCTCTGCACATAATTTTGGTTCGTGCCCCAATGCTCCATAATATCTACTTCACCGCAGGCAGGCCAAGGGGTGGTTCCGAAACCCTGAGTCTCCCAATAGGCGCCTCCTTCCGAAATATTTTGGCCCAACATCCATATAGCAGGCCAAGTGCCGGCTCCTGATGGAAGTTTGGCTCTTACTTCTACTTTTCCATAAGTGAATGCAAATTTAGAATTCAGCCTAGCTGACGTATACTGTTTTGTAAAACCCTGATCAACGAATATTTCGTTGATAGCTGTTAAATTTAAATTGCCCCCACTTTCAAATGAATTCTCTACTCGGTCAGTATAATGCTGTTGCTCGTCATTATACCAACTCCCAAAACTAGGGATCTCAGTTTGATGAAACCAGTTTAGCGTATTTATAGCTCCAGAACCATTAAATTCATCTGACCATACGAGGTAGTCAAAAACTGGATCTGGATCCGATGTTCCAGTATCATCAGATTCATAAAATAAAATGTCATCCAAATAGGCTAGAACAGAATCATTGTTATTCTCTCCATTCACTTGGATCACTATTCTATTAAAATCAGTCCTTTGAATCGGGGGAAGTGAGCCCCCATCTAAATTAATAAAGTTATCGTTTTCAAAATCAAAAGAGACTTCCTGCCACTGGTCAAGTTGTATTGGCTTGATTATTTCACTCTGAGTAACCCATGGCTCTGCCAAAGTTCCATCTTGCAGTTTTAGTGAAATTTGATTAGGAGCTGATCCAGTTATACCAACTGAAGAAACGTAAATACTCAGTTTGAAGCTGTTCTTTACTGCAAAATTAAAGTTACTCGCTGCATCGAACCTCACATTGGCATATTGCCCTCCTGTATCATTGTATTCTAGTACTGTAGGCGATGTGTTTATTCCCTGTTGAACGGGGTTAGAAAAACTATTATTCATTCCACAAGCATCTCCAAACCAACTGGTGATGGTGCCATTCCCCTCGAAATCATCCTGCACATCCTGGGCTATACAGGATAAAGAGATTAAAGTAAAAAACACAGAGAAAACAATGTAGAAACGAGCTTGTATTGAAGTCATGACATTAAAGATAATGATAATCAATCGAGCCAAGAGCAATGAACTTTAAGCAGGGTGATTTTTTTTTAAAAAATCCCCCTTATTCTTTAATTACTCGTTTAGTAATATCACCCCAAGAAGTCGTTACTCTTAAAAAGTAAGTGCCTGCAGCTAAATCTGTCAATGCTATTGAAACAGTGTTAAATGTCTTTAGAGCTTGACCTAGGGTGTTGTATAAAACAGCTTTGTCAAGTTGATTCCCCTCTTGTAATTGTAAGGTTAAGAGTTCTTTTGTTGGATTGGGGTATATACTCATTTCTATTAATGAGACTTCCTCATTCACTGAGGAAGGGTTCGTTTGGTATACCCTCACATAATCGATCTCCATAGCATCTTGAGTAAAGGCATTGGTAATAGATTCCTGAATAGCGAAGTTCAAAAGAATGTACTGCGGAGCATCAAACGGCCATGTGTCTGCATTCTGAACCTCTGGATGATACGTATAATGAGTTATTCCATCTACGCTAAATCTTATTCTATCTGAATTCCAATCCATCTCGTACACATGAAATTCTGAAGAAGCAGTGGCTAAATACTGCCCTCCATGGTTCACAGTAGCTCCAGAGCTAGAAGGCGTGTGCATAGCGCTCTGCACATAGTTTTGGTTAGAACCCCAATGCTCCATTATGTCTACTTCACCGCACGCTGGCCATGGAACGGTTCCATATCCTTGGGTTTGCCAATAGGCTCCGTTCTCAGTAATGTTTTGACCCAACATCCAGATAGCAGGCCATGTGCCTGTTCCACTCGGTAGCTTGGCTCTTACTTCTACTTTCCCATAGGTAAATGCAAATTTAGAATTTAGTCTAGCAGAGGTATATTGCTTGGTAATGCCCTGATCTGAGAATGTCTCATTAATGGCCACTACATTTAAATTTCCCTCACTAACGAACGCGTTTTCTACACGATCAGTATAATGCTGCTGCTCATTATTATACCAACTTCCAATACTAGGAATCTGTGTCTGGTGAAACCAGTTTAATTCATTAATAGCTCCTGAGCCTTCGAATTCATCAGACCACACCAGATAATCAAATACAGGAGAAGTACTTATCGTTTCATAAAACAGTACGTCATCTAGATAGGCTAGAACTAAATCATTGTTGTTCTCTCCGTTTACCTGAATCACTATTCTGTTAAAATCTGTTCTTTGGATGGGTGGAAGGGAAGATACATCAAGGTTATTGGAGTTATCATTTTCAAAATCGAACGTAACCTCTTGCCACTGGTTTAGCTGTAATGGTTTTATTATTTCACTTTGAGTAATCCATGGTTCGTCTAGTGTTCCGTCTTGGAGTTTAAGAGAAACTTGATTAGGTGACCCTCCAGTTATTCCGCTAGAAGGGACATAAATATTTAATCTAAACGTATTTTTGGTAGTGAAATCAAAATTGCTAACCGCATCAAACCTTACGTTGGCATATTGACCTCCTGTATCATTATACTTCAACACCGTGGCTGAAGTGTTGATTCCCTGCTGAAATGGATTGGTGAAATTAATGTTCATTCCACAGTCATCACCAAACCAAGTGGCAATGGTTCCATTTCCTTCAAAATCATCTTGCACATCCTGGGCTATTCCTAAGGCGGAAGACACTATGACTAAAACTGATAAAAGAGGAAGACGAAGAGATTTTTTATTTAACATAGTGTTAAATATACACTTAATCTACTTAACAGCCTGTAACATAGAGTTCACTTTTATCTAGCTCTGCATATTTAACTCGTTTGTAGAACGGTTTTAGCGATTCCTACTTGCGTTGCAAAGCTCTTTAATTCTACACTTTTTTTTAAACTTCAGAGCACTGATATCAGAGGAGGTAAGAAAGTCGAAACACTAATACAGATTGAGCTTCTCCACTACTGATCCATGTTCTGTTTTAAACTCGAATAAATAAATTCCATTATCAAGCTCACTCACATCTATCCTCGAATTAGAAATAGAATCAATGGTTTTAACCAATTGACCTTGCAGATTTATAATGGCAAGTGATCTAAGTTCTGCTGAACTATTCACAATTACGTCTCTAGAAACCGCCTCGAAATAAACACTCCAAATCTCTATTTGTTTCTTAATAGACAATGGTTCGCATTCTTGCACCTCCTCATAGAGTTCGTCTTCTAGAGTTGATGTACTCATCCGTTCTGTAATTCTGTCTGGACAAATCTTGTACACCACAGGATAGAACGTTACATTAAAATCTACAAACACCTCTCTGTCTGCTCCCTCTACATTAAACTGAGGATAAGGTGTTCCCTCCAACCAATTTCCTGCAGTATTCCATACTTCTCCGATGCCTGTAAAGGCGTTAACAGTATTGTATTGGTCATATTCCAACGCTAAAACCATTACTTCATCTGTTCCTTCTGGACCATATAAATTGTACATGTTTTTCAGTCGTTCTGTTTGATGATAACCCCAACAACTCGGACAGTGCGCAGCGAAAATTTCTAGAAAAACAGTCTTACCGTCATTCAAGTAGGAATACAGGTTATGTGTTTCCCCGTACCAATCGGTAAGTGTGAAATCAGGAGCAATACTCCCATCATCAATTTGGCTAAAAGCGCCTAAACTAGCCATGAACATGCATGCTAAAATGAGATTCTTCATAAGAAGTGAAATTTGACAACTGCCAAGTGCAGATCTTTCAAAGTTAAAGTAAATCAGAGATTAAGCCGACAGTGTATTTAAAGATAGTATCAACTTACACATCTCTCAAGAATAAGAGTCGAGTTAAACTTCAGATAACCTCTGTTTAGGAAGAACTTAACTCTAGATAAATAAAAAATATTTGATATCAGAAAATGATAAGTAATATTTAGGATGGCTTGCCCAATTCCTAAACAAAAAAACAGTCCGTAAATACTTTACGAACTCCTTTTGTTATTTTGTATCTGATTATTACAAAACAAATGGAAATAGCAACACCTGAAAAGGTTAAGAAGTACAATGTCGAACTGCAAACAGAACAAAAGGTAAATGTTGAAAAGCAGGTCACAGTAAGAAGTTGGTATTCGTTTTCTACATCTGTGCGCATATGGAAATCGACATGTCTGATTTGTAACCAGACCGGAAAACGATCAAAGCTTGTCTATTCAGATAATGTGGGGCAATACCCAAACTGGCAATGGCTGGATGCTGGTGAGCGATTTCTCATGGTTTTTGAAGCATTACCAGATCGCTGCGTAACCTTTGACTTGTATGAGGACATCCCTGAGCCGGGAGAGTTTCATGTTAAGAATATCATCAGAAATAAATTAGGTGTCTATAATGTGCCTATGCCGTAGAGTCATCAAAATAAAAAAACATGAATGGCAAGAATTCTCGTCTCAACTGAGATTTAAGTTAGCTATTCAGAATGACTAGAGTTTTGTTAGGCCTAATTCGAGTAGAAGTGGTTAATTGTCGTTATGAATATTACACTTCGTTCAAAGGTAACTGGAGATTTAATGGCCGTAAACAATCGGTTTGATAGTGATTTGTTCAAATACTTACTGCCGCCTGGTGCTCAGCTAATAGAATTTGGGGGATCCAAAAGGGTGATGTGGTACATTTAAAACTGCCTTAGCTGGCTAGTGGGTCAGTGAAATAACTGAAAACGAAGTGTCAGAGAACAAGTGCTATTTCATAGATGAAGGCCGAAAGCTGCCTTTCCCTCTTAAGAAATGGAAACACAAACATATTTCTCACCGCGCAGAACAAAGCACTATCATTGAGGATAACATGCCTTTTTATACTGGAAATGTGATTACTGATTTGCTGTTTTATCCTGTGCTGTTGGTTGAATTTTTGCCGAGGGTTTGGCAGTATAAAAGTTATTTTACTGCTTGATGATGCTTTGGTGGTTTTTTCAACTAGCTGACATTAGCGCATGAGTTGATTTGGTTCGACAAGTTTAAGCCTGTGGTAGATTATCTGAGAAATTTAGTTCTCTTGTTCTTCCAACATATCTAGATAGACGTCTTCAACATGTATGCGAGCCCATTTGGTTTTTCTTAAAAATCCTAGGCTTGATTTCATTGAAGGGTTATTACTGAAACAACGAATTTTTACCCGCTCAGCCAGATACTCCCAGCCATAATGTGCCACCAGACGTTCTAAAATCTCGGCTAGTTTTACTCCATGCAGCGGATTGTTAAGTTCTGCTTCTGAAGCTTGTCTTCTTTCTTTTCTAGCAGGTTTCTCTGCATTTAGCTCTTCATTTGTCTTTGGTTTGAGCTCTGCACCGGACACATCACCTGCTGGCTTCTGTTGATCAGAATGCTCATTATTCTCTTTTAAACCTTCTATCGGTATCCTTTTTACTCTATCCTTCATTCTGTCAATCTTAAAATGTCTTCTTTGTTATTATACTCGGGTGAACCCAGCTAACTAACGTCTTCAAATACATGACCGTCCTATGGTTATGCAACCCCATACTGGGTGTGTCTGTGAATTATGCCATCTTATCAGTCAAGTTAATGCTTTCTGCTCATATAGCTAAAGTAAATCATGGTAGCTTATGCTGGGCTATGGTAAATTAAAAACTTGCGCCATCAGGATGGTATGGATTGTATTCTCTGAAATTTACTTCGTTAATATAAAATGTCCTCTAATGAGACTTTTACCATTCTGGAGGGTTAGCACATACTTTCCCGTGGAATAATCTTTAACGTTAATCGTTGTTTGGTCTCTATTTACTCTACCCTTCCCCATTACTTTACCTTGAATATTCACTACCGTGTACGTGTAGTCTCCAGACATATTTTCAGGCATTTCTATGTTTAGTGTATCAGAGCTTGGGTTAGGATAAATTTGTAATTGACCCTTGCCGTTTAACTCCATTACATTCACATCTTCTTCATCGCATTCATTAAGGAGGGTGTAGGTTTGTTCATCATCTTCTGTGTGGAAAAGGTAAAAGCATCCTAACTCGAATTGCAACGCCTCCATAAACCCATCTTCAAAATTATCTACATGATACATGTCTATAGCTATAACCCGGTCTTCATATAAGGACTGAATCGTACCGTGCTTGGTGTGGCCTAATATGACTCTGCCTACGCCAAAACCATCTAATATTTCATCTACCTGTTCCTGTGTTAATTCTTCTTCTACCATTCCTCTATACCAGTAAAGTCCATCTGTTCCATTTACCACTGAGCAAGAAATGGTAAGGCATAACAATCCATTCATTACTATTCTTCCATAGTCGTTCATCTCATCATAAGTAAGGTCCAAGGCGGCTACTTCTGGACTTATACCTCCGTGCATGAACGCATGGCCTCCTATTTCTTCTATAATGTTTTTTGATCTTAACCACCTCCCTAACTCGGTGTTTTCATCATAAAGTTCAGACATTCTTTTTCCCATGAGGTGGGCATCGTTAAAATACTTGGTCTCTACATATCTCCAATCATCTGTGAGGTTGAACATTTCATGGTTTCCAATGATAAGGTGCATTTTACCTCCCTGAGCCTCTGCCTCGACTTCTAATTTATAGAGCAGCCACATACATTCTGTTATGTGAAACCCTCTATCGAATAGATCTCCGCTTATAATCAAGTGACCATCTCCGTATGTCCAATTAAAGTCTTCGTCTATAATGCCCTCTCCGCGTAACACCATAGTCAATCCTTCTATATGGCCATCAAAATCAGATATGGCTAAAAACTTAGAGGGTGTACTGCTGTAAACAGATGGTTCTATGGTTATTTCTGGCTGTAAGGCGAATGAAAAACTGGTGCCCATGTGCGGAAGTACACAGGTTAATTCTAATCCATCTGCCGAGGCGTAGGTGTTACTAATCAAACCATCTGGAGTTACTTCTTCTACTATGATATCATCTCCACTGTAAGAAACATACGGGCCATCCTGACTATAAGTGAACTGAGTAGTTACAAAACAGTTAAATGAAAGGTCTCCATCTGCAGTGCTTCTATTCCGAACAGAAATGGCTATGCTATTTTCTCCAGGCACAAAGTAACTAGGGTCTATGAGGTAGGTGAAATAGTCGTTTTGGATGGTCTCGTTTATGGTCTGGCGAGCGGAAGTGTTATGGCTAATGGTTCCTAAAGGCATTAGCTCAGAGCGAAGAACTTCCTGCCCATTTATATAAATTATAGCTCCTTCATCATGTATTACATGCAGGTACATTTTGTTTAGTAGATGCTCATCTATTACGTTTACTTTCTTTCTGAAATAGTAGCTGATTAAGCCATCGGTCAACGCGATCTGTTCATCTCCTTCACCGAAGCCGAAATGACCAACTCCCACTGGCCAAGATGTATCATCAAATTCATTGGTATTCCACTCAGTGCCTGGATTAGAATTCGCATCCCAATAGCGCCAAGAACTTCCCTGTG
>LAQC01000027.1:689-1413 GCA_000981645.1 Cryomorphaceae bacterium ASP10-05a | reverse complement strand
CCAGGCTCGGTGGCCATTAACACACCGTCTACAGAATAAGATAGAGTGTAATCGGCTGCTGTTAAATTCCCGAAGGAGCTAATAGCTACTTCTATGGATGAGGCTGCATCGGGATAATCGTTTTCTGTAGGAGTTATACATTCTACGAGTACTAAGTCTACTTCTAGATTAGAGGCGTATTCTACTACTAGTTTAGCCGACTTAGAGGCATTTTCATCAAAGGAATATGCCTTTCTGAGGACATCCTCATCACCGTTTCCTGTAATTACAAAGGTTATAGGACTGCCGCTCTGCCAGCCATTAGAGCTAATAACCTCAGCAACTATGCCCGCTAAATCAGGAGTTCTTTGTCCTGCTCCTACTTGTTCATCAGACCAAGATGGTATAGAGCTCCATATAACGCTAGAAGCAGTTTGCGCACGGTTGGAGATGTTACTATTAACGTCTACGAATGGCGATGAGCTAGCGCTAGATTCTCCAACTATGCTTAGGGTTAAGTTGCCAGAATTGTCGCCATCTGCAGTGAATTGAATATAAGCGTTGGATATGTTAGAATTAGCGGGGATGGTCACGCCACCAAACCTCAACCCTATAATCTGCAGTCCTTGATCATTCCAGTCATCATAGACCAGCTCTAAATCTGAACTTTCTGTAATGACATCTGAGCCATCGAATTTTTCCTCTGCATCATCGGAGGAAGAGGAAATCTGTCCTTCAAATATTT
>LAQC01000027.1:0-495 GCA_000981645.1 Cryomorphaceae bacterium ASP10-05a | reverse complement strand
CATGAATATTACACTTCGTTCAAAGGTAACTGGAGATTTAATGGCTGTAAACAATCGGTTTGATGCTGATTTGTTCAGATACTTGCTGCCACCTGGTGCTCAGCTAATAGAATTTGGGGGGTCCAAAAAGGGTGATCTTGTGCATTTAAAACTGCCCTTAGCTGGCGAGTGGATCAGTGAAATAACTGAAAACGGAGCGTCAGAGGACAAGTGCTATTTCATAGATGAAGGCCGAAATCTGCCTTTTCCTCTTAAGAAATGGAAACACAAGCATGTTTTGCACCGTGCAGGACAAAGCACTATCATTGAGGATAACATGACTTTTTCTACTGGGAATATTATTACTGATCTGCTATTTTATCCAGTGCTGTTGGTTGCTTTTGTGCCGAGGATTTGGCAGTACAAAAATTATTTTAATGCTCGATAATGCTTTGGTGGTTTTTTCAACTTGATGACCTTGGGGGATGAGGTAATTTGGAGGTGCCTAATTAAACA
>LAQC01000026.1:37390-85204 GCA_000981645.1 Cryomorphaceae bacterium ASP10-05a | reverse complement strand
CTACCACTGTTTCAAGAACGTATGATGTAACACCTCCTGTAATTATATGTCCTGAAGACATGGAGCATGAATGTGATGAATCTCCAATATATGGAGAAGCTACTGCTACCGATGCTTGTAATGATGCGACATTAACATTTGTTGAATCAGAAGATTCTGATGAATGTATCACGGTAATTACAAGAGCTTGGACAGCGACTGATCTATGTGGAAACTCGAGCTCTTGTATTCAAACGATTACAATCGTAGATACATCTGCACCTGAATTTACTAACCTACCCGAAGCAGAAATTGAGCTTTTATGTCAGGATGAATTGCCTGAGGTTCCAGAAGTAACAGTAACCGATAATTGTGATCAATTGGTAGAGGTTGTGTTTGTAGAAGAGTTTAATGGATTCAATCCCGACCCGGAGGCCGAAACCAATTGTGAAGGTGTTCAGCCATTAAATGCTCAAGCTGACTGGGCAATGTCTTTATTCGGGCTACCCAATTCTGGTGGAGAAAGTAATTACAATGTTGTATTCTCTCAAGTGAGTACTTATGAAGATATGGGGAATGGCGAAGAAGCTATTATTACTGGAACTTTCTATGATCAAGCTAATCCAAATGGAGGATGGCACGTCAATATCCCTTTGGTTAACGGTGTGAATTGGACTGATTGGTCTTCTACTCCAGGTAATATTTATAAAGATGATTACGACTTGGCAGGAGATAGTTACGAAGATTGGATTTATTACATTATTGATAGTAATGATGCCTATATGGTAGGTTGGGGTGATTTTGAAGGTTCATACATAGAAATAGCTCATATTCCTTTTGACCTCTCAGTTGGATGGCAGTATGGAGTAGGGGCAAATAACGTTGGTCCTAACCTCGGATTGGGTGGCTGGCTTTATTATGAAGGTATATATATAGATTCTTCACAGGATATAGACCAAGCAGTGAGTGGAGCAGGGGATATAGCTGTAGACATTAACTGTTGTCCTACTTACCTCTTCACTAGAATATGGTCAGCTATAGATTGTGCCGGAAACGAGACTTCATTCTCCCAAGAGATTACTGTTTTGGGAACAGATGCACAAGAGCCATTTTTCTGCTTAGCGGATTTCAACTTTGATGGAAATAGATCAACGGCCGATTTAGCTATTTTACTTGGAAATTATGGCTGTTTTAGCGGTAACTGCCAATGTGATTTAAATGGAGATGGATTTACCACTTCTACTGATGTTTCTATCTTTTTGACTCTATTTGGACAACCCTGTGATAATCAAAATGAAGACTAGTCGAATTAATGGGAATCAAAAGGGGTAGAGATACTCAAACTGGATTTTTATTATGTGTAAAATAGGATTGTAGAATTAGGCCTATGGTAGTCTAATGTAATCCTAAGATTAGTTATTAAAATAAAGAGATAAAAAAAACTGCTTTTTAGCAGTTTTTTTTATTTCAATGATTTCTTGAAATTTGTATATCTAATTGAATCATTTAAGATTTTTCTGTTTTTTAATGCTGTATTTGAGTACTTCGATCTCTCCCAGAAATCAACTGAACCTTTTTCCAAAAGGTTAGAATAAAAAAGAGGTTTTATATAGTGCTTTCTTTATCGGTATTGAGCTTACATGTAAATACACCTTAGAGTAGAAATAAGCTTACCCATAAACTCATCCACATTATCCTTTGAGAAACACAAGGGCGCTTTCATTTTCAATACATTATCGAAAGGGCCATCTGTACTAGTTAGTATGAACTGTTCTTTCATCTTGTTTTTTATGCTCTGAGCAAGTTCAGTGGCAGGAGTGAGGTCATCGTTTAAGAATTCTACTCCTATAAAAACTCCGTATCCACGTACATCTGCCATCACAGAGAATTTGCGTTGCAACGCTACTAACTCTTCTCTCCAATAACTCCCTACCGCCAAAGCATTTTCCTGAAGACCGTCTGCCTCTATAATATCCAGTACTTTTTCACCTACAGCGCATGATACTGGATTCCCTCCGAAGGAACTAAAGAACTCCATTCCTGTATCAAACTTAGCCGATAAATCCGTTCGGGTAATCACACCTCCTATAGGATGTCCGTTCCCCATCGGTTTTCCTAAAATGACTAGGTCTGGAACAATGCCATGCAGTTCAAACCCCCAGAAATGACTTCCCAATCTGCCAAAACCAGTTTGGACTTCATCTATGATTAGAAGGATTTCATGCTGTTCTAAAAACGGTTTTAGCTCTACTAAATAATCCTTAGCCAATGGCACTTGACCACCACACCCAGAAATAGGTTCTGCTAAAAATGCAGCAGGTTTTTCACCTAGCGCTATGTGCTTTTCCAAAATGGAAATGGCTTCTAGCGCATACGCTCTTCCTGTGGAATGCGCTCCTCTAAATTCTTTGGGCAGAGGAAGTTTTATCACATTGTCCGGTTTTCCTTTTCCGCCCTTTCCATCAAATTTATACGAGCTAGCATCTATTCCCAGCATTGTATTTCCATGATAGCCATGCTCCAGCACCGCTATAAAATTTTTCTCCGTAATAGTCTTAGCCATCCTTATGGCTAGGTCACTGGCAGCACTTCCAGAATTAACCAGAAGTACCTTGTCTAATTGTTCTGGAAATTTAGCCAGCAGTTTCTCTGAGTAGGAGGTGTACTCGTTGTATAAATAGCGAGTGTTTGTATTTAGCGTTCGTGCCTTTTCAGAAATCACCTGTGCTATCTCTGGATGGCAATGTCCTACGTGAGGAATGTTATTGTAAGCGTCTAGGTAGGTGTTTCCTGTAGAGTCGAACATGTATTGAAATGCAGCAGAAACCATGTGAATCGGTTCCGCATAACTCAGGCTTAATGAGCCACTAGCTACCTGTTTTCTCTTGGCTAGTTGTGTCTCCGAATCTCGATTCTCTATGGAGAATCCGCACACCTTGAGAAAAGTATTTTTGACCATGATAGGGTTGGTTCGTATCCAAATCCTAAGAGTTTTCCAGGCAGGTTTCTCGTTTTGTAAGATGTACTCTGTAGCGCCATTCTCAGCTTTGGCTTCTGCGGAGTTCAGCACACTTATGCATAACCTAGAAGCTATGAGTTGGTAAAGGAGTTCTATTTCTTGGCGTTGCAATGGATTTTTACAATCATACCCGCTCAAAACTGATGAAGCAGATTCCAGCCAATTAGTTGGATTTAAAAGGATAACATAAGTAAGCGCTATAGCCACTTCGTTTATCAATGGGCTGTGACAAATATCTCCAAAATCGATAAGTCCAATCAGCGAATTTTCATCCACTAAAATGTTGTTTTCATTAAGGTCACCATGAATGATTTGTGAGCGGAGAGAATCTTGGATAGAAGATACCTGCATAAGGTGCCTGTCCATAAAATAGGAAACGATGTTTCTATCAAACCTGTCTTCTATAAATTCTAATTTGGGTTCATTTAGGAGAGCATGCTGTAAATCCCAGTCAGATTTTCTAGCCTTGATAGCAGAATTTTTTAGAGAAAATTGAGCTATGTTTAGCACGGCCATTTTCTCTCCTAGGTCTTCTAAGAGTTCAGTAGTGTGAGGAACTTCATATAGAAACATCCCTTCTAAATAAGAACTCAATCGAATAAAAGAACCATCATCCAGAACTTTCAATTCACTTTTCTGAAGTGGAAGGTTTATTTCTACCTGATGTTGAACAGCAGAAATACTCTCAATTTCCCCTTGAATAAGTTCCAACTCTTCAGGGTTTTTATAATACTTGAGAATATAGTCTCCTTTGGTAGTGGTGACTTTATAATTAATACTGGCATAACCATCTAAAGCAATAATTGCTGTAGCGGTTAGTCCAAATTCTTTTATCAAGTTCTCAGGTTTCATTTGAATAGACTAAGAATCAAAAATAGGAATTGAGGCTTTTAACAAATGTATTGTGCATGATAATAATTTTAACAGCAAATGATTATTACAGCTTTTCGAGATGGAGCAATAAACTTTATCGTTCAAAAGTCATGGTTTGTTCTTTTAGAATAAACCTTTTAATCAGGTTCTTTTCATTTTAGGTAGAGTATATTCGTTTGGTAGCCATGTTTTGGGCCACATAAACCAAACCCATGAAAAAACTGTTGGACTTTAAGTATCTTAAGAGTGACGCGTTTGGAGGATTGACAGCCGGAATAGTGGCGCTTCCTCTAGCCTTGGCTTTCGGTGAGCAGACAGAATTAGGCGCTGCTGCTGGCCTTTACGGAGCAGCATTAATCGCATTCTTTGCCGCGCTTTTTGGCGGAACGCCTACACAGATTAGTGGGCCCACAGCTCCAATGACGGCTTTGAGTATGCTGGTAATAGGAGGGTTGGTTCAAGCGTATGAAGGAAGCCTGGAAAAAGCACTTCCAGTAATTCTCATGGTTTTTATGCTGGCTGGAGTATTCCAGATAATCTTAGGAATGGTGCGTGCTGGAACGTATATAAAATACATTCCATACACTGTAATTTCAGGATTTATGACAGGCATAGGGGTGATCATCATCCTCACTCAGCTCCCTCTGGCTTTCGGTTACTCTGCCAGTGATGATATGAAAATAGTGGAGAAATTTAAGCCACATGCTGAGGAGCTTATATTAGACAGAATACTTAAAGACGAAGCTGAAGATGGAATATTAGTGCTGGAAGAATTTAAAGAAACTATTTCTAGGGCGGAAAATGTTACTCAGGAAGAAATTAATAAGGAAGCACGAATACTCGCTAGAAACGATTCTAAGACTGTTTTAGGTTCAGTGATGTGTTTGCCACGTGCGTTGCAAAATATAGACTGGAAAGAGCTGGTTTTATGCCTCATTACCATAGCTATCGTTTTCGGGTTTAAGAAAATCACTACTGCTGTTCCGAGTACACTGGTGGCACTTTTAGCTGTAAGTATAGGGGCATATTTCTTTGTGGATAATTACAATCCTATAAGCGCTATTCCTGAAGGTATTCCGCTCCCTCATTTTGAGGTGTTTACAGAGTTTAACTTATTTGAATTACTGCCTTTTGTCAAGTTCTCACTCTTCTTAGCCTTGCTGGGAGCTATAGATTCGCTGCTCACTTCTGTAGTAGCAGATAATATGACCAAGACCCAGCACAAGCCTAACAAGGAATTGGTAGGCCAAGGAATAGGGAATATGATAGCAGGATTTTTCGGAGGATTACCTGGAGCAGGAGCCACCATTAGAACCGTGGTAAATATCCAAGCAGGAGGGAAAACACGCCTTTCAGGAATGATAACGGGAATGTTATTAGTGCTTATAGTGGTAGCGTTAGCACCATTGGCTTCTATGATTCCTGCCTCGGTGTTAGTAGGAATATTAATTACTGTAGGGATAGGCGTAATAGACTATAAAGGCCTGAGAGCGCTAAAAATAATGAACTACTCAGAGTCATTTATTTTGCTATTAGTCTTAGTAGTTACTGTGTTCTATGATTTAATAGCAGCTGTAGGAATAGGTTTGGTGTTAGCCTCAGTGGTGTTTATGAAGCGAATGAGTGACCTTTCCGAAGAGGAGGTAACAGTATATGATTTAAGCCATGCCAAGGAAAAAGAGCCTGTTTGGGAAGACGAGACTTCTATTCCTGATGATATAAGAGAGAAAGTAGTATTTAAGCACTTGAGTGGTCCTATGTTCTTTGGTTTTGCTACGCACTTTAAAAATCTATTATCTGATTTAGGAGACCTTCATGTAGTGGTTATACGAATGAAAAAAGTGCCGTTTATAGACCAGTCTGGAATTAACGCGCTCGAAGCTTCCTTAGAAGATCTGCGAGCTCAGGGAGTCCTGGTTGTAATCACAGGGCCTAATGAGGAAGTGTGCGGAAAAATGATGGCCATGAATATTATCCCTAAACTAGTAAGCGAAAATCACGTGTTTAAAGACTTCAGTAGCTGTAAAGTTTGGTTAAAAGAACTGCTGAGTGAAGAGGGGAAATTAGATGCTGAATTAGCACTATTGAACTAAGTTATCAATGAGTTTTGATTGTGATTTTTGTCTTCGAGAGAAAAAAATTATTCCTATAAAGAGCAAGGTTTTGTATATCCTGAAGTAATTTCTTAAACCATAATCAAAGAACTTCGTGTTCTACTTTGAATAGAAATGGACTAAAGAACACTTGTTTTTTTTGTAGTATGCTCTATTATGATAGCATCAGCCCTTAACCACAGACATGCCTCCATCTACACCGAATACTTGACCTGTAATCCATCCAGATTTCTCTAGCAGTAGGAATTCTGCCATTTGAGCTAGGTCTTCTGGCTGTCCTACTCTGCCTAAGGGGTGTCTTTTGCCGTTAGCTTCTATTTTTTCTTCGTTCGCTAATAGCTTTCCGGCCATAGGGGTTTGAGTAAGAGACGGAGCTATACAGTTCACTCTAATAGTCGGAGCTAATTCTGCCGCCAATGCTCTAGTTAAACCTTCTATGGCACCTTTAGAGGTAGAAACTTGGGAGTGAAAATTGAATCCATTTTGCACAGCTACAGTAGAGAAAAACACTACAGAAGGGGCTTCAGAATTTTTGAAATGAGGAGTTACGCGTTGCAATACTTTTATAGCTCCCACCACCTGCAAGTTAAAATCAGCTGCGAAATCTTCAGGCTTGATTCTCTTAAAAGGTTTTAGATTAATGCTTCCCACACAGTAAACCAATCCATCTATAGTTTCAGGAATAAAATCCAAATCTAACTTATCATCCATCACATTCAGGTGGTGCATAGAAACTCCGGGAACTACATCATAGCCGGTGTTTTCATTATAGGTGCCAGTTACGTTATGCCCAGCTGCCGCTAAGTTTTTAGAGAGTTGGGCTCCTATACCTGAAGAGGCGCCTATGATAAGAATGTTTTTCATGCCTTTAATTTAAGTAAACAAATTTAACTGTGAAGTATCATGAATTGATTTCGGTACGTTCTTTAAATAGTCTAATTGAATAATGAGGAGCATTTAGATTTGAGTAGTACAAGGGCCAATAGGATTAGAAGTGGTAGTGTTCTCATAGTTTTTGTTATTTCTCGCAAAAGTAAAGTTGATATTTTATAGAGTAGCATTGTGTGAGTAGGATAAGGGTATGAGAAAAAACCTAGCTTGTAAAACGGATATAAAAGGTGCTCACTCTAAAATATTCTTGACTCTCCCCACTACTCCAGTATCTATCATCACTTTAATTCCATGCGGATGTTTGGGAGATTTGGTAAGTATTTTCATTACGTGCCCTTTGGTTAATTCGCCTGAACGCTGGTGGTGTTTCTGTACTACTTCTACTTCTAATCCTAAGTCTATGTTTTTTCTTTCTGTTCCGGGCATAATGAAATGTGATCTAATTTTTTTCTGGTGAATATAATCAGATATCGTTCTTCTGATGAAAATTCTGAGAGAGAACTTTTTTAACTAGATGAGTCATCACTTTTGGATATATGAATACACTGTTTACATAGATTCTTCCTGGAGTTTGGTCCGTTGTGATTTGTATTCATTGAGTTAATGAACAGAAAGTCTGCTAGTACTTTTTACTGCTCTCTCTCTCTCTCTCTCTCTCTCTCTCCAGTGCTTTTTTCTAAGTTATCCGTTGGTTCTTTTTAATTGGAAACATTCTTGGGGATCTTGTATTCAAATTACACTACAGAAAAGCAGAACGTATTCTTAAGATAATTTATGAAGTATTAATCGATAGAGGTTGATTAACTTGCGCTCGCTTATCGATAGGAGGAAATTCGGTTCATTTTTAGTAGTGCGGTATTTCTCTCCAAATACTAATTTGTAAATAGAGTTGACCAAGAAATAAAATGATCGATTACCCAAATGTACCTGGAAGGGGCTTAGTTAAGGAGTCCACAAAGAAAGATAGAGTTCAGTTTTTAAATGAAGCTGGATTTTCTCTTGCTCATATTTCCAAGTCAGAAATCCCTGCCGAGTCTTTGGTGAATAATATAGAATCTCACATTGGTAGTGTAGAGATTCCGGTGGGTTTGGCTGGTCCTCTGCTATTTGCGGGAGGGGATACTGATTTTAGGTATGCGCCTATTGCTACGCTAGAAGGAGCTTTACTGGCCAGTATGAATAGAGGTGCTAAAGTGATTAGTAGATGTGGTGGAGTGAATACACATATTCTTCATCAGCGTATGGTTAGAAGTCCACTGTTTCTGTTTGATTCATTAAAGGATGGGCTTATATTCAATGAATGGATGAAGGATAACTTTCAGCTGGTGAAAACTCAGGCTGACTCCCATTCTAATTATGGAAAGCTTATAAAATTAGAGCCACAGGTTTCTGGGAAAAGTGTGCATGTAAAGTTTATTTACGAAACAGGTGATGCTTCGGGTCAGAATATGACTACTAATAGTACAGATAAGACTATTAAATGGCTAGAAGATTATTATCGTAAAGTAATCGGAAATCCTCTGAAAAATGTCTTAATAGAAGGAAACGGTTCGTCAGATAAGAAAATATCTCATTATAATATTAATCAGGGAAGAGGTACGCATGTAATAGCAGAATGCGAACTAAAGGAAGAAGAGATTAATCAGTTGCTACGTACCACATCAGAAGCGTTTATGACTAGTTTTAATGCCTCTGCTACCATCAGTAGATTGGATGGTATGATAGGTCATAATTTAAACGTAGCTAATGTTGTGGCAGGAGTGTTTGCGGCTACAGGCCAGGATTTGGCTTGTATCCATGAATCGAGTGTAGGAGTATTGACCGTAGATAAAACAAAAGGTGGATTGTACTTATGTCTTCACCTTCCTACGCTGGTGGTTGGAACAGTTGGAGGGGGGACGCATTTAGCTGCTCAGAGTGAAGCTCTAAATTTAATGGGGTGTGCTGGAACAGGAAAAGTAAAACGATTTGCAGAAATGATAGCTGGATTTGCACTGGCATTGGAGATTTCGACTTTCGCAGCCATAGTGGGAGGTCAATTCGCGTCAGCACATGAAAGATTAGGTAGGAACAAGCCCGTTTCGAAATAGATTATTACAGCCGTAGGTTTTGTAACTAACTCATAGCCGGGGTGTCTATATTTTTCTTAATCTATTATTAATTTTTTAATAAAGACGGCATCACCTTTATAGATTCTAAGTGAATAATGTCCTGCGGGTAAGGAGCTCACGTCTATTAAGTTTAACGTGGAATTGAGATCATAACTCAGTACTTTTTTTCCTAGAATGGAGTAAACCTCTAAGGTTAATTCAGTACTTAATTCATCTTGTGAATTTATAAATAGGCTGCCTTGCGAAGGGTTTGGATACACATTTATGTTCAGTCCTTTATCTGAGAAGTCTAAGATGTTCAAGGGCCCATTTTGTGTCACTCTAAGGCTATCCATAACTACGTCTGTCAGCGGTCTGTCAGAAGAGTCTACAGGTACATTTTCTATAGTTTGTATTACCATGTAGCCACTTGTAAACCTTCCGAAAACAGGATGCATAGAAGTCAAAGGAGCTTCGTCAAAATCTAGAAAAGAATTATTGCTCATGTTAATAAAAAACTGACTTCCGCCACTGTTTGGTCCGGAGTTAGCCATAGAAATAGTCCAAAGAGTATTGCTTAATTCAGTACTGAACTCATCTTCTATAGTGTAACCAGGTCCACCGGCTCCAGTTCCTGTAGGGTCTCCTCCTTGAATTACAAAATCATCTATTATTCTATGAAAAATAATTCCGTCATAATATTCCTCGTTTACTAGAGAAAGAAAATTTCCTGCCGTGATAGGGGCTAATTCATCTTCTAACTCTAACACAAAATCTCCCTCGGAAGTGTAAAACGTAATTTCTGTTTGGGCAGAAATAACAGAAAGTGTAAGCAGAGAAAAAGCGAATAGAAACGTATTTTTCATGAAGCTAAAAGTAAAGGTTAAATTTCATAAACCTCTATTCATGGTCTCATTTAGAGATGATGGAGTTTGATTTAGCGGCTTTATGTTAGACAGTGCTTGAAAAAAAAGTCGAATAAACAGTGCAATTAATCAGAACCGAGTATTAGGAAAGGTTCTTCCTTCCAATCTCAGCTGTAATGAAGTCTTTCTCCAAGGAAAAAGCTCGAGCAGGGGAGTATTCTCTTCCGTAAAATATAATTTGAAGATGTAGCTTGTTCCATAACTCTCTCGGGAATAATCTTTTGGCATCTTTTTCTGTTTGCACTACGTTTTTACCAGTGGTCAAATTCCACCGATACATCAGTCTATGAATGTGCGTGTCTACAGGAAATGCAGGAATACCGAACGCTTGAGCCATCACAACGCTAGCCGTTTTATGTCCTACTGCAGGCAGTTCTTCCAGTGCTTCAAACGAAGCAGGAACCTCTCCGTTATATTTATCTATAAGAATATGACTTAAGCCAAAGATCCCTTTGCTCTTCATCGGAGATAGTCCACACGGACGAACGATTGCCTTTATCTCTTCCTGAGTCATCTTAATCATATCGTAAGGATTATCCGCCTTCGCGAACAGGAGAGGTGTTATTTTATTCACCCGCTTATCAGTACATTGAGCACTTAATAAAACAGCTATAAGAAGTGTGTAAGGATCTTTGTGATCTAGAGGAACGGGCACCTCAGGATAGAGTCTCTCAAGCTCCACCATCACATATTGAACTTTCTCTGCTTTAGTCATTAGATAGGTTGAAATTACAAGTAAGTTTTCCTGAGCGCGTACCTTTTGTTTCTAGCTTTTTTCCTCGAATTAAGGAGATGTCGTTTGATTGGCCTTCGAATAAATCGAGCATAATCGAATTCGAGATAGTAACCTCACTCCATTTAGAGATTCCGGTGTATTCAATATAAACCAGCGTAATTTCATTATCCACATCTTTCCCTATGTAGTTTACTTGCACTTCATTCCAGCCTTCACCAGAGATGCTCACATGTTCGAATAAATAATCGAAGATGAGTTCATCAGCATTGTCCGCCTCCCTGTCATCTCCCAATCTCACATGAAATGAATCTCCTTCTCCTAGCACCTTTTCTAAATCATCTGAAAAGAACCTAAACTGAACCTCTAAAGAATTCTCCTCGAAATTTCTTCCCATGGTCATTTTAGTGAAGTAATATTTATGAAAATCAGCGCTTTCAGTAGCTACTCCCGTAGAGGTTAAGAGACTAAAAATAAGTGAACAAGTAAGAAAAATCATATGTATTAGGTTTACCTTTGCGTAGCAATAATCAACTATGGACAAAGTTAACATTACCAAAGCTAAATCACTCATAAATAATGCCACAAACATTGTGGTTACAGCACATAAAAATCCAGACGGAGATGCTGTAGGGTCTGCTTTAGCATTATATCATTATTTAAAAAACAGTGGAAAAAACGTTTCGGCCATTTTACCTAACTCGTTTCCGAGCTTTTTTAATTGGCTTCCTGGAGCTGAAGATATTTTCATTTTCGAAGGAGAAGAGATTAAGGCTACTAGTTTAATCGAAGAGGCAGATTTAATATTTGCCCTGGATTATAACGCTCTTCACAGAACAGGAGATGTAAAAGAAGTCTTAGAGAAAGCGAAAGCTGATTTTATATTAATAGATCATCATCAACAGCCAGATGAGTTTACGGTAAATTTTAGTGATGTAACAGCATGCAGTACGGGGCAAATGATTTTTCAGTTTTGCCACGCTATAGAAGAAAATTTAGACTGGATAACAGAAGAGATCTGCCAAGGAATCTACACGGGTATAATGACGGATAGTGGTTCATTTAGATTTCCCTCAGTAACAGCCGAAACACATGAGATTATAGCTGCCATGAAAAGAACAGGCTTTAATCATGCCCATGTTCATCAGCAAACTTTCGATACCAATGAAATAAGTAAACTTCGATTACTCGGTCATTCCCTGAGTAATAAACTAGAGCTAATAGACGGCTGTAAAGCAGCTGTAATAAGTCTTTCTAGAAAAGAGTTAGATGGCTTTAATTATAAGCCGGGTGATACAGATGGACTTGTGAATTATGCTCTTTCATTGGCTGGCGTAAACATGGCTGTATTGATAAAAGAAGGAAATAACATCGTAAAGATGTCGTTTAGAAGTAAGGGCGAATTTGATGTAAACGCATTCGCTAGAGAACATTTTAGTGGAGGTGGGCATAAAAATGCTGCCGGTGGAGCATGCTTCATTTCATTTAATGAAGCGGTGAGTAAGGTAAAAGAAACTATAAAAAAGTATACTGCTGAATTAAATTATTAATGAGAATTTTATTAGTCATAGCAGTGGTGTTAATGTTTGGTTGTAAGGATGATATTCAAGATAAATTTAAGGATGCTCCAGCCAAAATAAACATGGAAGAACTGCTCATACAGCAGCAGAAAGCCATGATCAAAAATGACTCGATAGTTATAGCTAATTTTCTAGAAAAAAAAGAACTAGAAATGGTTCAGACAGGATCAGGTTTGAGATACACCATTCATGAAAAAGCAGCAGGAGAACTCATTCAGTCTGGAGAGAGAATTTTTCTGGAGTACGTAATTACAGATTTAGCTGAAGACACGCTTTACTCAAGTGAAAAATCAGGAGTAATGGATTTGGATGTAGACTTTTCTCATGCAGAATCTGGGCTGCATGAATTGGTTAAAAACATGAGAAAGGGAGAAAGAGCATTGGCTGTACTTCCACCACATTTAGCTTATGGCTTAGCTGGAGATGATTATAAGATACCAGCATACACTACTTTAGTTTTTGATGTTAAAATTTTAAGATGAGATTTTTAGGGTTTTTCATATTGATTTTATTAGCGGCATGTAACTCTTCCGAATACACCCATGTCTCTAAGGGTATTAGTAAAAAGCTTCTGGTGTTTGGTGAAGGAGATAAATCTGTCGGAGAGGCTTCCTATTTAGACATAAACTTTAGCACTAAAACAGTGAGTAAAGGTGAAGCCTTAAAAGAAAAGAGCCATTTGTTTTTGTCTGATTTTGATGCGAGTATGTTTGGGAGTAAAGCACTAAGCAGTGATATATCCAAATTAGTGGGAGGCGATAGCATAGAATATATAGTCAGATATTCTGCGATTAAAAACAGCATTTTAGATCAATTTATAAATGAAGGAGTAATCCTCACCGACACCCAAAAAGTATCCTTAAACATAGGTTGTAATCTAGTCATGAGTAAGGACGATTATATGGCTTTCAGAGAAACACAAGTAAGAAAAGGGTTAGCCATAGAAATGGAGCTGATAGAAGAGTACATACTAAGGGAAGGATTAACCAGTAGGTTAACCCGAAAAGGTGATTTGTGCTATGTGAAAACCTTAGAAAACACGTCTGAAAAGGTTCTTTCTTCAGATGATTTAGCTATAGCATATACTTGTAGTTTTTTAAATGGGGCTGTCTTCGATAGGATCACTGCGGAAGAGCCTCTGTATTTGAATCTTTCATCTCCTAACCAGGTGATTATAGGGATTCAGTCCATTCTTAAAGAAATGAATGAAGGAGAAACGTGTAGAATTATCATCCCATCCTATTTAGGGTTTGGCGAAGACGGTTCTAGTGATGGCACTGTTCCACCTCACACGCCTATTTTGGCAGATGTTAAGGTCGTAGAAATAATTAAAATTCAACCGTGAGACGCATAGGTTTTTTACTCGTGTTAGCGTTGCAATGCTTTGTGCTTCATTCTCAGGAAAATATGGGAATAGCGAATAGTAATTATTCGCCCACGAATACGATTTTTTTGAACCCTTCGAGCTCTGCAGATTCTAAAGCATTTATAGATTTCAATATTATAGGTGCTTCTACTTATGTTCTAAATGACTATGCTTATTTTAATAACAACTTATTAGCTATCTCCAGAGAAGGAGCAGCAGGAAATGAAACAGAGCCACTATATGACCTAGGCGGAGCTCCATTTTCGGCTTATGTAGATGTTCAGATTCATGGGCCAAGTTTAAGTGTTTCTTACGGGAAATTTGGTGGGGGTCTATTTATGAATCTAAGAAGTGTAGCCTCTGTAAATGGAGTTCCTGCTCACTTAGCTAATCATGCTGCGAATGGCTTTGATTTCGAAGATCAATTGGGCAATGAATACACCACTACCAATGCAAATCTAGGCTCCCTGTCTTGGTTGGAATATGGAGCTAATTTTTCATATATAATAAGCCAAAGCGGTCGTGATATGTACACCATAGGAGGAAACTTAAAGTATTTAAATGGATTGGCTGGCGCGGGATTAAATGTACAAAAGTGGAATTATCAAGTACAAAATGATTCTGTGCTAAACTCGTTTGAGTTCGCAGGAGAATATGGTCTTCCGAATATATCATCTGATCAGGAAGGAGCTTCTGGTATTACAGGAAATGGATCTGGACTCGGTTTAGACCTAGGGTTTAATTATAAGAAAATGAAGAAGAGTGCACAGCGTTATCTGCCTCATGCGGTAGGTCAGTGCAAGCTAAAAGACTATCAGTACAAGTTTGGGTTAAGTCTTTTAGATCTAGGAGGAGTAAGGATGAAGAACGGCTTTTATAGAGAGTTTAGCATCGAAGATTCTGTAGTTTGGGAAGGTTATGGTGGCGCTGACCCAGAGGGCTTAGCTGAGATAGATGCATTGATAAATGAAGAGCTTTTGCGTTTGTCTAATGATTCCGAAAACAGCAGTTACCGAATGGCTCTGCCTACAGCATTAAGTGCCCAGTTTGATTATAACTTCGGTAAAGGATTTTATGCCAACTCTACTTTAGTCCATGGATTTTCTAGAAAAAGAAAATTAGGCGTAAAAAGAAACAGTACGTTTTCTATTACCCCTAGATACGAGATGAGACAGGTAGAAGTAGCTCTGCCGCTAACCATTCAAAATTATCAAAAGCTAAGAGTAGGAGCCGCTATAAGAATTTATTCAGTAATCTTTGGTACGGATAATCTAGGTGGTTTAATTGGAGGAGGCAGGACGTATGGAGCAGACTTCTATTTTAGTTTTAAATACACCATGTTCAGACCATGGTACTGTAAAGACAAATTAAAGCGTTCTTCCAAAAGAAAAAAAGGTGGAGTTGCATGCCCTAATTGGTAGATTGAGACAAATGAAAATCTATTTTCATTAGAGCTTCAATTACCAATCAAGGGATACTTCTCATTGATTATCCTAACTAACTTCTAGAAATTAGGCTTCAGTAAATATTTCTGATAGAAATTATCTATTTCCTTAACTGCCTCTTCAGCTGTATCTACCATAACGAATAAGTCTAAATCTTTTTCAGAAATGTTATTCTCAGCTTGGAGTAAGGTAGTCTTGATCCAGTCAATTAAGCCCGCCCAGAAACTCTTGCTCACTAAAATAATAGGGAATCGAGCTATTTTCAGGGTTTGAATTAAGGTTAATGACTCGAAGAGTTCATCTAGCGTTCCGAATCCACCAGGCATTACTATAAACCCCTGTGAATACTTAACGAACATCACTTTTCTTACGAAGAAGTAATCAAAATCGATATTCTTATTACTATCTACATAAGGATTACTAGACTGCTCAAATGGAAGGTCGATGTTCAGTCCTACTGAAGTTCCGCCACCTCTTTGGGCTCCTTTATTACCGGCTTCCATAATCCCTGGACCACCTCCAGTTATAACCCCGTATCCTTTCTTGGTAAGTAAAAATGCGATATCATCAGCCATTTGATAATACTTATTGTCTGGTTTAGTTCGAGCTGAACCAAAAATAGAAACACAGGGGCCGATTTTTTGCATTCTGTCATATCCCTCTACTAGCTCAGCCATAATTTTAAATATAGACCAACTGTCATTGGATTTAGTCTCGTTCCATGTTCTCTGTCTAAATGCGTCTCCTATGTTATTATCTTTCAAAAGTGGTAGTTTTTAAATTTCACAAAAAATGCTGGCATGAGCCAGCATTTAAATATTCACTAATTATTTTTATTCTATAAATCTTCAAATTTCACATCAGAAAACTCTTCGTCAGTCGAAGTGTCTTCTGAGATTTCTTCAGTACTCTCTGCTTTATCCATTGGAGATTCTGTAGAATAGTTTCCTGAGGCTTGAAGCTCTTTAATTTTATCTACAGTTTCGACTAGTCCGTCAGAGAACTTATCGAAGTCTTCTTTATAAAGAAATAACTTGTGCTTTTCGTAAGAGAAATTACCGTCATCATCGTACTTTCTCTTACTCTCAGTAATAGTGAGGTATAGATCGTTTCCTCTTGTCGTCTTCACATCAAAAAAGTAAGTACGCTTTCCAGCTCTTACTGCTTTTGAAAAAATATCATCTTGATTGTTCCCGTCTGACATGTTTAAATCTTTAAAATTTGTTCTTACTGTTTCCAAATGTAGAAAAATTTATGAGAATCCAATAAAATTGTACAAATTAATAGTGGTAAGGGGATTATCTGGTTAAGGTAACATGGCCATTGTATTCGTGAGGATAGCCAGTAAAGTCATTAACTATTACTTGATAAGTATATGTGCCGTTAGGGGCGTAACTTGACCCTCTATTTACAGAGCCATTCCACCCTTGATTGTGGTCTTCTGTTTCGAATATAACTTCTCCCCATCTATTAAAGATTCTAAATTCATATTTAGAGACGCCTACAACTAGGGGTTTAAATATTTCATTTAGACCGTCATTATTTGGCGTGAATGTATTGGGAGCGTAAAATAAATGCCCATCCACAGTGATCATGACAGTAGCTATATCAAAACAGCCAAAATTGTTTGTGACAGTTTGAACGACTTCTAAAAACCCCACATCTTCAAAATCGTGCGTGGGGTTACAATCCGTAGTAAAAGCGCCATCTCCAAAATCATAAAAACAGGAGGTTTCACCAGCACTGGTGTTTGTGATGTTTACTGTAGGCTCTAGGTATGAAACAGTATATAGATCAGATTCGAATCCAGCGGTCGGAGTAGGGTATACGTTTATTATATCTTGATAAGAAACATTAACTTCATCTGAGCATCCAGTGCTAGAGGTAACTACTAGTGAAACGTCATAGACTCCAGGAGCACTATATTGATGAATGGGATTTACTTCTTCTGATGATTGTCCATCACCAAAATCCCAAGTGTACATTAGTGGAACTTCAGATTCTGAAGCATTGAAGAAATTGACCGTAAGTGGAGGGCAGCCTTCATCTCCAAAAAGGAAAAAGTCAGGGATAGGATTGGCTACTATAGAAATATTTTGACTAATTACTTTCGTGCAATTGTTTTCTGAGATGGCTAGATCTACTTGGTAATTACCAGGAGAACTCCACGTTACATTGTTGACAGTAGGCTGTTCAGAGCCAGTAGGAGAAGCGTTTAGGCCGAAGTTCCAATCTATTGTTGGGGCTTGGGAGTCAAACCCTGAAGCCTGAAAGTCAAAGCTGTGACCATTAAAGCATTGAGGGTCTGGGGATGTGAAAAAGGGGTTTAGCAATCCTTGAATTGAATAAGTTGACGATGCTGCGTCTGGGCAGGTGTTCTGACTAAAGACCTCTAAATTTACTGTGTAGTCTCCTGAGTCCGGGAAGGTGAATGAGGGCTCGAAGACTCCACTAACATCATTGTCTGAGCCAATTACCCCAAAGTCCCATGAAAATAGTTCTCCATTTGTTGATTCATTCTCAAAATCAAATGTAAACCCATCACAAAATAAAGTTTGGCTGTTTAAAATCGCTTCAGGCTCTAGTGGAACCGACAAGTTATAGGTTTCAGTAGCAGCACAGCCATTCTCAGTAACCGTGTAAGATAAAACGTAATCTCCTGATTCAGGAGCGTTTTGAGTTAATTCGGAGTTATTGAAAGTTTCATTATCAAATTCTGGAGTAAAACTCCAGACGAATTCAGACCCTGGGTCATAATTATCTGACCCTATAAAGGTATACTCAGAAGAGCCATTGTTGCACTCAAATGTGACGCTTTCTATTATGGCTTCTACTGGAGGGTAGGCATTATAGAAATTACTTGTCGTATCAGCGCAAGGCCAAGTAGGATTCGCTATTAAAGTTACTTCATATTCACCTTCTACTGAGTAAGCATAAAAAGGAGAATTTATAGATGATGTGTCCTGACTAGTGTTGAGGTCACCGAAATCCCAAAAGAATGAACTTGCATTAAACGATTCATTCTCGAATTGAAAAGAAAGCCCATCACAAAACTGAGTTTGATTAGGAATAGCAGCTATAATGTTAGGATCGCAACTAGTAACTTGGTACTGAAAATCTCTCATAGTTGTGTTAATGAGCTGCCCGTTTCTGTATTCACTGACGCAAATACCCACGGCATACCTTCCTAGCTGAGTTGGCGTTCCTGTCATTTGTCCTGTTGCTGGGTCTATTTGAAAATTAGGCTCTGAAGCTACCTGAATTTGGTTAGAATACCCTGTTCCCCATAAAACCTCATTAAACGGTGGGGCAGGTGGGTTAGGTGCAGGATTGTCTGGGTCACCACCAAAGAATGGTGTACATAATTCATAAGACAGTAAATCTCCATCTATATCCGTAGCTGAATGGTCAAAGAAAAACTCACCTCCGAGACACATGGCCACTGGAGGTGTATTATTAAATGTGGCAGAATTATTTATTCCTTCTGCATTAGTTTCTGAACCAGGAATGGCAGCCCACATGGTCATTCCTGTGTCTCCTGGATTTACTAGGTTAGCTATACCCTCGTTTCTGCAGCATCTTTGGTAAACTAAATCATAACCACCATTGATTGGCGCCAAATTAAGAATAGTCCGATAAACCACCTGTTGAATGCATAAGTCGGGTGGGAGGATAAAACAAGGGTTTTCTAGGCTGATGGGAACAAAAGAAATTTCCGCATCGTTTAATGATAAATTTAATTCATCAAGCCAATTTCCATTATTATAAACTCCTACTAGCGCAAAATCATCAAAGCCTGTTCCCAAGGTATTATCGGGACCACAATCTCGGTAGACAATTAAAGTAATTTCATAAGAATCACCAGCTAGCTTTGAGTAAAAAATCTCACCACCTACTATGTGCGTTGCAAAGCTGCTGAATGAGATAAACAAAAATGACAACATCAAAAAAAACAAAGGCAGTCTTTTTAGGGGGGTGGATGTTATTTTTAAATTGTTCTTCACTGCGGAATTAGTCAAATATAGTTTTAATTATGGATCTATATGCCCTTTAAAGACAACCAAAAACAGCTCAAAGTTGCATTGCTTTGGGGATTGGTTAAATCGTGATAATCTAAACAGACACCTTGAGTAATTCCAAGGGAATTAAGGGTGAGAAATCACTTAGTGAAACGTAAAAAAAGGTTAGGTGAAATGATTTTTGAATTAGCTAATAGCTCCGCTACCAATTAGCTCATCATCCATATACCAGGCAGCAAATTGGCCTTTTGCTATACTTTTTTCAGGAGTTGGAAATACAATATATAATCCACCTGCCTTTTTTAGAAGGGTGGCTTTCCTGAGCTCTTGTCGGTATCTAATTCTCACAGCATACTCTTTTTCCTCTCCTTCTTTTAAAGTCATGTCTGTTCTTAACCAGCTGATGTCTTCATTTTTAATTTTAAGAGCATTCCTGTATAATCCTTGGTGATCTTCCCCTTGTCCCACATAGAGTATATTCTCTTTGGTGTCCGTTCCTAAAACAAATAGAGGGAGTTTTTTCCCGCCTATATTTAATCCCTTTCGCTGACCTACGGTGAAATAATGAGCGCCAGGGTGAGCACCTATAGTTTCTGGGCTTAGTTCTTTAAAGTTTGTTTCAGAACTAATTTTTTCTAATTCACTTTCGGTGAAAGTGATGCCGTCTTTTGTAGTCAGAGGCTTTATGTTTAGGGTATCTCTAGCTATTTCTTTTACTTTCCCTTCTTTAGGCTCTAATTCTTGCTGAAGGAAAACAGGTAATTTCACTTTTCCGATAAAGCATAATCCCTGAGAATCCTTTTTTTCTGCAGTAGCTAGTCCATTTTCTTTAGCTATTCTCCTTACCTCACTTTTTTGCAAATGGCCAATAGGGAATAAAGATTTACTTAATTGCTCTTGATTCAGCTGACATAAAAAATAACTCTGGTCTTTATTTTGATCAGCTCCAGCCAAAAGTCGGTGTATTACATTTCCCTCAGTGCTTTGAATAGAGTCTTTTTGACAGTAGTGTCCAGTAGCTATATAATCGGCATTAAGTTGTAATGCCGCTTTTAGGAACAGGTCAAATTTTATTTCTCGATTACATAACACATCGGGATTCGGAGTGCGGCCTTCTTGATATTCCTTAAACATGTAATCCACTATTCGCTCCTTGTAGTCCTTGCTGAGGTCGATTACTTGGAACGGAATACCGATTTTTTCGGCTACTAATATAGCGTCATTGCTATCTTCTATCCATGGGCACTCATCATCTAGGATGACAGAATCGTCATGCCAGTTTCTCATGAATATTCCTATTACATCATATCCTTTCTCCTTAAGTAATAATGCAGCTACACTTGAATCAACTCCACCAGAAAGACCTATTACCACTCGTTTCATTTGGCAAATTTACGTCAAATTTCAAGTAAGAATTCGCCTACAGTAAATTAGGAAGGATTCTTACTGAAGTGCTCGGATTACACCATTTATTTACTAAAGGAGAAAATGGGAAATGAATTTATAAATAATGCGCTTTTAATTGATGACGACCCAAGCTGTATATTCATTTTAGGAGAGTTTATTAATCTTATCGATAATACCATTAAAAAAAAGACTGCTTCATCAGTAGAGGAGGCCTTATCGCTTCTAGCTGAGTCTAGCCCGTTCCCCGAAGTTATATATGTTGACTTAAATATGCCTATCAATTCAGGATTTGATTTTCTAGAACACTATCAGGTAAACTATTATTCACTTTATCCGGCTACTAAGGTTTTTGTTCTCACCTCTTCATTTAAGCCTAGCGATGAGGTTGAGTCTAGGTCATTTCGTTGTGTAACAGAATATAAGTCGAAAAGTGAGATAGACTTGTTCATAAAGAACTCGCTGAGAATTGAGATTTAAAATCCTTATGTAATACTGTGTTAGGTAATGTTTGGCATTAATTATTGTCTATCTTGCGGCAACCATTGTAAAATAAACCCGTCTATTAAATGAGTTCTGAGAAGTCAGAGTTTATAGAGTTAGCTAGACTTTGCGAAAGCGGAGATAGGAAAGCACAGGAAAAGCTCTATAGATTGTTTTATGGAAGAATGCTGCCTGTATGCATGAGGTATGCAAAAGATTCAGAGTTAGCAAAAGATTTACTGCAAGATGCTTTTATTAAAGTGTTTAGTAAAATCAAATCTTATGATGGAGTGGGATCCCTTGAAGGATGGATCAGACGAATCGTGGTGAATAATGCCATAGATGAATTTAGGAAAAAGAAAAATGACTTTTTCCTAATGGAGTCCATCGAAAATGTAAGCGATACCGAAGATGAGGAAGATGACGATAAGGAAGTTAACCTTAAAGCAAGTCAAGTTATAGAGGCGTTGCAAGAGTTAACTCCAGCATATAGAGCTGTTTTTAACATGTTCGTTTTTGAGGAAATGACACATGCGCAAATAGCCGAAAAAGTTGGGATTAGTGTAGGTACGAGTAAGTCGAATCTATCCAAAGCCAAAAGAAATTTAAAGAACATACTGTTGAGAGACCAGAGATTTTAGGATGAAAGAAAATTTTAACAATTTAGAAAAAGGGATGAAAGAAAGTCTTAATGACTTTGAGTTGCCTTTTGATAGCAAACACTGGGAGGAGTTGGAAATGAGGCTTGAAGGAAAGTCTGCATCTTCACTAAACACCATGGCTGCAGCAGTCGTTACTGCGCTAATTTTTATGTCTGGAATTACGTACGTTATAGTCACAGCTTCGATTGATGATTCTACTAAAAGAATTTCGGAGCTTAGTGAAGAGTTTTCTGATTCATCTTTAAATACGTTAGATTACGATGATGTTTCAGGAGATGTTCCTTTAATTTCGTTTAATGACAACGATGTTTCTGTAGATGAAAGTGAACCATTCACTGAAGGTTTAAATCAAAACTCTGATAATAGCACTAATGAAACTTTAATAGCTGAGGTGCAAAACATAGTTCAAGAAAAAGTAGACCTACCGAAGACAAGTAATGTCGTTAAAGAGGAGCCTGCTGAGGGAATCGGTCAGTTGGAAGAAAAGTCTATAGAAGAATTTGAAAAAAATGAAGTGCCTATAAGTACAGCACCATTTATTATTAGTTCTGCGGTTGAGATTTGTGCAGGAGAGAAAATCGAGTTCAAAACTGAAAACATTTCAGAAGCTGCACGTTTTCTTTGGAATTTTGGTAATGCGGATTTTTCTACGGAAACAAATCCTATTAGAACATTTGACGAGCCCGGAGAATATAATGTAACATTGATTCTTTCGAAATCCACGGAAAAGATTGAATCTAAAATTCTAGTATTGCCGAAACCCGCGGCTAAATTTGCCTGGAATGAACGCACTAAAGGGCAAGTCAAATTTTCTAACCTTTCTGAAAAAGCTGATGCGAGTTATTGGCAGATAGATGACGAGTTTACTTCTACCGATATCAATCCTACTTTTGAATATTCCAAGGCTGGCAGAAAGCTTGTGACGCTTAAGGTCGAGAATGAGTTTGGATGCAGTGACTCTAGCTTTAGATATATTAAGTTAGATGAGCCAGTAGAAGTTTCTGCCCCGAGCGCTATTGAACAAGCTGAAAACTTCTTGCCTAGACTTTCAGACCCTAATTATGGTCAGCTGATGTTTACAATTCATAACATGAAAGGTCAACTGATCTATGAGTCTGAAGAAGGTAAGCCATGGAAAGGAACTATGCCAGATGGAACATATGCTGCTCCCGATTCTGAGTTTGCATGGTTAGTTTTAGTCAAGAATATCTCAGGAAAAGAAATTTATTCCGATAGCGGAAAAGTGAAAATTTTACCTTAACCAAACAATAAATAAATCAAACTGGGTCACACAAGATAATATGTGTGACCCTTTTTTGTATTATTGTTAATAACTTTCATCTAGTAAACTAAGTACCTAAATAAACCATGAAAGCGCTAATAGGCAGTGTATTTGCACTCTTTTTATTTCATGTTACCAGTGCTCAGGAATTCATCTTTACGGATTTGAATTTAGACATTACCCCTGTGAACTCTTGTTTTTCATGTGAGGGAGGATGTGAGTTGTCTATGTCTGACGCCCAGGAGTACACCTACAGATGGAATGATGATTCAGGTGCTATTCTATTAATTGAGACCAATACAGTTGGTTTAAGTTCTATTCAAAACCTATGTTTAGGCTCTTATCAGGTTGTCGTCTCCTCAGGTTCGGAAGTGGTGGCCGAAACCTTTTTTTCAATTCTAGAAGATGATGTCAATTTAGGAAGTCCTGGGATTATTTACTCATGTTCAAATTTTGAAACACTAGACTTTAGTCAAATTTTACCGGAGTATATAACCGAAGGAGCTATTTGGTCTAACGGAAATAATCAGTTAGTACAAGAGGTAAACTTCATAGATATTACTCCTTATTATTATCTTAGTAGAGATAACGAAGGATGTCTAAACACAGCTATTTATCCTGTTTTGATAAATGAACCAGCTAATCCTGGAGATGGAACCGTATATATTATATGTGAAGACTTTGAGGAGTTTGATTTGATAGAGCCTATGGGTGGAGGGCCGGATCCTAATGGAGTTTGGTTAAATTCTGAAAGTATGGAACTTGATGGGATTTTTAATCCCGTTACTGATGAATCGGAGACTTTTACTTATCTCATAGATTCTGTTCTTGGGTGTAACAATTCGTTTGCTACGCTTTCTGTTATTAAGAATGAACTTCCTAATGCAGGAGGAGATCAAACAGCTCTAGTATGCTCTTTAGAAGGGGTTAATCTAAATTTAGATGACTATGTAGATGACACTGCTGATGCAGGAGGAGTTTGGTACGACGGAGGTAATAACCTTATTAATAGTAGTCTTACGGAGGCGGAAGTGGAAGAGGGGCTGTATCGCTATACAGTTCTTGGAAGTGTTCCTTGTTCTGCAGATATTTCTTATATCGAAGTGATTTTTATTGATGAAGTAAGCGCAGGAAACAATGATACGATCGAAATATGCTCTAATACTGCCGAGGTTAACTTAGATTCTTTTTTAGAGGTTGATATTATTTCTTTTGGAGATTGGTATACTCCGGAAGGAGAGTTGTTTGATGGGATTTATTATTCAGAGGAAGGTTTAGATGGAGATTATGAATATCATATTTCTGGGGTTGGCTGTGCGTTGGAGATGTCTACTGTCAATATCATTAATGAGCAATTTAACTTTGCAGGAGAAGATAGCTTAATAGTGTTCTGTGAGAATGGAGAGTTTATAGATTTAACTCAGTTCTTTTCGGGAGATGAACTAAGCAGCGGAGTTTGGATGAGTGGTGAAAGTGAATTAGAGTCTCAATTATTAATTCCTGAGATCGGAGAGAACTCTTTTATTTTCAAGTCAAATCATACGACCTGTCCCCTGGAACAAGCCTTTATTACTGTTTTAGTGGATGATAATCCAGAGCTTCCTCAAGTCCTAGATTTATATCTGTGCGCTTCTGATGAGCCTATCAGTCTAATGGAAGAAACGGCATTTGATAATGGTTTATCGGATATACAATGGTTTGATATCGATAATAACCCAATTTCGGACTTGCTTGATCCTGAAATAGGCGGTAATATAGAACTCTTTTTTCTTGTAAACTCGAATAACACCTGTCCTAATATTCAGTCTAACCTAAATATACAAATAGAAGACAATGCTTTTCAGAGTCAGGATTTAGCAGTACAATTATGCAACACTGGAGCGGTGGTTGACTTGAATGGATTAATTCCCGCTGATGTCGCTTCTTCTTCATATATCATAACAGATGATCAAGGAAATGAGATAAACTCAGCTGTAAGCCTTAATGCATCTTTTGAGTCTTATACATTTGTAGAGCAAGGGGTTAATAATTGCGTACCGTCCCAATTGGTTGTGAATTTGAGTGTGCTGGAGTTTGTTGATGCAGGAGAAGACGAAAGTCTCGTGTTTTGCGAAGCTCTAGGTACATTAGATTTAAACGATTTAGTGACAGTTCCAGGGGAGTGGTTTGTAAATGAGACTCCTTTAGTTTTGTTGGACTTAGCATACTTAGAGACCAATTCTGCGGTGTATACCTTCGAGTCTACAAATAATCCAATCTGCGAAAGTTCCCAAGCTAACTTTCAGATAGACTTTGTTAGTGGATTTCCTTATGACATCATTCCTGATATAGTTACATGTTTGAATGAGCCAATTTTTATAAATTATCCAGTCGATCCAAGTAGTTTTGATATACAATGGAATACTCAAGCTACAGCTGTTTCAACTCAAATAGAGCTCGTAAATTTAGGCCTAGGAACTAACTTAGTGAGCTATAACATGTCAAATGATTTCTGCACGCTAACCGATTCGCTTTTGATTACAATAGAAGATGCTTTCTTACCTGTTTTAAGCGAGAGCATGATTGTGTGTTCGGGAGAAGAAGTATCTTTTAGTATTGATGCGGAGTATTTGAATACGACTTGGTATGTGGACGGAGATCTCATAGGTGAGGATTTAATGGTCTATGAGTTTACGGCTGACTCTAATACTGGTGTTACAGTAGAGGCCGTGAATAGTATAGGGTGCTCAGCAGAAACATCGAGTAATGTTACTGTGAACCAATCTCCCTTAGTTTTAATTAGTGCTTTTGACTTAGTGCAGTGCGCTCCTTTTACAGTGCAACTCTCGAATGTTTATGGAGAAGAGGATAACACTACTTATACCTGGGGAATAAATAACGAGTTGATTAATTCATCGACTTACCTGTTAGAGGTCGATGAAGGAGATTTATACGATATTACCCTAAGTGCATTCAACTCGAATGGTTGTTTTTCTGAGGTGTCCCTACCTTCAATAGTGGAAGGATGGAGTAACTCGCATTCCCATTTTAGTGCTTCAGAAAATGAGCTATCCTATTTAAACCCTATCACTGAGTTTACAAATGAGTCTGTCGAGTTTGAGAACTTAAACTGGTATATAGATAATGAGCTAGTCGAAACTCAATCTGAGTATTGGCAACACGAATTTCCTGACGAAGAATATACTAGTTATGAAGTTTGTTTAGAGGCTATTACAATTAATAATTGCAGTAGCACATATTGTGAGAGTATTTTCGTAAATAGTGAACTTTTGGTGTATGTGCCGAGTGCATTCACCCCTAATAATGATGGGATTAACGAAGTATTCTTTCCTGAGATTAAAGGGTATACAGATAATGACTACCAGTTAATTGTTTTTGATAGGTGGGGAGATGTAATATTCATGTCTAATGATCCGTCAGAGCCATGGGTGGGAAATGTGAAAAATGGAGCTTATTATGCTCCTTCGGGAGTTTATACATATTCTTTAACAGTGAAATCTATTTTCAAAGCCGAACTAGCCCATTTCAGAGGTCATGTAACTTTAATAAGATAGGATTTTTATTAACTAAAAGTTGTTTTTTATCTGTGCAACTTTATTGATATTAACTTTGTCTTAGAAAGGAATCCAAAGAAGAAAAATGATGAAGTTAAAGAGGTTGGTAGCTGTTTTTTTTATGATCATGTCATTGTCAGCGTTTTCTCAGAATTATGAGATTAATAATGAGGTAGTCACAGCTTGTGGGGGCGCGTTTTTAGATGATAGTGGTGGTGCTGGTGACGCTCCTGGGACTTCAGGTGCAGATTATACAATTACATCTTATACCTATACAATATGCCCCGATAGTCCTGGAGATGTGATTTCTGTAGATTTTGCTCTTTTTAGTGTTTACCAAAGTCCTAATCCAAACAATAGTGATTATTTATCTGTCTTTGATGGAGATAATACAGGAGAGAATACTTTAGGTGGCTATACCGGTACTGCGTTGCAAGGATTGAGCATTACCGGAACGGTTAACAATACCTCCGGTTGTTTAACTTTCGTTTTTAATCCTAGTGGCACTAGTCCAGGCACTTTCGCAGGATGGGAAGCCATTATTTCATGCACTACGCCATGTGCTAACCCTACTTCAGCTTCCACTATTTCTGATCCTACTCCAGATTTAGAAAACAGTGTTTCTGTTTGTCTTAATCAACCTATCTCATTTGAAGATGCGGGTTCTTTTGCAGCAGACGGATTTACTTTGGAGAATTATATTTGGAATTTTGATGATGGAACTATTGTTGAGGGACAAGAGAATATAGAACATGCTTTTTCAGAGCCAGGAGAGTACATCGTTACTTTAACCGTAGAAGATAATAATGGCTGTCAAAATTTAAATCTAATTCCTCTTCAAGTGCTAGTGAGTACGATCCCAATTTTTAATACAGATTTTTCATCTGAGGTTTGCTTGGGAGGGGAAGGTTATGTTAATGGAAGCCCGGTCCAAAGTCAAACATGGTCTGCTTTGCCACCTCAAGTAGTGGCGGGGGAGACCTACTTACCAGACGATGCAGGTGCTTCTTATACTTCTGAGTTGGTTTTTGACTTTTTTGAAGAGGGGCAAACGTTAGATGATTGCGACGATTTGCTGAATCTTACGATAAACATGGAGCATAGTTATATGGGAGACTTACAGATTCAAATAAATTGTCCATCTGGTAATACTGTTGTATTGGTAGAGTTTGGAGACGGAGGAGGAGGCACCTTTCTTGGAGAAGCTCTTGATGATGGCAGTTTAGACCCTGGTATAGGTTATGATTATAACTGGGATCCAGAAGCTACCAATGGAAATTGGGGTGATAACTCTGCGGGTGTAGATATTTTGCCAGAAGGAAGTTATGAGAGTTCTTATGATATGTGTGGCCTAGTCGGTTGTGAACTCAATGGAGAATGGTCCATAGAAATAATAGATAATATAGGTGCAGATAATGGGTATATATTCGAGTGGGGATTAAATTTCAATCCTGAGATAATGCCGGGTATAACTACTTTTACTCCTTCTATAGGTTTAGAATTAGACAGCACGTGGGTAGAGGGTCCTTTTATCACTAATACCAGTTCTGACGGCAATTTCTTAGATATTATGCCTACAGCTCTTGGCGACTATGAATATGTGTTCAGCGCTGCAAATAATTTTGGATGTACTTTCGATACGACCATCGTTGTAGAGGTAGTAAATGGGCCACAGATAACTCTTCCAGAAGAATTAGGGTTCTGTGGATCTGAATTTGATTTAGTTCCAGAAATAGTGAATGATTTTGATCAAGGGCCTTGTACTTATATCTTTACTTTAGGAAATGAAAACGGTAATTCCTTTGATGATTCTCAAGTTGAGCTTTTTATTGATGGCGTTTTTTCTGAAACATTGACCACATTCAATGTTGAGCAAGAGTTTGAAGTTGCCCTTAATACAGGAGCCGAGATATCTCTTGAATATGTATTTTCACCTTGGGGTGAAGTAGCAGGAAATTTTGTGACTATTACTAATGATGCTGGTGTTGAGTTTTTTAATAGTGGCCCTGGATTAGCGGAGGGTGAAATATTTAATGAGGTAATATATTGTTCTGGCCCTGGTCAGGTTCAGTATTCATGGAGTCCTATAGATGGATTAGATAATCCGAATGCGCCCTCAACCTCAGGAGATAATACCGATCCTACAACATACACGCTTTCAGCTATTCCTGAAGGACATCCTGGATGTGAAGCTACTGCCAGTATTTATGTGTTTCCTCAAGTAATTCCAGACCTTGGAGAAGATGCGGGTATAACTATATGCGCTAGTTCAGAACCTTTCTCTATGTTTCAGCAGTTAGAAGGAACGCCCGATGAAGTAGGTACTTGGCTAAACCCAGCGGGTGATGCAGTGGATGACGTCTTTGACCCATCCTCAGATACTGAGGGAGTATTTACTTATTTATGGGAAGGTCAGGATTGTCCTTCCTTAGAAACAGAATTAGAGATCATATTAGACCTTTTAGAATTAACATTAAGCAATGACACCTCTATCTGTCAAAATGGAATAGCGTCATTGGAAGCTTATTTTAGTGGAAATGCAGGGCCTGATGTAAATGTAATTTGGAACAGTGGTTTATACAATGGAACGAGTATAGAGGTTCAACCATTAATTAACCCGACTGTTTATCAAGCGCAAGCTTTTTATGGAGATAATTGTGTTACTAATACGGATGAAATCATAGTAACTACCTTACAGCCTCTGCAAATGTCAGGTTTTTTGGATGAAGTAATTTGTCTAGGTGATTCAGTACCAGTAAGTGCTCAAAATGAATCTGGAGGGTTAGAGCCATACACGTTCACTTGGACTTCTATAAGTACCTCTGTGGTGGGAGAGTCAGTGGTGTTGGAACCTATGCAAACTACTACCTACTGCTTAGAAATGACTGATGCCTGTGAAAGTACACCTATAGAAACATGTTTTGATATTCAGCTTAATGAGCTTATCTCTCCATTTTTCATTGGAGATAATCTAGTGGGCTGTTCACCAGTTACTGCTAATTTTATTGGCGCAGCAGCAGATTTGAGTATTGTAAATAGCGTTGTTTGGGAGTTTGGAGATGGGACTACATCAAACAGTATAAATCAAGCTTCTCATACGTATGTTGAGCCTGGAGTCTATGATGTGAATTTAACTATTACAGGTACAGACGGGTGTGTGTATGAAAGCTCACAGGAAAATATCGTTAATGCATATAATGTTCCTAATGCCGAGTTTACTGCTGATGACCTTACATTAGTTCTTCCCAACAGCACATTTGTCTTCGAAAACTTATCGTCATTCAATGACTATAATTATTGGACCTTCGATACTTACGGAACTTCAACAGAGGAAAATCCAGAATTCACTTTTCCTGCAGACGTACCAGCAGAGTTTGAGATAGAACTCGTAACTCAGAGTAACCAAGGGTGCACAGATACAGTGTCCTATAGCGTTTATATAAATAACGGATTTTCACTTTTCGCTCCATCTTCTTTCACGCCAGATGGTGATGGGGTAAATGAAGTTTGGAAAATAGAAGGTATTGACATCGATGAAGCTAATTTTAGAATGGCTGTCTATAGCAGGGAGGGTGAAGTTGTTTTCCAATCTTTTGATCCTACCCATTTTTGGGATGGTTCTCATATATCAGGAGCTCATTATGTTCCTAATGGGGTTTATTCTTATCAGATTACTACTCGAGCTAAAACTTCAGGAGATAGGCAAAAGTTATATGGACATATAACTATTTTGAGGTAATAGTAATTTCACGCAACCTTCTTCTGTTCTGTTTTGTCTTACCTTTGAATAAGAAATTTAAGGTATATGTTAGATAAGATGCTTGTTACTATTTTGATGATTGTGGGGTCAATAGTAATGATGAATGCCCAAGTCTATGAAATAGAAAACGGAAATGTTACTGCTTGTGGCGGAGTCTTTTATGACGATAATGGAGGAGTAGATGGCAATGATGGAATTATAGGAAACGATTACTCACCTAATTCATATACATATACAATCTGTCCCGAAACTGATGGAGACGGAATCCAGGTGAGTTTTGTTGGGTTTAGTGTCACTCAAAATATAAACCCTGATAATAGCGACATCTTATTAATTTACAATGGTGATTCCGCAACGGGAACTCCAATGGGGAATAGCAATTCTCTTAATTTTTCAGGAATAACATTCAGTGCTACAGCAGATAACCCTACAGGGTGTTTGACTTTTGTTTTCATTCATAATGAGCTAAATCTTGTTACTGGAGGTTGGCAGGCAAATCTTGATTGCATAACCCCTTGTTCAACACCCATAGCGAATGGGTCAATAGTTAGTCCTGTGCCAGATGCTAATAATGCTATACAAACATGCCTTGGGCAAAGTATTTCCTTTGCAGATATTGGTTCAACTCCTGCTCCTGGGTTTACATTAGAAAATTACATCTGGAACTTTGGAGATGGGGAAACAAGTATTGGTCCAGCGAATGTGGATTATCAATATGATGTGCCAGGAGAATATATTGTTACTCTGGTGGTAGAGGATAATAATGGCTGTCAAAGCACGAATGTAACGCCATACCAAATTTTAGTAAGTACCATCCCTATTTTTAATACGGATTTTTCTGAAGAGGTGTGTTTAGGTGGAGATGGGTATTTGGATGGAAGTCCAGTTCAAGGAATTACATGGACCTCACTGCCCCCACAAGTCGTTTCTGGAGTAACCTTCCTTGCAGATGGAGTAGGCTTTGAGTTTAATTCCTCTCTGGATTTTAATTTTTTCGAAGATGATCAAGTATTAGAGAGTTGTGATGATCTATACAGTATAGATGTAAATATGGAACATAGTTACATCGGTGATTTGGATATTACTATTACCTGTCCTGATGGAACAGAGGTTATTTTACTGGATTATCCAAATGGAGGTGGTGGAGGATATCTAGGGGAGCCTATTGATATTGGAGGTGATTTCACACCTGGTGTTGGTTATGATTATGCTTGGACCCCAGATGCTTCTAACGGTACTTTTGGAGATAATGCCATAGGAGGTGCCCCATTACCATCGGGGAATTATGAGACTACAGGTGACCTATGCGATTTGGAGGGATGCCCTCTAAATGGACAGTGGACTATGACCATTGTGGATAATCTAGGTGCAGATGATGGGAATATATTTGAATGGGGAATATCTTTAAATCCAGAGCTCTTTCCTGGTGTTACTACGTTTACACCTGAAGTTGGATTATCTGCAGACAGTACTTTTATTACAGGAGATTTTATAATTTTCACATCAGATGACGCAAATTACGTGGAATTTACTCCACCTGCATTAGGTTCATATGAGTATGAGTTTACTGCTATAAATACTTTTGGATGTGTTACTGATACTATTGTAAATATTGAAGTAGTCAATGGTCCTGTTATCGATGCTGGTTTGGATTTGCTTATATGTAACGATCCATTGGATATGAGTTCACAAGTAGTTAGTAACGACTTTGAACCAGAGCCATGTGAATTCACCTTTGTGCTCTCAAATAACGGAGGATTCGGATTTAACAGCTCAGAAGTGATCGTTTCTTTCGATGGAGTGGTAAACCAAACGCTAATTGCTTTCGGAGTGTCTGAATCGTTTGATATAGCCGTTCCTTCTGGAAGTGAATTGACATTAGAATATGTGTTTTCTACTTGGGGAGAAGGTGGTGGAAATTTGGTCACAGTATTAGATGATTCAGGTGCGGTGATATTCGAAAGTGATGAATCTCCTTTAGAAGGGATTATTTTTCAAGAAGCTGTAGTCTGCACTGGTCCTGCTCAGTTACAGTACGAATGGTCACCGGCAGAAGGATTAAGTAATCCTTTTTCTCCAAGCCCTACAGTAGATGTAAGTCAGACTACTGAATTTACACTTTCGGTTTATCCAATGGGATTTGAGGGATGCCTTACTACAGATGTGGTTACAGTATCTGTAGACCCAGCTGGAGATCCAGGGACCGATTCTACATTAGTATTGTGTTATAATTACGGCTTTTTCGATTTAATAGATGTGCTGGGAGGAAATCCAGTTTCTACTGGAGAATGGGTTGATGGAGACGGAAATGTAGTTGTTGGTGCATTTAATACGGTTACCGATGCTAGCGATGTATTCACTTATACAGTCACCAATGCAGGGTGTACAAATAGCGCTCAGCTAGATATTAGTGTTATACCGCAAGGAGATCCTATTTGTTGTGAATTTGATTATACTTCTGAGACTACAGATGCGCTTTGCAACGCTTCTTCAGATGGGACCTTCAGTATTAGCATGATTAGCAGCTCAGAAGGAGGGCCATGGACTATCACCTTGTTAGATGGCGTTCCTGTGGTACAAATAGCTGACAACCAAACAACATTTACAGGACTAGCCGCTGGTTCGTATGAAATAGGAATAGAAGATGCCGGATTATGTATTACAAACTTCACTATAGACATCTTAGAGCCACCATTAATAGCTCTAGAAGCTGTTATGGATACTACCATTTGTATAGGAGGAACAGCTTTATTGGACAGCTGGAGTACTACTGATCTTAATAACAATTATAGCTACACATGGATAGATTTAGGGACAGGTTCTCAGTCTGTACAGCCTTTGTATAATGAGATTTATCAGGTTTTTGCTGCCACTACAGATGGCTGCTTAAGTCCGATAGAAGATGTAGCAGTTTCTGTCTATGACCCACTATCTATTATGGTAAGTGATGATACTTTTATCTGCCAGGATTCACCTATAGTTTTAGAAACCATAAATCCAAACGGAGGATTTGGAGGGAATAATTTTTCATGGGCTGTGAGCGGAAATCAATTTTCTAGTTTAGATGAAGTTTTAATCTCACCAAGCTCCACTACCGAGTATTGTGTCACGTTTACAGATGGGTGTGAAACGCCAGCTCTAACAGAATGTATTCTGGTAGAAGTGGAAGAAACTCCTACTGTTAGCCTCTTTTCAAGCTCTACTTATGGATGTGTTCCACATGCAGTGACTTTTGAAAACCAATCTAGTCAAGCCGACTATGTAAATAGCTTTTGGGATGTGGGTGATGCGAGTTATTCAGGTGCTTCATTAGTGGAGCATACTTATGAAGAGGCTGGTTTGTATGATGTTAAATTAACATTAGAGTCTGCGTTTGGGTGTTTTTATCCACAGGTTTTTAGTAATTATATGCAAGTTTATCCTTCTCCTAATCCTGAATTTAGTCATGACCCTTATGTCTCTACCATTCCAGAGACAGTAATAGAGTTTATAAATCTAACGGAAGGAATCATAGTAGAGCAAATGTGGATTTTTGATACTTTAAACGTTTTAGGGACAAGCACTGAAGTCAATCCTACCTTCGAATTCCCTAAAACTCAAGGAGGAGTCTATCCCGTTAGTTTGTATGTTATAGACTTTAATGGATGTGAAGCTACTTTGGTTAATAATGTGACTATAAATGACCTGTTAAATGTATTCGTTCCTACGGCTTTCACCCCTAATTCTGATGGAATAAATGATGTGTTATCTGTAAAAGGCACAGATATCGATGAAAATAGATTCAGACTAAAAATATTTAACCGTTGGGGTGAAACGGTATTTGAATCTTATAATCTAAATACTCCATGGGATGGAAGTCACATGAATGGAGATTATTACGTAGAGGCAGGCTTGTATAATTATGTCATTGAAACATACAGCCGCAGTACTACGAATAGAATAGAAATCCAAGGCCACGTTACGGTAGTTCGATAAATACAGGACATTTCGTCCTAGTTAATGAGGCAGATTATATCTCAGAGGTGCAGGATTTATTAACTTGACTCGTGAGCTTACTTGCTTTTATGAGTAACTATTGCAGGTTGTTAATTAAATGCCTTAATCGGTATGGAAACTTCTTTGTGAACCGTCTTTGTCTTTCTACATTTGCCGTTCTAAAAATAAAGACATGAACATTCACGAGTATCAAGGTAAATCTATATTAGAAAGCTTCGGAGTAGCGATACAAAGAGGGAAAGTTGTAGATAGATTAGAAGACGCTGAAAATGCAGCTAAAGAATTAAGTTCAGAGACCGGTACTGAGTGGTTTGTGGTCAAAGCACAGATTCACGCTGGGGGTAGAGGGAAAGGAGCTTGTATAGAAACTGGTTCTCATGGAGTAGTTTTGGCTAAAGGTTTAGACAAAGTAGAAGAGGTAGTTAAAGGAATTTTAGGAAATACGCTCATAACTCTTCAGACAGGAGATGATGGAAAAAAGGTAAATAAAGTTCTAATCGCTGAGGATGTGTATTACCCTGGAGATACTGAGCCAGAGGAGTATTATATGAGTGTTTTATTAGACAGAACTACGGGAAGAAATACGATTATGTATTCTACGGAAGGTGGAATGGACATAGAAACTGTAGCTCACGACACTCCACATCTTATTCATAAAGAAGAAATAGATCCTAAAGTAGGTTTACAGGGGTTTCAGATGAGAAAGATAGCGTTCAATCTAGGTCTTTCAGGTGATGCCTTTAAGAACATGTGTAAGTTCGTGAATTCTCTTTATAACGCATACGTAGGTAGTGATTCTAGTATGTTTGAGATTAATCCAGTATTAAAAACATCTGATGCTAAAATTATAGCGGTAGATGCTAAAGTTACTTTAGATGCTAACGGATTATTTAGACACAAGCCTTATTTAGAGCTAAGAGATAAGTCAGAAGAAGATCCTATAGAAGTAGAGGCAGATGAAGCTGGACTAAACTATGTAAAACTTGACGGAAACGTAGGTTGTATGGTTAACGGAGCAGGATTAGCCATGGCTACTATGGATATTATCAAACTAAGTGGAGGAGAGCCTGCTAACTTTTTAGATGTAGGTGGTACGGCAGATGCAGAAAGAGTAGAAACTGCATTTAAAATCATTCTTAAAGATCCTTCTGTAAAGGCTATTCTAGTGAATATATTCGGAGGAATAGTTAGATGTGATAGAGTAGCGCAGGGAATAGTAGATGCTTACAAGAACATGGGTTCTATTCCAGTGCCACTGATTGTTAGATTACAAGGAACGAATGCTGTAGAAGCTAAAGCGCTTATAGACGCTAGTGGATTAGAAGTTACTTCAGTAGTATTACTTCAAGAAGCTGCTGATGCAGTTAAAGCTGTAGTAGCATAAACAAAAGACTAATTATAGAAGAGAATGAGGCTAATTCCATTAGCCTCATTTTTTTTGCGCTATAGTTATGCCGTCTCTCAGCGGCAAGATGAAGCTGGAGTACAAATCACTTTCATGAATCAATCTATTGAACTCTCTAAGAGCTACTGTTTCTGGGTCTTTAGCATCTTCATTTACTACTTTGTCCCACCAGAGCACATTATCGGCTAGCAGTAAGCCACCTGATTTTAACACTCTAGTACATAATTCCAAATAAGTAGGATACATCTTTTTATTCGCGTCTATGAAGATCAAATCAAAGCTTTCAGAATCCAATTCTTTCATAGATTCAGCTGCATCCCCGTACTTAATATTTATTTGAGTTGAATAAGGTGAAGAGCCTATAAATTTCTCATGAAATGTTTCCAGTTCATCATTTACCTCTAGACTTATAAGAGACCCTTTCTCTTGCAACCCTTCAGCTAAACAGAGCGCGCTATAACCAGTAAAAGTGCCTAATTCTAGGATGCTTTTTGGCCTTTTTAACTTGCTGATAAAAGAAAGCAATCTGCCTTGTACTCTTCCCGAAATCATTTTGGGTTTTAGCGCTTTTCGAAATGTTTCCTTTTCTAATTCTATTAGATATGAAGGAATATCATTCGCACTAGCCTGCACGTAATCTTCTATTAAATCTTCTCTCATGTTTTACTCACAGTCTGCTCCGAAAGCGGCTAGGAAAATCGAAATGTCATTTATATTAGTGAAACCATCTCCTGTAATGTCAGCCAAACAATTACCATTGGAGCATCCAAAGTCTCCAAGTAAGATTCCTAGATCGAAAACTGATATAGTTAGATCACCATCCAAATCTCCTTCACACGGTCCAGCCTCTATGATTAGTTCATCTCCCGTTATGTTACCATCACAGTTGTTATCTATGCCCTCAAATGTTCCAGGAGCATCTGGGTATATGGAGCTGTTCGTGTCATCACAGTCAAATATATTTTCTACTCCATCCAGATCATTATCGACTATTCCAGCACAAACATTAAAATCATCTATACAGAATTCTACTAAGCAAACTTGGCATGAAGCCTCAGTCCCAAATGGAGGGCATTGAGTAAGGCAGTTATCTACCAAACAGCTCACCTGCTCTCCGAAACAGGCAGAACAAGAAGGAGTCAGTTCCGAGTTTTCTATGATACAAGAAGTAACACATCCGTTCAAGTCTGAATCAAAAAGACAGTCTAAGCCACAATCCTGAGCTGTTTGGATAACGGCATCTAGGTTATTCCCTAGATAATCTAAATCTTCATCAGTGCAATTTCCTTGAGAAAATCCAGCAGTAAAAATGCCGAAGCATAAACTAGCGAGTATTAATAGATTTTTCATGAGGGTAAAGATAGTTGTTATTGAACCTCTAGCAGATGTTGGAGTATTCAAAGCTGCTTATAAATACCAGTGGGATCAGTAATATTAACTATGATTTCGGGTCTAAACAGAGTTGGTTCCAGTGCTCGAAACAAGGAACTGCCTCCAAGGATTTAACCTTTTGATTGCCTTCAATTAACTTACCTTCGTCCTCATGAAAACACAGAACAGAATCCGTCTTTTGGGCTTAGCTACTCTCGTAGGTATGCCATTAGTGGCTTTTGTTATAGCATGGGTTTTTTCATTAGAGTTTCCTTTATTAGACTGGTTCACACCTGACAATTTTTTGGTTCAATTAGCTGTAGGAGTATTTTACGGAGTGCTTGTAGCAGTCATAGCTTCCTGGGTTACAGAAAGAAATTTCATGAGTTCTGTCAGGAATAAGTACCGTAACTTATTGTCTAGTTTTAGTTTAACATGGGTTGACGTATTCTTTATCTCCATTTGTGCAGGTATAGGAGAAGAAATTCTATTCCGTTATGCTTTGCAATGTCTAGTTGGAGTTTGGATAGCCGCTTTAATATTCGTAGCTGTTCATGGGTATTTAAATCCGAAAGATTGGAAAATCTCAGTCTATGGTCTTTTTATGGTAGTGGCCTCGGCGGGATTCGGATATATGGCAGAAGAATTAGGAATGCTTTCGGCCATAACAGCGCATGCAGCTGTAGATGTTTACTTGCTAGCTCAACTGAAATTGGATGATAAAAAAATTACCTTTGAATCTATTGAACATGATTACGACTAAAAATTTAAAAAAATCCTACGGAAGCCTAGAGGTACTGAAAGGTGTAGATTTAGAAATCTCTAAAGGAGAGATCGTCTCTATAGTGGGCGCTTCTGGCGCAGGGAAAACTACATTACTCCAAATATTAGGAACATTAGACTCTCCAAACTCGGGTGAATTATTGTTTAATGGTAAAAACATAGCTAATTTATCTTCTAAGGCACTGGCCAGATTTAGAAATGAGCATATTGGGTTTATATTTCAGTTTCACCAGCTTCTTCCTGAATTTACAGCTATAGAAAATGTATGTATGCCGGCTTTAATAGGAGGTAAGAGTATGGCTGAATCTAAAATCAAAGCCTTAGAGCTCTTAGATACTTTAGGGTTGAAAGACCGTGCTTCTCATAAACCAGCGGAGCTTTCTGGTGGAGAGCAGCAGAGAGTAGCAGTAGCTAGAAGTCTAATAAATTCCCCAGATGTGATTCTAGCAGATGAGCCAAGTGGAAACTTAGATTCTAAAAATGCCAAAGAATTGCATGACCTTTTCTTTGAATTACGAGATAAGCTAGGTCAAACGTTTGTAATCGTTACTCATAACTTAGAGTTAGCTCGTCAAGCAGATAGAATGTTAACTATGGCTGATGGACGAATGACCGAATAATAAACCTTAACTTTGGGTTTATGCTCCATGCCCTTAAAATCTCCATTGCTATAGTTTTTAGCTGCATTGCTACGCTTTCCTTTACCCAAAACAGTTACTATAAGTTTATTGAGAATAAAGGACAGCATCCAGATAAAGTTCTGTTTACTGCAGATCTAGAAAACGGTACCATCTTTTTTGAAAAAGATAGATTCACCTATTTACTAAGAAACGCTGAAGACTTAAGTAGAATAGCGAGATACCACGCAGCTCCGCCATCTGATAGAGATTATAGTATGAGAAGTCATGCTTATGAAGTCATGTTTGATGGCAGTAGCACAGAAGAGATAAATGGTGCGAACCTCCTCCCCGGAGTTACCAGTTATTTCAAAGGAAACGATCCGAATAAGTGGGGCTCTGGATGTAAATCTTTTGCAGAGATCACCTATCTAAATTTATATGAGGGAATAGATCTGAGAGTCTACGCAAATGATTTTCTACTAAAATTCGAATACTACATCTCTCCTGGGGTAGACCCGTCTTTAATTTCTCAAGTCTATAACTATACCGGTGGAATTAAACTAAGAGATGGAAAAGTAGAAGTCAAGACGAATGCAGGAATGATGAATGAACTCAAGCCGATTTCATTCCAGAAAGAAGGAAAGGACAATATCTTCATCGCGAGTAAGTATGTGAAGAGTAAGAATGAGATAACCTATGAATTTCCTGAAAGTTATGATAACTCTAAGGAATTGGTCATAGACCCAGAGCTTGTGTTTAGTACTTATTCTGGATCCTTTACGGATAATTTTGGTTACACAGCCACGTTTGATGATGATGGTTTTTTGTACTCTGGTAGTTCCGCTTTTGGTAGTGATTATCCTGTTACTTTGGGTAGCTTTGAAGAAAATTGGTCAGCCGGAGTGGTGGATATAGCATTATCTAAAGTAGACACTACAGGTACTTTTTTAATATGGTCGGCTTATCTAGGAGGAACAGGGAATGAGCTTCCTCATAGTATAATGGTAAATGAAAATGATGAGCTATATGTTCTGGGTTCAGCTAGCTCTAATGACTTTCCTACATCGCTAGATGCGTATAGTTCTGTTTTTGGCGGCGGGTCATTTATCGGATTAGGAACTCTAGGATTAAATTACGATACTGGCTCAGATATCATTTTAGCCAGAATAAGTGCAGATGGTTCGGATTTATTGGGAAGTACCTACATAGGTGGCGCGGATAATGATGGGCTTAATTTCGGCTCAGAGCTAAAATATAATTATGCAGATGAAATTAGAGGAGAAATACAGCTAGACGAAGATGGAAATGTATTCGTAGTCTCCAGTACATATTCCACTGATTTTCCTGTAAGCTTAAATGCAGCTCAACCAACGAATAGCGGAGGTCAAGAAGCGGTAGCGTTTATGATGAGTCCAGATTTGTCTAACCTGGAATGGAGTACTTATGTAGGAGGTACTTCGAACGATGCAGGTTACTCTCTCACCTTTGACTCTAACTCCAATGTGATTATCTGTGGCGGAACTCAATCGGTGGATTTTCCACTCTCATTTTCGGCCATTCAGGGAGCCATAGGTGGAGATGTCGATGGATTTTTTACTAGAATAACCAATGCTGGTCAAACCATAGATTACTCTAGTTATTACGGCTCTTCAGATTACGATCAACTTTATTTTATAGAAACGGATGCGTCAGATAACGTGTATGTATTTGGTCAGACAGAGCATACTCAAGCTGATTTTATATTAAATGCAGATTATAATACTATTGGAGGAGGACAGGTTATAACCAAGTTCGATTCTGGAATGGAGAATATAGTATGGAGCACAGCCTTCGGCACAGGTGGAGGTCAACCTAATATTTCTCCTACATCTTTTCTGGTGGACGTTTGTGATAGGATTTATTTGAGTGGGTGGGGAGGTCCTACAGGAAATACAGGTCTTGGTGTTATAGGTATGGATGTTACTCCAGATGCATATAAGGATGTAGCTACCAATGGAGATTTTTATCTCATGGTTTTGTTGGATGACGCCAGTGATATTTTTTACGGGTCTTTTTTTGGTGGAAACCAAAGTGACGAGCACGTAGATGGCGGAACTAGCAGGTTTAGTAGAAAAGGCCAAATTTATCAGGCAGTATGTGCGGGGTGTGGTTCTAATGATGACTTTCCGATAGTACCAGATCCAGGAGCTGTTTCGGAGACGAATAATTCACTTAATTGTAACCTCGGAGTCTTCAAATTCGATATTGAGATTCCCACTACTATTGCAGACTTTAACGTACCCAATCAGATATGTGTGAACCAACCATTCACGGTAAATAACCAAAGTATTTTTAGTCAAGATTACACGTGGGATTTCGGTGATGGTTCTGAATTACAGTTTGGTTCTAATCCTACCCATACGTATTTACTTCCTGGGACTTATGAAATTACATTATCCGTTTCTAGTGCAGAAACCTGTAATGGAACTGACCAAATAACAGAAACAGTTACCATAGAAGAAAATTCGGTTACTACTAGTGAGAGCATACTTCTGTGTTCTGGAGATTCAGCTATTCTGGGGATTGAAGAAGAAGACCCTGATTACCAGTACACGTGGTCACCTGTTACTTACTTGACTAACCCCGCTATGGCTAATCCCACTGCCACTCCGCTAAATGATATAGCGTATATTCTTTCTATTCAGAGAGGAGCCTGTATAGACACATTATTTCAAACCATAGAATTAGAAGACTTAGAAATAGCTGTTTCAGAGGATCTATTATTGTGTGATGGAGGAGAAGCCATAGTAGAACTTATTACAGCTAATAATCTAGAAGTCACTTGGAGTAGTAGTCCTGCATTTGCAGATATGCTAAATGATTCCCCTACAGATTACACGATTAATCCTATAGTCACAGAGTCCACCACATTCTATGTCCTAGCAGAAGGAGAACTCTGCTCAGAAACAGCTGAAGTACAAGTGGCAGTTTTTACAGATTATGTAGAACTAGAGGGCGATTTGAACATTTGTGCTGGAGACACCATAAATGTATCAGTGGTTCAGCCATTAGATGGGTTAACTTACACTTGGACTCCAGCGCCCAGTATTATTTTAGGTCAGGGAACCAGTGAAGTTCTGGTAACTACAGATGAGGGAATTGTGATTACTGTGGAAGCCTCGTCACCAGACTGTGAAGCCGAAGATTCCATAACTATAGGAGTAATAAATGATACAGGAGATGCATTTATTGTTACAGCTACTCCGCCTACTATTATTTCGGGTCAGGAGAGCCAGCTGACCGTTTCTATTACTGGTTTAGAATATACTTGGCAGCCATCAGAAACGTTGAATAATTCGGGTATCCAAAACCCTATTGCTACGCCACTAGAAACCACCACTTATCTGGTAACTGCTGGGACAGGAGACTGCGTAAGAAGCGGAGCCGTAACGGTGACAGTAGTAGATTTCATCTGTGGAGAACCGCTTATTTTTCTGCCAAACGCATTCAGTCCTAATGCAGATAATGAAAATGATGTGCTCTATGTTTATGGTCAGAATTTAACCGAAGTACACTTGGCCATCTTTAACAGATGGGGGCAGAAAGTATTCGAGACCTATGACCAAAGCATAGGTTGGGACGGTATTTATAACGGAGAAATGTCATCACCAGCAGTCTTCGATTATTACTTAGAAGTTACCTGCGAAGGAGGAGTAGATTACTTCGAAAAAGGAAACGTAACACTGGTAAGATGATGCGCTATTTAGCACATATCATACTCGTTTTTTTAGCGGTGCAATGCCTCTCAAATCAAGCTAGCTCTCAGGATATTCACTTCAGTCAGTTTTTTAATGTTCCTGGGAATTATAACCCTGGAGATGCAGGAAGGTTTGATGGAGATTACAGAATAGGAACTGTTTACAGAAGTCAGTGGAGAACGGTAACTGTACCTTTCACCACTTTTGGTATTAGTGCCGATGCCAATAAGCTATTCCCCAAAAAGCCTATAGGAACAGGGATAGCCATTTTTAGAGATCAAGCAGGAGATGGCAATTTTACGACTACCCAAGTAAATCTTTCGGGTTCGTATAAGCTCCCTTTTTTATCTGATTCCACTCAGAGCATCTCGTTAGGACTTCAAATGGGAATCACACATAAATCCATAGATTTTGAAGCTTTCGAATGGGGAAGCCAGTTCGATGGAGTAGTTTACAATCCTAATTTAGGGACGAATGAGTTTTTCCAGAATGATAAGAATACTGTTTTTGATTTTCATGTAGGAGCGCAGCATAAGAAGGTTTTTTCCGATAAATTGGCGCTCACTTCTGGAGTTTCCTTTTTTAATATATCCTTTCAGAACCAGAGTTTTTCTGAAGAAAAAGTACCCCTTTTTACCCGAACCAATATTCAAGCCATAGCAGACTATCAGTACAATGAAAAGCTAAAGATTCTGCCAGCCATGAACGTAAGTCTCCAAGGAAAATTCAGAGAATGGAACATAGGAGGAGCTGTGCGTTATAATCTCACAGAGCCTAAAGGAGTGAGGCAAGAGGCAGGAGCAGGTTTATTCTACAGAAGCGGAGACGCGGGTTATGTTTATTTTGATTTCATCTATGATGAATGGAAAGCCGGTATCAGCTATGACTTTAACTTTTCCGACTTGAAAGTAGCCAGCAATGGGAGAGGGGGACTAGAACTCACACTGGTTTATATCTTTAAAAAATTCCGTCCTCGAATCGTGGGAGGAAGAGTTTGCCCCGATTTTATCTAGTCCCTAAACTTTTACCAGAAGAACATATTGAATTTGGCTAGATGTTTTAGTTTTGCTGTGCGATGGAAAAGAAAGAGGATAAATTAGTTTGGTTAGGGTATGTGATGCTTGTAGCATACAATATTATAGCACTCTCAGGGGTTTTTGAAAATCCATTAAATCAGAATTTCCATAAATTTTACATAGAAAACTTTGGTACGCTCTGTTTGATGGAGTTTGTGGTAGTGGTTTCATTATTTGTGAATATGATACTGAACTACGATAAGTTTAAAAGCGGAATTAATAAGGTCCATCTTATTATCACTGGACTTAGCTTTGTCTGCTTTCTTGTCAAAGTGATTTTCTTCTTTATGGGAGTGTTTAAAGTAATGTAGATTTCTACTTTACTCTATTCATCTTCATACTTTTTATCATCCAGTTAGGAAGTGGTTTAAGAGGATCCCTGTTCTTTAGGTTTATGAATATGCCGAACTTCTTCATAACAGGTACTTTATGAGTCTCCACGAATTCTATTAGCGTGCCGTCAGGGTCTTCTATGTAAGAGAAATGACCAGCAGCATCTCCCATATCAAAACTATTCGAAGAGTCTACAGTAAATGGTCTGCCAGCGGCAGCGCATTCCTCTCTAAGCAAGCTCATGCCCGATACATCAAAGCATATATGGATATATCCTAAATCACCCCACAATCTTCCTTCATATATCTTTTGCTGAGGTCTATCTGTAGCTTGGATTAATTCTATTTCGGTAGGGCCGAGCAGTTTACTGAACCCTCCAGCTTTTCTTGTACTTGAATGTCTTAGTAAAACTCTCTTATAGGTTTTATCACCAGAGGGGAGATTAGCGAAATCATCAAAAGATCCTTCTTTCTCATAAATTAGCTCATCATAACCTAAAATCCCTGAGTAAAATGCTTTAGACTCTTCTATATCAGAAACGCCTATGGCAACACCCAGTACACCTCCGAAAGAACCCTTTTCATCAGAAAACTGATAAGCGTCTTCATAAATTTCTACGAGGTTATTTCCTGGATCTCTAAAGTATAAGTGTTTTTTTCCTTCAGGAGAGGTTAACACCTCTGTGAGCATAGAAACTCCAGCATTTTTTAATACTGCATGACTAGCAGTTACATTTTTAGAACGCACTTTCATGCAGTTCACTCCTAAATCTCCTAACTGAATTTTGAACTTAGCCGCCACAGGAGTTCTGCCTTTATACTGCCAAATTTCCAATCCTCCACCTCCACGCATATTCATAGAGAGTATGGCGTGTCTGGTTCTAGGTTTCCCGGCAGTGTAAGGAAGCATCAGCTCAGCAGTAGCTTCATCCTCAAACACCCGAATATCAAATCCGAGGTGATTCTTATACCACTGAAAAGTGGATTGAACGTCAGTAGTTCCTATTCCTATCTGCTGAATTCCGTTGATTACCTTCTTCTTCATTCCGTTAGTTAGGGCTTATGTTTTTGGCTATTTTTCTGTACAGCGGTGGTAAGTATCTACTTATGTAAAGTAGTACGATTTCACCTGAGCCTATAAAGATATTGCTTTTCCTTTTAGCTGCTCCTCTCAGTATTTTCTCAGCGGCTTTTTCGGCAGTTATTCCTCCAGCCTGACCTGCATCCATTTCACCATGTTTCTTCCCTTCAGAAGTAAGTGCGTTTATAGAAATATTGGTAGTAATTCTGCCTGGGCTCACTATAGAAACAGAAGGTGAGTCAGGTTCTAGTTGCATAGACTGAAAATATCCTTTCAGCGCATGTTTAGATGCTGCATAAGCAGACCTTAATGGAAATCCATATTCTCCTACCACAGAGCTAATAGCTATGATGTGAGCCTTGTCTGCTTTCAGGAGTAAAGGCATACAGTGGGTAGTCCACTCTACGGTTCCTAAAAAGTTCACTTGCATAATTCGATTCACCACAGAGAACTCAGTGTCTTTGGCTAAACCTCGTTGAGATATTCCCCCGTTGTTAATCAGCAGGTCTAAACGGTCAGTTTTTCTGCTCAATTCATTAAAAGCATCAATTAGAGATTTGGAATCAGCTAAATCCATAGGAATTACATGGATTTTCACATCATTTGTTTCCAATTCTTTCTTTAAGCTTTTTAACTTATCTGTAGATCTGGCTCCTATAAAAATGGTACACGGTGAAGCCGCTAAATTCCTTACCATAGCTTCTCCTATACCAGAGCTGGCTCCAGTTACGAAAACCGTTTTTCCTGAATAATGTGCCATTTAACTTGGGATTTGGCTATAGATGAAAATGCAGTATAGGCTGAATAATATAATACCGCTTAATAAGCTTAATTTCTTTTTGAATACCATCAGTGGGAATATGATTACCGCTATTCCTAGCATCCATAAAATATCGACATTCATAATTTTAGCATCTATCACCAGTGGTGAAATTATGGAGGTAGTTCCTAGCACAGCTCCTATGTTGAATATGTTGGAGCCTAGTAAATTCCCCAGCGCTATGTCTGTTTCTTTTCTATAAGCAGCTATTACACTAGCCGCTAACTCAGGAGCACTCGTCCCGAAAGCCACTATGGTAACACCTATTACAGACTCGCTTAAATTAAAACTTCTTCCTATGTCTATAGCTCCGCCTAAGAACCATTCTGAACCTAAGTATAATGCTACCATTCCTCCAAACAAGAGTAGGATTAGTTTCATCATGCTCTCCCTTTCTGCATCGGTATCTATCTCTATATCTCCTGCCCCAGCATCAGGGTGAGATTTTCCGCGTTGCAATAACATATAAATGTAAACCACCAAGGTCACCAGTAAAACACCACCTTCAAACCGAGTTATGAGATTGTCTAGGCCAAAAATAAACGCCAGAGCTGCGAAGAAAACCATCACAGGCCAGTCTATTCGAAGTAATTTCCTGTTTACAGCTATGGGAAATACGATAGCAGTAATGGCTAGCACTAGTCCTAAGTTAGCTATGTTAGATCCCACCACATTTCCCATGGCTATGTCTGGGTTTCCATTAAGAGCAGATTTTATACTTACTATAAGTTCAGGAGCACTTGTACCCAATGAAACCACGGTTAATCCTACTACCATAGGGTCGATGTTCAATTTAAGGGCTATTCCAGAAGCACCTTTCACCAATAGATCACCACCAAATATTAGTACAGCCAGTCCTAAAATGAGTAATAAGTAGTCCACAGTTTAATAGATTTTAAGTTGAAGGTTGGTCGTCTTTACCCGATTCAGGTGTTTCAGAAATAGGATCTTCTTTTTTTACACCAGAAGAAGAGATAGAATCAGAAGGAGTGAGTGGATTAATAGGTTCTTTTACTTCAGGTTCAGTAGGTTCGGCAGGAGTAGGTTTTACACTTTTCTCTAAAGTGTCTTGTGCTTTTTTAGCTTGACGCTGTGCCAGCTGAGCTGCATTTTCTATTTCGTTTCTTACTTCCTTAGCGCTGTCTGTAATGTCTTTAGCGCTGCTCATTATTTCACGCTGGATATCACTTCTAGCTTCTCTAAACTGATAGGTAGCTTTCCCTATAGTTTTAGCCAAACTAGGAATGCCTTTAGCTCCAAAGAACAGCAGGTAAATAACAAATACAAATACGATTTCAGTAGCTCCCATACGCTCAGCAAATGTAGGGATTTGTACTAGCTGAAACAGAAGTCATTTGTGTGTTTTTTAACAGAGAGTTTGGGAGTTACTCTTGTGAGTCGAATATTACAATTGGATTGCTTGATAGAATATTTTCTTTGGATAAATTACTGTGCAGAAAATAAATCATTGTTTTTGAGTTATTATCGAAAATGAATGTCACTTTGCCACCAATATCAATGGTCTTTTTATTATTATTTCTTCAGTTTATGTCTACTGTAAATCCTATCATGAGTATGACTTTCCTTCGCGAACACAAAAAACAGTTCAGCTTATAGATCTAGTAGGATTGTTATTGGGTGTAGTCGGAGCGTTATATGTAAAGATACTATCGTTTGATGCTATAGCACGAGCGAATAATATCTCACCCACCATGATAGCAGGTTATATGGTGAGCGTCTATTGGTATTTATTAGTGGGTGTTCTTATAAGAATTTATGCAGTTATAGCTTTTATATTTCTAGGTAGAGGGCAGGGTTGTAAGTCCATATCTCTTTTTTGCCTTTGGCATAAATTGTAATATGTATACATCTATAATCACTAATTTTCAAGCTGAATAAAAGACAAACCTTAAATCATGAAGAAAATTCTAATCCTGGCTCTTATTGGGCTTATGTGTTTAGGTGCAACAGACCATTGCAACGCACAATCTAAAAAGAACAAGAAGAAAAAGAAAGGTGATACCGAGCAGCCTAAGCCGAAAGACAAGTCTGAGATAAAGTCTATCAAAGACCTTACGGAGAAGTCAGAGAAAATGGAAGGCCTGTTTACCATGTATCAGGATTCTACTTCTGGTAAGATGTATATGGAGATTACAGAAGACCAGTTAGGGAAGGAGTTTATCTATTTTAGTTATGTAGAAAATGGAGTGGTAGATGCAGGTGCATTTAGAGGAAACTACCGTTCGTCTAAGATTTTTAAAATTAATAAGCATTACGACCGAATAGAATTCGAGCTAGTGAACACGAAGTATTACTTCGATGAGGACAATGCTATTAGTAAATCGAGTGAAGCCAATATCAATACGCCTATAGTGGTAAGCGTAAAAATAGAAGGTCAGGATAAGGATAAAAC
>LAQC01000026.1:22284-37292 GCA_000981645.1 Cryomorphaceae bacterium ASP10-05a | reverse complement strand
AAGACGGTAGCTGTAAATAACTATCCTGAGAATACAGATGTGAGAGTTCAGTTGGCTTTTGATGGGCAGGGAATGAGCACTTTCGGTTCAGCAGCGCTTACAGATGGTAGATTCGTAAATGTGACGTATCACCAGAGTTTAATAGCTGTGCCCGATAATGATTTCAAGCCTAGAAGAGATGATTCTAGAGTGGGATACTTTATGACTTCTGTTACAGATTTAACCTCTCCTGAGGTTACTCCTTACAGAGATATGATTCACAGATGGGATTTACGGAAAAAAGACCCAACTGCTGCTGTGTCTGAAGTAGTAGAGCCGATTACTTGGTGGATAGAAAACACGACTCCTGAGGAGTTAAGACCTATTATAAAAGAGGGTGTAGAAAAGTGGAATATAGCTTTTGAGAAATCAGGATTTAAAAATGCCGTAGTAGTTAAAGTTCAGCCAGATGATGCCACGTGGAATGCGGGTGATATTCGGTATAACGTTTTAAGATGGACTTCTTCTCCTAATCCTCCTTTTGGTGGTTATGGACCTAGCTTCGTTAACCCTAGAACAGGACAGATATTAGGAGCAGACGTAATGTTAGAATACGTGTATGTACTGGGAAGATTGAAAATGGAAGAAATTTTCGATATAGCTGGAGTTGGAAATTCTTTTGAAGAAGAAAAGGCTGTGGCTTTTTACGGAATGGACCACGACCACAAGCTATGTGAAGCTGGTGCTATTATGTCTGAGCAAGTTTTATTCGGACAGAATGCTATGGCACTATCGGGTATATCGGATATAGATAAGGATAGATTTTTAGTAGAATCTATTCAGAGACTGGTTCTTCATGAAGTAGGGCATACGCTAGGATTAAACCACAACATGAAAGGAAGTTCTATTCAGTCTGTAGAAGATTTGAAGAATATGGATAAGATGCTGAAAGAAGGAATGTGTAACTCTGTAATGGAGTATCCAGCTATGAATTTCGCTTTAAATCCTGAAGAGCAAGCACTTTTTTATGATTCTAAGCCTGGAGCTTATGATGACTGGGCATTAGAGTTTGGTTATTCTCAAGGAGTAGACAATCCTGAAGAAGAAGAAATGAGATTACAGAAAATCCTGAGCAAGTCTGGTGATCCAATGCTCGTTTTCGGTAATGATGGAGATGATATGAGGTCTGCAGGTAAAGCCATAGATCCTATGGTGAACATCTATGATCTTAGTAGTGATCCTGTAGCTTATGGTGTAGACAGAATAAAATTAGTAGAAGACAGATTGATGCCAGGTCTTTTAGAGCGTTATACTGAGCCAGGAGAAAGCCACATGGCGTTAAGAAATGCTTATTTATCATTAACAGGAGAAAAGGCACGTCAGTTAATAGTAATAAGCAAGCATGTGGGAGGAATCTCTGTAAGCAGAACTATAGATGGAGATGGAATAGATAAAGACCCGTTTACTCCGCTTTCTAAAGAAGACCAATTAGCGGCTATGGATGCGCTTAGTACATATGCTTTTGCTCCAGATGCTTGGAACATGGATGAAGAGTTATTGAGACATCTTCAAATACAGAGAAGAGGATTTAATCAACCTTATGGTGGAGAAGACCCTAGAATTCATGGAAGAGTATTGAATTTCCAGAACGCAGTATTAAGACACCTACTTCACCCTAATGTTCTTACTAGAATCACAGACTCTGAACAGTACGGAAATGAGTATGGTATAGCTGAGTACATGGATGATTTAACAGATGCTATTTTTAAGGCAGACACTGATAAATCAGTAAACAGTATTAGACAGAACTTACAGTTGCTCTACACAAAGAATTTAGCTAGTTATTTAGGGAATAAAAAAGCACTGCCAAGCACGAAGTCTATGGCGCTTTATGAGCTAAATAGAATTAAAGGTTTTGCCAAGTCTAAAACAGGTAATGTGAGCACTAAAGCCCACAGACAGCACTTGACACTTATAATAGAAAAAGCACTGGAGAACTAGAAGGTAAGGTGTTACAAAACAATTTTGAAAAGCAGTCTTTTATAAAGGCTGCTTTTTTTATGCAATAGAAATGCTATTACTTAAGCCTACCCACATAAACCCGATAACAGACATAGTTTACCGCTCCAGAAACCCAGATAAGAATGGTAGTAGCCCATGCAGCACCCAAAATCCCCATCTCACCTACTAAGTAGTAATTAAGAGCCACATTCAGTCCCAGCACTCCGAAGGAGATATAGGCATTCCAATTGGCTTTTCCCACGGCAGAAAGTAAATTTCCAAAAGGGATTCTAAGTGTAAATGCTCCTATTACTGCTAGGGCAAAAACAGAGATTAATTCCCCGTGCCCTTGATACTCCTCTCCGAAAATCCAGAGAATCCATTCACTACCGAAGTGAAGAACTGCGGCTACTGCTAGAGAAATAGGGAGCAACAGTTTCATGGTATTCAAAGCATAATTACTCAGGAATTTTTTGTCTGCGGCATGTTCCGACACCTTAACGAAATCTGTAGTAATCAGCGCCAGAGGAAGCACAAAGGATGCTATAGGAATAATGCTACAAACTCTATAAATAGCCGTTTGTTTGGACACATATTTGGAGATGGCTTCTGGGGTGTTCAAGCCGACTTGCTGGAGTGTTTCTGCAGAATCAGAGAGGATGTTACCGATAGTCATAATGTCTACGATGTACATCATCTTGGCAGCTACAGCTCCTATACTCACGAATAGGCCATATTTCCAAAAGTCTTTAATGTGAATAGGAGAGCGGCTCTTAAACCGAACGCTAGAGAGGTTTAACTTCTTTAAATAATAGATTCCTATAAGTAGCGGAGTAACTACTAAAGCCCACGCATAACCTGTCACACCAAATACCAATGCTCCAGCCACAGCTAGAGCCAGTAATAGTGTATTGTACCAGTTTTCGCTTTGGGCAAATAGGTCATTCCTGTTCACCAGTCGGGTGTAATTCCGCACGAACTCTACCAGCGTAAAGGTTAATACATGAAGACTTAAGACCACGAGTAAAAACTGCGAATTAGGTCTGTTAATGGTGATTAATGGGCTAAAAAGTAGTAAAAGTGCCGATAAAACAGCAGAAAGTAAGATTCCTTTGCTAAAAGCATACTTGAATAATTGTCTCTTTTCTTCCTCCGTTTTCAGTCGCGCCCCGAAGTAGACTAAACTCTGATAAGCGCCAAAACCCATAAAAGGAACTAAGAAACTTACCGCAGTAAACGCATAGGTAAAATCTCCATAACTTTCTTGAGTAAGTATTCTGGCCATGGCTATGCTCACTAAAAAGCCGATGACTTTTGCCAGAACCATAGCGTTAAATATTTTAGCTCCACTTCGCTTTAAAAATGCTGATATGAATTCCTTTACATTCACTAGTTAAAGTAATTTTTCATTACAGAAAGGACTGATAAAGCGAGTGTTTTCTCTATCAAATTGTCTGAAGCAAATAGAGCTGAACAAAACCCTTTTAGTTCAGTATCGAACTCTAAACGCTCTATATTCTCTGAGAAATAATTATCCCAGTAATTCCGTAACCCTTCATTGGTTTCATGCCAGTGATTTAGCGGATTCATGCTTAATTTCTCAGGATGCTTATTTACTTTTTTATAATAGATATTTCTAAGCTTGTTTTGCACTTTTCCCGCGAACATCTCAGGAAATGAGCGCACAGGTCTTCCGTATTCTTCCTGAGAAAACTGCATTACTTCCTTGTGGTATTTCCATAAATATTCCCATTGTAATTTTCCGCTTTTCTTCCATTCATTCGGCATGGTGTAAGCTAAATTCTGTACTTCTGGGTCGGCAAAAGGGGAGACGATATATCCTTTCTTCTGAGCCACGAAACACCCAGAACTGATTACTCTGTACAGGCGGTTATTGAGGTAGAAAACATCCATATCATCATAGAGTTCCATCTCTGTTTTTAGCTCACTGTTAATGGAGTCAGCGAATCTAGAGGAACATAAAAGCGCAGAATATTCACTCACATTCTGCCACATTCCAAATGCATGTTCAGTGAAAATAGTTCTACCTATTTGTCCAGTATGAATAATGGGTTGAGCAGTCTTAGATTTGTCTAGCGCATAATTAAAATGAGCAGAGCTGGCATAAAAATTTAAGCCATCCACGGCCAGCGTGTTTTCATCTATGTTTTTCAGATAATCTCCATTTTCTAAGGATACGAATTCGTAGTTGATTCCATAGTGTTCCGCTATTTCTTTACTTATCCAGTGGTCTCTATAGTCCGTTTGTCCAAAGCACAAAACAGCCTCTTGTGTTATGCCGTTTTGCTTGGCTAGACTTAAGTTTTGTCGAGAGTCTAGTCCTCCGCTTAGAAGCTGAAAATTAGAATTTATAGGGTGCTGGTATTGTTGTTTTACAGCAGTTAAAAACCGAGAATGTAATTCTTCTAAATAGTCATCCTTACTTAAAGAAGTAGGTTTAGAATCGGGGAGGTAGTATCTGTGAATGTGCCAGTTATTTTTAGTCACTACTATTTTTTCTCCAGCTCGTAGTATGTTGATGCCAGCTACGCAGGTTTGATTTCCGAAAACTCCTCCTATAGATAACATGCTTCTTAATGCCACAGGGTTAGGAGTGGAGCGGAAACCATTGGCGACTAGAACTGCTTGAAGTTTCTTTAGATTGTAATGGAAGTAAAGTTTTCCGCGTTGCAACGCATAGAAGACTCTTCTAGAACAACTATGATTTGTAGCTATTTCTATTTTATCATCTAGACAAACCACAGAAGTAAATTCCCCCTTTAATGATAGCGGAAAATTCTGTGGAGAAGTGTTATGTAATGAGGTGAGTAGCTCAGACTCAGTAGTGGCTTGCTTAGTTAACAGTTGAGGAAGGTTGTAAATAAAACCATCTGCATAAATAGTATCTTCTCCGGACTTGTTTACTATAGGTTCTCCAGTAGGGTTAGCATCATGAGTGACCTGATGGGTAAGAGATTCTAAGTCTATATGTCCGTGAAATCCGCCCATTAAATAACTTCTGCATAAATTTTAGAATAAGCCTCGGCTACGGCCGATACTGAAAAGTATTCTCGGGAATAAGCATTGAGCCAGTGCGCATCATATTCCTTTATATTTCCGTAAACATGTTTCATGGCCTCTGTTAATTCATGCGTATTTCCCTTAGTAATAAGCACGCCATGAGCAGGAGTGAGGTGTTCATTTATTCCGCCTACGTCTGTAGCTATAACTGGTATTCCTGCAGAATAAGCCTCTGGGATTACACAGGGTTGGTTTTCATAATTCGAAAATAGAATTAAGCAGTGTGATGCGGCCATCTGAGCAGCTACTTCTGGCAGTGTTTGTTCCCCCTTTATGGTAAACCGCTCTTCGGGAATGTTAAGCTTTTGAGCTAATTTTATATACGGAGCGATTTCTCCATCTCCTATAATGAGTAGGTCAGCATCTATTTCTGACCAGGTTTCACTAAAACTAGAAATGATTCCAGTTATGTTTTTATGGTCATCTACCAGTGAGCTTACATGTATGAATGTAAACTTTTCGCTTTTAGAAAGACTAGGAGTAAAGAGGTCATTGTCTACCACGTTGGGCACTACAGTGTAGTCTGCATCACATCCGAATTTTTTCATGGCTTCTCCGAGGTGCTCAGATACAGGGACTATTCTGGCTGCTTCTTTAGCTACTTTTTTAGAAAAGTACTTTTGGATAAACTTTACCTTCTTGGAATTATGATAACCAGTCCAGTGCTCTGTAATTATGAATGGGAGGTTGATAGATTTTTTCAATTGCAATGCTAATAACCCTGCTCTATAAAGCACATTTACGTGAATTAAATCAAAAGAGTGAATCTGCTCCAGTAATTCGTTTTTTACCACATGATTAAATGCCTTAATGTATCCGCTGCCAGCGATTCCTTTTTTCTGGTAATAGCAGATAATTTCTTTTACTCCTTTGACCTCATTTACCTCTATTCTATAAGGCTCGCTCATGGTGATGTCTTTAGCTAGGTATACTGCCGTTACATTATTCTGCGTAGCAATAGCCTGTGCATGACGCTGACAGAAGTTCCCTAAAGTAGAATGTACTTTACTAGGATACCAGGATGCCAGAAAGAGAATATTTTTAGAAAGGGTTTTTTTCAAGGATGAGTATCAGTTGATTTAGTAATAAGAACGAGGTTCAAAATTTTTATGGCTAAAGTAATGAAGAGGGAAGGAAAATCGATGAAGTTTGGCCATGGTTTTAACAGGAGCAGTCAAGTGAATAAAGTCAAGAGTCTGGCGAAGGGTTTCCCGGGTTGATGTTACTTAGCAGAAGGTTTAGAGTTGTGCAGAGACAAAGCATTACTCCTTCGGTATTGCGTCCAATAGCTAGTGCTCTGCGACTTAGGATTTAAAGCTCGTACGTTGGGTCTTGTATTTAGCGTTTTTTGATTTAAGTTTAGGAATTACGAAGCACAAAAAAAGGTTAGCCAAACGACTAACCTTTTATCTGGGTGAAAGACGGGATTCGAACCCGCGACCCTCGGTACCACAAACCGATACTCTAACCAACTGAGCTACAATCACCATGTTTTCTCTCTTTACTCTAGTAAAAAAGAGAGCGCAAATTTAATTAAAGTTTTACTGTAAAAACAACTAATCTCTTAAAAAATTATAGAGGGTTTGAATGGTGTCTCTAGGCCTTGAGAATAGAGTTAAAACGATATTATCGTGATCAATAGTAACACTGTTATTTTCGCAGAGATAATGAATATCATCCTTTGGAATATCCAAAAGAAAAAGTCTACTTATATACTATGAATATGGTGTGCTAGGAAGAAAAATTATTTTTGGCAGTATAGATTTAATTGACATGCTATAAATATCTTTCTTTTAGAACTTCTATGTGATGAAGAGCGTGGCCGGCTATAAGATAACCTAGCCCTTCTACATTTAGATTTAAGCCTGAGAATTTTCCTGTTCTGTCTAATTCTTCTTGGGTGAAATGATTAAAATAGAAAAGCGTGTTCTCTCTGGTGTTTTTATGCAGGTTTAGCAGTTCTGTAAAGTCCATGTCGGCTACACGAGCTTTTTCTACCATCATGTTTTCATCGTAAGAACTGAGAGTAGTTTCATCTCCTTTGGAAATTCGAATAGCTCTGTAAAGCATAATTATTTCAGTCTCTATGTTGTGAAACACTACCTCTGCTATAGACCACTTTTTAGGGGCGTATGAAGAATTGGTGTCTAAGTTTTTTAAGGAGTTATAAAACGAAGCTAGCTCGCCTTCTTGTTTCATTAAAACTTCTTTTACAGGAAGTTCACTCACTTTTGAGATGTAGTAAGAAAAGTATCCTTCGAATTTATTTTCAGTCATTAATGGAGATTTAGCCGTTTATGGATTAAGAACTACCGTTCACTAAATTGTTCTTCAGAATCCCGAAGTGTCGCTCTATATTAGTAACAGTAAATCAGTTTTTTCATTTTGATTTTAATAGGCTAGGGTGGTTCTTAGCCGAGGTTAAGGTTCTTTAAATTAAAAAGCGATTCTCATCGGAGAGTCGCTTTTTCAGTTTAAAAGATCAGATACCGAATGAAACGTAAATTCTTTTATTCCATACGCTCTCTTCATTAGGTCCGAGTTCTATAACATCTCTTGACAAGTTAAACCCAATACCGAAATCATATCTCTCCTTATATTCCATCTCCCAGCCTGTAGTAGCATAGTAGCCCACATTGAATGCTGTTTGAGCAGAATTGAATTCAGTTAAAAATTGATTATTTCCATTGTTTTGTAAAATTAGCTCATAGGGATTCGTCCCTATGAAAGCCGTATTGCTCAGAATTTTAGAACCTACCAAAGACATTCCTGCGCCCCAGAACCACTGGAAGCCATAATCATTATAGCTTGTATTCTTAAACCCTAGATCGAAATGAAGACGCTGTTCCTCTCCTGTAATATCAAACTGCTGAATAACAGCAGAAGCGTTCTGTGGAATAGATGGTCCTAATAACTCCATAGTATACACAGCTGTAGATTTAAGGTTCGCTATACTTGACTTAGCTACTACAGCCCAGTAATCACTAAAATGATACGTAGCGTTTAGTCCGAAATACAGTTTTGGAGAATAATTCATATCAAAAGGATAATCATCACCTCCAATCTCAAAGTCAGTAACAGTTCCATTGTATTCAGGGTAAGAATCATTGATGTCTTGAACTATTTGAGCTTGAGTATTTATCCCTACTTCAGTGAATCGTTCTCCTATAGACCACCATAAAGTTTGATTATTTATCTGCGATAACCCAAGCCCATTATAAATATTAGCAGTCTTTTTACTCGCTAAATAGATTCCTAGATCTATCGCAAAGGTGAATCCCTTAGCGCTTTCTTCGAAAGGTTCTTCTTCATATGACCAGATAGCTAGTTCACTTTTAGTAGAATAATCAGTTTCTGTTTTTAATTGCCCCCACAGTAGCGCAGGAAATAGAATGCAAATCGAATAGAGGATATATTTCATGCCGCTAAGATAACACCTCAGTCGATAATTTCAATACTGATTAGTAAGTTGTCTTTAGGCCAGTTTTGTTTATCCACGGGTAAATTGGCTAATTTCTCTAAAATAGATAACCCAGAGGTGATTTCACCAAAAACTGTAAATTCTCCATCTAGATGGGGAGTTCCTCCTTTAGTTTTGTAAACTTCTTTTTGCTTATCGGAGTACGTAATGTCTTTTTCTTTTTGAATATTATAGAGTTCTGCGCTTCCCATTTTTCGGCCATGAACGATATAAAAATCATAAGGCTCAGAGTTTTTGTCGGGATTGTCGTCCATTTGTCTAGCCAGCGCTAATGCTCCTTTTTTATGAATGTAGTAAGGTCTTATTTCAGCAGGAACTGTATACTTCCCCAGTAGAAACCTCTGTGTAGACTTTGACTTTTTCTGAGAATTCCCTCCTTGAATTACATGGTTTTTTAAAACTCTAGTGATCTCTACTCCAGAAAAATATTTTTCCTGAATAAGATGAATGAAACTCGCGGCATGAAGAGGGGTTCCCTTGTAGAGGATGAATTCCATATCACCATGTTTGGTGCTTATTTTAATCTTTTTGGATGTGTTGGTTTGGCTAAACTCTGATAAATACGCCAATGAATTTCTGCTGGTTAGACGAGTGAAATCTGGTTCTTTTGGTTTGTTAGGTTCTTTATGAATGATAGAATCCACCTTGGTTTTGGGCTTGCTGTTTATTACTGTTGGGCGGTTTTTCTCATTTTCACGCGTATGACTTTGGTCAGCACAAGCTGTTAGAAAAACACATAAAATAAAAATGAATAATCGTATACCTTTAATCACTTGGTAAAAGTATCTAGACGAGAACGTAATTAGGGTATGTACCGCAGGTTTAATTTTGAAATTTAAATTTAATTCAAGCTATTGATTTTCGCAGTAACAGATATAGAAACTACTGGAGGAGCTCCATCTACTGGCTCTATTACAGAGGTTGCAGTAATGCTGACAGATGGAAATGAGATTTTAAGAGAATTTCAGTCGTTGGTGAACCCTAGAACGAGAATACCCAATTACATTACCGTTCTCACAGGTATTACTAATGAAATGGTAGAAGATGCTCCTTTGTTTGAAGAGATCGCAGAGGAACTTCTCGAGGTATTTAAGGATACTATTTTCGTAGCGCATAACGTTAATTTTGACTACTCTTTTCTCAAGGCTGGTTTTGAGAATTCCGGACATACTTTTAATATGTCCAAACTTTGCACAGTGCGTTACACCCGTAAGATGTTTCCTGGGATTAGTTCCTATAGTTTAGGTTCATTAAGTAGTCATTTTAACTTAGATAATGACAATCCTCATCGTGCCATGAACGATGCTATGATGGCTCAGCAGCTTTTAAATCTAGCGTTGCAAAAAGATGAAGATAAATCTGTACTTGATGATTTTCTTAAAAGAGGAAACGGAGATTCTTTTCTGCCCATGAATTTAAATAAGGAGACTTACCATAAACTTCCCGAGGCTCCTGGTGTTTATTATTTTAGAAATACCAGTGGTAAAGTGATCTATGTAGGAAAAGCGAAAAACATAAAAAAGAGAGTTCGCCAACATTTTAGTGGTAAAATGACTTCTGTCAAAACACAGGCTATGATGCAGGAAATAGTTGAAATTGATTTTGAATTAACGGGCACTGAGTTAATAGCTGCACTCAAAGAAGACAGAGAAATAAAGCATTTATGGCCGAAGTATAATAGTGCTCAGAAAAATCCGAAAAGAAAATTCGGGATATTTGAGTATAAAGATCGCCTCGGAAGAACTCGGCTAGCGGTGCAAAATACTACAGGAAATACTAAGCCATTAGTCGCTTTTAGTTCTGCATTTAGTGCACGCCAGTGGTTGTTTGATTTTAGAGAAAAGTATGAACTGCCATTTGGCAGATTGGGGCTGCCTTCTGTCGATGAGGAAGAAGAGAATGAATCCGAAGTAACGAGTGAATTAATAGCCGCTGCTCTGGCAGAGTATAAAGGAGAAAGAACTAGTTTCCTTATTAAGAATAAGGGGAGAAACGTTGAGGAAGACTCTGTGATTCTCATAGAGGACAATGCTTACAAAGGGTTTGGTTTTTTAAATAAAGAGATTCAAATCGAAACTTATCAAGAGCTCGAAAATCATATAGAAATTATGTCTCATTCAGATTTCAGCATGTCAGTTATTTGTTTGTTTCTGTCCAAAAACACGGCAGGAGAAGTGATTTATTTGACATAAAAAAACCCGAATGGACGCTCCTTCGGGTTCTTAATTTACTTTTTAATTAGGTTTTAGTTCAGCATTAAATCAGTCTTGTTTAAAAACATAGAGTCTTTAATACTAAGTGCCTTACTGTATCCTAATATGTTATTTATTGTTTCTTTTCGTGGGGAGAGTAGAGGTGTGTTATCTTCTATTCCCATTACTTCGTTAATTAACTTTTGTTCTGTTCTGGAAAAGCTAGCCAGATCATCGAGGGTAAAATTCACCATATACGTTATTTAAGTATTTCTGAAGTAAGAACGGTTTTCCTTTTATGATATTGTGCCTATTTCACACTTTTATAGCGGAAAATAAAAAAAATCCCTGACTCTCATTGAGAGTCAGGGATTAATGTTGAAATAATTTGAAGGGAGGCTGTGTGGCTTAATTAACTAATAGGTTAATGTTTTTCTCATCTACTATTTTTCTTAAGTTGATGAGAGCATACCTCATTCTTCCCAAAGCAGTATTAATACTTATATCTAATGTTACTGAAATTTCCTTGAAACTCATTTTGTAATAGATTCTCATAAGAACCACTTCTTTTTGATCCTGTGGAAGCTCTTTTATGAGCTTTTTCACATCACCCATGATTTGGTCTTTTACGATTTGATCTTCTATATGGAGATCATCATGTTTAATGGTAGAGAAAACATCATAGTTCTCATCACTTCTTACCGTAGGCATTTTTTTGCCTTTTCTGAAGTAGTCTATAACTAGATTGTGAGCGATTCTTAAAATCCAAGGGAGAAACTTTCCTTCGTCATTATACTTTCCTTTTCTAAGCGTATTTATCACCTTAATAAAGCAATCCTGAAAAATATCTTCAGTAACTTCTCTATCCTTCACCATGAGGTAAATTTTAGTGTAAACTCTACTCTTATGGCGAGCCATTAACTGCTCGAAAGCTAAATCTTTTCCTGAAATATAAAGTATAACCAACTCCTGGTCTGTGCATTTTGAATAATCCATAGTTCCTCCTTTTAAATTAGTAATCAATAAGTTTTAAAAAGTAGAATCTATCCTATATGAGTTGGTTTTTTGAATGTGTATTTATAATAAACGGTGCTAATCTTAAAATATTGCAACGCGACAGAAAAATAATTTCTGTCTTACAAATATACAATACTTTAGCCGATTACCCTAACTAGGTAGACCACCGAGAGAGTTAAAAGGTTTAAATCATAATTATCTTACACGTTCTAAAAGATTCAAAATTGAGTACTAAACAGAAGTTTATAGAAGTTAAAGGAGCAGAGGTGCATAATCTAAAGTGTATAGATGTTAAAATACCTCAGAATAAATTCGTAGTAATAACAGGGTTATCGGGGTCGGGAAAATCTTCACTTGCTTTTGACACCTTATATGCTGAAGGACAGAGAAGATATGTTGAAAGCTTGAGTTCTTATGCTAGACAGTTCTTAGGCCGGTTTGATAAACCTAAAGTAGAATATATAAAAGGAATAGCGCCAGCTATAGCTATAGAGCAAAAGGTTATTTCTACTAACTCTAGATCTACCATAGGGAGTGTTACCGAGATTTATGACTACTTAAAACTTTTGTATGTAAGAACTGGGACGACTATTTCTCCAGTGTCTGGTAATGTGGTTAAAAGACAGTCTACAACTGATGTGATTAATTATATAAAAGAAAGAAAAGTAGGTGAGAAATTGGTCTTAGCAGCACCCATTATTATCCCTGCAGACAGAAAGGTGGTTAACCATTTAGAGTTATTAGTGCAGCAGGGTTATACGCGACTTTATGATGGAAGTAGTTTGATTCAGATAGCGGAACTCACGCCACCAAAAGACTTTGATGGTCTTTACTTGCTCATCGATAGGCTGAAAACTTCGGATAAAGAAGATGAACTTCAGAGATTAGGGGATTCTACTGACTTAGCCTTTTATGAGGGTAGAGGAGAATGTGTGCTATTCTTTCCTGATTCATCAGATAAAAAAGTGTTCAATAATAGATTTGAGTTAGACGGATTAACTTTTGATGAGCCTACGATTCATTTTTTCAATTTCAATAATCCTGTAGGTGCATGTAAAAAATGTGAAGGATTTGGTAAGGTGATTGGAATAGATGAGGATTTAGTGATCCCCGATAAATCTAAATCAGTCTATGATGATGGAGTAGCTGCATGGAGAGGAGAAAAAATGAGTGAATGGAAAAATCAAGTGATTTATAACGCTGATAAAGTAAACTTCCCGATTCATAAACCTATTCATGAACTTTCCGAGGAACAGTATTCTCAGCTTTGGCAGGGAACTAAATACTTTTCAGGCTTAAATGAGTTTTTTACTCATATTGAATCACAGACGTATAAAATTCAGTACAGGGTAATGCTCAGCAGGTATAGAGGTCGAACGAATTGTCCAGAATGTAATGGCTCTAGACTGAGAAAAGATGCCTCATACGTACTGGTAGGAGGTAAGCCTATAACTGAATTACTCTCGGCTACGATTGATGAATGCGCTAAATTCTTTCATGAGATTAAGCTTACTGAAACAGAAAACCAAATAGCTAAAAGAATTTTACTCGAAGTAAGAACACGCCTGGAGTATTTGCAGAAAGTCGGTTTAGGATACCTCACTTTAGATAGACCGTCTAGTACGCTTTCTGGAGGCGAAAGTCAGCGTGTTAACCTCGCTACCAACCTTGGGAGCAGCTTAGTCGGTTCGATGTATATTTTAGATGAGCCTAGCATAGGATTACATCCTAGAGATACAGAAAATCTAATAGTGGTTCTTAGAAAACTCCAAGCACTTGGGAATACAGTAATAGTTGTAGAGCACGATGAGGATATAATGCGAGAATCTGATCATATTATTGATATGGGACCTTTAGCAGGTACGCTTGGAGGAGAAGTGGTTTTTGAAGGAGGTAACAAAGCGTTGCAACGCGCAAAAAACAGCTTAACAGCTGACTACTTAACAGGAAAACAAGAGATTGTAGTGCCTTCTGAAAGAAGATCTTGGAAAGACAGAGTGACAGTAGTGGGAGCTAGACAGTTCAATCTGAAGGATGTTACGGTGAGCTTCCCTTTAAGAGCCTTAACAGCTGTTACTGGCGTAAGTGGCTCAGGAAAGTCTACCCTGGTAAGTGAAGTGCTATATCCTGCCCTGAAAAGACAATTAGGAGAGTACACTGAAAAAAATGGAGACTTTGACGGAATAGAAGGTGATGTAAATACGATAAAACAGGTAGAATATATAGACCAGAACCCTATAGGGAAATCGAGTAGGTCTAATCCTGTAACCTATGTCAAAGCTTATGATGATATTAGGGCATTGTATGCATCTCTACCATTAGCTAAGTCGAGAGGATATAAGCCATCTCATTTTTCTTTTAATGTTGTCGGTGGTAGATGTGAAACCTGCGAGGGAGAAGGTGAAGTTACCATTTCCATGCAATTTATGGCAGACGTTAAATTAAAGTGTGATATCTGCGATGGAAATAAGTTTAAGGATGAAGTCTTAGAAATAAAGTATCAAGAAAAGAGCATTTCAGATATCCTGAATCTTACTATTGATGATGCGGTTACATTCTTTACAGAGCAGAAAAATGATACGACTGTCAATAGATTACTGAAGAAATTAATTCCTCTCCAGGATGTCGGGTTGGGGTATGTGGCTCTTGGTCAAAGTAGCAGTACATTAAGCGGAGGTGAAGCTCAAAGAATAAAGCTCGCTACATTTTTAGCCAAGACTAGCCCTAAGCATACCTTGTTTATTTTTGATGAGCCAACTACTGGACTTCATTTCCACGACATAAAAAAGTTGATGGCCTCTTTTAATGCGTTGTTAAAACAAGGGCACAGTATTATTCTTATCGAGCACAATATGGATGTAGTTAAATGTGCTGACTGGGTAATCGACATAGGACCTGATGGAGGAAAGAATGGTGGGCATATAGTGGCGGAAGGAACGCCAGAAGAAATAGTGAAAAATCCCGAATCTGTCACAGGAAAATATCTAGCTGAAAAATTAAGTTGATTAAGTAAAACAAATAATATGCTAATGAAAACTCTAAGTATAGTCATCTTATCCATAGTCTGTCTAAGTTCATGCGGCCAGAACATCCAGGAAAGGGAAGGAACGAACAACCAGCTCAGTCCTATAGTTAAAACAGCAGAGGAATGGCGCAAAGACCTAACTCCTAAAGAATACAATGTACTCAGAGAGGAAGGAACTGAAAGTGCATTTACAGGTGATTTATTAAATAATAAGGAAGAAGGAGTATATACT
>LAQC01000026.1:884-22202 GCA_000981645.1 Cryomorphaceae bacterium ASP10-05a | reverse complement strand
ATAGCGCTTATGGTTGGAATAGGGTAGAAGTGGTCTGCAGCAGATGTGGAGGTCATCAGGGTCACGTTTTCGAAGATGGTCCAGATCCTACAGGTTTGAGATATTGTATTAATTCAGTATCACTTAATTTTAGAAAGAACTAAAAATATCAGCAAATAAAAAAGCCGACTGTAAGTCGGCTTTTTTATTTTAAGTAAAGACTTATTTTAAAGTCCTGTCTTTTTAAATTTCTTTTCATTCGCCTTCCGAAGCTTTATAAAATCCTTTTCTGAAAGAGCGTTTTCAGATGATATAGGAATTGCTAGTTCTCTCCATATCGATCCTTTATTATCTTTTCCTTGCATGCTAACCTGTCCTGTAATAATGCCATTAGTAGTTAGCTGAGCTATCAAAACATGTTTATTGCCATTTTTACAGTAAGCTTGGTCTTGATCGGGAGTTACATACCAGGCACCATCATCTGTGCGTATTCCGGAACCGTCAGATTCGAATTGATTTAAGTCTAGATTAAAGTTACTTAGGTAATTTTCATGTGAGTTGGTCCTGCCAATTGATAAGTATGAATCATATCTGACTGTCTTATCTAAGCTATCTAGCTTTGGATTAATGTTAGAAGACATAGCTCCTCCAAATTCATTTTGATAGAATTTTTCAGTGGATTGGATAACTAATTCTTTAATATCATCACCGAAAATAATATGGACATGATCATTCTCATTGGCAAATTGAGCGTAGAATTGATAAGTATTCCCTGGCACAAGACTTTTGTTGTCAATTTCTACTACAATAATTTCCTGATACTGAGAAAAAGAAAGAAGTGAGATAAGAGTAAAAGAAAGGGTGCTGATAAATTTCATTCTCTTTTTTTGTAAGGTTTAAAATTAAAAATCTAGCCAAGGTGTTTATCTAAGCCTGCTTTTGTTTATTCTTCTTTTTCCAATAGAGTTTTTACTTTTGAAGCGAGGATCTCCTTTAGGAATACGATAGCCGATATTTATCTCATGGGTATGTGGACTTAACTCTCTTACAGATTTGGTAGTGGTAATGTCATAGCTATATCCTGCCAAAAAATCTCCTACTTTAATGCCGAAAGAAGGTGCTAATGCGTCTTGGTGACGGTAACTTACACCTAGCCAAAAACTTTCCTGATAAATTCCTTTCATGTGAACATCAAACTGAACTGGAGTAAGACCAGTGAATCTTAAGAGCCCAGAAGGCTGGAAGGTTAATTTGTCATCGATATCATAATCATAAGAGGCCATTACATTAAAATGCCTTCTGTTTTGATTTTTAGTTAATTCAGAAATGGTAATAATACCCACTTTAGACTGAAATAATCTATCTATAGAAAACCCATAGAAATATTGCCGACCATACACCATTAACCCGAAGTTAGCGTCAAAGTTTGTCTTGTTTTCTATTCCAGCAGCTAAGTTTGGATCGTTTTGGTCTAGAACTTCTAAAGTGTTATTATCGAATTGAAATCTAGAAACTACTCCGCTAAGACCAAAACTAACCTGATCTTCATTATTTAAATCTACTTTGTAGCTTCCGGTAATTTCAGCTCCAGTTCTTGAAATAGCACCACCTGCATCATCGTTGAATATGATAACTCCTGCTCCTAATCCATTAGGAAGGTTAGTATGTGCACTAATTGTATAAGTTGTAGGAGCTCCATTAAAACCTGCCCATTGCTGACGGTAAGAGGCCATAACTGGGGTGAAAGACTTTGTTCCAGCCACTGCAGGGTTAGCTAGGTATGGATTGAAAACATATTGAGTTCTTCTAAATAACTGTTGAGCTTCTAAGGAAGACCAAGAGCAGAGTATAATTAGAAGAGTAGTGGCAAGTATTTTAAAAGCTTTCATAAGAGTAAATTCAAGGTGTTTTTTAATACTTAATAGTAACTGTTCCAGTTAAGGGAGTAGAGTCGGGGTCGAAAGTAATTACGTAGTAATAATCTGAAACTGGTAGTTTATTACTGTTGTATTTCCCGTCCCAATTCGTATAATTCCCTATAGACACGAACACTTGTTGACCCCATCTATTGAATACTTCCACTTTAGCTTCGGGGAAGTATTCTAAACCACCAATAACCCAGTCATCATTATAGCCGTCACCGTTAGGAGTAAGCGCATTAGAAATAAAGAAACATCCCTCTGTAGGGTCTATGAATAAATCCTCTGAGAATGTACATCCCAAAGAATCTGTTATTGTAATCGTGTAGAAATCTTCTATTAGCCCTATAGCAGTAGTCGTTTCTTGAATAGTAACACCGTCTCTTTGCCATGCATAAGAAATAGGGAGTTCACCACCTGTCACTGCTGCGGTGGCAGTTCCGTCTGCCTCATTCCAGCATGAAACTGGAGTAGTAAATACTGTAAACTCGATATCTGAAATTACTGTAGGTACCATAAAAATAGTATCTCTGAATAAACAGCCGAGGCTATCCGTTATTAGAAAAGGATATTGTCCCTCACACACGTTGCTCGCAGTAAAGAAATCAACGTTAAGATCATCTTCATATGTAACTGTCATGTTTCCTGTAGAAGCACCTTCTCCTGAAGGAATTAGAGTAAAAACACCGTTACACATTCCTGTACAGAAAACAGAATCAATTCCATAAGTATAACCAATCTCAGAAGGCTGGTCAATAGTAAAAGTACTGTCTTTTAAACATAGATTAGCATCTATGATTTGAACCGAATTATCACCACCAGAAAGCCCTAAGGCTAAGTTATTGTTGGGAATAGGAGGATTTGAATTCCATCCAATTAAATATTGAGGAGTTCCACCTTCAATGGAAATAGACACAGTAGCAGTGTTTCCTCCACCGCAGTCTGGACTAGTAGCTATTAGTTCTGTAATAACTATTGGGCTTGGCTCTTCTATCGTTACCGGCTCTTCTATGCTGAATGGACATTCCGCTTCGTCAATTCCGCTAATCGTATAATTTCCTATATCTAGATTCTCAAATAAACCTTCAGTAGTTGGGTTCTCCTCATTTAAGAAATAAGTAACCTCACCAGACCCTCCCGATACTAGCACTTCGATAGTACCATCTGAAAATCCATAGCAGCTTACATCAGTAAGCTCTACAGTAGGAATAAATCCGTTTGGCGCAGTCATAATAATCGTAGTGTCATTCGAACAATCTAACTCGTCAGTAATAGTAAGTATGTAAGTACCTCCGCCTACATTTAAAAAACTACTAGATAAATTATCAAAGGGGATTACTGGGTCAATAGAAGGTGTGAGTTCTCCAGTACCGCCATCTCGGTCACTAATGTCTATAACTCCATCTGTTCCATTAGGACATTGAATCTCCGCTATAAGAGCATTAAATATTATTTCATCACCCTCAGCTATAATAATAGTCTGCGTAGCAAAACACATGTTCTCATCTCTAACCTCTATGATTAAACTACCAGCACAGAATTCTCCATTGTTTATATTGGAAACTCCTTGAATAAAAGAAGTAACAGTAGGTTCAGTTCCCCCGATCACATCAAATGTGACACTACCAGTGCACTCTCCGAAACAATCAACATGATTAGGTATGGCATTTTCAATAGCAAAAACATCAGGTTGATCAATCGTAAAGTCCAGTTCTATTGGACAGCTATCTCCATCGTCTATCACTACAGAGTAAACTCCAGGGACTAAATCTGTTGGACTTGTATCGTTATTTACAGCTGGAGTCCAAGTGAAAATAGGGTTTGGTAAACCATCATTTACCGTAAGTAAAATTGAGCCATCTCCCTGATCGAAACAACTTACATCAGTAGGCACTCCAGAGGCAGTTAATGCGCCTAAAGGACCTACATCTTGTGTGAAGTTAATTTCACATCCGTTTGAGTCTAACACACTAAAAGCGATTCCACTTTGAATACCTAATGAATCAAATCGAATAATGTTAGGGGCTACAAATTCATAATTAACTCCATAACTAGTAGTTCCTATATATGGGTCTCCAACCGTATAGGGTGTTCCACCTGTAACTACGATTTCTACAAGACCGATGCTGTCGTTAGCACATGCTACATCCGTGACTAGAGAGAAAGCTCCTTCAAGAGGAGCCGTGGGTTGGGTAATAGTTACAGTATTAGTTATAAAACAAGCGTTGCCTTCACCATCCAAAGTTATATTATCCGTGACAGTAATTATGTGCTCCCCCTCGCATAGGCCAGAGTAACCGCCAAAACCGTCATTTACGGCATCTAATTGGTCTATAGTAGTAGATAAGTCTTCAGAGCCTCCGCTGTAAGTAAAAAGGGCAGTTCCATCACATTCGTCAAAACAAAGGACCGGGGACGATTCGATTAAAGAGGAAATTAAGGGGTTGTTAATGCATGGGTCTAAGGGCGGCAAACTTAGACATTCACTTTCCACGTCAAGATCAAAATCACTATCTGGAAAATAATTGATGCACAAAGAACCATTATCTCCATCGCCCTGCTGCGCTAGTTGACAGCCTTGAGGAACAGTAAATTGTCCAAGTAGAACACTGTTTTCAAGATTAGTGCCTGGATCTCCATCCGCAAATCCGTTAGCGCTTCCAGGAAGAGTGAACCAAGAGCTTCCATTAAAACTATCATCATAAATCTGATTTGCAAGGCATTCTTCAAAATCATTTTGCCAAGGAGGGGCAGGGAAAAATGTAATCCCACCATCATCTGATGTTGAGTCCATGCCCAGAGTGATCCAAGAGTCATAAAGTAACGCTGGGAAAAAATCTAACAGGAAGGGACTTATGTTCGAGCCACTCACCACTTGTTGTCCTGATTGAGTATTTTGATAAGGACAACAGTCAAATGTGATTTGTAAAGTATCTAAATCTGCAGATCCAGAACCAAGAACCGAGGTCAGAAAATCAGGGGTATCAACATCACCGTATTCCATAATGGCATATAACCGCCAAGTGATATAACCATCTAAAGCAAAAACCTCTATATCACCTTCTGCATCAGCTAAAGTTGGATAGTCATGGATGACATGGGCTTCCCAAACGAGGTTAAGTTGAGCATTTAAAATAGTTATCGAGCTGAAAATTAAAAAAGCAGCAAGTGTAAGAGTTCTTTTTCCCATGGTTATTGAAACATGATTAATTATTAAAACCAAATTAATAGTATTAAGGTTGCATAATTGGTGGCCGAAGATAATATTTTATTCGGAAATCAATAAAAAGTTGTGCTTAAGATAAATTCGTTAACTTTGGTCAGAACCTATTAACCTAAAGAATCTTAATTATGCATCAACATCACCTTCTAAGAATAGCAGCCGTTATTCTTTTTTTTGTCAGCGGCATTGGTTTAAGTGCTCAAACTGACATGGCCTTTACTCTGAATACAGACTGTTGGGGAAGCGAAACCAGCTGGGGGGTTTATGATGATATGGGTACCGAGATAATCGGAGTTTCCTCTGGAAGCTTAGCTAACTTGACAGAATTTACAGAACTTATTTCTTTAGCAGACGGATGCTACGAGTTGAGAATAGGAGATACTTATGGTGATGGTTTAAATGGCACTGCTTATGGCTGCGCTGTGGATGGAAACTACAGTCTTCAAGATGAAAACGGATTAATTATAGCGCAATTAGTAGAAGCTGACTTCGATAATTTAGTAATTCATGTATTTTGTTTGCCGTATGTTGCGCCACCTGGTTGTAATGACGCAGCTTCTTGTAATTTCAACCCATTAGCTGGAAGCGATGATGGTACTTGTGAGTATTTAACTTGTGCTGGATGTACTGATAGCGCAGCTTGTAATTATATCGAGACAGCCACTATCGATAATGGATGTGAGTATTTTACTTGTGCTGGCTGTATGGATGTTCAAGCTGATAACTATGATGATGTGGCTACTATAGATGACGGTTCTTGTTCTTACTCTCCTTTAGTTCCGGTTATTTCAGTTTCTAGTTTGGATATTTGTCCTGGAGGCTCTTTAAGCTTCTCGGCTAATAACAGTACTGGAAACACCCAATCTTATGCTTGGGATGTAAGTGGTCCAGAAACTTTATCTGACACTGGTGCTGACGTTTCTTTTGTATTTGATTTAATCGGATCTTATACTGTGACCTTAACTATATCGGATGGAACATTGTCTAATTCATCATCTGTAATTGTAGAATCAGCAGACGGAGATAATTTACTTATTACTGTAGTCTCTGATAATTATCCTCAAGAAATATCTTATGTGCTTTTAGATGATAATGGAAACACAATAGACGAAGTTCTTTTAGGAGATATGCCTGCTGGAACTTCTACAAGTTCAGTTTGTTTAACTTCAGGATGTCATTCTTTTATTATGAGTGATTCATATGGAGATGGCTTATTATCAGGGGCGTATTACTCTTTAACTTTAAACGGAGTAGAATTAATCAACAGCAGTGCTTATGGAACTGGAGAAACGACTCCTTTAAACTGTCCATTAGGAACTAGTTGCTTTGATGCTATTGTTGCAGTTGAAGGAACCAATACAGCTATTTATGACAACACTTGGTTTATATTCTCTCCTGCGGTAACCGGTCAGTATAATGTCACTACATGCGGAACAGCTACATGTAACACTACGATATGGGTGTATGACTATTGTCAAGGTCTTCCTTGGGATGATACAAATGAGGCTACCATTTATTACAATGATGATGATATCAGTTGTACTCCTCAATCGAATATTAACCCTCTTTTAGAGGCTGGTTTAGATTATTATATCAGAATTGGAGATCAGAGTGATGATTGTCCTGGAGACGTTGATTTTAATGTCAGTTTTGTAGGCGCTATTAGTGGGTGTTTAGATATTAATGCTTGTAACTTCGAGCCTTTAGCTACGGTCGGTGGCGGAACATGTTACTATAATGAAGACCCTGAGTGCAATAATTTAGGTCCTGATTTATATGTGTTACAAAGCGTTCTTCAGACTTCCACATACTTGACATCACTCACGGATATTCAGCCTGATGATTGTTACATCCAGGAAGGATGTATAGCTGGAACTGGAGATAGAGATATCGTTCGTTTCACTACTCACATAAAAAACATAGGAACTCAAGATTATTTTATAGGACAGGAAAGTGATAATACAAACCAATTCGAGTTTGATCCTTGTCATGGTCATTACCATTACGAAGGATATGCCGAATATATTTTATACGATAATTCAGGAGTAGAATATCCTGAAATAGGATTTAAAAATGGATTCTGTGTTCTTGACTTAGAGTGCTCTGATGGCGGTACAGCTAAGTATGGGTGTAACAATATGGGTATTTCTGCGGGTTGTGGAGATTATTATAGTTCTGGATTAGCTTGTCAGTGGGTGGATGTTACCACTCTGGCGGCAGGAGTTTGGACATTAGTGGTTAGAACTAATTGGACTCAATCTCCTGATAATAACGGGCGATATGAGTTAAGGTATGATAATAACTGGGCTCAAGTGTGTTTTTCATTTGGAAGAGATGTCGATGGAAATATTATCGATTTTAATGTAGAACCAGTTGGGTCATGCGCGGTGCCGACAGATTGTTTAGGTCAGCCTTTTGGTGATGCTCAGCCAGATTGTAATGGTGATTGTCCTGGTTTAGTGGTTAGAGGAGATGCTAACTTGAGTTTAGAGATTGAATCTACGGATGCTCAAATTTATATAGATGATATTTTAGGAAATGATGCTCAGGTTACGCCATGTTCTGATATGGATTCAGACAATGCTATTACTGTTTCAGATGCAGCAGCATTATCTAGATGTGCTATTTATGGAACGAATTACATTGACGAATTTGGAGCTCACAATCACTGTGAGTGGATTTCTGAGGTAACAAACCAAAACCAAACTACAACGTTAAGTATTGGAGAAATCAACACTACTGACGGCTATGTTGATGTATTCGTTTTAAACCCCGACAATAGAATAGTTGGGTATGAATTTGAATTGAGTGGGTTAGAGATATTATCAGTCGAAAATTTATATACTGTTGATTATACTATGACTCCTCAGTCTACTTTGGGAGGTATTAAAGTGATTGGATTATCTTACAATGATGAAAGTATAGCAAAAAATTTAGCTCCTGCTCCTATGGTGAGAGTTTATTATAGTGGTTTAACTGGAACTGATGTGTGTGTGTCTAATATTACGGATATCGTTAATGCGGAGTATCATAATACCTTAACTGCCATTGGTTCGTGCATGGCTGTCGCACAAGGAGATTTTGCTGATTTCGTTGGAGGGCCAACTAACATCTGCCAGGGTGAAGTTGTAAATTTCAATGATACTAGCTCTGGTGTTATTTCCACTTGGGATTGGAATTTCCCTGGGGGTACCCCTTCATCGTCTACAGATCAAAATCCGGTAATTACATATAATGGATCTGGAATATATGACGTGATATTAACTGTTGGAAATGGAACTGAAATAGATTCTGAGACAAAAACAGGGTTTGTTACTGTAATGGCAGGAACTACATTTTACTTAGATTCTGATGCCGATGGGTACGGAGATATCAATAATAGTGTTGTTGAGTGCAGTCCAGTCCCACCTGCTGGTTATTCTGAAAACAGCTTAGATTGTGATGACATGAACTCTGAAATCAATCCAGAAGCTCCTGAAACATGCAATGGAATAGATGATAACTGTGATGGTAATGCAGACGAAGGGTTAGTACTAGTTACTTATTACGCAGATGTAGATTCTGATGGATTTGGAGACAACTTAGTTTTTCAAGACTCATGTGATGGAGGGCTTAGTGGTTATGTTACCATTAGTGGAGATTGTGATGATAACAATGATACTGTTTACTCCGGAGCGCCAGGGACTAGAGAAGGTCTGGATAACGACTGTGATGGAGATGTAGAAGGAGACGAAATTTATATGTGTATTGGTGATATAAATTCCGATGGAATGGTGAATATTTATGATTTAACTGGTCTGCTAGGTGATTTTGGGTGTAGCGAAAATTGTAGCGCAGATTTAGATTTTGATGGAAGTGTAGGCGTTGGAGATATCGCCATATTTTTATCGGTATTTGGTTCATTATGTGAGTAAAAAACAATTAATTAATTTATCGAAAGCCACCTGTGAAAGCAGGTGGCTTTTTTTGCTTTTAAAACTACATGAAGAAGTGAGTTATACCTGCGAGTATAATTTTAATTTTGTAGACATAAATCATTGCCCAAAATGGAACCAGTTTCTCCTTATAAGCCAAAGAATAAAATTAGAATAGTGACAGCAGCCTCCCTGTTTGATGGGCATGATGCAGCTATTAATATCATGAGAAGAATTATTCAGTCTACAGGATGTGAAGTAATTCATTTAGGCCATGATAGAAGTGTAGAAGAAGTAGTTAATACTGCTATTCAGGAAGATGCTCAGGCTATAGCCATGACCTCATACCAGGGTGGTCACATGGAGTATTTCAAATTTATGTACGACTTATTAAAAGAAAATGGCGCTGAACATATAAAGATCTTCGGTGGCGGTGGTGGTACCATTCTTCCTGATGAAATAAGTGAACTTCATGAATATGGTGTCACTAGAATTTACCATCCAGATGATGGCAGGAAATTGGGACTGCAAGGAATGATTAATGATTTAGTTCAGCAGTGTGATTTTCCTACAGGTGAGTTTTTAAATGGAGAAGTAAATAAATTAGCAGATAAGGGAGTGCAAGCTATTGCTACGCTTATATCTGCAGCAGAAAACTTTCCTAAGAATCATGAAGAAGAGCTGAATGAGGTTCATCAGATAGCGAGCCAAAAGAAAACACCTGTTCTGGGAATTACAGGAACAGGAGGGTCAGGGAAAAGCTCACTAGTGGATGAACTAGTAAGAAGATTTCTTATAGATTTTAAAGACAAAACGCTAGCTATAGTTTCGGTAGACCCATCCAAAAGAAAAACGGGAGGAGCACTACTTGGAGATAGAATTCGTATGAATGCTATTAAAAATGATAGAGTCTATATGCGTTCTTTGGCTACTAGACAATCGAATTTAGCACTTAGTAAACATGTAAATGAAGCCCTAGAAATACTTAAAGCGGCTAATTATGATTTAATAATTTTAGAAACTAGCGGAATAGGGCAGAGTGATACCGAAATTATGGAACACTCAGATGCAGCTTTATATGTAATGACTCCAGAGTTTGGAGCGGCCACACAGCTAGAGAAGATCGATATGTTGGATTTTGCCGATATAGTAGCTATAAATAAATTTGATAAGAGGGGAGCTTTAGATGCGCTTAGAGATGTGAAAAAACAATATGTTAGAAATCATCAACTCTGGTCTGCAAAACATGAGGATTTGCCTGTCTATGGAACCATAGCTAGTCAGTTTAATGACCCAGGAATGAATGCTCTTTATCGAGCCCTAATGGATAAGATTGTAGAGAATACAGATGCCGAATTAAACTCAACCTTCGAAGTTACAGAGGAAATGAGTGAGAAGATTTGGGTTATTCCTCCAAAAAGAACTAGGTACTTATCAGAGATAGCTGAAAGTAACAGAGAATACGACTCTTGGGTAGAGAAGCAAGTAGAAGTAGCAGAGAAATTATATGGATACCATAAAGTTTTAGAAAATACATCCGACACTCTTAGAGATAGCATCCAGGAAGAAATGGATAAGCTGCTTTTAGATCTAGATCCGCATAACTGGAAGATAATCCAAGGCTGGGAGGATAAAAAGAAATTATACCAAGACGACATCTATTCTTTCAAGGTTAGAGATAAGGTAATAGAGATTAAAACACATACTACATCACTCTCTCAGTCGGATATTCCAAAAGTATCAGTCCCTAAGTACAGGTCTTGGGGAGATGTGTTGAAATGGAATCTTCAGGAAAGTTTCCCTGGAGAATTTCCCTTCACTGCAGGAATTTATCCTTTCAAAAGAGAGGGAGAAGATCCTACTAGAATGTTTGCGGGAGAAGGCGGGCCTGAAAGAACCAATAAAAGATTTCACTACGTCTCAGCTGGTCTTCCAGCGAAGAGATTAAGTACAGCGTTTGATTCTGTAACGCTTTATGGAAACGATCCTGGAGTAAGACCAGATGTTTATGGTAAGATTGGAAATGCAGGAGTAAGTATTTGCTGTTTAGATGACGCGAAGAAACTCTATTCTGGATTTGATTTAGCGCTAGCTAGCACATCAGTTTCCATGACTATAAATGGTCCAGCACCTATGTTGCTTGGTTTCTTTATGAATGCAGCTATCGATCAGCAGTGTGAGAAGTACATTAAAGAAAATGGGCTAGAAGGAGATGTCGAAAAAGCATTGCTACGCAAATGGGAAGACAACGGATTAAAAAGACCACGTTACCAAGAAGAACTTCCTGCAGGAAATGATGGGTTAGGATTAATGCTATTAGGTATTACAGGAGACGAAGTTCTTACTACTAAAGTGTATAATGAGATAAAAATAAAGACTATCTCTGTAGTCAGAGGAACAGTACAAGCCGATATTCTAAAAGAAGACCAAGCTCAGAACACATGTATATTCTCCACAGAATTTGCCCTAAGGCTAATGGGAGATGTACAGCAGTACTTTATAGATCAGAAAATAAGAAATTTCTATTCTGTCTCTATCAGTGGTTATCATATAGCAGAGGCTGGAGCTAATCCTATTACTCAGTTAGCATTTACCCTGTCTAACGGGTTCACATACGTAGAGTATTACCTGAGCAGAGGGATGGATATCAATGCATTCGGACCTAACTTAAGTTTCTTCTTTAGTAACGGAATAGATCCAGAGTATGCCGTAATAGGTAGAGTAGCTAGAAGAATATGGGCCAAGGCATTAAAGAAAAAATATGGGGCAGATTCTAGGGCTCAGAAACTCAAGTATCATATCCAAACTAGTGGAAGATCTCTACATGCACAGGAGATAGATTTTAATGATATAAGAACTACGCTGCAAGCGCTTTATGCCATTTATGACAACTGTAATTCTCTTCATACAAATGCTTATGATGAAGCCATCACTACTCCTACAGAAGAAAGTGTAAGAAGAGCTATGGCCATTCAATTAATCATTAACAGAGAGTTAGGATTGGCTAAAAATGAAAATCCTTTACAAGGAAGTTTCATAATAGATGACTTAACAGACTTGGTAGAAGAGGCGGTTCTATTGGAGTTTGACAGAATCACAGAAAGAGGAGGAGTTCTCGGAGCTATGGAGACGATGTATCAGCGTTCTAAGATACAGGAAGAGAGTCTGTATTACGAGACTTTAAAGCACACAGGTGAATTTCCTATCATCGGAGTGAACACTTTCTTGAGTTCTAAAGGTTCGCCTACAGTACTTCCTAGAGAGGTTATTAGAGCTACAGAGGAAGAGAAGAAATATCAAATTTCTATGCTGAATGAGCTGCATAAAGTAGGAGCTAGTACAGGAGAAAAAGCACTTAAAAAAGTACAGGAGGCTGCTATTACCAATAAAAATATGTTCACAGAACTAATGGAGGCCTCTAAACATTGTAGTTTGGGACAAATTACTGATGCTCTGTTTGAGGTAGGAGGCCAGTACAGAAGGAATATGTAAATGCGGTATTTCATAGAGTTATCTTATTTAGGAACAGCTTACCATGGCTGGCAGAGGCAGAATAATGCTGCTACTGTTCAGGAGAGTGTAGAGGTCGGTTTGTCTACAATTCTGCGTTGCAAAACTGCAGTAACTGGCTGCGGAAGAACAGACGCAGGAGTTCATGCCAAGCAGTTTTTTCTTCATTTTGACCATGAAGGAGTAGAAAATCCTGAAAAGTTGGCTTTCGCTTTAAACGGTATTCTTCCATTAGATATCAGTATTCATGGAATCCGAGAAGTAGCTCATGAGGCCCACACTAGATTTGATGCTTCAGCGCGTTCTTATGAATACTGGATTCATCAAAAGAAGAATCCTTTCGTAAACGGACTGTCACATTATTTTAGACTAGACTTAGATTTAGCAGCTATGAATGAAGCGGCTGAACTTCTTCTTTCTACTAAGGAATTTGGTGCTTTTTGCAAAGTAGGTTCTGACAATAAAACAACGCTATGCGATGTGTCAGAGGCACGCTGGGAGCAGAAAGAGGATCAGTTGATTTTTCACATCACTGCAGATAGGTTCTTAAGAAATATGGTGAGAGCAGTGGTAGGAACGCTTATGAGCGTGGGCCAAGGGATTACTTCATTATCTAGGTTCCAAGAAATTATAAATAGCCAAAACAGGAGTGAAGCGGGACTTTCAGCTCCTGCACAAGGGTTATATTTAGTCAAGATTAAGTATCCATATATTAATGAGTAAAAAGACGGCCACAGGAAAAGTATTTGATTTTGGAGTTCTCTGGAAAGTTTTCAAAGGGATAGGGCCATACAAAAATACATTTATCCTCACGGGAATAATAATTCTGTCTCTTGCATTTTTAAGTGTGGTTAGACCTTTTCTTATAAAAAACGGGCTTAATAATGCATTTGAGAATAATGATTCGTCTATTTTAATCCCCTATTTTTTGGGGATGTTAGGCGTCCTTATGATTGAAACAGTTCTTCAATATTATCAGACCTATTTATCTAATTTGGTGGCTCAGTCTGTTACACTCGATTTAAGAGAAAAGCTCTATAGAAAAGTACTCAAGTTTCGACTTAAATTTTTTGATAAAACACCAGTAGGGTCTTTTGTTACAAGATTGATAAGCGATATTGACGGGATAGCTCAGATATTTAGCAATGGAATTTTAACTATTCTGGGAGATATAGTTAAACTCATTGTGGTAATATCAGCTATGATGTTTATCAGTGTGGAACTCACCTTGGTGGTTTTAATTCCAATTCCTGTATTATTGATTGGAACCAGAATTTTCCAAAAAGCGATTAAAAAAGCTTTCACCGAGGTACGTAACCAGGCGAATAAGATTAATGTATTCACTCAAGAACATATTACTGGGATGTCCATCATTCAATTGTTCAATAGAGAGAAGAGGGAGTATGAAAAATTTAAACTGATAAATAAAGAACATCAGAATGCACACATTAGATCGGTGTGGGCTTATGCAGTGTTTTTTCCATTCGTAGAGCTTCTGTCTGCTACCAGTATGGCTCTATTACTATGGTATGGAGCAGGAGAAGTGCTTTCTGAGCATCTAACGATTCCCGCTTTAATAGCTATGATACTTTTTATTAATATGCTCTACAGACCTATAAGAATGCTGGCAGATAGGTTTAATGTTCTTCAGATGGGAATAGTAAATGCAGAAAGAGTGTTTACGATGTTTGAAAGAGATGAGCTTTTAGATGACACTGGAACCATAGATAGAAAGCTAGAAGGAAACATTTCATTCGATAAAGTGTCTTTTGCTTATGTAGAAGATAATTATGTCCTTAAAGAAATAGATTTGGAAGTCAAATCAGGAGAAACAGTGGCTTTTGTGGGCGCCACAGGTGCTGGTAAATCTTCTATCGTCAATATTCTAAGTAGATTCTATGAATTCCAAAAAGGAACCATATCACTAGATGATCAGGATATAAGAAATTATACGCTTGATACTGTAAGGTCTCAGATAAGTGTAGTTCTACAAGAAGTATTCTTATTTTCAGATTCCATTTACAATAACATTACTCTTAGCAATAAAGATATTTCCAGAGAGCAAGTAATAGAAGCCTCTAAAATAGTGGGAGCTCATGATTTTATTATGGCACTGCCAGGAGGATATGATTATAATGTGAAAGAAAGAGGAGTGATGCTCAGTTCTGGTCAGAGGCAGTTAATAGCATTTATTAGAGCTTATGTAGCAAATCCTTCCGTTCTTATTTTAGATGAAGCTACATCATCTGTAGACACTGAAAGTGAAGAGCTTATTCAGTCTGCCATAGAGAAATTAACGAAGGGGAGAACTTCTATAATTATTGCACACCGATTAAGTACAATCCAACAAGCAGATAAAATAGTCGTCTTAGAAAAGGGAAGAATAATAGAGCATGGGTCTCACAAGGAACTTCTTAGCCATGACGGTCAGTATAAGAAGTTATTCGAACTTCAATTCCAAGAAAGTCCATGAAAAAACCCGATGAAATAGTAGAGCTTATGCTATCTAAGGATCACTTCAGCAAGTGGTTGGGCTTAGAGGTGACTCACCTTGAAAAAGGCAAAGTAAATCTTAAAACAAGCATAAAGGAAGAGATGTTAAATGGGTTTGAGATAGCTCATGGTGGCATCGCTTATGCCCTTGGAGATAGCGCTCTTGCGTTTTCTGCTAATGCTCATGGAAGACAGGCCGTGAGTGTTGAAACTAGTATTAGTCATGTTCAAAAAGTATTTTTAAATGACGTACTAACTACAGATGTAAACGAGGTGAGTTTGAACCATAAAATCGGAATTTATCACATTAGGATTATTAACCAATATGATGTGGAAGTAGCTCATTTTAAAGGGACTGTTTACATTTCCGGAAAGGAATGGTAGACGTGATAAATTAGGATTTAAACATTGCAGCGCAATATTTTATAATTTGAACACCTTTACAAACTCAGTTGAATTAAATTTGGAAGAAATACCTTATTAAATGAGATTTCTTACACCATTATTTATTCTAATTTCTTTTTCCCTTTTTGCGCAAGATGAGCATCCAGACTGGACAGCACTTATGCAAGACCCCACTACAAATTTTCACGAACTACAAGCTCAGTTTAATGAATATTGGGAAGGAAAGGAGCACGAGAAAGGAGATGGTTATAAGCCGTTCAAAAGATGGGAGTATTGGGCTCAGAAAAGATTAAATGAAGATGGTACCATTCGTTCGGCTGCTCAGTATAATGACGCGTATCGTCAAGTTCAGGAGTATACAGCTCAGAGGTCTTTATCAGGAAATTGGGAGCAGTTAGGCCCTATTTTAGATGGAGCTACTACTAGAGATGATATTCCAGGTGTAGGAAGAGTAAATGCTATAGAATTTCATCCAACGGACCCTCTTACTATCTATGCAGGAGCCCCAGCAGGAGGGTTGTGGAGAACTACAAATGGTGGACAATGGTGGGAGTCTCTCACTGATGACCTGCCAACTCTTGGGATTTCTGCTATAATAGTAGACCCAAATAATCCAGATATTATTTATATAGGGACAGGAGATAGAGACTCTGCTGATGCACCAGGGTTAGGTGTTTGGAAGTCTTTGGATGGTGGAGAAACATGGAGTTCACCAGGATTTGGTATGCCAGATTTAGTGATAGGGATGATGGTGGTGAACCCAGATGATACAGATATACTTCTGGCCGCTTCTAATGACGGGGTATATAGAACTGCAAATGGGGGAGATTCGTGGTCATTGGTTTCTCCAACTAATAATTTTAAAGATATAAAGCTTCACCCTACAAATCCAGATATAGTCTATGCTACTGGTAGTACTTCGTTTTATAAAAGTACGAACGGAGGTGTTACATTCGAATATCAGTCTGGAAGTATTTCATTTTCTTCTCGATCGGTAATAGCCGTAACTCCCGCAGAGCCGGATTGGGTTTACGTATGTGCTGCCAATTCTACTGATTTTAGAGCATTGTTTAGAAGTACTGATGCTGGAGAAACATGGGAAGAAATGTCAGATTCTCCTAATATTTTAGGTTGGTCTAATGATGCCAGTGGAGGTCAGGCGTGGTATGATTTAACTATAGCAGCTAACCCCAATGATGCGTTGGATGTTTATGTAGCAGGAGTTAGAGTATTGAGGTCACAAGATGGAGGAGTTACATGGCTTGAGGCCTCTGACAACTATGTGCATGTAGATCACCATGCGAGTGCCTTCAGTCCGCACACGGGGAATTATTGGTTAGGAAATGATGGAGGTATCTACGAGAGAGAAAATAATACAGTATGGAAAGACCAGTCCAATGGAATGGTGATTAGTCAAATGTATAAGCTAGGACAATCTCCTCATTCAGTCAATAACGTACTTACCGGTTTTCAGGATAATGGGACAAGTGAATGGATAGGAACTAAATGGGAAAGAAGAATAGGTGCAGATGGGATGGAGTGTATGTATGACCAGGAAGATCCTGATTATTTTTATGGAGCCATTCAAAACGGTGAAATTAGAAGAACTGGCCCGAATTATTCAGCTCAGGCTTGCGGAAGAAATGGGTTAGGTGGTATAGATGAAAATGGTCTTTGGGTAACTCCATATAAATTAGACAACTCAAACTCAAATACAATGTTCTTGGGTTATTTAAACCTTTGGAGATGTGATAACATCAAAACTCAAAATATAGACGATGTAGAATGGGAAAGAATGTCAGAGAATTTAATTAGTAACGATGGAGCTAATATTAATGAAATCTGTCAGTCCATAGTTAATCCTGAGACAATGTATATTTCTAAATTAACGAGAAAACTATTTAGAAAAGACAATATTAATGATCCCGAATCTGAATGGATAAACTTATCGACTAGCCTTCCACAATTCAATTTAACGATAGATGATTTAGAGGCACATCCTTATGATGAGAATATTCTTTATATGGCATTTTTTAGAGAGGTTTATAAAAGCGCAGATAAAGGTGACTCATGGGAATTAATGACAGATGAGAATTTTCCAGATGTGGTTATAAATAGCATTGTGTATGACAAAAATTCTGATGAAGGATTATACATTGGCACTGAACTGGGAGTATTCTTCAAGGATGCTACTATGACAGAGTGGGTGCCGTTCTCTGGAGGAAATTTGCCTCCGGCTGTAAATGTTAATGAATTGGAAATATATTACGGAGAAGATATAGAATCAAGCAGAATTAGAGGAGCTACTTATGGAAGAGGATTATGGGAGTCTGATTTATATGACTCAGAGACTTACTATTTTCCAGCCAAAGCATCTATTGTTCCACAGAATGAATCAGGTGAAATCTATGGAGAAACGACTATGGATGTAAAGTTCTATAAAAATCTAAACTATGTCTCTGCGGAGACGCTAACTATAGATGAAATTATAGTGACTAATGCTTCTGTAACAGATTTAACGGGAGGTCCTGTTAATTATGAAATTACAATAACACCAACCAATTTTGGAGAGGTTACTATTTACATTCCTAATGATGTGGCTACTGATGAATTAGGAACTCCTACAGAAGAGAGTTACGTGCTTTCTATAGCTTATAATGAAAGTCCAGAACCACTAGGTATATATGGCCCAGGAGGAGTTGGTAATCAGGATGAACTCTCTTATTGGTTTATGGCTAATGAGGGCTTATATAATGAAGAAGGTGATACAAGTATAGCTGATGGAGATTTAGTGGGGTACTGGGAAGATGTGAGTGGAAATGGAGCTATTGCAGCGCAGGACTTAGATGCCCACAAACCATTTTACGTAGAAAACTCCGATTTATTTAATGGTCACCCGGCATTTTTACTCACTGGAGACAGTGCCTTTTTACGAACGGATGAAGTAAGAGTAAAAGAAAATTTGACTGCGTTTTTAGTAGCTAGTGCTGAGAATAACCCTGACGGTTATACGCTATGGAATGAATACGGCTGGTTGGCTTCTGCTAGAGAGGCTAATGGATTCATAGTACATCCTTGGAAAGATGGATTTAATACTACAGGTATTATCTACGATAACATGAATAATGAAACCTTAGGGCTAAACACAACATTCGTTCCCGGGATAAATACGGCGACTATTCACGGAATGCAGTACCATAATAACTCTGCCAATAAATTCTTAGATAGTTATGTGAACGGGAATGTAGATAGAAAATTTGTAAATGAGGTAATTAGGGATTCGGAGGATGTGGTAGAAGTTAACTTCGGAAGAGATTTCGGTAATAGATATGGAGCAGGGTTGATAGCTGAGCAGATTATGTATTCTGAGCGTTTATATGATACCCATACGATACTGGTACGGAATTATCTGTCTAGTAAGTACGGTGCTCCTGCAGATGGGTTAGAGAGATATACGCAAGATGAATTATATAATGAAGAGGTAGCAGGTATAGGTCAGATTACGGATTATGATAAGCACCTAGATGCGCAAGGAAGAGGAATTATAAGAATGAGTGAGCCTAGTGATATTAATGATGGAGAGTTTCTTTTATGGGGAACAGGAAATGGTGATTTAGAGTGGGCTTGGGGTGATGATGTATTCTTGAGTGGAAGAATAGCTAGAACTTGGGGTTATGAAGAAACGGGTGACGTGGGTTCAGTATTGGTTCAAGTTTATGATGAAACAGGATTTTTAGATAATGGAGTACAGCCAGGAATCGTCTATTTAGAAAATCCTACTTTCGAATTAGGGTTAACTCCTTCTTTCGTGCCATTGACTAATGATGGTGGGGTTTGGTCTGCCAATGTAGACTTTACTGGTTTGGGAGTATTTACTATAGGGGTTCAACCTGTAGTTAATATAACAGAAGAGAATAAAGCAGACTTCTTAGTTTACCCTAACCCTGCAAGTAATAAAATATCGATTGACTTCTTGGGTTTAACCATTGAGGAAGTGGAGATATATGACAATCAAGGAAAAATGGTTATCGCGCAAAAAACTAAAAATGGGTTTGTTCAAATAGACATCTCTAACTTATCATCAGGTATTTATTCGATTAGTGCGCTAGATAGTGAAGGTTCATTATTCAGTGAGAAACTCGAAGTGATAAAGCAATAAGATTAGATTCCTTGAAATAGCATTAAAAAAAAGGCGCCTGTGGCGCCTTTTTTTTATTCTTTAGGTACTTTCTTTTGAATGGTTCATCATCCAGCGGCAGTAAACTATCTGTAATCATTATGAATTCTCTAGTCAATTAAGGAACTTCCTTGAAAAGATCTTCTAATTTGTTTTAGGCACAAGTTAAATTGTAGTACAAAAAAAGCGTCTTTCAAAGACGCTTTTAGGCTAGTTGAGCTTAACTATCTCTTAATTTTCTTCTTCTTTTTAGAAGTATCATCCTCATTGGTTAACACTTCGTCTAGAGCTTAATTGCTTTTACTGTCGCTTGGGTCATTTATTAAGCTTTCCAGCATACCTTCTAGTTGTTCGGAGTTCAGCTGCTTGGCTAGAATCTCTTTGTTTTTATCTAAAAGATAAATTTGAGGAGTGCTGGTGATGTTGTACATAGCTCTGAAATTCAAACTATTCAGCGTAGTGGTTCCATCCAGAATCAACTGTCTGGCATTTTCGCTATTATTTATTTCAGGATTGTCACTGATATTTATCCAGTCGAGTTCTTTTTCTTCTACGAATTTAGCCCAGTCCTCATTTTCAAGCTCATTATTTACAGCTACTATTTCTAAGCCTTTTGACTTAAACTGCTTGTAGACTTCTTGGAGTTTAGGCATTTCTTTTTTACAGTGACCGCATCCAGGTTCCCATATAGCTATGACTAAATACTCTGCTTCTATGTCATGCATGTTTATCCATTCTTCTCCGGTAACGTCTGGAAGAATAATATTAGGAGCCACTTCACCACAAAGGGTTTTAGATTTCTTATCCGAGCCTTCTATAATTTTAGCTAATTTTTCTTCGTCTAACCAGTCTGCTTTTCCTGTTTTATAATACTTATTTACTATGGCTACAAAAGCCCTATCCATGCACATAATCTTACTCGTTTCTGTGAGATAAGTAAGCTGGTGAAGCGTATACTTGTACATATCATAATTAGCCGCTACTTTTTCTAGTAATTTCCCTCCTTCTGCTACTATGGTGTCAGGTATTTGAGGTAAAACGGTACTCAGATATTTCTCCAGTACTCTATGAAAAGCCTGCTCTCTCACTAGTCTAGGGTCTGTAAGGTCTACATTATCCCAGTAATGGTTTCTGTAATATTTATATCTCCATTGACGTTCGTCTTCGGCAGTTTTAGGAGCGTCAGGAACTGTTATATCCATAGACATATTGATCATCTTACCTACGAGTACATCCTTGTTTTCCTCGATAATTATCTTTTGATAGTTGATTACTTCTTCTGTAAGCTTGCCTATTTCTTCTCTGGCATTCTTTACTTCTTTTTCATTAGACAGAGAGTCCTTAGCTATAATATCCCAAGGACCTCGTTCAGTGTTTTTTTGACCTAAAAACCTTTTGTAATCATAAAAAACTTGGTTGTTTTTAGATTCTATTACATTCATGTTGAAGTCTAAATTCTCTTGGTCTGACTCGAAAAGCAAATTTTCGCTATCAAGCAGAACCTCTAACAGTTTAGGCCCAGGAGTTACTATGGCATATTTACCGCCTAATTCATAAGGCTTTCCTTCGAAGGTGAAATAGCCACCAGGCTTGACCACGGCAGTATCATTGTAGAATAAACTTTTACCGAGGTACTGAGCCAGGTAAACAGAGTCATTTTCATTTAACCCGTTAATTTTTCCTTTAATAGTATGATTC
>LAQC01000026.1:0-851 GCA_000981645.1 Cryomorphaceae bacterium ASP10-05a | reverse complement strand
TTATAAAATCTGTCTATTAGACAATTTGAGTTCGAAATTAGTTGTTTTGCTTAACCTTGTTTAACAATCCTAATGCCAAATGTAAAATCTTCCTGCGAATTCTAATCACATAATTTTTTAATAATAAGGTTTTAGGTTTATTTGCGTTGCAACGCATAAATAATATTCAAAATTAGCTATTACCAGTACATTTACATCAAAATTAAAATCAATGGCAAAATATTTCTCTGAATCTGAACTCATCTTAAGGCCAGATAAATCGGTTTATCATTTAGGTGTTAAAGGAGAGGATTTAGCAGATGATATTATTATCGTAGGTGATCCAGATAGAGTATCACTGATAACTTCTAGATTTGATTCCGTTCGTTTTTCCACTGCCTCTAGAGAGTTTTGTATTCAAACAGGAATATATAATTCCAAAGAAATTTCTGTGGTAAGTACAGGTATAGGTGTAGATAATATAGATATCGTAATAAATGAATTGGATGCTGCGGTCAACATAAATCCAATTACTCGTATGGTGAATCCAGTGTTGAGGAAGTTGCGCTTTCTTAGGTTGGGTACCTCTGGGGCTCTAAATCCTAACATCAAGTTACATGATATAGTGTGCTCAGCAGCTGCTATAGGAATGGATGGTGTTCCTCATTTTTATGATTTTGAGTTTTCTCAAGATGAATTAGCCATGGCTGATAGTTTTTCTAAGGATTGTGGATGGCCTGAAAAAGTAGCGTCACCATACGCAGTGATGGCTTCTAAACATCTTCTTGATAAATTTGAAGGAGTCTATAATCACAAAGGGATTACCATAACAGCCAATGGTTTTTACGGGCCACAAAATAGAGAGCTGAGAG
>LAQC01000025.1:32256-53115 GCA_000981645.1 Cryomorphaceae bacterium ASP10-05a | reverse complement strand
CGATGGTAATAGGGCCATACGTAGGGTTAGGATAGTATTTCCAGCTTATTTCTTCTATCGGTTCTAGCTCATCTATGAAATCTGGATTGAAGGCAGCGTCTAGGGAGTCTATCTCTAAAGAATCTACAGGAAATTCATACACCACTAAGCTATCAGGAATCTCTGGCAGAAAGTCGATTTCTGGCACTTCTTCATCACAACTAGGAACGTATAGGTAAGATTGAATCAGTCTAACCAAGAGTTCATTTAAAAGTTCTAATTCATACTCATCTGTAGATGGATCGATATGACCACCACCTATACCACTATGGTCTGTTAGAAAAGTATAGCTGCCATTCGTAGAGAGGCTTATGGTTCTCATTAAATACTCTGTAGATTTATCCAAACCACTTCCTGTTATAGGGACTATTCTAATTCCTTTGGCCGAGGCTCTCTTCATTAAGCCCCGTAGTTTTTTCTGAATAGAGGAGTTATTATGCGGAGGAGCATCCAAAACTAGAAATAAAATTCTAGCTCTAGCTTCCTCACTCCATGAAAGAGAGTCTATAGCTATGGATAAAGCATCTTCCACAGCTTCTGGAGCATCACCTCCTCCAGTGGCAAACTGCTCTTCTATAAACGCAGAGGATGCCGAAAGCACTTTAGTGAAGTCTTGCTTTTTAGTTAAATAGGCGTCTCCATGGTCTCTGTAGAAAACATTACCGAATCTCATCTTTAGCTTGTCATTAATCTGCTTAGCTTGATAAAGCACATCATTAATGTCTAGCTTTAGGTAATCTATTTCATCCTGCATACTGGACGTAGCATCTACTACGAATGCTATATCTACAGCATAACTTGCTTCGCAATCCGCTTTTAAATTCACCATATTTATCCCGTCCTCAAATCGAGTAGGCTTCTTTATTTCTTTTTCAATATCCTGGTAGATAATCTTTATATGATAATCATCAGACTGGATAGAATCCAATGGATATGTCAACGTTTCCCACAGCTCTGCTTTTCCTGTATTATCTGTCCTAGATTTCCAGATTAAATTGTCTGAGCTATCTAGTAATTCTACTCGAGCATCTACCAATGGTATTTTCTCCCTATTTACTAATTGTACGCAGTATCTACCTCTAAGAGAAGTTTTCCAGGTTTTTTGGTAATAGGCTAATTCTCCTTTGGTAAGATCATTCCATAACTCCCATTTCCCGAAATCGTTAATCTCACCTGCTGTAAGTCCCATAGAATAGGACTGTTCAGTGGCATTTTCTGGCTCAGACAGGTCTACAATTCCTCCTTCATAGATTTCACCTCCATCTATTTTATTTAACTTTTTAGGAGCCATAGACTTAGATAGTAAATTGAATTCTGTAGATTCTGCTACATAAGAATCCGAACTGTCGTATAAAACCATTTTAGACTCATTTATTTCCAATTGCATAGTAGCCCTATTTTCTAAATCTATTATAATATCTCTATTTCTCTTTTTAGCATCAGGATTATCTAGGAGTTTGTAATCCATGTTTTTATCGCCTTTTACTACTATCTCTTCGGTGTGGGTTTTGTAGCCAGAATACATCACGTTAACGATATAAGTTCCCGTATCTAGAAGGGCTACGTTATAGTTTCCGTTTTTGTCTGTAATTAGTGAAGCCACTAATTCTTCATCTTTAAAGATTTCTACATTGGCAAAATCTAAGCTATTGGATTCACGAAACTCAGCCACGTTCCCATAGATAGATTGTGCAGATGAGCTTAGATGGAACAGTGAAATGAGAGCGAAAAGAAGTAGAATGTGTTTCATGGTTGATTTATTAGATCTATGCCTCTGTACACATCCTAATCTGTTTGGTTCATTCAGAATGAGAAATAATTTTCTTTTTTAGGTCATGAGTCTCTTAAAACAGCTTTGTAGTACTTTCGCGGTCCATGAGTGAACCATTAAAAACATCTCCACAGAGAATAGCAGTTAAGCTGAAATCCGCAGCTGAAAGAATGATTAGAAAAGGTCATCCTTGGGTTTTTAATGAGAGCATTACTAAAGAAAGTACAGTGCCCAAGTCGGGTGATTTAGCGATTATCTATGACCACAGAACGAATAAGCTATTGGCCATAGGGTTATTTGACTGTGAATCACCGATTCGAATAAAGGTTGTTCATTTTGGTGGAGGAGCACAAATAAACGAGGAGTGGTTCTTAGAGAAAGTAAACCAGGCATACCGCTTAAGGGAATCACTTTTGGCTAGTGAAACGAATAGCTATAGATTACTTTTCGGAGAAGCAGATGGACTTCCAGGAGTAATCTGTGATGTTTATGCTGAGATTACTGTGCTGAAAATATATTCTGCTGCTTGGCTTCCTTATATGGAGCTACTTTGCAACGCTATTAAAGCTGTAATTAAACCCGAAACTGTAGTTCTCAGGCTGAGTCGTTCTCTTAAAAAAGAAGAGTTTAAGCATTTGGTAAACGAGGGTGACGTGCTGCATGGAGAGCTTTCCAGTGAGGAGGTTATTTTTAAAGAGCACGGAGTAAAGTTTCAGGTAAATGTGATTCATGGACATAAGACAGGTTTTTTCTTAGACCACCGAGCCAATAGAAAAAGAGTAGGAGAGATGTCCAAAGGAAAAACCGTTTTAGATGTATTTAGTTATGCTGGAGGGTTTTCTATACATGCATTAGCGGGAGGTGCAGAAAGAGTGTTAAGTTTAGACATAAGTGAGCCAGCTCTCGAATTAGCGAAGAAAAATGCGGAACTAAATGAGTACACTGGTTTTCATGAAGTGTTTAGGGGAGATGCTTTTAGACAATTAGATAAAATGGTGGAATCCGAGGAGAAATTTGATGTTGTTATTATTGATCCCCCATCTTTTGCAAAGCAAAAAACAGAAGTAGATAACGCGGTAATTCAATACGCTCGCTTAGCTAAGTTAGGTGCAGAGCTGGTTAATCCTGAAGGAATATTATTACTCGCATCTTGTTCTTCCAGAGTTTCTAGCGACTTATTCTTCGATACCGTAGAGTATGAGCTAAGTGATTCTCACATGGAGTTTGAGTTTTTAGAAAAACAATACCACGATACAGATCATCCTACTAAAGAGTCTTTTCCCGAGGGAAGCTATTTGAAATGTGGTTATTATAAGAGAATCTCTTAGTTTATCTTAGTTCTTTTGAACTTAGAGCTTAAGTTATACTCCAATCCAAATGACATACCCAATCGGTTAAACCAAATGTTATAATCAAAAGTTACTGGACCGTTTATATCCTGATTTAATGCTGTTCCTGAGGAGTAATTGTGTGATTGTGTAATCTGGAAAAAAGTCTTCACCCTTCCTTTAGTGGCCTTAGTAAACCCTATGCCATAAGCAGCTAAAAAGCCATTGTTGTTTACATTAGCATTAAACTCTGGACTTTTTCCTACAGTGTAACCTAATCTTCCATGGATATACATACTTCTTCTATGCCTATTTACATAATATTTTCCCTGGGCGAATATCGGTATGCTTCTATTAGAGATTCTTATATTTAAATTAGTAGCTCCCGCTGGAAGTTGAAAAGAGGTAAATAACGTCTGAGACCCTATTCCTAAACCTGCTGTGATCTTCGTGGTGATTCGTTTATTTAAAGAAACATCGGAATAGGCATAGGCTCCACCTTCCGAAAACCCCAAACCTAAGTTGCCGTCTATATGAAATCCTTCCTTATAATGAAATCTCCTTTTAGGATATCTAAAATGATCTTTTAGTTCTACTTTTTCAGCGATGTCAGAATTCTTAATGGTAATCGTGTCACCGGTGAAAATAACGAGGTCAATAATCAAAAAGTCCTCATACACAATCCTTCCTGTGATAGAAGTGCCGTCCTTAGTATAAAAGGTAGACTTATTCTCAGAATCATCCTCCGATTGAGAGAATGATCCCTGAGAGATAAATACAGTTAATATCAATATAAGTTTATACAAATGCATCTCGCTTATATCTGAATATGACTAATTAGATTTAAGTCTAACGTTTCTTGGTTAAACTCATACTGCTCTATGCCGTTAGGTCCAGAAGTAAGAATAAGATTAGTAATCGTTGGATGTGGAATAACATCGTATGCTTGTACAGCGGTGTTCGTTCCTAAAAGAGTCACATTAAACCGATCAGAAATATCATACATATATAATCCAGCAGCTCCATTACCTACATAGAGAATATCACCTTCAATAGCCATTCCGTAAGGGCTAGCCATATCGATAGATTGTCTTTCTTGGGGTGAAGTAATGTTCTCTAGGTCTAACACCAATAATGCATTTACATCACCAGGACAATCAGAAAAATCTCCAGTTCTTACAGTTACATAAGCTACGTCATCTCCATGAGGTAGAACGGGATCACAGGCAGTAGTATGCCAGTGAGAAGTTATTTCCACAGGTGCTTCAGGACTTCTAACATCATATATATCCATAGAAGTCTGAGTTCCTAAGAAGATGTAATCACCCTTTGGGTAAATAGTCTGCAGGTTATTGGAAGTCTCTATTTCATTAGACTTAATAAGCGCCCCATTAGTATTAAAAACATGAATCTTACGGTTGCTAATCGCATAAATATATCCCATATGCTCTGTAATTCTATTTACTGTTCCTATCTGTCCTGAGCTAGCTCCAGAGAATGAAGATGGCACTGCAGATGATGGAATTAGGCTTTCAGTATAATCATAGTAAAGAGTAGAATTCTCAGAAACTTGTTCATATTCTTTACTGTTTATTTTTATTTTCTCAGTTACCTCTTCATAGCTAAACCCTACCAGCTGCTGTCCCTGGTCATTGGTTAATGGCGTAGCAAAAGAGTTCAATGCTCTTTCTGCTAGGAAAGGACTAGCGAAATCTGAAATGTTTATTTTCAAAAGATCGTACTGACTTTCAGCATAAATAAAATCGTCTTTCACAAAAAACTCTTTACAGAAAGGAACATTCATAAAAGCTACATTCACAGGGTTAGAAGGGGCAGAGTTATCATATACATGAATGCCTATTCCTTCTTCTCCTATCAGTAAATACTCTTCTCCGATATAAATTTTTCCTGGATTCTCGATAGCACGAGAGGCTTCTAGTAATTCAGTGTTTCTTATTTCTTCGAGGTTACCGTATTCGGCAGTAGATTTAGTAAAGGTCAAGGTTAGCGAACCTTTGTCTTTCGTACACGAAGTAATAATGAAACAGGCGAGCAAGGCTAAAGAAAGATAATTTTTCATTTGTGTTTTTTGATTATTTGACATACTATTCAAAAGTATGACGTTTGCTTAACGCGAAAAGTTGCAGGAAAGTGTGGGGTAGAATTGAGTTTTTATCCCTCACTTATAGTTCGCTGCCCTAAGTACCTGATTCTATGTAAGATCTAAGGTCCTCTATTTGCTGGTCAGACATTTTTTCTAGTGTATAATGAGGCATATATTCCTTATGCCCTTCACCAGCGTAGGTTCCTTTTCTAATTATCTCATAAATAGAAAGATCTCCGTTAGCAGTGATATTTCTCTTCAGCCAATTAAGCGTGGCTTTAGAATCGTCTAGCACCACATCACTCTCGCCTTTTTCTCTGTGGCAGTGTTGACAGCCTAGTTCGTAAATGATTTTTCCGTTTGCTGGGTTTCCTTCCAATCCTTTATAGCCCTCAGACTTACTCTTAGGCAGTTCACCAAAAGTAGCAGGAGATTTAGCTAAGAATTTCTTTTTTATATGAAGTAATCGCTCATCATCTGAAGCGTTTGTCATTTTTTTCTCATCCTCTGCTGTCCAGTTTAAATCTGATTTTTTTAAGTCTAGTGTCCAGAAATAAGCCAGAATACTCTCTATTTCCCATTGCTTTAAGGTTCTTCCCTGCGAGCATACCTCTGCACATAACTGAATACTGCCCTCTAAACTGTTCTTGGCACTTTCCACCAAACCGCCGTATTTCACTACATAATCATCATTATACCATGTCTCTCTATTTACTATCCCATAAAAGGTAGAACCTTGGAGGAAAGGAATGTCCATTTCTCTGGCATAATCCAATCTTCTTTCAGGGTTGACCTCTGCCAAATTTGGATCTTCTTTAACCGTATTATGGCAGCTGATACATTTATAAAATTTGCTGATCTGCTTTGTGTTTTTTCCATTTGGAGCAGTAGTCCTTCCGAAGTGAACTAATTCATTTCCTCTCTGAATCATTTCTAAGGAGACGCTGTCTAGGTAATGCGCAGGTTTAGGCTCACCCAAAGAAAATAGCATATCCGAAATAGAAACGTCTACTAAAGCTGCTTTTTTTTCTACTTCGAAAACGTCACCTACACTTCCTATAAGCAAGCTAGAGCTAACTAGAGTTATAAATGCTAATGAGTATTTCATCTAGATTTCCGCCCTTTAATTTTAAAATCTCGGGTAATGTTAAATCCGAACCGAACATCTCCATCTGCCCAGCTTCCTCTAGTCTCACCTATGAAAAACTTTTCAGTCATTCCTAATGAATTTCCGAAATGGAACTGAAATACATGCCCTTTGGTTTCCCAATCTATTCCTAAAGCGAAGCTATTTTCAAATGGATCAGATAACATATCTGGTAAGGCGTGATAGTACTCTATACTGAATGTAAATCTCTTACTAGCCACATACCTGGCAGCAGCTCCTATGCTAATAAGATCATTCTCTTGACCCGCATTTAACACTAGATTTCTATGAACGAAAGAAGGCATTAATTGCGTAGACAGTCTATCATTCCATTTTCTAGCTACGAGCACTTGATACGTATACGCTAATCGATGTTCGAACTTATTTGCTCTGGCATCATCCGCAAATTTCAATCCTCTGGCTGCTATTCCTGAAAACCACGTTAATGAAATTGGAGTTCCACCATTTGTGCGCTGTCGTAAAAGTCGCGCCTTAAAGAATATGTCACCAGTTTTCTCATTAGAGCTTCTTCCGATTCCTATAGATATATTATCAGAAATCCCGTAATCAAACCCCAACCGTATTGTACTTTGGTCAAGCCCGTAAAGCTCATATCCGCCACCATTAACTGGTCCGAACCTGTGGGCTATGATAAATTTCATCACTCCTTCATTGTTCGTTTCTACAGACTGTCCGTTAACTATACGCGTATCATAGAACGCTTTTCCTTCCAGTTCTCCTTCCGTGTCTTGTGCTTTTGTAAGCGTTGCAATGCAGCAGATAACAGCAATCCCTAATACTCTCAATGATCTAATTTTCAAGCGCTCCTTCATCTATCCAGGTTTTAATTTTAAGAATATTACATTCACTTAATTGAGGTTGGTTTTTAGGCATATTATCACATCCATCACCGTAACTAATAGTGCAGTAAAGAGACTCGTCTGCCCATGACTTAAGAGTGACATAAGTATCTAAGATAACGCCACTTGCTTCAGCTGTACTGTGGCATGAATAACAGAACTGGTCTAAAATGGGAATTATTTCTCCCTGGTAGCTTATTTCTGTTACTTCACACTCTTCTTCAGAGCCGAAAAGCTCTTCTTCATTTTCGTATTTACATCCTTGGCTAGCAGACATGATTAAGGCAGTCAACGTAACCGTTAAGTAGAAATAACTCTTGATTTTCACCTTTTCCATTCCAAAAATTTATCTGGGTATAATAATAGCGAAGAAATTACTAGCTAAAGCCAATGTATTCTTATAGATAATAACACTAATTACTAGAGAAGTTTCTTCCACCATTATTTCATGCGGAAATAGCACAATAACCTCATAATGAATTAACTGATTTGAGTAAATAAAGAAAACACCCGCTGTCCTATATTGGAATCTATCTCCATTTCATCAATGAAGTAAAACCCAACTTCTAGAAAGGTCTATTTATAGAATCCAGTTTTTTTCCTTGATAGTTATAGATTTATATTATTTCGTTACACAAGAAACATAGAGTTGCGTTACTGAAAGCGTTTTCGAATACGCAGATTTAGAAATGTCTAAATCTCATTACTGAGACTTGACTGAGTCACTAAACTTTTTAACAATTCCAATATCCTCCTATTCTTCTCGTTAATTTACAACCTGAAAGGGTCTTTAACATACAAAGACCCTAAGAAAACTTACCGTATATGAAACTCTTTTTTAAACTCTTGGCTGGGATTTCCCTTGCTCTCGCTATCTGTCATACTTCTTGTAATGAAAATGACCTCTCCGAATTCGTGAAAGTGAACCCTGCCTTTAGCCAATATGTTTTAGGTTTTAACTCTGGAGTTATTAGCAGGTCATCTGACTTTACGATTAAGCTTTCAGAGAAAAGTAAAAAGTTTACAGAAACAGATGCCATACTTACAGAACAGGTTTTTTCATTTAATCCTTACATTGAGGGAGATGCGTATTGGAAAGATGCAGAAACGATCGTATTCAAACCTGCTAAAGCCTTGAAATCAGATCAGAAGTTTGATGTAAGCTTTGCTCTAGGTGACGTGCTTGATTTATCAAAAGAATTTCAAGAATTCAATTACTCTGTAAGAACAAACAAACAAGCGGTATACGTTACCATTGATGGGCTAAAACCATATGATGAAAAAAACCTCAAATGGAATAGCTTTATTGGAACCCTCGTATCTACAGACTTCTTAGAGCCCGAGATAGCTGAAAAACTGTTATCTATAGAGAATCAGAATAGTGAACTAGAGATACAATGGACGCATGACACTTTTAGTAAAAGACATTACTTCAGAGTGGACAGCCTTGTAAGAGAAGAAACGGAATCAGACAGGGTCATCCTTATGTGGGATGGCAATAGCTATGGAATAGAAAACTCTGACTCTAAGACTATCGAAATCCCAGCATTAAACGATTTTAAAATCACGAAGACAGAAGTTATTCAGCAGCCAGAGCAGCATGTAGCTATTTCATTTTCTGATCCTATAGATAAAAGTCAAGAGCTTAGTGGATTTATTAGACTCGGAAATATGTCAACTTCTAGTGTGAGAATAGAAGTAAAGAGCAATAAAATTCTCGTTTACCCAAAACAGAGACAAAGTGGAAGTTTACAATTAAAGATAGAACCAGGCATTAAAAATAGTGTTGGTTATTCTCTAATAGAAGCTAAAAATGTGGAAGTGCAGTTTTTAGAGGTTAAGCCTGCTTTAAAGATGAGTAATTCTGGCGTAATTCTTCCTTCTACAGATGGTCTAATTCTGCCATTTCAGGCTGTAAATCTCAAGGCTGTAGATGTTACAGTAACTAAGATTTACGAGAATAATATTCATCAGTTTCTACAAACCAATAACTCCAATGGCTCCAGAAATTTAACCCGTGTAGGAAAGAAAGTAATGAAAAAAAAGGTGAATCTAGTAACAGATAACACCACCGATTACGGTAAATGGAATAATTTCTCGTTAGATTTAGAAGACTTAATTAAGCAGGATCAAGGAGCTATCTACAGAGTAACTATAGATTTCAATCGAAGTTATTCTTTATATCCATGTGCAGGCGAAGCTGGTCTTCCAGAAGTGGAGGAGGAACTAGAAGAAAGTTGGGAAGATATAGCCAATGAGAATTCATGGGATTATGATTACTACTATGACGATTACTATTATTATGGGGATTATAATTATGAAGAGAGAGATAATCCATGTCATGAAATGTATTACAGGAGGAATAGAGGTGTAACACAGAATATTCTAGCCAGTAACATAGGTCTTTTAGCCAAGCTTGGCAAAAACAATGAGTTAATCGTTTCCACATCTGATCTGAGAAGTGCAGGCGCTATGAGTGGAGTCACCATCAACCTATTTGATTACCAAAACCAATTGTTAGCTTCATCTAAATCTGACAGAAATGGAATGGCTCGGTTTGATGTTGAAGAAAAACCATTTCTTTTAGTAGCCATATCTGGAAATGAGCGGGGTTATCTAAAACTGAAGGATGGAGCGGCTTTAAACACCAGTCATTTTGATGTGGGAGGTACCGTAGTTCAGAAGGGGATAAAAGGACTTATTTACGGAGAGCGAGGAGTTTGGAGGCCTGGTGACACACTTTTTCTTGGGTTTATCCTAGAGGATAAAAACCAGGTATTACCAGAGAATCATCCCGTAAAATTAGAGATTACCAACCCAAAAGGACAGTTGGTAGAGAGAATTGTAAAACAGAAGAGTTCTAAAGGTTTTTACACATTTGAGGTGGTAACTAAATCAGAGGATATGACAGGATTCTGGAGCGCTAAAGTAAAAGTGGGAAGTGTCCAGTTTCATAAATCACTGAGAATAGAAACGATCAAGCCTAATAGGCTTAAGATAAAATTTGATTTTGAAGATGAAGTACTTAAAGCAAGCTCGTCCAATGGAACAATGAATGTAACGTGGTTACATGGCGCTAAGGCCAAAAACTTAAAAGCCAAACTAGATGTGAAACTAACAAGTTCTAATAGAGGTTTTGATAAGTTTGAAGGGTTCAACTTCAGAGATCCCATGAAAAGATATAGCTCAGATGAGCAGTCAATACTGGACGGTAGATTAGATGAAAACGGTCAAGTCTCATTTCCTGTAAATATTTCACTCACTACTGCAGCTCCAGGCCTTTTAACAGCCAGCTTCTCGGCTAGAGTATTCGAAGAAGCAGGGGATTTTAGTGTAGATAGATTCTCCATGCCCTATTCCCCATATGACAGTTATGTAGGAATAAAACCATTTAGCGACAGTAGAAGTGATGTACTGCTCACAGATAAAACCCATACTACAGAAGTAGTAACCGTAGACCAAGAGGGAAATCCTATAAATGTAGTTGGTCTAGAAGTATCCATTTTTAAAATGAACTGGAGATGGTGGTGGGACTCTTCGTCCAATAATAACGGGAGCTATTTGAGTAAAAACTCTAAAGAACATATCAAGTCATACACTGTAAATACATCAAATGGTAAAGCAGAGATAGACTTGAAAATTGAGCATCCAGATTGGGGGAGATTCTTCATAAGAGTAACCAATCCCGAAACAGGGCATAGCACAGGAAGCATTGCCTACGTAGACTGGCCAGGATGGGCTACCAGAACCGATAGAGAGGGTGTAGGAGCTTCTGTGCTCACATTCAAGTCGGATAAAGAATCTTACTCTGTGGGTGAAACAGCTAGCATTACTGTTCCAGCTGGAGGAAAAGGGAGAGCTTTAGTAACTATAGAAAATGGCACGAAGGTGATCTCTGCAGAGTGGAGAGAAGTTTCTGGAACAGAGCTTAAGTACGACATAGAAATTACTCCAGAGATGGCCCCTAACGCTTTTATAAGTGTGACCATGGTACAACCGCACAAACATGAAAACAGCCTTCCGATAAGGATGTACGGCATAGTTCCTATCTCGGTGAAGGATCCAAATACCATTATCCATCCTGAAATAAAAATGGCTGAGGAGCTAACTCCTGAAACTACCACAGTAGTGGAGGTTTCAGAAAGAGATGGAAGAGGAATGACCTACACACTGGCTATAGTAGATGAAGGTTTACTAGACATTACTAGATTTAAAACTCCTAAGCCACATGGTATTTTCTATGCTAGAGAAGCACTAGGAGTAAAGACTTGGGATTTATACGATGATGTTATAGGCGCTTATGGAGGAGAATTAGAGCGTGTTCTGAGCATAGGTGGTGACGGAGAAGCTCAGGGAGAAAGCGATAAGAGTAAAATCAATCGATTTAAACCTATGGTAATATTTTTAGGACCATTCACTCTCCCTGAAAATGGAAACAACAAACATAAAATAGACATTCCTAATTATATAGGTTCAGTAAGAACCATGGTTATAGCTGGTAATGGAAGCGCATATGGCCATGCAGAAGAAACGACACCAGTTAAAAAGCCACTAATGGTTTTAGCTACACTGCCTAGAGTTTTAGGGCCTGGAGAAAAAGTAAAACTTCCTGTTACGGTGTTCGCTATGGATGAAAAAATTAAAACCGTTACCGTGAAGGTTACTGCTAACGGATTATTTGATTCAGGGTTTACCAAGCAGCAGACTTTACAATTCACAGAAGAAGGAGATCAAGTAGTCAACTTCGATTTAGAAATCTTGAATAAAATAGGCAAAGGTGAAGTGAAAATAGAAGTCTCAGGAGCAGGAGAAAACGCGTCCTATGACATAGAGCTAGATGTGAGAAATCCCAATCCTCCTACCACTCGATTTATGCAGTCAGTAGTAGAAGCAGGCAGCGCATGGAATAGCGAATATGAATTGGTAGGAGTAGGCGGAACCAACTCTGTAACGCTAGAGATTAGTAATATGCCAGCTATAGATTTAGAAAGAAGACTGAAACAGTTAACTGGTTATCCTCACGGATGCGCCGAGCAAACTACCTCTAAGTCATTTCCTCAGCTGTATGTAAGTGATGTAATGGAGACCAACCTTCACTTTAAAAACAGAGCTACAGAAAACATTAATTATGGAATAGAACGGTTAAGATCAATGCAAAAAAACTCAGGAGGGTTTAGCATGTGGCCAGGTGCAAACAAAACGAATGACTGGGTGAGTTCTTACGTAGGACATTTCATAATAGAAGCAGAAAAGAAAGGATTCAGCCTGCCAGATGGAATGAAGTCGAGCTGGCTTTCTTATCAATCTACTACAGCACAGAATCACACAGAGGGACGAGGGTTAGAATATTCATTGGTTAGTTATTATGATTTCAATCAAGCCTATAGACTTTACACCTTAGCGCTAGCAGGAAAATCAGAGATAGGAGCCATGAACAGACTGAAGTCCAACGGTAAACTTTCAGATGCTGGAAAATGGATTTTGGCTGGAACATATCATTTAGTAGGACAGACAGATATTGCCACGCAGCTTACAGCAGGATTAAGCAGCAATTTAACTCAATCAGATAATCGGTATTACTATTACTCCTATGGCTCATCTACTCGAAATAAAGCCATCACTTTAGAAATGATGAATTTATTGGGAAAGAAAACAGAGGCGTTCAAAGTACTCAAGGAATTGTCTGATGAACTAAGCAGTCCCAAATGGATGAGCACCCAAACTGTAGCGTATAGCCTTATGGCCGCTACTCATTTTATCAGTGAAAACGCGGTAAAATCAGATGAAATGAATTTCTCTTATACCATAGACGGGGAAAGTGAAAATAATATTTCTACTACTTTACCGTTCAAACAAGTTGTAATAGAGAATGTGGCCAACTTGTCTAATAAGGGCTTAATGTCTGTGACCAATAATGGAGAAGGGGTGATCTACACAAGAGCTATTTTATCTGGACAACCTGCTGCTGGTAATGATGTAAATGCAGATAATAATTTAGATTTAACGGTAAGCTATACAGACGTAAATGGCACGCCTATAAATGTTGCTAGAATGGAGCAAGGTGTCGATTTTATAGCAGAAGTAACTGTGAGCAATCCGAGCACTGAGACTGCGCTAAATGAATTAGCGCTTACACAAATATTCCCTTCAGGGTGGGAGATTTACAATAGCCGAATGGACGAAGGGTTTACCGTTTCAGGAAGTAGCCCTGTTGAATACCAAGACATAAGGGATGATAGGGTCTACACTTACTTTAGCTTAGGCAGAAGGTATAAGAACAGCTCCAACCACAAGAAGACGTTTAAAATATTACTAAACAGTTCTTACTTAGGTAAATTCTATATGCCCTCTATTCTAGCAGAAGATATGTATGACAATGAGGTAAATGCCACCGAGAAAGGAAGATGGGTAGAAGTAGTGAAACCTGGAGAGTAGAACTAGTGAAGAAGAGCTACTCTACATACCTAAAAAGACTGTGGCTGATTACTAAGGGTTCTCTTATCTTATGCTTAGTTTTAGTACTGGTTTCTAGATTTTTGATTCCTAATCCTGTCTTTGAAAAGTCCACTTCGACAGTGCTTTTAGATAAGGATAGTCGATTATTAGGAGCCAGAATAGCGCGTGATGGGCAGTGGAGATTCCCTGAATCTGCTCAGGTGTCTACTAAGTTTGAGTCCTGTATTCTTACTTTCGAAGACCAGTACTTCAGAAAGCATTTAGGGGTGAATCCTGTAGCTCTCGCTCGTGCGTTAAAAGTGAATATTCAGGCGGGGAAAGTAAAACAGGGCGGAAGTACTATTACCATGCAAGTAGCCAGAATTTGGCAGGATGGCAAGCCGAGAACCATTCTGCAGAAAATTAAGGAGCTCTTCATAGCGCTGCATTTTGAGATTAACTATTCCAAAGATGAAATTCTAAATCTATACTGCAGCCACGCACCATTTGGTGGGAATGTAGTAGGAATAGAAGCTGCTTCGTGGCGTTACTTTGGCAGAAGTCCAGAGAATTTGACATGGAGCGAATCTGCGGTTTTGGCTGTGTTACCCAATGCCCCATCATTGATATATCCCGGGAAGAATGAAATATTGCTGCGCGAAAAGAGAAACAGGCTTTTAGATAGACTAGTTAAGTTAGAAATTATAACACCCCAAGAAAATCAACTAGCCAAGCTAGAACCTCTACCCGGCAGAGCAAAGAGACTGCCCAATGTGGCTTCCCATTTAATGGACAGAGCTGCCGGGGATAAAAATGGAAAGCTGGTAGAAACAGACATAAATTATTACCTACAGGAAAGGGTGCAGCAAATAGTAAATCGATTCTCAAACCAATACCAGCATAACGAAATTTACAATGCCTCTGCAGTAATAATTGAGACCAAAACAGGAAACGTAATCTCCTACGTAGGGAACACCACCAACTCCATGGAACATGGAAATGCAGTAGATATCCTTCACTCTGAGAGGAGTACAGGTAGTCTGCTAAAGCCCTTCTTATATGCTTCTTCACTATCCAAAGGCGAGATCCTTCCCAAAAAATTACTCAGCGATATCCCTACATTCATTTCAGGATATGCACCAGAGAATTACCACAAGTCGTTTGATGGAGTAGTTCCAGCCAATGAGGCACTTTACAGGTCTTTAAATGTTCCATTTGTTCGGCTATTAAGAGCGTACGGAGTAGGTCAGTTTTATAGCCAATTGAAGTTGATGAATATGAAGACACTGCATAGAGGAAGCGCCAATTATGGACTTTCTTTAATTCTGGGTGGGGCAGAAGGGCAGTTAATGAACCTAGCCAGCATGTACGCAGGAATGGGCAGAGTTCTTACTAGTTATGACGGAGATGAATGGGCAGCTAAAGAAAACTTCTTTAATAGCCACTGGCTAAAAAATAGAAATGGAGCCATAAATTCGGATGACCCGTACCTCACTCCAGCAGCTATTTATGAAACCTTGAATGCGCTTACAGAGGCCAAAAGACCACTTGGAGAGCAAGGCTGGAAATCATTTAGTTCATCCAAGAAAATAGGGTGGAAGACCGGAACCAGTTTCGGGAACAGAGATGCCTGGGCCATAGGAACTACTCCAGAGTATACCATAGGAGTTTGGGTAGGAAATGCGGATGGAGAAGGAAGGTCAGGGCTCACAGGATTGGGTTTTGCTGCGCCTATTTTGTTTGAGCTGTTTGAAGAAATGCCGTCTACATCATGGTTTGAAAAACCGTTTGATAATTATAAGGAACTACTCATCTGTACAGAAAGTGGAATGCTAGCCAACCAACACTGCATAAACACCGCGAAAGAGCTAGTTCCAGCATGCCATTATACAGATGCTATCTGCAAGAACCATCAATTGATTCATCTGGACAGTACAGGAAAGCACCAAGTAAATTCAGCCTGTGAATCTCCAGAAAACATGGTCCACACCAGTTGGTTTGTACTCTCTCCCTCTGAGGAATGGTACTTTAAGCGAAAGAGTTTTAGTTATAAATCACTTCCTCCTTTCAGAGAAGACTGCGCGCTGCTAGAGGATTCTCCCATGGAGTTTATTTACCCCAAAAATCCCAACCGTATTTACCTGCCAGTGGGTCTAGATGGAGAGAAAGGGAAAGCCGTTTTTGAACTAGCGCATAGAAGAGCAGAGTTAAAGGTTTTCTGGTATTTAGATGGAGAATACATAGGAATTACCAAAGATTTTCACCAGATGGAGATTAACACAGGTAAAGGAAAGCACTCTCTTTTAGTGACAGATGAAAACGGGAATGAGCTCTGGAAAATCTTTGAAGTGTTGAGTAAATAGTCTCCAGCCGCTGCGAGAAGCGTATTATAACCCAACAGATTCTAGACGATAGAACAGGCAACTATTCATGAAGGAATACCTTCACGCTAGAAGGTTAAAAGCAGAATCTATAGTCGCATAAACCTTGTTGGAGAATTTTGCTGCAATTACGACCCTAAGCTTAAAAGCAGTTCTATCTCAGTCTATCATCATAAGCGTGTGAATAGAATGAATAAATAATCTTGTGGTTTAAGGATTCATAAGTGTATCTTTGCGGCTCAGTTCTTGATGTTACAGGAAACAGTTATGGAAATCGAGAAGGTTTCTGGTCGTTCATAAGCCACGTCATTTGTAATCTTACAGTGTTAGCCAGCTTAATTTCTATCTTTAACTGCTTGTAAATAAAAAACTTGAAAGCGTAATAATAACTTAATACTGATACATGGGTAAGTCGCAAGAGACATTTGGTAAAAAAGAAAGAGAGAAGAAGAGAGAGAAAAAGAGACAGGATAAACTCCTGAAAAAATCTGCTCGTAAGGACGACAATAACAAAGGAAAAACCTTTGAGGAGATGATAGTCTACAAAGATGAATTTGGTCAATTGAGTGATACTCCTCCAGATCCAAAGGCTAAGAAAGTAGAAATAGATGCTTCATCTATAGTTTTGGGTGTCCCTAAGAAAGAGGACATGGAAGAAACTAAAGTGAAAAAAGGTAAAGTTGATTTCTTTAATGATGAAAAAGGATTTGGATTCATATTAGAGAAAGGAACCAATCTAAAGTTCTTCGTACATGTGCATGGATGTCTTCAGGATATAAGCCAGGGAGATAACGTGATGTTCGAACTAGAAAGAGGACCTAAAGGAATGCAGTGCTGTAATGTGAAGAAACTCTAATCTAATTAGATTCTATATAAAGTTAAAAAGCCTGGTCTATCCAGGCTTTTTTTTACCTGTTTATTTAGTTAGAATAAACTAAAATCTATCCCCGTGCCCTTGAAAAAGAGGAGCGTGGCAATAACTATTTCTTATACAAGGCTGACGTAATGAAAAGTAAAATTATGGGCTAAATATCATTTCATAGCAGAAGGAACTCTTTAGATAGAGTAATTTGTACTAAAATTAGCCAGATGCCGTGATAAATTTGAAAAATGAACCCAGTGCAGTTAATTAAACTTTCAGAACAGCTCCTGCTTGAAGTAAAACTACAGAAGGACTCGTCAGCACTGCAGTTAAAGCTGAAGGAGTTGGAATTGGCTCTTTTAGAAAATAGTCTAATAAACGATGAGCGTAAAAAAGCCTTCTGGATTAATATCTACAATGCATATTATCAAATATTAAGAATAGATAGAAAAGTAGCCCTGACAGACATTTACAAAAAGAAACTAATTTCAATAGCAGGAAAGTCATTAAGCCTTGATGATGTTGAACATGGAGTTTTAAGAAGATACAGACACAAGTACTCATTAGGCTTATTTTCAAACCCGCTCACCCCGAAGTTCATTAAACAAAATGCCGTAGATAAACTCGATTACCGAATTCATTTTGCGCTAAACTGCGGAGCCAAAAGCTGTCCCCCAATAGCATTTTATAGCCCAACCAATATTAATGCCCAGTTGGACAGGGCTACTCAATCCTTTTTAGATGAACAGAGCCAGTTTAAGGATAACAGAAAAGTGGTAAGTACTACATCATTATTTAAATGGTTCTATTTCGACTTTGGCGGGAAGAAGGGAATAAAAAGAATCTTTGCCGAGCAGCTTAATAAGGACATTTCCGACTACAAAATAACCTACACCCAATATTCATGGGACGAGGAGTTGGTAAATTTCACTGCTGAAAACCCGTAAACGACGAAGGGTCAGTCCACATTTTTTTAACCGGGCCCACTCTTTATAGCGTTTATCCTATTCAGTTAATTGAATTTCACCATTTCTAAGAGCTGCGAGAAAAAGAGCCCCAAGAGAATTATAGTTAAAGGTAAGAGCAGCAATGAATAAAGCCTTTCAGCTCTCTCCCATAAGACAATAAAACGCTGCAATTACCCAAGCAGAAATTCTAAGAAGAGTTACCCCTTTTCATAACCGACTTCCACTCTCTAAATTATTTACTTAATTTTCCGTCAAGTAAATAAACACCTCTTCTGTGTTATAAAAACAACAAAACCAGGCCCGATAAAACCAGAGGAATAGAAGAGATTTCAACCCTTATTTTCAATTTAAAATAAGTTAGGGAATGGCTACAAGAAAAGTGAACACAAGAAATATATTTATGATTACTATTAAGCCATTTAATACAGTTCATCAAAAGGAAATTGACATTATGACATTGGAAATTTCTAACGAGTTTGAAACCCCAAACGCCAATAACACTCCTCCTGTAAGATAATTTTATCAGACAAATACTGGTTTACTTTTAAAGGCAATGAAATAGCGAGAACTGTGGGCATTTTAAAAATAGAAAAACAAAGGTCTGTTCTAAAAAACATGTTCGTTAAGAAAAATCATAGCGTAAAGGGATTCAATACATCTCATTTATTGTGGCAAAAGGCTTTTGGGTGGTGTAACTCTGAATGCATAACCAGTATTTATATGGAAACGATGAAACAATTTATAGGCGCTCATGAGTTTTATAAAAAAAACGGATTTCACAGAATAATTAAGAATGAACTCCCTACATCTTTTATTCACAATCCTATTGACAGTGGCTTTTATAAACTGACGATTTAACTATTTTATGTAATTTCATTACTAGTTTAAAAATGTACTCTAGAGAATGAACTAGTAACACCCCCCCTTTAACTCCAATGGGAGTTGAGTAATTCACACTTAAGAAAATCATCATGAACATAGAATTAGAATCAACACTGACTTGCCCAGAATGTGGATATAAAAAAGAAGAAGAAATGCCTACAAATGCATGCCAGTTTTTCTACGAATGTCAAAAGTGTAAAGCACTTCTAAAACCCAATAAAGGAGATTGCTGTGTTTTCTGCTCATTCGGAACTGTTCCTTGTCCACCAATACAAGAAAACAACAGTTGCGGAGACGCATGCTGTTGAAGATAGAATGAAACAAACTAGCCGCTAATACCTCAGTGCGGTTAAGAGATAGAAAGATTGTTTGACTTTGGTGGATTCCTAGGTTAGTATTGACTTATTTGCGCTTCTCTCTTCACCGTAAAAAGAAGCTAATTCAAACCAAAGAGCCTAATCGAACATAAGGAATTTGCTCTACATCTCCTTAGAACTTTACGCCAGCTACAGTTATATCATCTATCTGTTCTTCACTTCCCATCCATTGTTTTGTGAACTGAGATATCGACTTTTTCTGTTGTTTCGAAGATAAGTCTCTTAAAGAAAACAACAGTTCATAAAGTTTAGAGTACTTCAGCTTTTTCCCCTTTTCACCACCAAATTGATCTGCGAGGCCATCTGTGAACATAAATACATTTGCTGGGCCATTCAATGGGATAATTGTGTTTGTAAATGAAACTTTATCACTACCAACCCAATAACCAATGGGATGGTGGTCTCCATCTATTATCAGACTTTCGTTATTCTGAACAATTAACATTTTTGACTTCGCACCAGCAAAAGTCAATTCGGACTTTTGCTTGTTGTAATTTATTATTGAAATATCCATTCCGTCTCTTACTAAATAATCTCCTTGTTTAAAGCTGTTTTTTAGAAGTACATTAACTTTTTCTAGAATCAGTTTAGGACTAGATAATTTATAGGTATTAATAGCAGTCTCCAAAAACGTCATACACAATAGACTCACCATTGCCCCAGGAACGCCATGACCTGTACAGTCGGCTACTCCAAAAATTAATTCGTTGTTTAGTCTATAAGTGAAATAAAAATCACCTCCCACTATGGCCTTGGGTGAGTAAAAGACAAAAGAGTCTTTAAAAATATCCCCAGCTAAATTCTGATGTGCGATAACAGCACTCTGAAGCTTTTTAGCATAAATGATGCTAGAGTTTAGTCCTTTGTTAATTGTAGAGATTTCGAGGTTGCGCTCCTCGGCATCTTTTTCTAGAATCGAATTGGACATTTTCAACGACCTGTTTACATCCAATAGTTCATGTTTTTGAGATTCTATTTTTCTTTTGAAATCAGTAATATTTGTACCGTAGATGTTTATGTAATTATTTTCCAATATAGGTACAAAGCTAATTGCGAATGTATTGTTATCAAACAAGACGTCTCTTACAATTATTTTGTTCTGACTAAGAGCATCCTTCAAGTAAGGAGAGAGGGCTCTATTGAAGGCTTTTATTTTTTCATCTGAATTATTGAAAAAAGCGATGCTTTTATCATTTAAGAACAAGGATTCTAATTGAAGGTTAAACCTTCCAATAATATTTGGATTCTCCTTAGGATATTGAGCTAGTTGAACTAATTCTAGGTCTTTCTTAATTGATTCAGTAATATCCAATCCAATTCCAATTGCCATTTCAAATTTATCCTGCTGGTTAAATATGGGATAAAACTTCCGCAATACCGTATGTAGTATCCCATCTTTACTTTTCACAGAATCTTTCCATTCAATGGTAGTCTTTGTTTTTCTTATATGATTGAATTGATTTCTTCTCAAATTTGCAATTTCAATGTCTCTATCAACATATTTACAATAATCAAAATCGTCTTTACCAATTATATATGACCTCAGGTCATCATTTTTTATCGCTTGGGGATTAACAAACACATATTTATGATCCTTATCAAAAACAGCTATATCTATTGGAATGTTGTTTAGGATGTTTTCATAAAAATCTTTTTGAGTCTTTACTTCTTGGAATAGAGAATCTCTTTCATTTTGATTTTTCAC
>LAQC01000025.1:22464-32245 GCA_000981645.1 Cryomorphaceae bacterium ASP10-05a | reverse complement strand
CTTGTATTTCGCCAGAAAAATAGGCCTCGTTATTATGATTAAAAGAGCTTAATATCAAATTAATAGGAAATGCATTTCCATTTTTATGCTGCCCTTCTAATTGAACCTTACCCTTTCCAATAACATTTGTATTTCCCGTGTCGTTGTGCTTTTGCATTCCTGCCTTATGCATTTCCGCATAATTATCAGCCATTAATATGGTTAGATTTTGATTGATTAACTCCTCGTTTCCGAAACCAAAAAGCTCTTGGGTAGCCTTATTTGTATAAATAATTTTCCCATTTTTATCTGCAACTACAATTCCATTAAAACTATTTGTAATTACTTTCTCATGTAAAGCTTCGATATACTTTAGTTTATTTTGTTTTTTTTGGAAGTGGTAATCTAGTAATAGTACGAGTGTAACTAAGACGAAGGGAGCAGTATCAATAATATATAAGAGAGGGGTTTGATTATGCAGATAAATAATGTCAATCTGATAAAAATCAAATTCAGCTAAAAAAAATAAAGAGAAAATGGGAAAGAATAACCCAAAAATAAATACATATATATATTTGAGATAGAATACTGTCATTTTGGAGATTAGGTAAAAAGCACATTAGCAATATAGAAAATAATTTGGTTTCATTATATCTTTTTTTCTTTCTAAAAGATTTTCTTGGTTAGAAAATATTAATTCTTTCCTTTACCCTAACTTTGATGATTAGAGTACTACTGAATCTGGTAAGTAGTTATAAAATGTCTTCGGGTTGGTTGTCTTTTAACTAGAGCTAGAATAAACGCGGAGATTAATGGGACATAACAATATTGTCTCTACTACGCTTCCCATCTACATTTAATCACGATGTTTTTTTTATGCAGCCTCTATAAAGTAAATACTCTTAAAGCTTAAATTGAAAGGGCGTTAAGCAGATTAACTCCTTTAGATACGAAAGAAATTAAGAGCCTAGACATCTCTTTTTTAATGGTGTTTTTATGTGTTTTCCGAGACTCCTAAATAAAGGAAGGCTTGCCCCAGGTGATTTATTAATATGGTCAAAGTTAAGCTGCCATGACTAACAATGTATTAAGGGTCTAATTATTGCAACGCAGACAGTAAGACAACCTCAAATAAAAAAATCATGAATAAAGCAATTTATCTTACAGCTACTATGGTGCTGTTCTCGGTATTCTCAACAATGGCTCAATTTGATAAGCTCAAAAAAAATATAGAAAAAAAGATAGAATCAACCACAGCATCTTCAGCTGGCTTTAGTCAAGAAGAAGTAGGCTCAGGACTGAAAGAAGCACTGACAAAAGGAGTAGAAAAAGGAGTAAGCCAACTTTCAAAACCAGATGGCTTTTTTAAAGACCTTTCTATAAAAATCCTATTGCCTGAGGAGGCGAGTAAAGTAGAATCTAAATTACGTAGCCTTGGTCAAGGAAAGCAAGTGGACCAGACTATAGAGTCTATTAATAGAGCTGCCGAAGATGCTACTGTGGCTGCCAAAGACATCTTTGTAGAGGCCATTAAAGGAATGAGTATTAATGATGCCTTGAGCATTCTACGTGGTGAGGTAAACGCAGCGACTGCATTTCTTGATAAATCCTCGAGGGCTAAGTTGAATAGTGAATTTGAACCGATGATGCGGGCTTCTTTGGATAAAGTAGGGGCTACTAAAAACTGGACTACCATTTTCACGAACTACAACAAATTACCGTTTGTACAAAAAGTAAATCCTAATTTAGTGAGCTATGCGACTGGTAAAGCAATAGATGGGTTGTTTATTCAAATAGCCAAGGAGGAATTAAATATTAGACAAAATCCTTCTGCCCGAGGAACGGATCTATTGAAAAAAGTATTTGGTTAGCCCTGTGTCTATAGGAAGATATGGTCAAGAAATAATTAACCACCAAGATTAATAAACCCCATCTATCATAACTGTTACATGGGGTTTAACTTACCAGGAATCTTAAAAGGGAGAGCATAAGTGAAGGATGCTTTTTTGGTGGGTAGATATAACTCTCGAATAGTTGTTTATAAGAACTTTAAACCTAATTATTTAGGTGTGCTAAGCCTTATGTTTAGATGAAATTAGAGGTGTGATTATGTGCTAGTGCACAACAGCTGAAGTAGAATAGAAAATAACCAAAACACTTCTGAGGGGCTGGTTAATGCGCTGTTCTAAGTATTCTTATAAGTTGGTTAGTTTGATAAACGCATAAAAGGATACGGACAGGGTAAGCCAATACCGGCCTCTTTTATGTTTCACTTCTCTTAATCTATGTCCTTCATTTGAAAAAACGAACCTTTAACCACATTTTTTGAGCTTATAGACACCCAAGTTAGTTGTGCATCTAGTTAATTTTAGGCTAGTAGTTAAAGCGTTTGTTTTGATTAATTTCAATATCTTATCTCTATTTCCTATCATTATTGACCCCTAAACAAAAACCATTGAGAGTATTTCTATTCAGCCTATTTGTCCTTTCTTCCGTTCCAGTTTTTTCTCAAGTAAATGAAATTGATTCATTAAGTCAGATTATTACTGCTTGTGTGCCACTTGATGGAGACAGCTGCCAAACTGTAATCTCAGAGATAATTAAGTCAGCTGAGAATAGTTCAAATCAGCTTTTGCATCCACACATATTGATTTATGCAGGAAATGCATACAAAGATAGTGGTGACTTTGAAAAAGCAGAGCAGCTACTAATCGAAGCTAGAACAATAAGCGAGTCTTTAGGCGCTAATGATTTGCAGGCCAACTCAATTTATCAATTAGGTCTAGTAGCATTTAATAAAGGAGACTATCAGCAAGCTATTTCTTGTTTTGTGAGCTCAGCTAAAATATGGGAAGAATTAGGAGACAAAGCAGCGTTGGCACAAGTGTATATCCATGCTAGCACCGTTTTTTTTAACACTAATGAGCTAAAAAAGGCCAAGCATTATGATACTCTAGTTAAGGAAATCGCAGAGGATTTAGACGATGATTATTTACGTATGGAGGTAATGGCTAGTACTGCCCTTTACTCAATGACTGAGGGGATTAATTATTATTTGAAAAATGAACAAGACACTTCAAATCTTCAAAAAAGTAAAGACACCTTAGATTTTTACTTTAAAAAATCAGAAGTTGAATATTATGAAGGATTAGATTTCGCAAAAAAATTAGGTAGCCAAATAGATGAACTAAGTATGCTAAATAACCTGATCGCCTTGACCTTGAATATGGAGAATCATGAAAAGGCATTGGAGTTGGCTAAAGAAACAGAAATTCTTTCAGAAGTTATCGGTGATATCGATCAAATCATCCAAAGTAAAGTTAATATGGGAAGTGCCTATCGGAAATTAGGTAAACTCGATATCGCTGTTAAATATGGAGAAGAGAGTCTTGCATTGGCAAATGAAAATGGCCTTGAAAGAAAAGAATATGTAGCGCAAAGAGCATTGTATAAAATATTTAAACTACAGGAAAGCTACAGTAAAGCTAATGTCCTGTTAGAAGAAATATTGGCCTATGAATTACGTATAGGAAACGCTGAACGCAATAAGGCGATAGCTGAAATCGATGCCCAATATCAATTGGTGAAAAAAGAAAAAAAGATTATTGAATTAGGCATTACAAACGCCAAAACAGAAAGACAAAGGAACACGATTACTATCGGAGCATTATTCCTTTTAATAGTTGCTTTCCTGACTTTTCTATTCTTGAAAGCCCGAAGAGAAAGGAATGATAAAATAGAATTTACTGAAGCACTCATTTTTGCACAGGAAGAAGAACGAAAAAGAATCGCTAGAGATCTACATGATGGGGTAGGTCAATCGCTTTTATTGATAAAAAAACAGATGGCATCTACGACCGAAGCTTCTGTAGAAAATAAAAAAATGATTTCTGATACCCTTGAAGAGGTCAGAACAATTTCGAGAAATTTACATCCCTTTCAATTAGATAAATTTGGATTAACAACCTCGATAAATAATGTTATTGAAAATGTAGAAAGATTAACGGAGCTATTTATTTCCAAAGAAATAATCAATATTGATGCGTTTATTTTAAAGAAAAATCAGATTCATGTTTTTAGAGTAATTCAAGAAGGGTTAAATAACATTATCAAACATGCAGAGGCCACGGCTGCTAAAGTCACTATCGTTGAAAAAGGAAATGAACTTGTAATAGAAATTGTGGATAATGGCAAAGGATACGATCATGGATCAGCACTAATTAAATCTAAAAGTTTAGGCCTTCGCACAATGCAAGAAAGAGTTTCATCCATGGGAGGGCGATTAAAAACTGAGCAAAATGTTCCCTCTGGAACAGCCCTAACATTTACGATACCAAAAACAAGTTAAGTTTCCAATTCTCTAAGCAAAGTATTCTATGCATATCATCAACCTCTCATTCGAAGAGAACTGGGAGGAATATTCCAGTAACCTTTAATCGGTAGGAAACGATTTAAATGGAAGTGAAGCGTAGCAAAAAAACCCCAACAGTCAAACTGATAAGGCATGTTCAGAGAGCATACTGACTGATCTGCTAATAGCCAGGGCTCATTACTTAAAATATAACACTCAAATAGCAGGTTCTAGAAGAAACCCACAGAGGCGTTAAATTTAATAACCAAAGGCATTGGTGCAAACAACTCATTTAAAAAATAAACATTAAGGCAGGTAAGGTGCATACACCCAAAAAAATGGGTGCTTATATGTTGTTCACCTGCATATAGTTAATTAATATTTTATCAATAGTTTAACAACTAATCTTACCCCTTCTAAAAGGGCTAACTCCTAAAAATAGGTATGTAACAGGAGCAGCGAGATTTTCGATAGAACAACACCAATAATTAAGAATGAGAAAATTAATGCTATTAGTCCTTATCGCATTTTTCTCATTTACTCACGGGCAAGAAGTAAAAGTCAAATGGCAAGACAATCAAGGAAGAGTTTTTAGATCAAAGCACCATCAGGTGAGTTTAGTTATGAGATTTTATCTGAAGATGTTACCTCGTATAACTTAAGTGGAAACATCTCTAAAGTAGGCCACTTTTATGTAAGATATAATTTAAGCGCTCAAGTCTCGGGGGTATCAGGTTGCGTGAATTAATTGCCATTACAATGTCTATGCAACGCCTATCGTGATGCCAAATCACCATACTCTGGCCATCATAAGCTAAAATAACTAGTACTCCTTTTAATCTCTATTCTCTTAGGGCGCATGACAGACTGTCAAAAATAGATCATCAGTTCGAATGAAGAATCTGGTAAAGGGGGAGCGGAGCTTAAACCGGGATGATGTTGCTAAGCGCTGAGCTTGAAAGTTCAACATAATTTAAGTAGAATTATTCGCTTATATAGTCGTACTATTGAGCGGCAAATACAAGATTTTATCTTCAATGATGTTTTTATGAAATTACTCACAGCTTTAACTTGGCTATCTGGCTTATCTTTTATTTACTTTGGAATAGGGTGTTTTATTTCCGAGTTTATTATTTCAGAATTTAATAGATATGGCCTGGCTAAATTTAGAACTCTCACTGGCTTACTGCAATTACTTGGTGCAGTCGGTTTGCTCATAGGCGTTTACTTCAACCCGAAGATATTACTATTCGCCTCTTTAGGTTTGGGAGTGTTAATGATCTGCGGATTTATGGTGAGGATTAAAATTAGTGACAGTTTCATCAAGTGCCTTCCTTCAGTCTCCTTCGCAGTTTTAAACCTATTTATAGCTCTAAAAACTTATCTGATTTATTTTAAAAACTAGATAGTTGTCATAAAAGCGATAGCTAGATTCAGCATTAAAAACAGAAGAGCAGGAAACGATTTCAATAATTCATCCTTCACTTTAACATGCATCACTATAGATCCTAACAGTAAAACGGCTAAGCCTAAACTTCCGATTAAGGTTAAGTTTTCGAAGTAAATAGAAGCTATGAGCATTAAGGACAATCCTACTTTTAAAAAGCCTACGAAATAACAAAACGACCTTGATAGATTGTACACTTCAAATTCTTCCAGAAGCGTTTTAGCATTCCCGCCTCTCCATTTGGTAGCTTTCTTAGGTTGTACTAACCAAACATTTAAAATACTTAAACCCACAATGAGTTTAATTACAATACTGATATAGCCTACTAATTCTGTCATATTCAATTTTACTTTTGTTCTGTGTTATAAAAAACAATTTAGTTATAAATTCCATCTTTTGGCTATTTAAAATTTAAAGAACTATTACCCGTGATAATTTCACCTTAGCTAGAGTAAGGTCTATTCATATAGCCGGCATAATATCAGCGACATAAGTAGGATTAGATAGGTCTATAAAAATTAAACGAATCACCTTACTTGCCTAATTTTATTTCCCTAGTTCAACACCCAACCCTAATCACAGGGCAATGTCCCATAACTCTTAATAGAAGGTGGAGCGGGGAGTGGCTGGCCGTTTACTATAATGTAGTAACGGATCTCTTGGATCGGGCCATTGGCCGTGTCTATCACCTCGGCAAAGAAATCATTGGGGATTACCGTCAATCTAAAGTGACCGGGGTCACCGTCCACTGGACTCATTTGCAACGCTGCTGTGCTTGTAACCATATCTGCAGGCACATAAGCTGGCACGTTAAATCCATCCTGCTTTGCGGCTAGAAATACATATACATCGTTCTCTCCAGCGTTTTGGTAATTGGGGTTCGGCTCATAATTGTTATCATACGTAAGCGTCCAAAAATCATCTGCATCTCCTATCTCTGGAAACGTGCAGTGCAGTCTATCGCACAGTTTAGGCACCACCTCTACCGATAAATCCTCTGTCTTGGCTTCGCCTATCTCTAAATCTGCATAGGCGTTACCGTTCTGCAGTTTGGCCAAGCAGTTAATCCCATTCTGGAACAGTACCGAAGGGCCCACACCATAAAAATCCTCTACATTAAACGTAAACGAATACAACAGCGGAGCCTCCTTAGTCATCAGGTTATCCTCACTAGAACTACTCCACTCACCATTTCCTCCCACAGGAGAAGAAGGGTTCCACGTCCACAGGTACACAGATTCATCTGGGTTGGCCTCTAGCATCGCCTTCAAAGCACTGCCAGAAGTTTGGCTCACATCTACAAATAGGGTAAGCTCCTCCACACCATCCGTAGGGTTGGGAGTGATATAAGCAGATTGGGCTTGCACGCAGAGCGCACAGAGTAAAGCCAGGGGTAGAATTAATAATTTCTTCATCTTATTGGGCTCTATCGAATATAAATTTATAAATCACATTGAGGTCAGTCTCCGAGCATCCTTTTTCTAGTTGGATAGTAAGCACGTTATCAAACTCCCTTACCGCAGAACCCATACCGAAGCTGTTCTGCACCGTACCATCATCGAATACGATAGAGGAAGGGTACAAGTCATTGTCGTAAGCCCATGTGCCACCGCTGCCAAAGAAGTTTTTTCCCTCGGTAATCGTTATACCGTAAGACCTGTCTGCCGCACTAAACGTGAGTTCCATGGGCGCTATTCCTTCCACGAGGTAATAAGAGCTCAGGTCTCTTTCTTCCTGCACAGGATTATTGAGGTCCTTCTGCAGAAAACTATTCAGCACCCAAGTTCCTTCCAGTCCTTTTACCTTATCGAATGGTTCTCCTATATCTGTTTCTTGGTCTGGTTTGCAGCTTGCCATGAGTAGCGTGGCCATACACAGTATATATACTATCTTTTTCATATTCGTCTTCTTATTAGTTAGTAGTCCTCGGAGCCAGCCCGAATACTAGTTACATCCTCCCACAGGATTATCCTGGAAATTGGGAACCACATTCTCACCCAGCGGGAACTGAACCACCATACCATTACAGTCCCACGGAGCACCTCTTACCAGTATGTTTTCTCCCTTTACACCCTGTCTCTTTAAGTCGTCCAGTCGTTTTCCTTCACCTACAAATTCTATTCTACGCTCCAGACGGGAAGCCGCTATAATGGCAGCCGCAGAAGCATTGTCGTCCAGGTTAAACGCGCTATTTTCAAATGCCCGTTCTCTAATCGCATTGATGTAATCTATAGATTGATCCAGCCCAGAACCTAGCTCAGCATTGGACTCCGCCATTATGAGCATCATCTCTGTAACTGAAGTTACGGCATGGTTAAAAAACTGTGCATTAAACTTAGCCACTTTTGCATTTCCCAGCACTTCAGTAGGAGCGGTGTAGTAGGTTCCTACCCGCAGGTCACTACTTCCTATAAACATTGAATTAAAAGCAGCTCCATCAAAAGCCGCATTGGGCGTATTTCCAGAGTAAGCACTTATGAAGGCGCCCACACGGTTATCTGCCACAGGATTAGGGCCAGCCTCCAATACCTTGGAAACGAACCCAAAAATAGTTTCATCTGAGATAGCAAACTGGTCATACCTACCCAACAAAGTATCCAACTGGAAAGGACCACTCATAGCCAGAGAAGCCTCGGCAGCAGCAGCCTGATAGTTTCCCATCAAAAAGTAAATCTTGGCTAAGTAAGAATTGGCCGCGTAAGACGTAGCGTACACATCATTTGAAGCAGGTAAGTATTGCTCCGCAAAGAGTAAATCCTCCAACACCAAGTTATACACTTCCTCTACCGTAGACCGTGACCTAGACTCCTGAGAAGGTTCTGTTCTAAGAATAACCCCCAGATGAGAATTATCTGAGGTATAGCCAAACGGTTGTCCGTAAAGCTTCACCAGTTCCCAGTGACTCACCGCACGTATAAATTTAGCTTCGGCCTCCATTCGCAGTCTCTCGGCATCTGATAAACCACTAACCAAATCAAAGTTTTCCAGAATCGCATTACTTCTAAAAATAGAATAATAGAAGTCATTGTACACCCCATTGGTAAGGCCATTAAAGTCGCCCGCCTCACGGTTATAGATATCTGTAAGGGTAAGGTTGTTTGGGTTTACACCGTTTAGGTTATCGCCCAGCAGTTCATTTATAAACTGCACATCACCGTCATACGTATTAGCGAATACATCATAGCAGGAGTTGAGTAGGCGTTGCAAATCTTCTGGTGTCTCCAGCGCGTTCTCTGCCAGTACCACTCCATCATCTGTAGGCCCGAATTCTAGTAAATCATCACATCCCGAACCAAGCGCTGCGATACTGAAAAGAGAGATATAAAGTATTTTCTTCATGTCGTTTTACTTATAAATTAGAATGTTAAATTGATCTGAACAGAGTAAGACCTTTCCTGCGGAGGAGTGAGGTAGGTAATGTTTCCACTCAAGTTTCTGTCCTGCGGATTTTCGAAATCCCTCACGATCTCTGGATCCAATCCAGGGAAGTTCGTTACCGTAAACACATTGGTAGCAGAGAAAGCGACTCTCATTCCTGTAATGTTCTTATTTCTAATTTTGAATGCAGGCACGTTATAGCCCAGCACCAGTCTTTTTAGTCGCGCATAGTCTGCGTCATACACATAAAGACTCGTATTAAACCACGGAGCATTATCTCCCGGATCAAAACCGTACTTGGTCTCGTCAAACGTAAGCTGCGGGTACATGGCATTGTCACCGGGCTGAGTCCATCTGTCTAAGATATCTGTTCTCATGTTCCAGTCTGTCATTAATCCCATCTGTCTTTTCCCAGACGAATCGAATATCTGCGCTCCTAAACTTACATTGATAAGGGCTGTTAAATCCCAGTTCTTATAGGTGAATGTATTGTTCAGTCCCATAATCACATCTGGCAATCCATCTCCTACATAAGCCCTTCCGTTTTTGAAATCGTAATCGAATGTCTCGTTTCCATCCAAGTCTAAGAATACTGGCTTTCCAGTTTCAGAATCCACATGGCTAAA
>LAQC01000025.1:10325-22375 GCA_000981645.1 Cryomorphaceae bacterium ASP10-05a | reverse complement strand
TTTACGATCTCGTTATAGTTCCTCGCGAAGTTCATGTTTGAAGTCCACTGGAAGTTCTTTTTCACGATGTTATTCGATCTCAGTGTAAGTTCCCATCCTCTGTTTAATACCTCTGCAGCATTGTCCCAGAAGTTAGAGAAACCAGTACTAGGCGAAACCTGCACTTGCATCAGTACATCTGTACTTCTCTTGTTATAATAAGCCATTTCCACGGTGACTCTGTCTTTCCATAACCCAGCTTCCAGCGCCAGATCGAATACGTTTGAAGTCTCCCACTGTAGGTTTTCATTTCCGAGTTGAGTAGGGTAGATAATGGTCTGTCCATTGTAAGAGGCATTGCTATCTTCATACAGCGGGAAACGTGCATTCTTATCTATATCTGCATTCCCCGTGATTCCATAAGAAGAGCGGAGCTTTAAGAAGTTAATCGTTTTGTTGTTTTTCAGAAAATCCAATTCAGAAAGTACGTATCCTAAAGAAGCAGAAGGGAACCATCCATAACGGCTATTGGCCCCGAAGATGGAAGAACCATCTACTCTATTGGTGAGCTGTGCGTAAAGCCTGTTATTATAGCTGTAGTTCACCCGCCCAAAGTAAGATATGAATGACCACCGCACAGCATTGTTTCTGTTTACAGCCGTAGCCTCAGAATCGAAGTCATCACTTAACGCAGTAGTCGTAGCGTTTCCGAAATAAGAATCACCAGAAAGAGATTTGCTCCGCTGATACTCCGACCCCAGTAAGAAGTTCCACTTATGCTTCTCTGATTTGTTTACCAGATAATTAGCCGTAACATTCGTGTTGTAGTTGTTTACCCAAGTCACCCATCTATTGGCTTCACCCGTTCCTGCATAATCAGCAGAAAACGTTTGAGTGATTTGCTCATTGGTAAACCTGTCTTCCTTAATGTCTAAGTAATCATAACTCCCAGTAGCTCTGATGTAAAGGTTCTTTATAGGTTCCCAGTTCAGACCGATGTTGGTTATAGACCTGTTCTCTGTAGTAAACCATTCTCTGTTTTCTCTGTAAGCTACTAGGTTAGGAATGTTTCCATTCATTAAGAAGTAATCACTTCTATCGTTGTCATCCATTAAAGACGGAGTCTCTTCTAGCACCGGGTAGATAGGAAGTGCGGTACTCATAGCAGAACCCAGCCCACCGCTCCATGCGGCATCTACTTTGGTATTCTGCCCACGACTTATACTCTGAGAAAAGTTAATCTTAAACTTTTTGGTCACCTCGAAATCTACATTGGCTCTTCCGCTTATTCTCTCGTAGCTGTTTCCTTTAAAGAAAGACTCGTTATCATCATACGTGAAATTAAAGAAGGCCTTTACTTTATCGGTTCCTTTGTTGGCAGATAAGCTGTACATCTGCTTAAACCCTGTTCCCAAGGTTTCGTCTACCCAGTCGGTGTCATACTGACTAGCTTCTAAGAACGCTGCCTCTCTTACAGATGCTGCATCGCTTTCTGCAGAGTAATTAGGCAGCCAAACATACCCCGTTCCGCCATCATTCTCCCACGCTTCCTGTCTCAGTTGTAAATACTCTTCGGTATTTAGCATATCTGGCACAGAAGCAGGAGTAGAGACCCCAAACCGTGTAGTGAAGTCAAATGATAGTCCTTTCTTTTTAGCTCTTTTGGTAGTAATCAATACTACACCATTGGCTCCTCTAGAACCATATATCCCGGTAGCTGCAGCATCTTTTAGTATCTCTATAGATTCTATATCCTGCGGGTTGATATTGGCCAAAGGGTTGTTGTTTAACGCACCGCTATTGCCACGCAGAAACTGATCCTGAGAAATGGGAATTCCGTCTATCACATACAGTGGGTCACCACCAGCAGAGATAGAAGCCACCCCTCTAATGCGTATTAAACTTCCAGAACCAGCCAGTCCAGAACCAGTAGAAACCTGAACTCCTGCAGCCTGCCCTTGTAGAGCCGCCTCGAAACTCGGTACAGGTATGTTCCCTATTTCCTTGCCATCTATACTTTCTATGGATCCTGTGATTTCTCGCCTACGCTGCACTCCATAACCTACCACCACTACTTCATCGGTGTAAATAGACTCGCTCTTCAGTTTGATGTTTATATTCTGAGTCTCACCAGTCTTTAACGTAACCGTTTTTATTTCAGGAGTATAACCTATAAAACTAAAAGTAACTCTATGAGTTCCTTCAGATAGAACCATGGTATATAAACCATTAAGATCAGTGGAAGCAGAGTAACTGGTGCCATCTACATAAATATTCACAGACGGCAGGCTTTCCAACTCATCATCTGTAACAGTTCCCGTAATTACTTGAGCGCTTATGGTATAGGTGCTCAAAATGAGGAACACTAGAAATATCTTCTTCATGCGTTAGTTGGTATAAGGTTTCTTTAGGTACTCGTTGTTTTCGGTGCGTGGCAATAATCAGATAAACTAAAACCCTTAGTTTTCAAAGAGGAAGGTAGAACTCATCACCGTATTTTCACTCGTTACTTTTACTATGTACGCACCAGAAGCAGTTATTTTTCCAGTTAAATCTATTTCGTACGTTGAGTTTCCAGGTGTTAAAGATGCGGTGTAAATAGCTTCACCTAACAGGTTTAGGACAGTTACTTCTTTTACCTGGTTCTTCATAGCGGAAGGTGTAGCTATAAAAAGATTACTCGATGTAGGATTAGGATATAGACCGATAGTCAGTTTCTCATCCTTAGCCAACTCAGTAATAGCGTTAGGCAGGGATAACTCGGTGTCTACGTAGAATCTAAATTCCCCTGGTTGAAGTACGAATGAATTCCCTAGGTTGTCTTCTTGAATCTCATCACCAGTGAAGACTTCATACCAAGTGCCTGTGTTTTGGAACCCAGGGACCATAGATATTTCATTCACATCGAAGTTTCCTATAATGGTAGCGTTGATAGCCCCATTTAAGTGAATTCTTTTTCCAGTGCCTCCTACATCAATATTGAAATCAGCGGTATGCATGAAGTCATAATTATTTCTCATGTAAAGCAGGAGAGAGGTAACATCGTAAATATCTGCTCTTCCTTGCTCTTCTAAATAATCCCATCTGATAGGCTTGTCGCCAGTTCTGCAGTCTTCATTAATAGTTCCATCGGTGCAGTAGTTGATAGAATAATCATACCCTAATTCTCCAAACTGCCATGCCATCTTAGGTCCTGGAATAGAGTAAAGAAATACATTGGCGAGTTCCATTCTGTCTAAAGCAGTTTCCATCTCTGTAATGTCGTAATCACCAGCACTGTTTCCAAACAGTAATGCCTTATACATCAAGCGCTCCTCATCATGACTTTCTGCGTAAGTCACTAAATGTGGGTTGGCCCAGTTTCTTTCTTGGTAAGAACCCCAGCTTAAGTTAGAGCTATATCCCATAGCTCCTTCAGTATATTCATTGTGCAGGTTTCCCCACAGCAGGCTACCGCTATTAGCCAGGGAAGTTTCTTCGTCATTATTAGCGAAGTGCTCTAGGATGAAGTAGGCATCAGGGTTTACTTCCTGAACCTTAGATTTGTAGTTATTTATGATGTCTATTCTGTTTTGGTCATATTGTCCCCAAGCTCCTACATTTCCTATAGTGTTGTTTTGAGTAAACCCTTTACTAAGATCCATTCTATAGCCATCTACATGGTATTCTTCTACCCAATACTGGAGAATTCTCTCACAGTATTCTCTGGTTTGAGGACTTTCATGGTTGTAATCATACCCCACATTAAAATCGTGCTTAGGAACTTCATTGAACCAAGGGCTCTGCGCAGTAGGCTGCCCGAATTCTCCTGCTTCAGCATCGAAGTAAAGTCTTACTTGAGGATTCTGCCCGAAGCTGTGGTTTAGCGCTATATCCATTATCACTGCTATTCCTCTTTCATGGCAAGCATTGATGAGTGCTTTGTAATTTTCTTCACCACCATAAAACTTATCTACAGCAAAGAAAAAACTAGGATTATATCCCCAAGAAAGGTTTCCTTCGAATTCATTGATAGGCATGAATTCAACTGCGTTTACTCCTAAGTTTTCTAGGTAATCCAGCGTATCTATGATCGTCTGAAAATTTCTAGCCTCCACGAAATCTCTTACCAGAAGCTCGTAGATGTTTAATCTTTCTTTGGCTGGTAACTCGTAATCACTATCGGTCCAGTTAAATTCTGGTTGATTTATCTGAAGAACAGAAACAGGATCAGTCGTAAGAAAAAGTGGGTAAGGAGTAATGTTATCATCTGTAGAAGCAGGAATCCATGGGTCATCCCATTGGTTCACTACTTTTTCAGTATAGGGATCGGCTATTCTCATTAAGTCATTGTCTACGCTGTACTGAAATCTATATTCTGTATCTGCATCAAGTCCTTCTAGCACTATCCACCATTTGGTTTGGTCTGGAGTAAGATTCATCATATAGTCTAGAGAGGGACTCCAATCATTGAAATCTCCCAGCACGAACACATTGTCTTTATAAGGAGCATGTAATTGAAGAATTACAGTTCCATCTGGCCTATAGTTAATGCCGTTAATTACTCCTGCTGGCGCTTCTGCCAAAGTCGGTTCAGGAGTGACTACCACCAAGAATGTATCTGTAACAGTGGTTCCATCTAAAGTGGCACTTACTACTACCTCATATTCTCCAGCTTCTGAAGCAGATACAGAAGTAGAAATAGATTGGGTGAGGGATTCACTAGCGACTTCTTCTCCGTTCATAGTAATCACTAAATCAGAGATTAATGAACTTGATGCAGAAACAGAGATCGACTCATCTATTTCTGCAAGCACAGAAAGTGCGCTAGGTTCTTGAAAAATAACTTCAAAGGATCCATCCGATAAATCATAGAAAATATCACCACCATCTTCGGCCCGTCCTACCATGTTTCCAGCTGCATTTCTAAACACGAATGCTAGCCGTTCTATAGACTCTCCCATATCTGTACTGTACCAATCCTCTAGTGAGGGAGTGAAGATATACGAGTGAATACCGCCTCCTTCATTGGTCATTAACACTTGAGCATCTGCTGTTCCCCAGTTGCCTACCACGTTTTGCCAGTCAGTAGGAGAAGCACTGTTGGACGTGATTACTCCGGTATGCATGTAAATAGCTGTGGTATTGGCCAACTCAGCGTTTCCCTCTGAAGCGTCATAATAGACGGATACTTCTTCACTTTGAGAAGGAAATGGAGGGGTAGAGGTGATAATTTGGGCACAAGCCAATGTGCTTATCAGATACACGATAGCTGTAATAATTATCTTCATGAAGTCATAGATTTATGTAAAAATACAAAAGTGTAATTAATACACTTTATATTTTATTTACTCTTATTGAATCTTGTGATAACTTTAATAAATAAGTACCGGCAGAGAAACCACTCAGATTTATGAGGGCTGAGTTTCCACTGCTCATCAGCTTGCCCGAAATATCATATAATTCCCACTTTTCTTTTTGAGAAAGATGCAATAAATCCAAAGTAGGATTTGGGTAAGGTTGAATACCTCGCTTGTTTTCAGATTCAGTGATCCATAAAGTAGAATTAGAAGCATCAGGAGTAGCTGTGCCGAATAAAATCCAATCCTCAGCTCCATCAGACGACCTTCCGAGTGAAATGTCTTCTGTCTGCTCTGTAAATGAGATATAATCTACCAGCTGGTAACCATCGCCATAAGTAGTATATAGGTAAAGTTGGTCGCTCGTGTTATTTAACTTAAAATTAGCATGATTAGATCCATCTTCAGGATCGTCATCACACCAGAGTAAAAGAAAATCGTTGGAGTTAATTAAATCATCCGGAAGTTTCCACTTGTTGGGGTAATCTTGTTCATCCGAAATGTAAAAGCTTCCAGTTCCTAGCGTGTTTCCTGAGTTGTAAAGTTCTATCCAATCATCAAAATCGTCTTGGTCATCAGAAAGCGTAGTGGTGTTTTTAGCCATTACTTCATTTATGACCAAGCCCACATTCGCTCTTTTGAGTGATTTCGTTAGAGGATCGCACGGGTAACTCTTCGAAAAATCGCCTTCTTCGTACTGGATGTAATAGGTGACGTAGTCATCACTCTCATTTATAGAAAGATCTTCTGTGAAATTTCCGTTTCCATCTGAGTTCATGGCTGATTCTGCCCAGTCTAATCCGTTAAATTGATAGTATAAGGTAGCTGTGGTATTCGTGTTTTCGTAACCGCTGGCAGAAACAGTAAACGTAGTTTCATTAATTACAGGTGCAGAGTCTGAGATGCTCATTAATCCTATTGGACTAGTAAGTGACTCCAACTGAGACCACGCAGAATTTTCTCTGGCAGAAACATACTCTAATATGCCTTGAGTCACATGACCGCCCCAGGCATCTGTATCTGACTCTAAGAAATCTTCATAACCGAATCCGTACTCTTGTGCATAATAAATGTCCTGTTCTACAGACTCGGAGATTAACTCTTTCCAATTGTTCGCTTGAGCAGCTATAATACTTGTGTTAAAATGATTGAGTAGTAAATCTTCCATTTCAGAAGAGAAGATGTTTCTCCACTCTTCATTTCCCAAAATACGATCAACTAGCGGTCTGTCATCCCATTCGCTTAACCAGTTATAGATATTCCTTTCCGACCAGTTAGTGCCTAACCAATCAATCCCCAGCGTATTATCTAAATCGTAATGAATCCATTCAAACCGCTGTTCAGCAAGATTGTTATACAGGTAATAGTTATTATTATTGACACTATAGCCATCCCAGTGGCCTATGAGAATCTCAGCTGCTAAACTCCTTATGTATGACTTTATATTGAAGTAGGTGAGTAAATCGCATTCGATAGTCTCATCAGAAGAGAGGTTTAATCCGTTGATGAAAGAAGCCAGGTCAGAGTGAGTAGGTGTATTCCATTCATTCGTTTTTAATTCGTATGCTCCAGTTTGATAATTGGTAAAAGAAGAACCTTCGTACTGCAGATTGGCTGGGTAAGTGCATTTATACAAATTTCCGTCACCTTCAGAAAAGCGTTTTTCTACAAAAAGCTGGTCTATGTGCTCCACATTTAAATAAAGACCTTTGTATTCCTCATTTACAAAAAGCTCTACATAGCTGGATCTAGAAGCTGGAAGATTAGCCGACCTTAGAAAGTCCCAGCAAATTTTAGAGCGCATAATAGATACATCATTGTGCTCTCCATTTAAATTTATCTTTTTTAGTCCGTTCCAGGAAGCGCCAGAAGTAAATTCATTGAAGGAGATTTTAAAAGATTTTTTGGCCGCTTGTAAACTAGTGTTTCCTCTAAGTCTAAATCCTACATTTTCTATAGTGTCAGTAAAGCCAGAGCTCTCATAAATAAATCGAGCAGCTACTTCATCCTGCCCCCAATTCTCTGAGTTTAAGATGTAATCTAAATCCTCAGCATCCAACTCTATGCGCACAATGGCCACTTCTTCTTGAAGAAATGCAGCGGTAAAATCAGGATTTAAGTTTTGTGCGTTGCAAAGACTATTTAGGGTTATTAGAAGTGTAATCAGTAAAGCTGATTTACACATCCTTTTCAAATTTGAAAAGCTGAGCAGGCTTATGAAGAACACCTTCTTGTTTTTCGTTCAATGGAATTACATGTTCCATCTTTTTGATGTTCTTTCTGAAATTTCTTTTGTCAAATTTCTTATCCAGAATTATCTCGTAAAGATTTTGGAGTTGAGTAAGGGTGAATTTCTCAGGGAGAAGTTCAAAACCAATTTGATCTACTTCCAATCCATGTCTTAGAGCTTCAAGCGCTTTAGAGACTATTTCATTGTGGTCAAACGCTAAATCTGGAACTTCTAGCACGTCTACCCAATCCGCTTTTTCAGCGAAATAAGAAGGAAGCAATTGATACTCATCCATTTTAATAAGAGAATAATAAGCTATAGTAATCACACGCCTTTCAGGGTTTATTCTGAAATTGGTGAGCCACTCCTGGTCTTTTAGATCTTTTACTCTATTAGGATCACCAAACGTATGGAACTGCTTAAGAAATAATCCTTCCAAGGATGTTAGGTCTTTTAAAACTCTGGCTGCCGCTCCATCTAGCGACTCTTTAGGGTACACGAGATCACCAGGAATAGCACTCATTCCTTTTTTCTCATCAGGGAATGGTTTTCGCTCTATCACTAGTACTTTTAGAATATTCTCATCAAATCCGAAGATCACATTATCCACAGATACATCCAATACTCCACTAAGTCTTTCGGGCATGCTTTATTTATTAATAAATTTGAACTGTTCTTATCACATTAGGTTCCAGTGTCAAAAATACACCATCTAACAATATTCTTCGTTTACTTGCCTATAATATTTAATAAGTGTTATTTTTACACTAAGTAAAAAAAATGAACAAAAACGTAAAGAAAATAGCAGTGCTTACCTCAGGAGGAGATGCTCCAGGAATGAATGCTGCCATAAGAGGAGTAGTTAGATCTTGCGTATTCAATGAAATTGAATGCATCGGAGTTTTCCAAGGATACGATGGTTTAATTCAAGGCGATTTCAAAAAACTACATGTCCGTTCGGTTTCTAAAATCTTAGGCAGAGGAGGTACCATATTAAAATCTTCTAGAAGCGAAGCCTTTAGAACTGTGGAAGGAAGAAAAAAAGCTTTTGAAGCTTTGCAACGCAATAACATTGACGGCTTAGTGGTGATAGGAGGAAATGGAACATTTACCGGTGCTCATGTATTTCATGAAGAATACGGAGTTCCTATAATCGGGGTTCCGGGTACTATCGATAATGACTTATATGGTACTGATAGTACTATAGGATATGACACAGCTACAAACTCAGTAGTAGAAGCAGTAGATAAGATTAGGGATACAGCCAACAGCCACAACAGGTTGTTTTTTGTAGAAGTGATGGGGAGAGATGCGGGATTTATCGCACTAAGGGCTGGAATAGCTACAGGAGCGATAGCTGTTATGCTGCCAGAACAAGGTCAAAGTATAGAGGCTCTTATAAAAGTATTAGAAAAAGGTGCTGAAAGCAAGAAAACGAGCAGCATCGTTATAGTAGCAGAGGGAGACACCAACGGTGGCGCTTATGAAATAGCGAATAAGGTAAAGGAAAAATATTCGGGTTATGACACAAAAGTAGCAGTACTTGGCCATATCCAAAGAGGAGGAGCGCCTTCTGCATGGGACAGAGTTTTAGCCAGTAGATTAGGCGTTTCTGCAGTAGAGGGGTTAATGATGGAACGAACCGATGAAATGGTGGGAATCATAAACGATAAAGAAACTTTCACAGCACTTGAGCAAGCAATTTCAATGAAAAAAATGCTCAATATAGAAGAATTAAGAATGTCAAAAATATTATCAATATAACATGGGAAAAACAAAAGTAGCCATTAACGGTTTCGGTAGAATAGGAAGATTATCTCTAAGGTCTTTATTAAATAAAAAGGATATAGATATAGTTGCTATTAATGATTTAACAGATGGAGCCACATTAGCTCATCTCTTTAAATATGATTCCGTACAAGGCAGTTTTGATGGAGCAGTCAAGTTTGAAGACAACACACTACAAGTCGGAAATGAAAAAATGAAAGTCTATGCTGAACGAAACCCAGAGAATTTACCTTGGGCTGAATTAGGAGTAGACATCGTAGTAGAGTGCACTGGAATCTTTACAAACGAAGAAGGAGCAGGAAAACATTTGACAGCAGGAGCAAAAAGAGTAGTTATTTCAGCACCAGCCAAAGGAGATATTCCTACAGTAGTATTGGGCGTAAATCAAGATATAATTACAGATGACATGAAAATTATCTCTAATGCTTCTTGTACAACCAATTGTTTAGCGCCTATGGCTAAAGTATTAGACGATGCATTCGGTATAGAAAAAGGGTTTATAACTACTATCCATGCTTATACCTCAGATCAACCAATTCATGATGCCCCGCATTCAGATTTAAGGAGAGCTAGAGCTGCAGCATTAAGCATGATACCGACAAGTACAGGAGCCGCAACGGCAGTAGGAAAAGTGCTTCCTAATTTGAATGGAAAATTAGACGGAAATGCAGTAAGAGTTCCTACACCAAGTGGTTCAATAACTGATTTCGTAGTCTTATTAAAGAAAGATGTTACAGCTAAAGAGGTAAACGAGGTGATGAAAAAAGCTGCTGACAATGAGCTTAAAGGGATATTAGAATATACAACTGAACCATTAGTCTCAGTAGATATTGTAGGAAATACACATTCATGTATATTTGACAGCGAATTTACCAACACCCAAGGTAATCTAGTAAAAGTGTTGGGATGGTACGATAATGAAATGGGCTATGCTTCTCGTATAGGAGATTTAGTAGCTCACCTTGCTAATTAATATAAAAACAAAATGATTTTAATTGCTGACAGCGGAAGTACAAAAAGTGATTGGAGATTGATTAATTCATTGGGTGAGAATTTAAAAGATTTCTCTACTATGGGATTTAATCCCTATTTCCATTCATCTGATTTAGTAGAAGCTAAGCTGAAACAATCAACAGAAGCTATGGAAGTTGCTTTATCCGTAGACCATGTATTCTTCTATGGTGCCGGATGCAGCTCTGTAACTCTTAACGCGATTATAACAGAAGGCTTACAGCGAATATTTAAAAATGCAAACGTGTTAGTCGGACATGACTTAGAAGCATCTGCATACGCCACTTATTATGGCGAACCTGAAATTTCATGTATATTGGGTACTGGTTCTAATAGCTGTTATTTCGATGGAGAAAAGGTTTCTGAGGAAGTTCCGTCATTGGCTTACATCCTAGGAGATGAAGGAAGTGGAAGTTATTTTGGGAAAAAATTACTTCAAGATTACTTCTACAAATTACTTCCTGAAGAAATAGCTGAAGCTTTTCATTCGGAGTTTAATCTTACAGATAAAGAACTCGTAAGAAAAGTATACAACGAGCCAAATGCCAATGTATATTTGGCAAGCTTCATGAAATTTATAGGAAAATTCAAGAACCACCCACACGTAAAAGAATGGATGGTAGAAGGATTTAGACATTTCTTAAAAATTCATGTTAAGTGCTTTGATAATTGGTCTGATGTGAAGGTTCACTTTATAGGTTCTGTAGCCTTTCACTTCCAACACTACTTAGCCGAGGCATGTGAAACAGAAGATGTGCAACTAGGCAGTATAATAAAAAAACCAATAGACAATTTAGTAAGGTATCACATTGAATATAAAATATCTGAATTAGAAAAAGCATAGAAAATGGCAGAACTAAAAGCCTGTATCTTCGATATGGATGGAGTTATAGTAAACTCTGCCGATTTTCACTTTCACGCATGGAAGAAGCTAGCCGCTGAATTAAGAATTGATATTGATGATGATTTCGAAATCCAGCTAAAAGGTATTTCTAGAGTAGATTCTTTAGAAAAAATATTAGCCCAAGGAAACTTAGTCTTAGATAATGACACTAAGCTTTCTTTGATGAGAAACAAAAACGAAGAGTACTTAGAAAGTATTACCGGTTTAAAACAAGAAGATCTTCTTCCTGGTGTACTTGATTTTCTTAAAGAGTGTCAAACCAACGGTGTGAAAATTGCATTAGGCTCAAGCAGTAAAAATGCAGAAATTATTTTAGAGAAAACCGACATTAAGAGCTATTTCGATGAAGTTGTTGATGGCAACAAGGTGAAATTCTCTAAACCAGACCCCGAAGTCTTTTTAAAAGGTGCTGCAGGAATGAATATCGCACCTAGTGAAATCGTGGTTTTTGAAGATGCTGTAAGTGGAGTACAGGCCGCTAAAGCCGGTGGTTTTTATTGCGTAGCAATAGGAAACCCTCAAGAGTTCCAACAAGCCGATTATGTGATTGACGGGTTGCACCACATGAATTTAGATAAACTGAAAGCTATATTTAATCATCAGAAATGATTAAGTACCTTAAAGCTGACCCTTGGAGAATTATAGAAGAGGAATATAATCCTAAACAGAACCAAAGTTCAGAAAGTATTTTCAGTATAGGTAATGGAAGTTTCGGCCAACGCGCAAACTTTGAAGAAAAATATTCAGGAAAATCACTACAAGGAAGCTATGTAGCGGGAGTTTATTATCCCGACAAAAC
>LAQC01000025.1:1282-10214 GCA_000981645.1 Cryomorphaceae bacterium ASP10-05a | reverse complement strand
TTACTCGAATCCTGGATATGAAAACAGGCCTACTAGAAAGAATTTTTACCGTTACACTCAAAAATGGAATTACTGCAGAAATAAACACCCAAAGATTCTGTAGTATGGCTGAAAAAGAAACGGCTGCCATCTCATACAAAATAAGCATAGATCAACCTGCCGAAATAGAACTCGTTCCTTATTTGGATGCGAATGTAAATAATGCAGATTCCAATTATGACCACAGTTTTTGGCAACAAGAATCTAGAGATGTAACTGCAGAGTATGGCTATGTGAGTAGTTCAACTCTCAAAACCAAGTTCCATGTAGCATCAGCTATGCGCTCGAAAGTTAGCAGTGGGTCTGAACAGATACTTCCTGAATATGCAGACGAAGCTCCAGGCTTAGTCAGTCAGAGTTATAAATTATCAGTTCAGACTGGGCAGACAGTATCCATAGAAAAATATATTACTGTTTGCTCTACCTTAAATCATTCGAGAGAAAAATTAAAAGAAATAGCTCTTTCAGGATCTTTAAAGGCACAGCAAAAAGGCTTTGAATCGCTTAAGTCAGCTCACAGTGCTAAATGGAAAGGCATTTGGGAAAATGGAGATATAGAAATCACTGGAGATGAAGAAGCTCAGCAAGCTATTCGGTTTAATATATTCCAATTAAACCAGACGTATACAGGAGATGACGCTCGGCTGAATATAGGCCCTAAGGGATTTACTGGAGAAAAATACGGAGGATCTACTTACTGGGATACAGAGGCTTATTGTTTACCCTTTTATTTAAACACAAGACCACCCGAAGTAGCCCGACAATTACTAGTCTACAGATATCGGCACTTAAAGAAAGCCATACAAAATGCTAAAAAGTTAGGGTTTAATAATGGAGCGGCTCTTTACCCTATGGTAACCATGAATGGTGAGGAGTGCCATAATGAATGGGAAATAACTTTTGAAGAGATTCATCGAAATGGAGCTATAGCTTTCGCTATATACAACTACATCCGACATACAGGCGATAAGAAATATCTAGCCGAATTTGGTTTTGATGTTTTATTAGCTATTTCTAGATTTTGGTCTCAAAGAATAACCTTCAGTACGCACAAGAACAAGTGGGTGATGTTAGGAGTGACTGGACCTAATGAATATGAGAACAACGTAAATAATAATTGGTACACCAATTATGTGGCCTGCTGGACAATGCGTTATACAGCAGAATGTGTGTCGTATTTAAAATCAGAATATCCAAATCAGTATTCTGATAAAGTGAAAAAATATAATTTTTCAGAAGCTGAGCTAGCTGATTGGGAAGACCGTTATGAAAACATGCACCTACCGATGCATGCAGATGGAATAACCAGACTTCAACAGGACGGCTTCTTGGACAAAGAACAACTCTTAGCTTCGGAGCTAAACCCTGAAGAAAGACCTATTAATCAGCACTGGAGTTGGGATAGAATTCTGAGAAGCATATTCATTAAACAAGCTGATACGCTTCAAGGGTTTTATATTTTTGAAGATGACTTTAGCCTAGAAGAGCACAAAGCTAACTTTGATTTTTATGAGCCTAAAACAGTTCATGAATCATCCCTTAGTCCTTGTGTTCATTGTATTCTAGCTGCTAAACTAGGGTATGAAGAGAAAGCGTACGAAATGTACCTCAGAACCTCTAGATTGGATTTAGACGATTATAACCACGAGGCACACGAAGGGTTGCATATCACGAGTATGGCAGGAACCTATATGGCAGTAGTGGAAGGATTTGCTGGTTTACGAGTAAGAGACGACCAACTCCATTTTAAAACCATGCTTCCTTCAAAGTGGGAGTCATATTCCTTTAAAATATTGTTCAGAAATAGGCTTCTTAAAGTCTTAATTCAGAAGAGCGATGTAACCATAAATTTGATCTCTGGAGAAAGCATAGAAATAATACTTAATGGTGAAGCCCTGACCATAAGCTAAATCAACTCCTAGTCTGTCTTAAAAGTCTCTTCCAACTATTATTTGAGTCATCGGTGAAGAGACATCAATACGAATGATTTCTTTAGTTCTAATCTATTTCAGCAGGAATGAAGAATCCTAAAAGGTTATGTTCAATAAGAAGTGATTTATCTAATCCACTGATGGTTTTAAGTCATCTGGTTTATGATGCCACATTCCTAAGTAGAGTCCAGTAGCCATTTTTCGAGCACGCATTTTCATGTTTTCTGCTATTTCACCCTCGTAATTCTCATTTATGGTCTCATTCCAGTGCTTGAGCCATATAGCAAAATGGTCTTGAGTGATCTTGTAGTCATTCTTCTTATCTAAATTCACATGAGAGGTAGCAGGATTCCCTTTAAAAGTCATGCTTCCGAAAATGGCAGAATCCCAGAAATCTGTGATTTTCTCCATGTGAAAATCCCATTCTCCTTCAGGAATAGCCTTTGTAAATACAGGGCCGAGTATCTCGTTTTCTCTCACCTGCCCATAGAATTTACGGACAATATAATTAATATCTTCTCTGCCTTCGATACGTTTCATAAACAACAAAGGAAGTCATTATTACGCCTTTTGGCATGTGGTTAAGACGAAAAATGAATAGTATTGATTTAAATCGTAAAGGAACAAATCATTCATTCGTAGCTTTGCAAAAAAAAACCTCTAATGGAAGAAGCGCTTAAAGCAGGAATGGATGCCGGAGGATGTCCTTTTTTAGATGCTAATCAGACGAATGATGAACCCGTTTCTTACTGGGAGTATATAAACGTAGAGAGTTTATTAGCGTTGCAACGCCCGAAAACAGACGTACCCGATGAGCATATATTTATCATGTATCATCAGATTAATGAGCTTCTGTTTAAAATGATTCTTCATGAGATGGAACAAATTTCTGCAGCACAGGAAATCTCTGCGGCAGATTTCATCATGAGACTCGGAAGAATTTCTAGATACTTCAACGTCCTTACAGAATCATTTACCATTATGGGAGATGGAATGGAAAAGCAACAATACTTGGATTTCAGAACTTCGCTTTCACCTGCTAGTGGTTTCCAGAGTGCGCAGTATAGAATGATAGAAATAGGATCTACGGAGCTTATTAACCTTATTGATTACAGATTTAGAGCTACCATAGATAGAGACACTCCTTATGAGCATGCGTTCGAACACATGTATTGGCAAGCTGCTGGGAAAAATTATGAGACTGGAAAAAAATCTCTAATGTTAAGTGAATTCGAGAAAAAGTATAAAACGGAACTCCTCGGTTTCATGGAGGAACGAAATCTCACGAATCTTTACGCTAAATTCAACAGCCTGCCTGAAGATATAAAAGCAGATCCAGCACTAGTTAAAGCCATGAGGCATTATGATTACACCGTGAATGTAGAATGGGTAATGGCTCACTTAAATACAGCGGCTAAATACCTAGATTCTGGTGAGGAAACCATAGAAGCCACAGGAGGGAGCGACTGGAAAAAATACATGCACCCAAGTTACCAGCGAAGAATTTTCTTCCCAGAGCTTTGGTCTAAAGAAGAATTAGAGAATTGGGGAAAGGCCAAAAGCCTATAAGCAAAACAAAGGCGAATATTTAGAGGATATTATTACTCTTGGGAAATGACATTAAGGAAGATTCATATATTTTGTTTGGCAGTTTTATGCATGTTGATTCCTATATATCAAATAGGCTTTTTGTCTTTGGCTATAGTTACACTTTTCATTTCAACCCTTATCCAACTTAATAAAAACCGAAAAGTAGAGTGGTGGAATATTGTAATGTCTGGAGCAGGAATTTTCCTTTTTTTCCTGATAAGTATGTTATGGACAGAGAATGTATCTGTGGGTTGGAAGAGCATTGAAACTAAACTTTCTCTTATTCTGATTCCGTTAATACTCGGACTTTCACCGCCTATTAATAAGAGACAATTTCTATTTATATCATGGGCTATAGTCTCTAGTGTATTCATCTCGAGCTTAATGTTATTGATTTTAGCTTATTTGAGGTATTTGAATTCTGCCGATATGGGCGAGTATACTTACGTTAAACTCTCCGCTCATTTTCATCCTAGCTATGTAGGCATGTATTATACGGCTGGCTTATGCTTTATTAAGTTCCACCTAGAAAAAGAAACAAAGTCCAAACGATTAAAGTTTTTCCTGAGGTTTGTTACGGTTCTTCTGGTGATTATGATAGCCCTTTTATCTTCTAAGGCTGCTATTCTCTGTTGCCTCACAATACTAACTCTAGCTCTTGTTAGGAATCTCACTAAAAATAAAAATGGAAGGAATACTCCCTTTTTAGCTGGAGTTACAGCGTTATTAATCTTCTCGGTTCTATTTAACCCGATGAGTAAAAGCCGGATTAATTCGGCTATAACTAAATCCGTAGTAAGCACTTCGGATGTAGAAAACGATAAAATATTGGCCACTAAAAGATCGAGTACTCAAGCCAGAGTTCTTATTTGGGGGTTGGCCTTAGAGATGATTCTTAATAGTCCTTCAGGAGAAGGGGTAGGAGACTCTAAAGAATCTCTCATGAGCATGTATGACAGAGACGAAGAGTATTATATGCTTTCCAAAAGGTTTAATGTTCACAATCAGTTTTTAGAAACAGGCATAAGCGCAGGGTTGATAAGCTTAATTTTCATGATAATCATGTTTGTCTTTCTGTTTATCAAGGCACTCAGGAGCAGAGATATACTTATGCTCTCGGTAATGCTTATTATTACGCTAAACCTTTTAACAGAATCTATGCTTGAAAGACAAAGTGGCGCTGTTTTTATTTCCTTGTTCCTCGGTCTTTTGATCTTTAGAGACCAAGGAGAGCATAAATCTATTTCTTCTTAGAGTGCTTTAGTACGGCTCCCACAAAACCTACAAATAATGGATGTGGTGTGTGTACAGTACTTTTGTATTCAGGATGAAATTGAGTAGCTACAAACCAAGGATGTGAAGGTATTTCTATAATCTCAACTAACTCTGAATCTGGATTTATTCCTGAGGTTTTCATTCCTGACTTTTCAAACATTTCCAAGTAGTCATTATTAAACTCATAGCGATGTCTGTGACGTTCTTCTATGTTTTCGCTATCATAAGCATCGTGTGCTAAAGAACCTTTTCTTAATTGGCAATCATACGTCCCTAACCTCATAGTTCCTCCTAAATTAGTAATGGACTTTTGCTCAGCCATTATATCTATTACAGGATGTGGTGTGTACGCTTTTATCTCAGTACTATGTGCATCTAATAAGTTGAGTACGTTTCGTGCATATTCTATAACTGCTACTTGCATTCCTAAACAGATACCAAAGAATGGAATTCCAGATTCTCTAGCGAATTTAACTGCAAGTATTTTACCGTCTACACCTCTCGACCCAAAACCTGGGGCTACCATGATTCCATCAGAATCTTTTAAAATAGAACTCACCTGATTAAGGTTCAAATCTTCACTATGAACCCAGTTTATAGTAACCTTCACTTCGTTTACAGCTCCTGCATGAATGAAAGCCTCGGCTATAGATTTATAAGAATCTTTTAATTCTACATATTTCCCTACTAAGCTTATAGTCACTTCATTTTTCGGATTCTTATATCTCTTTAGAAATGAATTCCATTCTTTAAGATTAGGTTCAGGATAGTCTTGTATTTTCAGTTTGTCTAATACTACCTGGTCAAACTTCTCTTCTAACATAAGTAAAGGCACATCATAAATAGTGGATGCATCTATACTTTGGATAACTGCGTTCAGGTTTACGTTACAGAACTTAGCCACTTTATTTCTTATCGCTGGAGTTAGTTCATGCTCGGTTCTGCAGACCAATATGTCTGGCTGAACACCTAATTCTAATAGTTGTTTAACAGAGTGCTGCGTAGGCTTAGTTTTAAGCTCTCCTGCAGCGGCTAGATAGGGGACAAGTGTTAAATGGACCACCAGGCAGTCATCAGGGCTCTCCCATTTCAACTGTCTTACAGCTTCTACGTAAGGCAGAGATTCGATATCTCCAACAGTTCCACCAATCTCTGTGATGACAAAATCATAAGCGCTTTTAGAACCTAAAATTTTAATACATCGCTTTATTTCATCTGTAATGTGAGGGATGATTTGAACAGTCTTTCCAAGGTATTCTCCTTTACGCTCTTTGTTAATAACGCTTTGGTAAATTTTCCCTGTAGTTACATTGTTAGACTGACTAGTTCTTCTGTCTAAGAATCTTTCATAATGACCAAGGTCTAAATCAGTTTCTGCTCCATCATCAGTAACGAAGCATTCTCCATGCTCATACGGGTTTAAAGTTCCTGGATCTATATTTATGTAAGGATCAAGCTTTTGAATAGTAACTCTAAAGCCTCTCGACTGAAGAAGTTTAGCTAAAGAAGCTGAAATTATTCCTTTTCCTAATGAAGATGTAACCCCTCCGGTTACAAAGATGTACTTAGCGCTGTCTGACATTCCCGTATATGATATTACGGGGTTCAAAGGTATTTAGAAACTTCATAGATAAGGCCTGTTTTTCATTTTACTTATAAACTAAAATCGCCTTTTAAATTTAGTGCTTTTTCGCTTGAGGTGTTTCTTGACTATATTACCATCATCAGATGGTTGTTCTGAAAATAACTGCTGAGTATACCCCTCGAATTTGAAATGTTTGATAATAAAGCTGCCTAATGCATAAAATGCATAAAGACCAATTAAAAATTTTAAGGAGACAACTTGAAAGAATCGAGACACGAAATTCATGATGGTTTCCTTATCCAACTGACTTATAAACGTTAGCCCTCTTTCAAAATTACTCATAGCCATTAACTCTTCTGTTGTAGGGTAATTGAATTCAACATAAACCATATATGACACTATGAATAATGTGATCAAAGGCATCGCTAATTTCGAGAACCGAACGAGGGTGTTTTCACTTTGCGCTGTAATTAAATGAATTACCGAAAGTAAAAACCCTAGTAAAAAAATCAACCAGAGCTCTAAAGAACCAGTGCAACACACCACTAAATAAAGCGAAAAGGAAGAGATAATACTTAAAAGAAGACAAATAGTAATATCCTTAATGGTTTGAACTAGCATAAAAAAGAGTTAATGGTTTAAGAGTTCTTAGGGAAATCATAAGAGATAAGAGAACCTATTCCTGCGGTGCAATGAGACCAATCGTCTATATGTATATCTATTTCAGAAATGCTGCAGGTAACTTTGTCGTAGAGCTCACCAGTTAGCAGCCCCACTAAGTATGAAAGCCCCGGGTTATGACCAAACATTATTACGGTATTCCATGATGACTCAAACTTAGAAACAATGCGCATAAGCGTTTCTGGATCAGCTTCATAAACAGCCTTATTCTGTAAAATATTCTCGAAAGGAATATCAAATACTTCAGAAAACATCTCCGCTGTAGTAATGGCTCTTAAAGCAGGAGAGGAGACGATTTGGTCAATAGTCAATTTCGATGACCGAATCCTTCCGGCCATTTTAGGAGCATCATTTATTCCTCGTTGGTTTAAAGGCCTGTCAAAATCTGACATTCCTGCTTGAGACCAACTTGACTTAGCGTGGCGAATTAGAATGAGTTTTTTCAACTGGTTAAAATTTTATTTCTGGAGCAGTTTCAAGCCTAACCCTTTCACCTTCTCCTAAATCAAACATTACTTCCTGCTTAAACCCATACATAGCAGCTATGCTGTTAGATGGAAAAGTCTCTATGGCATCGTTATAGTCTCTAGAAGCCGAATTAAAACAAGTTCTACTGTTCGCTATTTTTTCCTCCATATACTTTATATCGTTTTGAAGCTTGAGAAAATTTTCGTTGGCTTTTAGGTCTGGATAATCCTCTATCGCGATGTTCAAACCTCTCATGCTTTTAGAGAAAGTTCCTTCAGTACCTATCTTTTCATCAATAGTTGAGGCCGCCATATACTGATTTCTAGCTTTGGTAACTTCTATAAGTGTATTGGCTTCGTGATTCATATACCCTTTTACAGTTTCTACTAACTGAGGTATCATATCATACCGCTGTTTCAAATAAACATCTACATCGGCAAATGCTTTCTCTCTGACGTTATTTTTCTTTATAATGCTATTGTACAGTGAAATGAAATAAAAAACAACTGTAATTAGGATTAGGGCAGTAACTATTATTGGTAGCATGTACTTAAGTTAATTAGTCATATAAATAATAGTCATTAAATCCTCCTTTAGATTTTTTATCTGCACGCTGTCTTTCGTGAAGTTTAAAGTCAGCTAGAATTTCTAATAACTTTTCTTCCTGAGTAGCGCCTCTGATTTTTATCTTATTCCCTCTAAGAGAATCCGAAGTTGTTAAATCTTCTTCATCTTTATTGAAGAGTCCGTAACATGAAACTTGCCACTCTTGGTTGTACGAATTTAATGATTTAAAGAAGTACACGAAACCTGAGGTGTCTTTTACTGCTATCCATATTTTATCTATGAAGGTAACCGAGTCTTTGGGACAAGCGTTTTTGAATAAAATACCTTCAGCCAAACTCTGCTGATTTAAACACGAATTGGAAAGATCTATATCATAGCTTAAACTTAGCTGGTAAAGGGAATTTCTAGTCTTATTGCTTTCGCAAAATAAATCGGCATATTCCTGTGTTAATGTCTCGCCTAGAATCACATCCATGGCTTTTAACGAAAAGAGAACAGATTCATCGCTTATTTTTTCTCTTTTTAAGAAAAAAGACTGCACATTATGATCTTCCCTAAAGTCATTTAATAATGATGAATAGACTGCTAAAGGATCATTATAAAACTTTCTCTCCGGTGAGTTAGGCTTGTAATAAAAAGAGCCTGAGAGATAGTCATCACTTACATAGTCTCCATAATTATTATCCCCATTCTCTTCTTCTGCGGCCAATTTTCTTTTAAGTGTATTGCGTGCCTCCCAAGTAATTTCCTTAAGCTTATGCCTGTATTCCTCTGGATTAATAAAACCTTTGTCTTT
>LAQC01000025.1:0-1234 GCA_000981645.1 Cryomorphaceae bacterium ASP10-05a | reverse complement strand
ATTTCTGGAAATAGAAATTGCGCGAGCTCTAAGGAGTCTTTATATTCAATAAAAATCGGGTTAATGTCTCTTACTTTAGAAAGAGGTGTTTCTTCAATTAACAATTCTTTAAACAGAAGAGTAGCGGCTTTCGTTCGCATCCTTCCTAGAGCTTTTAGAATAGCCAATTGATAAGATGACGTATCATCTACAGCTCGGTATTTCTCTTTTAAATAGGGGATGATGCAGTTATGTTCCAAGTAACCTAACTCCTCAATCAAAAAGGCCTTTTCATAAGAAGAGAAATCATCATTCTTATATTTTTCTATAACATGAGTGATGTCTTCTGCATTTGAATCAGCAAATCGAATTTCGCTTAGAGAAGACAGGGCTTTTCGCTCTACCAGACTATCAGTACTCCATAAATCGTCAAAGAACAAATCAGCTTTATTTAAGAAAAATGAAGTGGTATAAACTGAATCTAAAGGCTGAAAAGATTCTATAAATGTGGTAACAAACTCTGACCGGGTATCTAATGAATCAGACAGGTAGTAAATGGAATATTTAGTACTGTTTTTTAATAGAACGCGCACATTTATTTCTCTAGAGCTGCCACTATTAGTATAACTAAACTCCCTAAACGGATAGGAGTTTACGAAACCTGAATCTATCTCCGATATTTTCATATCTTCATAATTCCATGAACTAGAAAACCGTTTACTCCAATAAGCACGTTCATCTTTTTCACTCCGGTAGTAGTGATACTTATAATAGTCAACTACTATTTTCTCCCCTGTTTCATCATTGAAAAACACTCTACTGTCACTGGATGGTAAATGCGAATAATCTACATCTTCTGAATTTCCATCTCCATAGATATCAGTTCCTCCGGAATGAAAAACTTCTGGGATTACAGGATTCACAGGACTAACCACCCTAAACATCATGGCAGAATCTGTATAGCTCTCAAAATCCGGGTAGGTCAATTCGTTTAATCTAAAACTGTCAAAGAATTCTTGATTTTTAACCCCTGAAATGCTTACATGCATGAGTAGGTAATAATTCCCGCCATTCAATAAAGAGTGAGCATATATTTTAGTTCCAGTTTTACTAATCAATATGGACTCCACAGAAGGATGCTTTCCTTCTGATTTAAAAACGATGTCATTGAGTTTAAAACCGCTTCTTTCTGCTAAGCTTTCTATTAAATAAGTAAGTTCAAACTCATCTTCCTCGATGTATTTGTAATCATGAA
>LAQC01000003.1:312404-332675 GCA_000981645.1 Cryomorphaceae bacterium ASP10-05a | reverse complement strand
TGTACTCCCTTCTTGAAGGTAATCTAAAACCTCAACTTGTTCCAACTGAAAAATTTGATCCTCGTTAGTTCCTGAGCCTGTTGTTTCTAAATGCGTGAACGGTGAGTTATAATCATATGGATCTCCTACAAATCCAAAAACACCCTCTAGCTCTTCGGCATTGGTCAATCCATCATTATCGTTGTCGGCATCATCATCAAGGATACAGATTTCATAATTATAAATTACACCTGTACTAAATCCAATTGCTCCAGCTGTAGAAAGCATTCTTCCCTCTAAGTTTCCATTTGCTGCCATCGTACAGGCTCCTCCATTAGCAAGAACAGTTCCCTTCATATAGGTTAAAGCACCCATGGATGCAGCACCTTCTGCAATCCAAAAAATATTACAAGCACTAGCTCCATTTGTCAAAACAACTTTCGATTGTGCCGCTACTGAAAATGCCCCATTAAACTTGAAAACAAATATTGCATCAGGATTATTTTGACCGTCTAAGGTGATCGTTCCAGCTAATGATCCTGCTCCTCCTATATAATAAACTCCAGCATTAAGCGTTTCTCCAACACCAAAAGCTGGAGCATGTCCAACAACTGTATTTGGCAAAGCAATAAGTTGACTATACGCATAATCCAAATCTAGCGCAGCTTGCGCTGTTTCATATCCTGGAGGATAAAAAGACCCTACATGAGCTGATTCAGCAAAACCACTTATAGCACCTAGATTTGTTCCAACATCTCCAATAATTCCAGATAATGCCGTATTTACCACAGCGCCATTACTAGTGAAAAGGGTGTAATTCTCAAGGCTCCCTAAGACATCTAGAGTGGGAGAAGGAATAGGGAAGCCTGAACAAGTTATTGGAATGGTAGTGGGACTAACAGGTATAACTGCTACACTTTGATTTCCAATAGTTATAGCACCTTCTGAGGCAAACAATCTTCCCTCTATGTTACAATTGGCGCCAATACTGACGGATCCGGGATGTGAAAGTAAAGTTCCTTTTATAGTACTTGATGCCCCCACTGAAATAGCTCCTTCAGCAATCCAAAAAACGTTGGCCGCTTGTGCACCATTACTTAAAACAATTGCCGAAGCTGCTCCTGTTGTAAATGCTCCCTCAAATTTCATTATAAATACCGCATCAGAATCTCCCTCCCCATCAAGAGTAAGAGTTCCTCCTACAGACCCTGCCCCACCGATAGAATAAACTCCCGAGGTAATCGTTTCTCCACTTCCGAAAGTAGGCGAATGAGTGCCCGCATGTGTAACAAAAACAGAGCAAAGATTAATGTATACCTTAAACAAATCTATCCTGGCCTGAACGGTTACAGAATCATCGTTGTATATTTCACCAGAATAATCCACTGATGAAAAGCCAGTTACTGCGCCATCATTCGTGCCAACATCACCCGTCAAAGTTCCTGAATTTGTAATGGCTCCTGACCCAGTGTAAGCTTCAAAAGAGGAAAGCGTTCCAAATTGGAGTGTTTGACTAAAGCTTATAGTTGACAATAACAATAATATTATTGTAAAGAATATTGGAGAGATCTTAATCATTTATTTTAGGTGTAACTATTTTTTGAAGATTTTGATTAATGGTTTAGCTCGATAATAACTCAATTTCACAAAGCCTCACAAATATACGGCTTATTACACAAAAAATTCCATGAAAAACGGTTTTCAATCGACAAGTGTGGTTTATTAACATATAAATTAGCTAAAAAACACCTGGATATTGATTATATTTTCATGGTTTTAAACGGCAATAAACGAGCCCCTCACAATAGCCCTAGAATGACAGCAAACAGGCACCTTATCACGCACTTAATAAACAGAATCTAGAAGCTTCTGGGTGTAAGGGTGTCGAGGGTTGGTGTAAATTTCTTCTGCCTCTCCGTGTTCCACAATCTCCCCTTCTCTCATCACCATAACCCTATCGCTCATGTAATTAACCACAGACAAGTCATGGGATATAAATAGAAATGTCAAGTTGTATTCCGCTTTCAGGTCGTTTAAAAGATTCAGCACCTGAGCCTGAACAGAAACATCTAACGCCGAAACAGATTCATCAGCAATTATAAACTCAGGATTAGCAGCTAAAGCTCGAGCGATAACTACCCTTTGCCTCTGCCCTCCGCTAAATTGATGAGGATACTTGTACAAACTATCAACAGACAAACCCACATCAATTATAAGCTTAGCACATAAACTTTCTCTCTCTTGCTTATTAAGACTAGCTTGGTGTTTGACCAGCACCTCTTCCAAAACCTTCTTTACGGAATGCTTAGGGTTTAAAGCACTAAAAGGATCCTGAAAAATAAACTGAATTTTGCCTCTCAACTGCCTCCAATCCCTCATGGAGTATCCAGAAATATCTACTCCATTATAAATAAGTACTCCACTATCAGCCGTCAATAAACCTGTAATTATTTTGCTTAAAGTAGATTTACCGCAACCCGACTCTCCTACTAGGCCTAATGTCTCTCCTTTTCTTATTTCGAATGAAACATTGTTTACTGCTTTAATAATTTCACTTTTCCCACCAAAAAGACTGGCCCTTTTTCCATAATACTTTTTCAGGCCCTCTACCTTATAGATTACTTGACCATCATTCACGTTGGTCGGAGGCCTTAACTGAGTCAAAGTCTCTCCTGCTATGACCTGATCCACGGTGGTTAATCTATACTTTTTGTTTGTATTCTCAGGCTTACAAGCGATTAGACTCTTAGCATAAGCAGTAGAAGGATTTTTAAAAATCTTATCTGCACTGTCATACTCTTTAGCCTCCCCTTTCTGCATCACTAATACGTTATCTGCTATAGACCTCACCACACCTAAGTCATGAGATATAAATACTACAGCAGTATTATGCTCCTTTTGAAGTCTTGAGATTAAATCCAAAACACTTTTCTGAACAGTCACATCTAAAGCAGTTGTAGGTTCATCTGCTATAAGTAACTTAGGCTTACAACACATGGCCATAGCTATCATCACACGCTGCCTTTGCCCACCACTTAACTCATGCGGGTAAGCTGAGATTATTCTCCTAGGATTTGGCAACTCAACCTTCTGGAACCATTCTTCAGCCAGCTGGACGGCTTCTTTCCTGGCGAGATTTAAATGTCTTCTAATTACTTCAACCAACTGATCCCCGCATTTGAACAATGGATTCAAACTAGTCATTGGCTCCTGAAAAATCATACCTATCTCACTCCCTCTTAAGGAACGTGACGCCTCAGATGACTTTAACAACTCTATTACTTGATTTTGAATCTTAAGCGTTGCAACGCCACTTTCTATCCTTGCTACCTCCTTAGGCAACAAACTCAACAGCGCCAAGCACGAAACAGACTTTCCAGACCCAGACTCACCGACTATACCCAGGGTTTCTCCTAAATTAACAGAAAAGGAAATATTTTGAACTGCAGGTCTCCAAAGCCCATCTTTCAGGAAAGAAACAGTGAGGTTTTTAACTGAAAGGAGTTCTGTGCACATATTAATCAGCTATTCCGTCTTCTTGATAAAAAGTAACCGCTAAATATGGTTTATGATGACTGGAGCTTTCATCAATCAAACTGATTTCCACATCCTCGCCTGACTTCGTTTCAGTGTACCACACTACATACCCATCATCCTCACTTCCCAGACCATAAGCCCTGTTATAATATTTTTTAAACTCATTATAAAGCAGATTACAGTCCGAAGAATCTTTCGGGAAGATGTCCAAATCAATACTGTAAAGCTCCCCGTTTCTGAAGTCATAATCGATGTCGTAAAAAGTAGAATCTTTTATACTCAAAGGTATTCTTGCAGTAAGTTCGTCGGGCATTTCAGAAACGATATGAGGCTTCATTTTTTTCATCACGTAGTCCATATCATCACCTATACTAGTACCATGAATATCCCCAAGATGATTGGTATCCAAAATATCTATTAAACCCTGAGGGTCAGAATTATTACTCGTGTTTGTACCACAGGAATAAAAAGCCAAGAGCGCTATGTATATAATTTTCTTCAAAAAAGAAAAGCAAAACCTAAAGATAGAGTTAATATCCAACTAGAACTTAAAAAACGTAAAAGGTATGAGCATATTTATTGTGAAATAAGTATCAATCATTCTTATCTTTCACTTTTCTGAATTTCATGAGAACACGTTTTAAAAAATCTCTATTCGCATAGACCTAAATGATTAATAAACAAACGATAGATCGAATTTTTGACGCTCTAATAATAGAGGATATCGTAGGCGAATTTGTACATTTAAAAAAAGCTGGGGCTAATTTTAAAGCTAGAAGCCCATTTACTGACGAAAAAACTCCCTCATTCTACGTTTCACCATCCAAAGGCATTTTCAAATGTTTCTCAACAGGTAAAGGAGGTAATGCTATCACTTTTCTTATGGAACATGAGAAAATGACTTACCCTGAAGCCCTAAGGTGGTCGGCAAATAAGTATGGCATTGAAATCATAGAAGAGAAGCTGACTGAGGAGCAGGAGGAGCAACAAAACGACAGAGAAAGTCTGGGAATAGTAGTTGCCTTCGCAGAAAAATACTTCATGAATTACCTTCACGAAAGCGAAGAAGGAAAGGCTATAGGGCTGAGTTATTTCTATGAACGCGGCTTCCGGGAAGAGATAATTAGAAAGTTTAATCTAGGATACTGTCCTGATAAAGGACACCAATTCACAAAAACAGCTTTAGAAAGAGGCTATAAATTAAAATATCTTCTGGACAGTGGGCTTTCCAAAGATATGGGCGGCCAACCTTTTGACTTCTACAAAGGAAGAGTGATCTTCCCTATCCATAATGTAAGTGGAAAGGTTATAGGGTTTGGCGGAAGAACACTAAGAAAAGATAAAAAAACTGCTAAATATTTCAACTCTCCCGAGAATGACTTATACAACAAAAGCAGAGTGCTTTATGGCTTATATCAAGCCAAGAACTCCATCCTTAAGCAGGAAGAATGTTACCTAGTCGAGGGCTACACAGATGTTATAGCTCTTCACCAGAATGGAATAGAAAACGTAGTATCTAGCTCAGGAACATCTCTTACAGATGGACAGATAAAGCTAATAAAAAGATATACTCCTAACATTACCATTTTATTCGATGGAGATGCCGCAGGTATAAAAGCAGCGTTTAGAGGCATCGATTTACTTCTGCAAAACGGAATGAATGTAAAAGTGGTTCTATTCCCTGAAGGAGAAGACCCTGACTCCTATTCTAAAAGACTATCCACAGAAGAATTTGCCAAATTCTTAGAAGAAAATTCTAAGGATTTTATGGTTTTTAAAACCGACTTACTTTTAAGTGAAAGTAAAAATGACCCTATAAAAAAAGCCGAATTAATTAGAGATGTAGTAGTATCTATTTCTCTGATTCCTGATGCTATTAAACGTTCCATATATCTGAAAGAATGCAGCAGACTAATGGACATCCAAGAGAGTATTATTATCTCTGAAATCAATAAAATTCTTAGGATAAAGATAAAAAAAGAGAGCTCCAGTAATTATGAAGCCCCTAAGATTCCTCAAGAAAAAAGCGGAATTCCTGACCCGCAGAAACAGGATTCCCTATCCTGTTTTGAGCAGGAAAAAGATTTAGTGAGAATTCTTTTAACCTACGGTAACAGAATCTTGTACTTCACCGAAGAGAAGTCTGATGAAAATCCTGAACCTTTGTCTGCAGAAATCACTGTGGCTGAATACTTAATCTCCGAACTCCAAGTAGATCAGGTTTCCTTAATAGATAAGCGTTGCAAAACTATTATAGAGGAATACTCGCGAGCACTGGAAAATAACGATTTCTTAGAACCTCGCCACTTGTCTAGGAATGAGGATTTGGAGGTGAGTAAATTATGCGCTGATATTCTTGCAGATGCATTTGAATTATCCGACAACTGGACTGACAAACATAAAGTCTATCCCGAGACTGAGGATATGAAATTAAAAAAGGCAGTTAAAGATGTTGTTTTCAGACTAAAGCTTAAACACCTTCGAATAAGAAGTAAGGAGCTTCAAGAGGAACTAAAAGACCCAGATTTATCAGACGAAAAGCTTACCTCTATACTTATGAAAAAAAGACACTTGGATAAGGTGAAGTCCAAATTATCAGAAGAATTCGGGACTACTATTATCTAATTAATATTATCCCCTCTTAATCTCCTGAATCTCTTCCTAGCTTCAACCGCATAGAGTGAGTTAGAATAGTCAGTAAGAATCATTTCATACAATTCGCTTGCCTTTTCGTAGTTATTAAACACATCCTCGTTCATTTCTGCCAGATTAAAAATAGCATCATCTGCTACTATATCATCTGCATAAAAGAGAAGGATTTGATCTAACTCATTAGCCGCTTTCTCAAATTGACCTTTTTTCTGATAAATTTTAAATTTAGAAAAATGAATTTCATCAGTTAAACTATGGGCTGGATATTCATTAAGAATAGAATCAACTTTTTCTATAGCTAATTCCATTTGATTTTGATAAATAAATAAATCCGCCTGAGCGAATAGCTCCATGGGTTTATAAATAGTATCTAATGCCAGGTTATCTGTGATTAGTAATGACAAGTCTAATGCATCATTGGCTATTAGCTTAGAAGTAGAAGCTTTTAAAACATCTAACTGAGATTGGGCCCATTCAAAGTCGCCTGTAAAATAGGATACTCGAGCATTTCTAAATTTACCTTCATGACCTATAGCATCTTCCTTAAAATCCAACTCCACCTGAGAAAAAAGTAAAGAAGCCTCCCAAACATTTCCTTCATAGACCAAAACATCTCCCAACTCCAGTTTTAAATGAGCTCTAACATTATCATAAACACCCGGGATTTCCAGCGCTCTATTAAGAACGTCTATCGCCTCTTCAGATTTACCTCCAAAAAACACTTGGATATGTGCAAGCTCCTTCATAATCATCACTGTAGAAGAAGATTCACCCAACTCTAAAAGTGCGTCCTTATAGGCTAACTCTAAACCAATAATATCTTCTGCAGAATAAGTATACTTAGATGTCACTTGAATCTTAAGCGTTTTTAATAATTCTAACCTAGCCGATATGTAATAAGAATTAGAAGACCCTTTACTGACTACATACTCATAGGCTTCTTTAGCCGCAGTATAATCTTCATTTTTTTTAGCCAACTGCCCTAAATTAAACACTCTTAACCCGTCTTCTTTTAGACGCATATCTAGCGCCTTAGCTTGAATCAGTGCTCCAGAAAAATTCTTCTCTTGTTGAAACAACCAAATAAGAAGCTCACTAAATATAGGCTCTTCGGGGACTTTCTGGATTTTAGCAAGGAGTTTACCCTTGAGCATTTCGGCTTTTTCCTCGTTCTCTACTACATTAAGGGTTCTATTAAAACTATTCTGAACGCTTTGGACGTAGTTTGGAGATGACTCTAAAAGATTTAGAAACTCATCTACCATTTGCTCATGATCTCCAGTTTGACCTTTTAAATTAGCCATTTCATAATAGTACGGATAACCATCTACAGAAATCTTTCGAGCCTTTGAGTAGGTCTTTTCAGCGAACTCAAATTCAGAAAGCGTTATAAATTTTCTAGCTAGTTTAGTGGCATTACTCCGCCCAGACTGAAGCTCTTTAATGGCCAGTCCGAATTGTTCATCCGCATCGTCATTAGCCCCTAAAGTCTTGTATAAAACTCCCAAATCTTGGTGTCCAGAAGATTTATCTCTAGCCCTCTTTAATTTCTTTTTAGCTATTTTTTCTGCTTCATCATACTCCTCCAAAGCGATAAGGGTTTGCAGGTATTTTTCATGAACCCTATTGGACGTATTCTTTTTGTAAATTTCTTGGTAATATAACTTAGCTGATGCGAATTCTCCTGCCTTAAAGTAATATTCAGCCAAATCTAAATCTGTTTCTTGCGCAGATAAGAATGCCGTGAGAAAACAGAAAAACGATATGCCTAAGACTCTTTTTAAATTCATTTATTTCAAACTATTCAAGTAAGGGGCTAGTGCAGCGGATTTCTCATCATTCTGCTTTATAAATCGAATACCCCTAGCTTTAAGTTCTTCTACGCTACTAATTAAATTAGATGCCGCTTCCTCCTCCTTCTTCATGTTAAGCTTAACATACGCCTCATCTATTTCAGAATTGTTCTTGTCATGACTTGCGCTTTCCAATAATGCCTGCTTAAATTTCTCTAGCTGAGACTTGGTTCTCCCAAACTCTACTTTCATCTGAATCGATCTTTTACCAAAACGCTTAACCACAGACTTAACTCCTCTGTATGAATCTAATAATAATCCATTAGCCTTATCGATCTCACCGCCTGAGGCCTCTTCCACGAACTTTATAGTACTCTTTATAGAATCCAACCGACTATTAATCTCCTTATGAGGGATTTCATCAAACTCCATTTTAGCATCTGCGACCTGGACTAATAACAAGTTGATTTTATCAACCTCACCGGTATATTCAGACGATTGGTTGCATGAGACGAAGGCTAAGGTCAAACATGAAAAAAATAATAAAAATCTCATTTAAATGTAAGGATAAAGTGTTGAATTAAAAGTAAACTAATAGGCGTGTGAAAGGTCACAAATTATGCCAACATCAACTAATCTATATAATCGAAGCCAGTGTATTTCACAAGTGCTTCAGGAATTCGAACTCCCTTTTCATCTTGATTATTCTCTAACAAAGCAGCTAGAATTCTTGGCAGCGCCAAAGCACTTCCGTTTAAAGTATGTGCTAGTTGCGTTTTTCCCTCTTTATTTTTAAATCTTAATTTAAGCCTATTTGATTGATAAGTCTCAAAATTGGAAATAGAACTAACTTCAAGCCATCTTTTTTGTGCAGCACTATATACCTCCAGATCAAAAGTCAACGCAGCTGTAAACCCTAAATCTCCTCCACATAATCTTAAAGTCCTAAACGGAAGCTCTAATTTTCTTAATAGACCTTTCACATGCTCTACCATATCATCCAGGACAGCATAAGAATTGTCAGGATGCTCTACTCTTACTATCTCTACTTTATCAAACTGATGTAATCTATTTAGCCCTCTTACCTCCTTACCGTATGAACCAGCCTCTCTTCTGAAACATGGCGTATAACCACAAAGCTTATGAGAAAATTCAGTCTCCTTTATAATTACATCCCTAAAAATATTAGTTATCGGCACCTCGCCAGTAGGAATTAAATAAAGATTATCTACTTCCGAATGATACATCTGACCTTCTTTATCAGGAAGTTGACCCGTAGCGATTCCACTAGCTTCATTTACTAAATGCGGAGGAATTACTTCTTCGTATCCAGCCTCTGTAGCTTCATCTAAAAAGAAATTTATAAGTGCGCGTTGCAATTTCGCCCCCTTCCCTCTGTACACTGGAAAACCTGCTCCAGAAATCTTCACACCCAACTCAAAATCAATTAGACCATATTTATCAGCGATTTCCCAATGAGGAAGAGCCGCAGCATGAAGATCGGGCATACTACCTTCCTCATCGATTTTCAGATTATCAGAATCGTCTTTTCCCGTTGGAACAGCAACATGAGGTATATTAGGTACGATGTAAAGTAATCTTTTAATTTCCTCCTCAGCCTGAGTCATTTCCTCTTTTAGAGCATGACTCTTTTCTTTTAAAAGAACAGTCTCTTCCTTTAGCCCTGTAGCTTCAGCTGCTTTTCCAGATTTGAATAAGTCACCAATTTCTTTAGACAACCTGTTACTCTCTGCTAGAACAGAATCTAACTCAGCTTGACTCGCTTTTCTTTTATCGTCTGCTGCTAGAATACCATTGATTTCTGAAGTGAAATCTTTGTTTCTAACTTTAAGCAGCTCGATAGCGCCTTCTATATTTTCTCTTAATTTACTAATTTGAAGCATGACAATATTATATATAAAAAATCCCTGAGCTGCATACAAAGCAATTCAGGGATTCAATAGTATTATTAGTTAACAGAACTACCTTAAGCTGGATCTATTGATACAAAAGATCTGTTATCTCTTTTCTTTTTGAATACAACTTTGCCGTCAACTAAAGCGAATAGAGTATGGTCTTTACCCATACCTACGTTGTCACCTGGATGATGAGTTGTACCTCTTTGTCTTATTATTATGTTCCCGGATATGGCAGATTGACCACCAAAAATTTTCACACCAAGTCTTTTACTTTGTGATTCTCTACCGTTTTTAGAACTACCGACACCTTTCTTATGAGCCATGGTTTTAAATTTTAAGATACTGGCCTTTTAAAGCAAGTAAGTTATTATTGTTTTTCTCCCTCCCTCGACTTTGTCTTGGAGGACTTTCAACTCATCCTACTTAGCGCAGAAGCCAAAACAGCTTCTTATGCCTATACTTAGTAGGATTTATTTTATTATATCCTGACCTTCTTTTATTAGAACCTCTAATTTAGATACTGATAAATCAGTAACCGAATTAATTCTAGCTGTGTTTAAGTGCTCAGTACACTGAAAGCCTTATTTCTCTATTTTTTCTCTGAATCGTCATCACTACCCTTAGCAGGAGCCTTCTTGGCTGGTGCTTTTTTAACAGGAGCTTTTTTAACAGGAGCTTTTTTAACAGCAGCTGCTACAACTTCTTTTGCAGGAGCATCTTCTGTCTTAACTGCTTTTTTAGGAGCTGCCTTACCACCAGTTAACGTTATCTTTTCGATAGTTAACTCAGTAAGGTACTGTCTATGACCATTCTTTTTCTTGTATCCTTTTCTTCTTTTCTTCTTGAAAACGATAACCTTGTCTCCTTTTAGGTGTCTTTCAACCTTGGCGGAAACAAATGCACCACTGATAGCTGGGGCGCCAACTGTTGTTTTTCCATCATTTTCCACTAAAAGAACGTTGTTAAAATCAACTTTTTCTCCTTCTTCAGTTTCTAAACGATGAACAAAAACTCGCTGGTCTTTCTCTACCTTGAACTGTTGCCCTGCTATTTCTACTATTGCGAACATATTGTTAATAATTTTTGAGCGTGCAAAAATATAACTTTATTCTGGTTATTCCAATATTCTTTTGTGAAAGATCACATTGCTACGCAGAAGACGACATACTCCGACTCCTACTGAGCTTAACTAAGTAGACCCCTAGCAAAATTATTCCCCCAAACGCCAGTTGAATTAACGAATATTCTTCTCCGAAATAAACACCCCACATCACAGCTACCACAGGAATAAGGTACGTCACTAAACTGGCAAAAACAGCAGAACTATCTTGAACTAATTTATTAAATAGAACCAAAGCAAATGCAGTTCCTACAGCACTCAGCACCAAACAATAGCCCAATCCATTAACCCCTTCTTCATTGTTCAATAAAACATCTTTGAAATCTGTAAAACACAACACTATCCCACCTGGAATAGCTGCTATAAAGAGGCCCAAGGACGCTATGACTATGGCATCTGTTTGTGAAAGTTTGTTTTGAATCGTGTTCACGCTTAAAGAATAACAAATCGTAGCTATCACGATTAAGCCTGCGTAACCTAGATATACTGAGGAAGTGTTGACCCCTCCAGTTTTCACAAACACCAATCCAACCGCACCTACAAAACCTATAAAAACCCCAATAAGTGCTTTCTTATTCAATTTGAGACCAAAAAGGAGCATTCCAGTGATCACTGTAAATAACGGCACTAGAGAATTTAGTATTCCGGCTAAACCAGTATCAATTTCTTTTAGAGAAATAGCAAATAAAAATGCAGGGATTCCATTTCCGAATATTCCAACGATGGCTATAGGGAGAAAAAGTGCACTTCTTAATTTAGAGAAGTGTCTTATGGCTACTGGCAGTAAAACCAACCCAGCTAAAACCAGCCGCAAACTGCCTAAAGCAAGTGGCGAATAAAGAGCCTCTCCTTTTGAATCAGTCAAAACAAAAGACATTAATATGAATGAACTGCCCCATATTAAAGCTAAGACAGAAAGTACAAGTGCATTTTTCAATTCTTTACTCACTTCAGTTATTATAATTTATGCAAATATCGATTCTTTGAATAGGCTAATCACTAATTTTACTACTCTTTTAAATCACAAAATCATGAAAGTTTTCTATACCCTACTTTTTAGTGTTTTCTTAATAACTAGCTGCAACGAAACGACTAGCCACCCTTCAATAACAGCAGCTAATTCTTCTGTGGAAATATCTATCCAAGGAATGACTTGTGAGAAAATGTGCGGAGGAACTGTATGCAGAGGACTGGAGAAACTTGAGGGAGTTAACTCTACTGAATTAGCCTTTAATCCAGAAAACCCAATAGATTTGGTAACTGTAAATTTCGACTCCTCTAAAGTTTCTGCTGAAGAAATGAAAGAAAAAGTAGAATCAATAGCTGGAGGACTTTATAAGGTGAAAGAAATTAATTAGCAGAATCTTAACGGATTCATTCTAGCCTATTAGTGCACTTTCAGTTTAGTTCACCAATGAATAGCAGAAGACACTATTATTTTTAGGCAGCCTGCCTCACACAACTCTCGTAACATTACCTTAACACAAGTTTAATTATCGGATAACTCTACTTCTCTGTTTTTTCTGCGGTCAATAATTAATTTCGCAAAAAAATTAGAGGTAATGCAGAGATTATTTTTAGGTTGTCTGGCTTTAATGTACAGCCTTTCAACCTTAATCGCCCAAACAGGAACAGTATCAGGTATTGTTACTGACATGTCCACAGGTGAAGAAATACCAATGGCCAATATCTGGGTGGAAAACTCAGAACTAGGAACATCCGCTGGTTATTCTGGAGCATTCACGCTGGAGCTTCCTTTAGGAAAGTACATTTTAATTTGCTCAGTAATCTCCTATACTGAAATAACAGAAGCTATTACAATTAAAGAAGGAGAGAACATTGAGCTAGATTTCGTGCTTTCTGAAGATGGTGTGGTAATAAACGGTGGAGCTCAGGTAGAAGCGAAAATGAGCAACAAAAGTGACAATGCCATAGACCGAATGAAGTTGAATGACGGAGGTGTCATCGATGGAGTATCATCAGAAACGGCTAAAGCTCTAGGCGCTTCTAATGTAGCTACCATGACATCAAAAGCTGCGGGGATATCAGTAGAAGGTGGAAAGTATGTATACGTAAGAGGTTTGTCTGACAGATATAGTCTTACGCTGTTGAATGGTGGTCAGATTCCTGGGCTAGACCCAAATAGAAACTCTGTTCAATTAGATCTCTTTCCTTCAAGCTTAGTTGAGAATGTTACAATTAGAAAAACGTTCACTCCGAATTTACCCGGCAATTTCACTGGCGGTTTAGTAGATATTCAAACTAAAGATTTTCCTGATAGCCTAGAGTACAACGTTTCATTATCATTAGGCTACAATACTAATTCTACTTTCAACTCTTCTTTCTTAGGATACGAAAGAGGTTCTACCGACTTCTTAGGATTCGATGACGGAAACAGAGCGCTTCCTGAATCAATCACAAACAACGATGTTCAAAGTCCCTCTAGCGGAGATTTAGCATTATTAGAGCAGCAAACTAAAGGGTTTTCAAACACATGGATTCCATCTACTCAAACAGCTTTACCCAACATGAGATTTGGGTTTTCAATAGGGAACCAAAAACTGCTTAAAGGCGGAAAAGTAGTAGGATTCAATTTCGCAACGACTTACTCAACTAAAAACACGTTTTACGCCAATGGTCAAACTGGAAGATATAAACTTACCGGCTTAGCTAACGAAAATGAAACACTCAACAAAGAATCTTTATATAAAGATTCTAGGGGAGACCAAAGTGTTCTTTGGGGAACTTTAGGGAATATTAGTCTCCGTTTGAAAAAAGGAAATACTATTGGACTGACACTGTTGAGAAACCAAAACGGAATCAGTTCTGCTAGATCTCAAACAGGCGAAGTGCCTAACATCGATCAAGATTTTTTAAGCAAACAATTCTCAACTAGATATATTGAGAGAAGTTTAAATGCTGCCCAATTAAAAGGGGAACATCTCTTAGATGAAGAGTCCGGTTTAAGAGTGAACTGGATTGGTTCTGCTGCATTTGCTGCCCAAGACACTCCCGACTTAACAGTTTTAGAGTATCTAGTTAAAAACCCTACAAATAATTCCGGGTTTGACTTATATGATGCAGATATTAATGTGCCTAGTAAGTTCTTTAGAAAAATGAATGAATCTAACTATGACACTAAAATTAATGTGATTATTCCCATAAAGCTCGTAAAAGACAAAGAGTCTAACATTCAGATAGGGATGTCTAACCTCTATAAGAATAGAGATTTTGAAGAGAAGTTAATGGAGTTCTATTCTAATGGTGTTGGTTTCGATGGAGATGTAAATAATTTCTTCAGTGAAGGGAATATGAATACTGAAAACGAACAATTCGTTTATGTAGAAGATAGAACTGACACTAAGAATTCTTACAAGGCTAAACAGAATGTTTTAGCTGGTTATGCTATGACGGATTACAGAGTAGGTAATACTTGGAGATTCGTTACTGGCGCTAGAATAGAAAGCGCTCAAATAGAATCTATAAGCGCTAAGTATTACGAAGTGGAATCAGAAGAAGATAAAGCAAAGTACAGAGGTCAGTTGAACAATGTAGATGTGTTGCCTTCCTTAAACATTACTAAGGAATTTAAAAGGAAAACAAATTTTCGACTAGCATATACAAGAACTTTGGCTAGGCCTTCTTTTAGAGAGATTTCTGCCTTCGCTTCTTTCGACTTCGAAAACCAACTAATAAAACTTGGTAACCCTGAACTAGAAAGGACTTTAATAGACAATTATGATTTGAGATATGAGTTTTACCCAAACATTGGTGAGATTTTCTCTATCAGTGCTTTTTATAAAACTTTCCACAATCCTATAGAATTGGTTGTAAACCCTGAAGCAGCCAACATAGAGCTCACCTGGGAGAATCAGGATATTGCTACGCTATACGGTGTTGAATTTGACTTTAGAAAAACGTTAGGCTTCTTGGGTGAAAAATTCCAATGGTGGAAAATAGGAACTAACATCACCTTAGTAGAGTCTAAAACCCCAATAGATCAAGACGAATTGAGTCAAATCAGAGAAACTAATCCTCTTCACAGCAATACAAGAAGAATGTTTGGCCAGAGTCCATATATAATTAATGGAGTATTGTCATACAAAAATCCCGAAAATGGATTGAGTGGTTCTTTAGGCTACAATGTAAGTGGTAAAAAACTAGTCTTAGTGGTAATAGGTGGAACGCCGAACGTAATGGACCAACCTAGACACAACCTAAATTTAAGCGTTACAAAGGAGCTTAAAAAGAATCTAAAGGTTACTCTTAGGGGTCAAAACTTATTAGACGCTGAAACGAGGAGAACATATAATTATAACGGACAAGATTACATCTTCCAATCATTCAGGACTGGAAGAACAGTCTCTGCAAGTATTTCATTTACTTTCTAAGGAAAGAAACACACTCTAAATTACAGCCGATTGGGAATTCCCAATCGGCTTTTTTGACCCTATAACTATTATCAAAACCGGTAACATTTAGATAATACATTCATAACCCTAACGTAAAATCGTTCATGTGTTCATGAAAGATATTTGTCAAAAATCAAGAACACTAATTACACACAAAATGAAATTGAACAAAAATTTAGGATTTATTTTATTCCTTGCCCTGACTGTAACTTTTACCGCGTGTAAAAAAGAAGAAGGATGTACGGATGTACTAGCCACTAACTATGATTCAGATGCAGAAGAAGATGACGACTCCTGTGAATACCCAGTTGTTAGTCAAGAAACAGATTTCTCTCTTTCTTTCGAGGAAAACGGAAACAGTCATGAAGACCCAGGAGTTTCAGCTTCAAGCTTGGTGCCTTCTAACACTCTTTCTGCTGGAAATGCTCCAACTGACAATTGGTTCGATAACGTAACTTATAAAGGCGCGTTTGGCTCTTCAAACTGGACAAACGGGTGGACTCTTTACGATGGTTATAACCCTACCGCTGTTCCTACTACTGAAGTAGAAATTACTGGAACAGTCGTAACCTCTGGATCTACTGAATCATGGACTAATGATAACGTATACATCCTTAACGGGTTTTGTTTCGTAGAAGGTGCTTTAAACATCCAGGAAGGTACTATTATCAAAGGAGCCGAAGGATCTGGGGAAGATGCTGCGGCACTAATAATAGCTAGAGGTGCTACTATTAACGCTACAGGAACGGCCACTCAACCCATCATCTTTACTTATGAAGGAGACCCTCTGGACGGGAGTGTTTCTAATTCTACCAGAGGTGAATGGGGTGGAATAATCATATTGGGTGCTGCCACGTTGAACTCTTCTCCTGGAGTAACTCAGATAGAAGGTATTCCTACAAACGAACCTAGAGGAGAATATGGAGGAAATAATGACTCTGATAATTCTGGTACTATTTCTTATATCTCTATCAGACATGGTGGCTCTGATATTGGAGCGGGAAATGAGATAAATGGATTAACTCTTGGCGGTGTTGGGTCAGGAACTACTATAGAATATGTTGAAGTTATAGCCAATGAAGACGACGGTGTAGAGTTTTTCGGAGGCGTAGCTAGAACAAAGCATATACTAACTGCATACTGCGGTGATGATTCTTTCGATTATGACGAAGGCTTTAGAGGACTCGGTCAGTTCTGGTGTGCAGTACAAGCATCTGATGATGGAGACAGAGGTGGAGAGCATGATGGCGGAACAGAGCCTGAAACGGCTACTCCATACGCTACTCCAGTTATTTTTAACGCGACATACATAGGGAACGGTGAAGGGAGAGCATTAACTTTTAGAGACAATGCAGGTGGACAATACCACAACTCTATTTTCGTAAATTGGGCTAAAGGAGTAGATATCGAAAATCTAGATTCAGAGCAAGATTCTTACAAGCAATTCCAAGATGGAGAATTAGCTCTAGCTGGAGACGTATTCTGGGACATAGGTGCTGGAACTGCCTCTAACGACCTATTCACTATCAGCGAATAATCAAATCTTTTAAATAAAACAAAAAAAGCTGCTCTTAACTGGAGCAGCTTTTTTTGTTCTGTCATTTTTTTATGGTTTCAAAAAGAAGTCCGTTGTTTGACTGTTACTCTGATTAAGATCTCTATCATAAATATAAAACTCGAACCTACACGTGTCGTATGAACTATTAAAATTGTAGTATGGGTCCACGATACTATATGCTACAGTCCCCTCTTGGGTTTGGTTTTGACCTGTGGGCTTTACCCAAGGCACCGTCTGATTAAAAAGCGCATCCGAATAAAACGGGCTAAAAAGAGGGAAGTCTGTCCCAAATCTTTGCCACGCCCCCTCCTGTTTTTCATAATAAGTTAAAATTAAATTATGATTAAAAGGAGCTTCATCATAAGGAGAGAGACTATCTGACTGCTCGAGACCAAAATTCCCATCACCATCGGTGAAGGTAAAATTCAAAACTAAAGCTGAAGCTATTCGTTCTACACTTGTATATTCGATAATAGGTTCATCTGGAAAGTCAGTATCTTTCAAACATGAAGTGAAAAGAACTGAAAAAACCCCAGCAAAAAGAAAATATAATACTTTAGCGCGCATTCATCAAAATTAATAAACTCTGTAATTAACTGACTTGTTTAGAAGAGAACAATTTATAAAATCCATTTTCGAGATAAACTCTCCACAAGAGTTTAACGAATTAGCGGTGCAATTATTTCACCACCAAGCCTCCTCGGTTCAAGTATATAAGGACTTTTTAAGTTTTCTTAATCTTCGTTCTTCTAACATTACTGAAATATCCGACATTCCCTGCCTTCCTATACAGTTCTTTAAAAAGAAACATATCATCACAGAAGGCCTAGAAACCAAGACCATCTTCAGAAGTAGCGGCACTACTACCTCTGTAACATCGGAGCACTTAGTTCATGATTTAGGTCTTTATGAAAAATCTTTTAGAACATTTTTTGAATCAACGTATGGTTCCTGTGAAGATTTAGTCATTTTAGCCCTTTTACCGTCTTATTTAGAGAGGGAAGACTCTTCTTTAGTCTACATGGTCAATCGACTCATAGAACTGACCGAAAACAGCCACAGCGGCTTTTATAAGAATAACTACGAAGCGCTAGTTTCCAAAATTGAAAGCTTAATAAAGTCAGAAAAGAGAATTGTACTTTTCGGAGTGACTTTTGGCTTATTAGAGGTAATAGAAAAATACACCAGCTTAGATTGGAGCCATGTGACCATAATAGAAACTGGCGGCATGAAAGGCCGCGGAAGAGAACTTACTCGATCGGAACTTCACAAGCACTTAAAGACACACTTAAGAGTTTCAGAGGTCCATTCAGAATACGGCATGACTGAGCTACTTTCTCAAGGATATTCTAACGGAGAAATATTTACACCTGCTCCATGGATGAAAGTAATGACAAGGGAAGTAGACGACCCATTTACTTATACTGCACATAACCGAACTGGTGGAATTAACGTGATAGACTTGGCTAACCTAGATTCATGTGCATTTCTAGCTACAGATGATTTAGGGAAAACTCAAGAGAACGGCACTTTCGAAGTACTAGGAAGATTTGACCACTCCGATGTTCGAGGATGTAATCTGCTGGTTCAGGATATTTAAGAAACTACTTTAATAATGAAATAAGTCTTTTTACCGCGTTGCAATAAAGCATACTTCTCATTCAACAAATCCTTTTCTCCGAGCACAAAATCCTCTCCTACCTTAGATTTATTCACACTAACCGCATTTTCCTTTAGTGCTCTTCTGGCTTCTCCATTTGACTTTAAGAACCCAGTATTCTCACCTAATGCTGCTATAATACCCATTCCTTCGAAGTCTGCTTTTTTAACTTCAGCAGTAGCGCATCCTGAGAATAAATCATTAAACGTTTGCTCATCTAGCTCTGCTAAATCTTCACTTGTAGATTTACCAAATAAGATTCCAGATGCCTTTACCGCTTTCTCCAACTCAGACTCACCGTGTACGTATGTAGTTATTTCGTTGGCCAATGCTTTTTGCAACGCTCTAGCTCCAGGGTTTTCTTCATGGTCTGCTATTATGGCATTAATTTCCGATTCTTTTTTAAACGTGAAAATCTTAATATAACTCCGAGCATCTTCATCAGAAGTATTTAACCAAAACTGGTAGAACATATATGGAGAGGTCTTTTTAGGATCTAACCATACGTTTCCTCCTTCAGATTTACCAAACTTAGTTCCGTCTGCCTTTTTCACTAAAGGGGCAGTAAGAGCGAATGACTCACCTCTATTAATCCTTCTTACCATTTCAGTTCCAGTGGTAATATTTCCCCACTGATCCGAACCTCCCATTTGGAGTTTTACATTTCTATTGGAATTAAGCCAGCAGAAGTCATATCCTTGAATTAACTGATAACTAAATTCAGTAAATGAGATTCCCTTGTCTATTCTAAGCTTTACAGACTCCTTAGCCATCATATAGTTTACCGAAATATGCTTTCCTACATCTCTAATAAACTCTAAGAAATTAATTCCTTTAAACCAATCGTAATTATTTACCATTTCCGCGCTGTTATCCCCACAGTCGAAATCCAAAAACTTCTCTAGCTGTGCTTTCTGGCAGTTTAAGTTATGGTCTATTATAGAAGTATCTAATAATTGTCTCTCAGCAGATTTTCCTGAAGGATCTCCAACCAAGCCAGTAGCTCCTCCAACTAATGCGAATGGCTTATGGCCTGCTTTCTGCAGATGAACCAATAAAATAATGGGAACTAAATTTCCTATGTGCAATGAATCGGCAGTGGGGTCAAAACCCACATAGCCACTAGTCATCTCCTTTTCTAGCTGCTCTTCTATTCCTGGCGTAAAATCATGAAGAAGTCCTCTCCATTTCAACTCTTGTACTAAACTCATCTTCTTATAATATTGGGTCGCAAAGATAGTTAGAGTTTATCTTCTATCACCTCTAATTTTATTCCTCTAGATCCTTTTATTAATATAACCTTGTCAGCTATCATTAAGGATTCTATTTCTGAAAGTAAATCCGAAGCGTTCTTGTAACACTTATAAGATTCACTCCCCACTTTATAATATGCCTCACCCACAAATATGCCCACTAAGCCAAGCTCCTCAGTATAGTCTATCATTTCCTTATGAGCGCTCAAAGACACGTCTCCTAACTCCAGCATATCACCAAGTATAAAAAACTTCTTCTCTTTAGGGAATTCCATTCCTGAGAGGTTTAACAGGGCAGCCTGCGTGCTCGTTATGTTGGCGTTATATGCATCGAGAATCAGGGTGTTTTTTTCTGTTTTTTTAATCTGGCTTCTGTTGTTTTTAGGTG
>LAQC01000003.1:311733-312341 GCA_000981645.1 Cryomorphaceae bacterium ASP10-05a | reverse complement strand
TCTAAATTATAAGCTCCTGTAAGGTTAGTCTCCACTTCACTAGAGTTATAGCCTTCGCTTTCCCACTTGAATTTTAACGTTACCCCATGATGTGTAATCGTCCCTTTTAATGGGCTTTCCGTATTAACACTGTAGTATGATTTATTTTTCAGATCAACACCCATTTTTTTAAGGTGCTCATTGTCTTTATTGATAAAAGCAAGAGAATCATTATTTCCTAAAAAATCGTAGAGCTCTTTTTTAGTTTTCTTAATATTATCGAAGCTCCCAAACCCCTCTAGGTGAGCCTTTCCTACATTGGTAATTAGACCACACGTAGGCAAACAGATAGCACATAATTCTTTTATATCCGCACCCTTATTAGCGCCCATTTCTATGATGGCTATCTCATGTTCAGGTAAAATACTTAGGACTGAAAGAGGAACCCCTATATGATTATTGAAGTTGCCTGCGGTAGCGTAGCTATTTAAATGAGAAGAAAGAACAGCGTGTACTAATTCTTTAGTCGTGGTTTTACCATTAGTTCCGGTAACCCCTATTACAGGCAAGTCTAGGGTCAGCCTATAATCAAGAGCTAAATTTTGTAGTGCGGTTAATGTATCCTCTAC
>LAQC01000003.1:311348-311686 GCA_000981645.1 Cryomorphaceae bacterium ASP10-05a | reverse complement strand
TCACCTAGCGTCTTTTGGGCATAAGTGTTTCCATTAAAATTTTCCCCGCTGAGAGCGAAGAAAATCGCTCCATTCTCTACCTTTCTAGTATCGGTACAAATCTTTCTAGATGAAAGAAATCTGCTCAATAAAAGTTCTCTTTTATTCATGAAAAATATTTTAGGTAAAATAAGGCCATAAAAAAACCGCCTAAGAAGCTCTTAGACGGTTTTTATAAAAACTAAATTGTTCTATTCTTATTCTGAGGCTATTCCTACAGGACTTCCCACTCTGTGCATAGCACATCTGAAGCCTATAGTAGCCGTTCTTTGTCTTTCGTCTAAAAATCTTCTAGAACC
>LAQC01000003.1:292572-311184 GCA_000981645.1 Cryomorphaceae bacterium ASP10-05a | reverse complement strand
TCAATATTCTCTGCTACAGAAACATCTCTCTTTCTAAGCTCTCCCGGCTGAGCTAATACATACTCAGAAATCCCATCTAAAAGGTCAGGAGCGAATTGAGATTCAGAATCTTTTATCGCATCTATCCCTTCTTGAACTTTATACATCGCTTCTTCTTCGTTGTTCTCGTTTACATCTTCTTGGGCCCCTTCTAAGTAGCTATTTACGTTATCTAGAAGGTTTAAATCTGTATCTCTCAATCTAGACTGAGCTAATTTTTTATAGGTCTCTAAATAAGCCTGAATTCCGTCTACATCATAAACTACATAATCATACTTAGGAGATAAAAACCCTTCACTGTCTAATACTTTAGTCTGAAAATTATTTCCTCTAAAAGCTCTAAATTCACTTTTGTCATCTGGAGATAATGGTCTGTAAACATCCATCACCCACTCACTAACATTTCCAGCCATATTATATAGACCATAATCATTAGGAGGGTATGAATAAACAGGTGCAGTGATATCTGCGTTATCATTTAGTGCTCCAGCTACCCCCATCATATCCCCTCTCCCTCTTACGAAGTTGGCGTTGATTGTACCATAATATCTGTCACCATTATTGTCATTTCTAACATAGTGCCCATTCCATGGATATGTCTTTCTATTCGTAATTAATTCTTGGTAAGAATTTCCTATTAAACCTAAAGCAGCATACTCCCACTCAGCCTCTGTAGGTAATCTATACCTTGGAAGAAGTACTCCATCTTCCAACTCTACATTTCTATACCCACTACTAAGTGGATTTAAATCAGTAATTCCATCATTCGCTTTTTCACCTTCATACTGACCACCGAAATAGGAGTCTGTAGTAAAGTGTTCTTCATCTACCTGAGAAGAAGGGTTGTGAACTAGAAGTCCTTCCCGCACTAATATTAATTCATTTACTCTATCAGTTCTCCATTCACAGAAGTCACTTGCCTGAAGCCAATTTACTCCTACCACTGGATAATCATCGTAAGCCGGGTGACGCAAATAAAGTTCAATATACGGCTCGTTGTATTCCATTTTCTGCCTCCAAACTAGCGTATCGGGAAGTGCGTTTCTATAAACCTCTGGATATGAATCAGCATAAATTCTCTTTAACCAGTAAAGATATTCTCTCCAATACGAATTCGTTACTTCAGTTTCATCAATGTAAAAAGAAGATACAGTAACTCTTGTCGGCTGAGCATCCCAACTAAAATTCACATCGTCTTCTACCCTACCCATAGTGTAGGTACCCCCTTCAATGAGAACTAACCCTGGACCAGTTTCTTGCTCCAAGTATTGTCGCTTCTCAAAACCTCCATTCTCAGGGCTATTAAAGGACCATCCTGTAGCTCCAGATCTTCCGCTGCTTCCACATGAGTAAAGAAAGAACATTAACCCAAGCACGGCTAATGAATTTAAAATTTGTAGATTTTTCATGATTTCTTTTCCTTAGGTTTCTTCTTAATATCTTAAAACTAGAATGAAGGACAGTTTATTGTTCTGAACTTTGTTCTAACAGGCTTACAATCGAACTGAATAGTCATGGTTAGCTCATGAGAACCTCCACTACTAGGTGTCAATTGAGAAATGGTAACGTCATAACTATAACCAAATTTAATTACATCTGTCTGCACTCCTACCAGTGCTATGAATGAGTCATCGAATCTATACCATGCCCCTCCTACCAATGGACCTTTACTTACATAAAGACCTATATTAATCTGCTGAAACTCTCCTTGACGTTGGTATAGGATATTCGGAGACAACTTAGCATCACTGTTTCTTCTTCTTTTATCGATAGGAATAACTGCTCCAGCATGTCCAGTAAACCTCATAGGCAGAGGAGAATTTCCTACTACTAAAGACTCATTTGGTTCTGTAAGGTGATGAACACTTCCTCCGATATAAAATCTATCACTGAATCCCAAAAGACCTGCAGAGAAGTCTACATTATTCGCCTGACCTCCTCTTGGAAGTTCAGCTGTTTGGTAGACAAATCCGCTTCTTTCATCAATCATATCATTAAAAGTGAGCTTAGACCAGTCTAAACTTTTCTGAAAATACTTCACTTCTAACCCCGCTTTTAAAGAGAACGTTCTAGAAAGAGCTTTCTGATAAGAGTAAATACCCGCTACAGAAGTAGTTCTTAAAGTTCCTCTACCTGCCTGGTCATTCATCACGATAACTCCTAATCCACCACTAATTGTAGGGATGTGTTGGTCGTAACTGGCGCTAGTAGTGACATAAGCTCCACTCAGAGAAGGCCATTGATTTCTATAGGCCATAACTAGTCTAGGGCATCTAGCGGTACCAGCGAAAGCTGGATTTAGATACAATGGATTCGCGTAAAACTGAGTAAACTGCGGATCCTGGGCTTTAGCCTCAGAAGAAACAGTTAAGGTTAGCACGAAAGCAAGTCCAAGGGTTATTAGTACTTGTGTAATTCTCATCTTCAGTCTATATACATTTATTTCAAACAGCAATTATACAAAATAAACGACTGTGGTTAATATTTCATGTTTGTTACAATATGAATAACTATTCATCGTTTTTTTGTTGCCTCGTCATTAAAGGCGAAAAAACAACATTTTCATAATATGATAAAGAGATTTTCATCTTTTATACTCTGCCTTGTAGGATTTAGTTCCATTCTTATTGGTCAAAAAACCAATTCAGATTCTTTTAAAATTAACTGGATAACGGAAAACTCACAAAAGGTTACACCCATAATTGAAAGTTTTTTCGAAAATGAAGAGTTTGACGATGCAGGTCTTCCATATATAATAATCTCGAAAGAAATAAAAGGGTCCCCTGGAAACGTAGAAATATCTTTGACTAATGTTCAATATGAGGCGGGAAATCTAAAAAACTTAAGCCGAACTGAAATATCTTCTGATTTCAAGGTAGAAAGCAGCCTTCGTTACGGAGCCAACCAAGCATATGCCATAGCTAAAATTACTCCTGTAAGAAAAAATTTCAATGGTCAACTCGAGAGACTGCTTTCATATGAGTTAGAAATTGCCACGCGTGGAAACAGAAAAATAAAGCCACGAAGTAGATCTGCAGGAAACTCAGTTTTATCTGAAGGGCTCTGGTACAAAATAAAAATAGAAAGTGACGGCATTTATCGTATCGATAAAGCTTTTTTAGAGGAAAACGGAATTGACCCCACTGCAGTTAACCCGAACAACGTAAATATCTACGGAAACACGGGGGACCAATTACCTATAGACAACAGCGTCTTTAGACATGATGACTTAGTGGTAAACCCTACTTTCTTCAACGGAAATACAGATTCGGATTGGGACAATGGAGAGTATCTCTTGTTCTATGGAGATGGATCTAACTCTTGGGAGTTCGCTCCTTCAGAGAATGGCATGGACTTTAATTTGGAAAAGCACTCCTACTCCAACGTAGGGTATTATTTCCTGAGGTTAGATGACATGAGCCCAGTTCGACTTTCAGATGGAGTCACCCCAGATGGGCCTGCAGATTATAACTCCACGGAATTCGATGATTTCTTTTTGTACGAAACTGAATCAGTGAATTTAGTGAAAAGTGGCAGAGAATGGCTAGGAGAGAACTTTGATTTAAACACTCAACTCTTACTGAACTTTAACTTTCCTAATATAATCTCTGAAACAAATTTTATGGAAATCACCACAGCTGCCAGATCTATAGGCGGAGAGAGCACTTTTTCATATTCACTAAATTCTGGAGAAGTATTTTTAGAACCCTATTCTGCTATATCCATAGGTGTGATTCAAGAAGTGGCTGTAGCCAACTCACAAACGATTCCATTTACTCCATCTAATGACAATATTCAACTTTCTATCGATTTTGATAAATTTTCAGATGAATCAGAAGGATGGCTTGACAATGTGGCGTTGCAATGCAAAAGACAGCTCTCAATGTCGGGGAATCTTATGGATTTTAGAGATGTGGAGGCTGTAGGGAATAACTTAGTAGAATACACTATTTCCAATGTTTTCAATCCTAATAACTTTTCAATCTGGAATACCACCGACCCAACTTCTCCTAGAAACATTCCTTTTAACGTGGGTGATGGCAGCGTAAATTTCAACTACTCCGGTGAAGACTTGGAAACATTTATCGCATTTAACAATAGCTCCTTCATATCACCAGAAATGATAGGTCAAGTGACGAATCAAAACTTACACGCTTTATCCAATGTAGACTACATTATTTTAAGTAATCCGAACTTTTTAAGCGCGGCAGAGGAATTGGCAGAAATTCACAGAGCAGATGGATTGGTAGTAGAAATCGTTACTCCGATTCAAGTTTATAATGAATTTAGCAGCGGAAACCCTGATGTTACCGCTATAAAAATGTTCATGAAAATGCTTTACGATGATGCTGCTGGGGATTTAGAGCTAGCGCCTAAATATCTTTGTGTTTTTGGCGATGGAACTTATCAAAACAGAAGCTTAACCTCCTCAGACCCTTATGTCATCTCGTATCAGTCAAAAAACAGCTTCTCACCAGTTAATAGCTATGTCTCTGATGATTATTATGGATTATTGGACGATGATGAGTCTGAATCAACCTCGGATAAAATGGATATCGGAATAGGAAGGATAATAGCTCGATCTGAGCAAGAAGCATTTCAAATGGTGGACAAAGTGAGAAGGTACAAATCTCAGAACACCACTCTAGACGGAGGATCAGCTTGCATAGGTGATGGGACTAATTCTACATTTGGGTCTTGGAGAAATAAAATATTATTTATCTCAGATGATCAAGATGGCAATAACATAGACGGCGATATTCATATGCGGTATTCTGAGGAACTGCATGACACTATAAAAAACAACCATTTAGAATTTAATATAGATAAGATATATGCGGATGCTTATGTTCAAACCTCCACCCCTGGTGGAGAAAGGTATGATGATGCTAAAGAAAGCATTCAACGGGCAGTTCAAGATGGAGCCCTAGTGGTAAACTACATTGGTCATGGTGGAGAGAAAGGATGGGCTCATGAACGCATCTTAGACATTCCTACAATCAGAAACTGGACGAACACTACTAAAATGCCGGTTTTTGTAACTGCGACATGCGAATTAACCAGATTCGATGACCCCGAATTTTTATCTGCAGGAGAATTAATTTATCTAAACCCCGATGGAGGTGCCATAGCCATGATGACTACTACTCGAATAGTCTTTAGTGGCAGCAATCAATCTCTGGCTAGGGCATACTACCATGCGGCTTTCGGCCCTGAAACGACCCCTGGACAGACTCTTGGCGAGTCCTATAGACTTACCAAAAACGCTGTCAATGGAATTAATCAGAAGAACTTCTCGTTGATAGGTGATCCGGCATTAGCTCTAGCCCACCCTAAGAAAGAGGTATATACATCTTCTATTAATGGCACTGAGGTCACTCAGTTCACAGACACCCTGAGTGCCTTAGAAACGGTTACTGTTGCCGGTTATGTTGGCGACAAGAACGGGAACATCATATCAGACTTTAACGGCTTCGTATATCCTACAGTATATGATAAAGAACAAATTTTATTCTCATTAGCCAATGACGCAGGAGAAAACAGCATAGTGCCTTACCCATTTGACCTTACTAAGAATGTACTTTATAACGGAAAAGCAACCGTAACCAATGGAAATTTCGAATTCACCTTTGTTATCCCTCGTGATATTAACTATCAAGTCGGAGCTGGAAGAATTTCATACTATGCTGTAGATGGAAGCCTAGATGGTCATGGGCACTACAGTGACTTCCTCATCGGAGGGTCATCTGATGATATAGCTCTAAATGAAGAAGGTCCTACTATAGAATTATATCTTAACAATACTGACTTTATAGATGGAGGAATTACCGATGAAATTCCTATTCTTCTTTCGAAACTACAAGATGAAAACGGCATTAATACTGTAGGAAATGGAATTGGTCACGACTTGAAAGCCGTCATTGATGAGAACACTTCTCAAGCTATAATCCTCAATAAATATTACGCTGCAGACGAAGACTCCTATCAAAGCGGAGAAGTCCGTTTCCAATTATCTGAGCTTAGTGAAGGGAATCATACGCTTTCATTAAAGGCATGGGACACGCATAACAACTCTTCCGAAGAAATATTAGAGTTTACCGTGGTTACAAGCGAAGAGCTCGCATTGGATCACGTTCTTAATTACCCAAACCCTTTTACCACGAGAACAGAGTTTATGTTTGAGCATAATGCTGCGTGTAGCACACTTGATGTTCAAATTCAAGTTTTCACCGTAGGAGGTAATTTAGCCAAAACAATAAATAGAAGAATAGAGAGTTCAGGATACAGAGCTAACGGCATTATCTGGGATGGGAAAGATGATTTCGGAGATGAATTAGCTCGAGGCGTCTATGTTTACAAAGTTAAAATAACCACTCCCGAAGGATTGAGTACGGAAGAATTTCAGAAGCTTGTATTACTAAAATAAAAACCTAAAGCCTAAACAACACGTATATTTGCACACCTTATAAAAGGCCCAAAATGTTTAAACAACTAATCGTAATTACTGCCGTTTTATTGGCTTCAATCCAAATAAACGCGCAAAACTTAACTAATGAAGAAGCTGCTGCTGCTGTTCAGTTAAACACAATTACTACCGCAGTACCATTTTTACTTATAGCACCTGACACTAGAGGAGGGGCATTAGGAGATGCTGGGGTAGCTACGTCACCAGATGCTAATTCTTTACACTGGAATGTGGCTAAACTTGCTTTCTTGGGAGAGATGAGTGGAACCAGAGTGAAATCAGAGAGACCAGATTTTGGTATTTCACTTTCTTATTCTCCATGGCTTAGGAGTTTGGTAGACGACATGAGTTTAGCGTATTTATCCGGATATAAAATTTTAAATGACAAGCAAGCTGTCACTGGAGCTTTAAGGTTTTTTGATTTAGGCACCATTACTTTCACGGACATTAACGGAAGCGTAATTAGAGATTTTAAGCCTATCGAGTTTAGTTTCGATGTAGGATTCTCTCAGAAACTTTCCGATAAATTAAGTGGAGGATTCGCAGGAAGATACATCCATTCAAACTTAACAGGTGGTATAGGAGTAAACGGGGCAGGCTCTAAAGCCGGTAGAAGTGCTGCAGCAGATGTCTCTATCTTTTATACTAACCCAGACCTTAATATCGGAGGGAAAAACGCGCGATTGAACATAGGAATGAACGTTTCTAATATAGGTGCTAAAATAGCATACACAGAGACTGCCGACAGAGATTTCTTGCCCGCCAACCTAAGACTAGGGACAGCTTTAAGTATGTACTTAGATGAATATAACGAGTTGACTTTTACGGCTGATTTCAATAAGCTATTAGTTCCTACAAATGGAACTTACGCTCAACAAGATACTGAGCTGTATGACATAGGAGATCTCGTTTCTGGTAGAGACCCTAACGTGGGTGTAGCTGCGGGAATATTTGGTTCATTTAACGATGCTCCTGGCTCTGTTCTACTGGACGAAAATGAGGAGTATTATGTAGTAGATGGCTCTAGATTCAGAGAAGAAATGAAAGAAATCAATATTTCACTAGGGTTGGAGTACGTATACGCTAACCAGTTTGCCTTCAGAACTGGATTCTTTCACGAAGATCCTACAAAAGGAAATAGACAATTCATTACTCTGGGAGCTGGAGTTAAGTTTCAAGTATTCTCTATAGATATGTCCTACCTCATATCTACTAGAAACCAAAACCCTCTGGCTAACACGCTGCGATTTGGTTTAAATATGAATTTATCTGGAGGCGGCTCAGACTCATAATAGATCTAAATGAATTTCAGAATAGGCTTTGGTTTTGACGTGCATCAGCTAGCAGAAAACCATGATTTTTGGCTGGGAGGAATCAAAATTCCACATACGAAAGGAGCAGTCGGTCATTCAGATGCTGATGTTCTAATTCATGTAATCTGTGATGCCGTTTTAGGAGCAGCTGACTTAAGAGATATAGGTTTTCACTTCCCGGATACAGACCCTCAATATAAAGGCATAGATAGCAAAAAACTACTAAAGGAAGTGTTCTCATTGCTACGCAGTAAAGGATACGAGCTAGGTAATTTAGATACTACTATATGCTTGGAATTACCTAAAGTTAACCCGCACATTCCAGAAATGAAAAAGTGCTTAGCTAAAGTCATGGATATTGAAGAAAATCAAATTTCTATCAAAGCTACAACTACAGAAAAACTAAGTTTTGTAGGGAGACAAGAAGGTGTTAGCGCATACGCTACAGCGCTCATCTACAAGAATTAATTCTTTTACTTACTTGGCTGATCATCTTCATAATAGAAAATGGTGACATTAGCTGTATCCCTTAAGAAATCCACCTTACCCACCTCTATCCTAGTGACGTTAATTCCAGTTCTTTCCTGAATATCTTCTATAAGAGCTTCATGATTCTGAGCTTTCACTAGCTCTATTTTTTCATAGACTATTACTTTACTCTCTTCATGCCTAAGCAACCATACCTTTTCTAATCCATAAGTACCCGCAATTACAACCATGTTGGCAAATCCCAGCTCAGCATAACTCACCTTAGACCCAGCTAGAGCGTTTAAAACAGACAGACCTATCGCTATAAATAGATAAGTCATCTCCTTTATGGGAATAGCATCGGTTCGATACCTAATTATTCCGAAAATAGCAAAGAGTCCTAGAGCAAATCCCGTATCCATGTCTACGTCTACTAGCACATAGCAAAGCAGGAAAATAATCATCCCGAGAGAGATATAACTAAATAGGAAATCCTTCCTTCTCTGAGCAGGGTAATACACTCCTCTCACAAGCAAGACCACAAACAACAAGTTGAACAAAAACCTCACCAGTAATTTGGAAAAATCCTTCACATCCATAAGCTTCACCCCGAAGAATTTTAATCCTTCTGCACCATCTAGTAATGAAACATACTGTGAAATGTTCATTATTGATTCATTAAGCCACCCTATTATCATCGTTAAATTTTTCTAATATTAATAAATTCTCCTTGAAGTTATTCTTCTTCACTCCTTCTTTTAACATGGCTATCCCCATGCAGTATTTACTTATCCTCATCGGTCGATGAATGTGATTTTTTACAGCGCTTAAAAAAGGAGAGTTTCTCTTCGCTTTTTCCTGTTTTAGCTCACATATTATAACATCTCCCATTTCTGCAACTCCTCCAAAAGCTTCAAATTTCAATGACAAATCCAAGGTTAGCCGCTCCTGAAGTTCCTCATTCACAAGAGTGATTCTACTAAAATCATTTCTAAGAACATTTAAAACCTCGTAATCAATTCCTGATATTTCCTTTATAAAATGAGCAGAATCTTCGCTAAGTGAAGATTCTATTCCTGGGACTATCATCCTATTCTTTACCGTCCTTTTTTTATTATTCTTGAACTTTATTTCTAGGAAAGTCAAATCAGACTCTACATATTTCCTGTAGCGAATTTTATATCTATTTCTTTTACCGTTATGGTGTTTGATATAAAAATCAAGTTTCTCAGTGTCTAAGTAAACTGTTTCATACCTACTAGCTCTGTTTCCCTCTACCTCTAAGCACTTATAAGATTTACGTAGCTCATTCAACAAAGCTCCAAACCCTCTGGAACTAAGCATAAATTTGGTGTCTACTCTGTCCATTAACTTGACAGAATCCATCTCATCTAAGGAGATTGGTCGGAACCGACTTAATATTTCATTAATTTCACTCACAGAATTGTCAAAAATAAGGTATTTATTAGACGGTTATAAAGTTACATTTTACACGCAAAAACCCCTAGAATTAAATTGAAGGATATAGAAATTAAAGTTCAACTAAGAGAGTATGAATCGGAACAAGAGATGAACAGTGAAGACTTGTCTCTTTTATTAAAAGCTCGGGAAGCATTAAGTTACTCCTACAGTCCGTATTCCAATTTTAAGGTTGGAGCGGCAGCTTTGCTTCGCAATGGTGAAATAATTTTAGGTTCGAACCAAGAAAACGCCTCATTTCCAGCAGGAATATGTGCAGAAAGGTCTGCCATTTATAATGCGGCACATCAATTCAAAGGCATCCCACTTATTAAAATGGCCATAACTGTATTTACAGATGATTTTGAGGTGTCTTCTCCCATAGCTCCTTGCGGAGTTTGTAGACAAGTTTTATTAGAAACAGAGCTCCAACAAGACCAAGAAATTGAAATAATTTTACAGGGCAGTAAGGGTAAGATATACACTTTATCCAGTGCGCGCAGCCTGCTCCCCATATACTTTTTTGAGAAAGGATTAAAAAAGACGAACTAAAAACATTCATTTACAGTAAGCAATTATATATTTGTAATTCAATTCTGAACGATATGGCAACCGGAGCAGCAGCAAGCAAGAAAACAACGAAAACAGCACCAGCTAAAAAAGCAGGGGCTTCTTCTACTATGAAGCAAAAAGGATATTCAAAAGCAACTTATATAAAGTGGTATGAAGACATGCTACTTATGAGAAAGTTCGAAGAAAAGTGTGGCCAGTTATACATCCAACAAAAGTTTGGAGGGTTCTGCCACCTTTATATAGGACAGGAAGCTGTATTAGCCGGTATGTCAGTAGGGTTAAAACCTACAGACAACGTAATCACTGCATATAGAGATCACGCTCACCCTCTAATTTTGGGCTCAGACCCGAAAAGAGTAATGGCTGAGTTATATGGGAAAACTACAGGTCTATCTAAGGGTAAAGGTGGTTCTATGCATATGTTTGACAAAGAGAAAAATCTTTTTGGTGGACACGGAATCGTAGGAGCTCAAATTCCTATGGGAGCTGGAATAGCATTCGCAGATAAGTATAGAAATGAAGATCATGTAACCATCACATTTATGGGAGATGGAGCTGCTAGACAAGGATCTCTTCATGAAACATTCAATATGGCTATGATTTGGAACCTCCCTGTAATATTTGTTATAGAAAATAACAAGTATGCCATGGGAACCTCTATTGAAAGAACTTCTAACGTAGCAGACATGTCTAAACTAGGCGCTAGTTATGATATGCCTTCATTCACTGTAGATGGAATGAGTCCTGAGGCAGTAGCAGATGCTATAGCAGAGGCTGCGGCGCGAGGCAGAAAAGGAGATGGCCCTACTTTATTGAACATAGAGACTTACAGATATAAAGGCCACTCTATGTCTGACCCTCAGAAGTACAGAACTAAAGATGAAGTAAAGGATTATCAAGCTAAAGATCCTATCGATCATGTACTAGATGTGATTAAAAAAAATAAATGGTTAACTGAAGCTAAAATCAAGACAATTCAGGCAGACGTAAAAAATATTGTGGAAGAGTCTGTGAAATTCGCAGAAGAATCTCCATTACCTGAAGCGCATGAATTATACGAAGATGTATATACGCAGACAGATTACCCATACGTAAGAGATTAATAAAACACCCTAGATATATTTTAAAGATATGGCTGAGATAGTAAAAATGCCGAAATTGAGTGACACCATGACTGAAGGTGTAGTAGCTGAATGGCATAAAAAGGTAGGCGATCCTGTCGAATCAGGAGAACTTTTAGCTGAAATAGAAACAGACAAAGCCACTATGGAGTTTGATTCTTTTCAAGATGGAGTCTTATTGCATATAGGAGTTCAAACTGGAGAAACTGCTCCTGTGGATTCTATACTCGCTATTCTAGGAGAAAAAGGAGAAGATATTACAGAGTTACTCAAAAGTGATTCTGCACCAGCTGCTCCGGCAGAAGAAATACCAACATCCAAAGCAGAAGTAGCTGCACCAGATACTGCACCTGCACCTATAGCTTCTGCTCCAGTAGCAGAGAAGACTCACAGCGACAACAGTAGAGTTAAATCCTCTCCTTTGGCTAAGAAAATGGCTAATGATAAAGGTATCGATTTAAGCGCTGTAGCAGGAAGTGGAGACGGAGGAAGAGTGGTAAAAAGAGATGTAGAAAATCACTCAGGATCTTCGGCACCAATCGCCTCTAGATCTGCTGTGGGAGTAGAATCATATACTGAGGAAAATGTATCCCAGATGAGAAAAGTGATCGCAAAAAGACTTGCCGAAAGCAAGTTTACAGCACCACATTTCTATCTGACTATGGATATTGACATGGATAACGCCATGGCTGCCAGAGCTAGTTTAAAAGCTAAAAACATCAAAGTATCCTTCAATGATATGGTGATTAAGGCTACTGCTGTTTCTTTAAAGAAACACCCTAAAATTAATTCTAGTTGGTTAGAAGATAAAATAAGATACAACGAGCACGTTCACATAGGTGTAGCTGTAGCTGTAGACGAAGGGTTATTAGTTCCTGTGGTTAGACATGCAGACACTAAGCTTATGTCTGACATAAACGCTGAAGTATTTGATTATGCTACTCGTGCCAGAGAGAAAAAACTTCAACCACATGAGTGGGAAGGAAACACATTCACTATTTCTAACCTAGGAATGTTTGGTATAGAAGAATTCACGGCTATAGTAAATCCACCTGACGCGTGTATTCTAGCAGTAGGAGGAATTAGAACAGAGCCTGTAGTCAAGAATGGGCAGATAGTAATAGGAAACAGGATGAAAGTAACTCTTTCTTGCGACCATAGAGTAGTAGATGGAGCTACCGGTTCTGAATTCCTTCAAACCTTAAAAGGAATGCTTGAAAACCCTATTATGATGATCGCGTAGGCTTATTCACATAGAACATAAAAATTTAAAAGGCCATTACAATGTAATGGCCTTTTTTGTGTCTTAAAGTTTCATACAGTTCAATTACCAATGGGACCTATCAAATCATTTCAGAACAACTACCTAGAGGACCTTAACAAACGGAGAAAGACGAAGAGGGAAACATTTGGAACAAGTACCAAGAGAACTGTGGAAGGAATAATTCAAAATAAAAAATTGTCTCAAGAACCGCAAAATGAGATAATAGACCACTCTAGAAAAGAAAAAGACTAGCAATAGTTTACACCATTCTAGCCCTAATTCTTTTAAGTGCAGTTTTAAGCTACATCTAATAACTTATTCCACTATAAACTTTCCTGCCTTGAGCGCTCCATCTATTCTTACTGAATAATAATAAACACCCGAGCTTAGACTGGAAACGTCCATGGAATACTCAGAAACTCCATGTGCTAATGACCCTCTGTCAATGACCTTATTCACTATTCCGCCAAAACCGTCATAAACATATAAGCTACCACTCGCTGCTGAATTTAGATTGAATGAAAACCGTACTGTTTCCGAAGCAGGGTTTGGATATACATTTATAAAAGCCTCCTCATTCACTTTAATTTCAGTTAAAGATGAAGGAAGCGCAGTGAGTTCGGTGAGATTTAGATCCTCGTCTCCTTCCTGGTATTCTAGGAAATGGAAATACACCAAGAACATTTCGTCAGAAGTATTCAACCCAGCCCCTACATTCTGCGGTGGGCTGTTTGGATTGTGTGGGTTTGTAGTTGTGTTATTGTAAGTCCCATTCGCGTAAAAAGTAGATCCAGATGGAACATGCTGTATGTTCTGAAAGAAATAAAACTCTTGCCATTCAAAGTCCCAGTGAGGTATTTTAACTAAAGGTATCGTTTCATTATCACCAGTAACCGCATAACTATTAATATACTCACCTAATAAGTGCATGTGAGGAAACACACTCAAAACAGATAAATCTTGAGCAATAGGACCATACTGAGCCATCACCTCTTCTTGGGTATTGGCTTGAATATTAAACGTCCAATTAGATAAAAGAGGATAAGTAAGCACCTCTCTTATTTCCACCTCGTCATCATAGAAAAACAATCTGATCTTAGTTTGATCTATCTCACCTGCACTCCCATGGGGATAATGCATAGCCAGGACTATGTTAGAGCCTGCAGGAATAGTAATCCCCATATTTATATCATCTCCATTACTAGGAAAAACAGTAGGAACAGCTCCAGGAGTATACCCTCCTATTAAGCCTTCATCGTCATTAGGGCCAACGCATTGACCACTAAAATCCGTAGGGTAATTTCCTGTATCATCAATATAAACTAAACAATGGTGCAGAATAGATGGGTTTCCAGGAACGACCTCATAAGCCTTTAATTTTTTATCCTCTGTTAAACCGGTAGGAAGTGATATGCAGATATAATCATCCTGATTAAAAGTAGCAGTGCTGGTATACGGCTCCATAGTCATCTCCAAATCAGGTTCAGCCTGGATAAACCCTTCATTAGAGTATACAGGGGCTGGAGGAGTATCAGCCAAATCCCCTTGCGCCATTCCATCATCTAACCATGCAAGAAGAGTACTCTTTTCTATTGGCGTTAACTTTCTGCTGTGCGCATAACTCTGATAACCGTCATCAGCAGTCCATGGTGGCATATACTCATCAGAAACGGCTTCTTCTATAGCTCCAGAATTATTTGAAACACTTTCATAATCCATCAAAGGAAATGGTGCTATTCCATTATCATTATGACAGGCGCTGCAATTTTCAAAGACAATTTCAGCAGCATCATCAGCCCAAGTGAGCTGTGAAAAAGAAGAGTGAGAAAAAATTAAGATGAGCAGAAAGCCTAATAAGCTTGATAGAGCTAGTTTTAACATCCGCTGAAATTACACAATTATTTCCTTCTTTCAAAAGAACCATATCTTGTGCACTAACTCCTTCTTTATGTTTTTTAATTTCTGTCAGCAGCACTAACTTGCACCACGTTTAAATGAGCTCAATAAAAACAACAAGCATACTCGGAACTCCTATCGAGTTTTTAAAAGGTGTAGGCCCTAAAAAAGCCGACCTATTAAAAACCGAACTTCAGATATTTACCTATCGGGATTTATTAGAGCATTATCCTTTTAGATATATAGATAAATCTCAATTTCATCGTATATCTGAAATTCAATCTGATGAACTACCAGTGCAGGTTAAGGGAAAATTCAAATCTCTAAAAGAAGTTGGGGTTGGAAATAAGAAAAGGCTAAATGCCTTATTCGAAGATGAAACTGGGGAAATAGAATTGGCTTGGTTCAAGGGAGTTCAATGGGTTAGAAACGGACTGAATTATGAGGAAGAATTTGTCGTTTACGGAAAACCTAAGAGATTTAAAAACACCTGGTCTATCTCACACCCCGAAGTCACCAAGGTAAATGAAGCCAAATTAAAACTGACCCCTTTCAAGCCTGTATATAGAAGCACAGAGAAATGCAACAGAACTGGCCTAAACTCCCAGGGAATCGAAAGTATAGTGATCAACCTACTGCAATTACTGAGACATCAAATTCCAGAGACACTGCCATCGGAAATTCTAGAGAAGTATAAATTACCTTCTAAAGAAGAAGCTTCTATTCATGTGCATAGACCGAGAGCATTGGCTTTATTGCAACGCTCGCTTACCAGATTAAAACTAGAAGAGCTGCTATTCCTTCAACTTATACTGGTCTCCAACAAAGTGAAAGTGACCACTAAAATGAAAGGTGTCACATTCAAAAAAGTAGGGAAATTATTTACTGAGTTCTACGAAAATGGAATTCCGTTTGATTTAACAGGCGCACAGAAAAGGGTACTCAAAGAAGTGAGGCATGATGTGCGCTACGGAGCTCACATGAACAGATTAATCCAAGGAGATGTAGGAAGCGGTAAAACTATCGTAGCTCTGCTCACAGCTCTATTAGGAATTGATAATAATTATCAAGTTTGTTTGATGGCTCCTACTGAAATATTGGCTATCCAGCATTTTGAAGGAATCTCTGAACTCCTGAAAAACTTTCCAATTACGGTAAAACTATTGACTGGGAGCACTCCAAAGTCTAAGCGGAAGGTGATTCATGAGGAGTTAGCAAGTGGCGCGTTGCAATTTCTCATAGGAACCCATGCCCTTTTAGAACCCGTGGTTATGTTCAAGAATTTAGGCTTGGCTATCATAGATGAGCAGCACAGATTCGGTGTAAAACAGAGGGCTAGACTTTGGGGAAAAGCGGAAATCACTCCGCATGTTTTAGTCATGACCGCCACGCCTATCCCTAGAACTCTAGCCATGACTTTATATGGCGACTTAGATGTAAGCACCATAGACGAACTGCCGCCAGGAAGGAAACCTATAACTACGGTGCATAAAACCGATAGCAGTAGACTGCACGTATTTGGTTTTATGGAAGAGGAGATAAAAAAAGGACGTCAAGTCTACGTGGTTTATCCACTGATAGAAGAATCTGAAAGTGAGCTGCTCTCAGAGTTAAAAGACCTTTATGACGGGCACGAAGCGCTAGAGAAAAGATTTCCAAGACCAGAGTATCAGATTAGCATAGTTCATGGCAGGCAAAAATCTTCTGACAAGGAGTATGAGATGAATCGCTTTATAAAAAAAGAGACTCAAATCTTAGTAGCTACCACAGTAATCGAAGTGGGAGTTAATGTTCCTAATGCTTCTGTAATGGTTATAGAAAATGCAGAAAGATTTGGGTTATCTCAGCTTCACCAGCTCAGAGGAAGAGTAGGAAGAGGCGCGGAGCAAAGTCACTGTATTCTGATTACCGGCAAGCTAAAATCACCAGAATCTAAACGAAGAATCCAAACCATGTGTTCTACGAATGATGGTTTCGAAATAGCACAAGTAGACTTAGAAATAAGAGGGCCAGGAGATATTATGGGAACTCAGCAGAGTGGGGCTCTAGATCTTAAAATAGCGGATTTAGCAGTAGACCAAAAAATTCTAGCCAAAGCCAGAGAACTAGCCGTTAACATTCTGAATGACGATGAGGCTCTAGCCAAACCTAAACATGCTTCCTTAAATCTGGAACTTCAGCGGTTAAAAGCATTTAAACCTAACTGGGGGAATATTAGTTAATCACTTTTAAAAAAATCTATATATAAAAAGCCCCGTGGTTTCCCACGGGGCTTTTAGAATAAACAATGTATAATCGACTAATTAATTATCGTGTATTTGTCTTACTTAGTTACAATGAACTTTTCAGTAGTTATGCTATTCTCTCCCGTTACTTGGAAGATGTATAGACCGGCAGGAAGTTCAGAAGCATCTAGATCTAAGTTATAGATCATTCCAGCTTGAACATCACCAGCGAATAAGCTAGCTACTATTGAACCATTGATATTAAGAACATTCATGTTCACTTTATCATTGGTTATAGAAGAGAATTCGAAGTTAGCCTTCCCGTTAGTTGGGTTAGGGTATACTTTAGAATAGTTAGCTTCAGAAAGGATATCTCCTTTGTTTACTGTAGCATCAGCTTCTTCTATAGTTTCGATAGCTTCTCCTCCTAGATCAGCGAATGTAATAATCTGTGTATGACTTACAGAGTTACCTGTACAATCAGTAGCAGTCCATGTTCTTTCTACTGAATACTGAGGACAACAGTCAGCATCGAACGCGAAGTCACCTTGGAATCCGTTAAGCTCTACCTCAGAATCAGTCGCAGCATCTACTAGTAGACCTGTTCCGTTGAACCATCCTCCGTTTCCGTAGTTACCGTTCACATTGTTAGCTCCGTTACCTACTTGGTATGCGTAGTAAGAATTTGCTGGTGCGTGAGACAAGTCGAAGAATGATCCCGATAAGTCTCCAGCTCCAGTTAATGAAGCATTACCCGCTTGCATAATGTAGTAAGTCCAGTTTTCATACTCTCCAGACTCTTCAGCAGTATCGCAATCATCTTTGTATGAAGTAGGGAATAATTGGTTAGACCAATCAGCCCAGTCCATTCCGTTTTCGAATGTTACATCAATATTGAAGATAGCGTTAGCATTATCTACAGCCTGAACAGAACCTACAAGGTGTGCAGTTCCATCTTCAAATTCTACGAAGTTAGCTTCGATAGTAGTGAAGAACTCGTATCCAGGGAAGTCAAATAACTGTAGTGACCAATCAGGATCGCTATGACATACTGGTCCAGCTGGAGTGCTAAGTGCACATGTAGCTAAAGAACCTTCTTCTGGCATTTCACCGATAATCTCTTCAATGTAAGACACTGTTACGTTATCACAGTTATCAGTAGCAGTTACCTCTAGTGCAGCTGGTACATCAGCTTCACAATCGATAACTAAATTTGCTGGTTCACTAGAAAGGATAGGTGCTTCTGTATCTAAGATAGTGATCGTATAAGATATAGACTCTGCCTCATTTCCACACTCATCTTGTGCAAAGTAAGTTACTTCGATAGTCCCGTTACCACACTCATCTAAATCAGAGTTAGTAGCTACAGTTACTTCTGCAGTAGAACAGTTATCAGTAGCAGTTACTACAGCTAAAGCTGGTGCTTCACATTGTGCAGATACATCAGATAATTCCTGATCAAAAGTAGGAGCCGCTTCATCAACGATGATGATAGACTGGTACTCATATGAATCGTTTCCACAAGCATCTATCGCCTTGAACTCTCTTTCTATAATAGTAGTACAAGCATCCTGAGATATGATTTCCTGAGATACTGTTACTATAGCTCCGTTACATAAATCACTAGCAGTAGCCATTCCGTATGCTGGAGACTCGTCACATGAGTGCTCTATATCTTCTGGTACGAAAGTGAATACTGGTGCAGTAGTATCTGTAATAATGATTGTTTGAGAAGCAGTCACGAAATTTCCACAAGCATCTGTAGCTGTGAATGTTCTAGTGATTACTT
>LAQC01000003.1:270356-292458 GCA_000981645.1 Cryomorphaceae bacterium ASP10-05a | reverse complement strand
TGAACATCGGAGCTTGTGTATCTGAAATAGTAATTACTTGGCTTACGATAGTCTCGTTTCCACAAGCATCAGTAGCTATCCATGTTCTAGTGATAGTACTCTCACATGAATCTCCTGAATCTACAGCATCATATATAACGCTTAAGTCTTCATCACAGTTATCAGTGAATGTTACTTCTTGTAATAAGAAGTCATCAGTACACTCATAACTAACATCCTCTGGGTTAGCTGAAGCTACTGGTGCAACATCATCGAATAAATCTAAGATTTGAACGAAATCTGAAGCATTTCCACAAGCATCTGTAGCAGTATATGTTCTGATTACTTCTCCTGCACATCCTCCTGATACTTCGTCATCAGAATAAGTTAATGTCCATTCGTTACAGTTATCTGTTACGTCTACTAAGATATTCGTATCGATAGCGTCACACGGCATATCTAAACTAGATTCTCCTGTAATTACTGGAGCTGTTGTATCCTCGATATAGATTTCTTGGAAAGCTTCAGAAGAGTTTCCACAAGCGTCTGTAGCTGTGAATGTTCTAAATATTACTTGTTCACAATCATCGCCTGTTGATGAGTTACTCTCACTTACTGTTACAGATACTTCATTACAGTTGTCTGTAGCAGTAGCCATTCCGTAATCTGGAGTCTCATCACACTCATGTGTAATTGATCCTGGTACGAAAGTGAATACTGGTGCAGTGTTATCTGTGAAGATATAAGTACACTCAAAACCACCTGCAATGTTTCCGCACTCATCTTCGGCTTCGAAGCTGGCTACAATAACTCGCTCACAGTTGTCGGTATTATCCTCAATAGAAGCTACTCTAATAATCAAATCATCAGAACACTCATCTTCAACGCAACCGTTAAGAGGTACAATAATATTTCCTCCTATTTCCCAAGAATCTTCTACTGTAAACTCTGTACCTACTTCGATAGCGTAAGTTACATCACTCGGACACTGCTCGAATTCGAATGTTTCTTGACATCCAAAGAACCAAACTGGTGCCGTTGTATCTTCAATAGTAATCACTTGAGAACATGTGCTTGCGTTTCCACACTCATCTGTTGCTGTCCATGTTCTTGTTACCGTTATTAAGCAGTCATTCTCATCAGTAGTTACTTCGAATGACAATTCAACCTCTCCACAGTTATCTGAATATGTAGGCTCTGTCATTGCTGGCATCTCCTCATCACACTCGATAGTCATATCTGGTGCACACGTAACTTCTGGCGCTACATCATCGAATAAATCTAAGATTTGAACGAATGTAGAAGCGTTTCCACAAAGGTCAGTAGCTGTATATGTTCTGATTATTTCTCCAGCACATCCTCCTGACACTTCTTGGTCAGTATAAGTGATAGATACTTCATTACAGTTGTCTGTGTATTCTACTAAGATGTTTTCATCGATCATGTCACACGCCATATCTAAACTAGACTCTCCTGTAATTACTGGAGCTGTTGTGTCTTCTATGATGAACTCTTGAGTAGCATCTGTAGAATTTCCACAAGCATCTGTAGCTGTAAATGTTCTCGTTACTACTTTAGAACAAGTGTCTCCTGATTCAGAATCTGACTGCGTATAGGTTACTGAGCTACATGCGTCAGTAGCTAAAGCTTCTGATGCTGGTATAGCTTCATCACACTCTAAGGCCATGTCTGCTGGCATTAAAATGAATGTTGGTGCAGTGTTGTCATAGATTTCAATAGTTTGAACTCCAATCGCAAAGTTACCACACTCGTCTTCTGCTCTGAATGTTCTAGTGATAGTGCTTTCTCCTGCACAGTCTCCAGCTTCTTCTGTTTCTATTACTGATACTGTTACTTCTCCACAGTTATCAGAAGCCTCTGGCATTATTTGATCTATTTCTATTTCTTCACAACTTAGTGAGAAGTTAGCAGGGAAAGAAATAAATTCTGGATCAGTAGTATCACTTACTACTACGTTTTGAGAATCAATAGTTATGTTACCACAGTAATCTGTAGCTGTCCATGTTCTTACGATAGTGAAGTTATTAGCACAATCTCCGCTTAGTACTTCTTCTGAGTAAGTGATCGTTACTTCTAATCCACAGTTATCACTAGCTTCTGCGCCTTCTGAGAGGAAATAGTTACCGTTTTCTAATACTGCTACTTCATCACATTCTACTGTAATGTCTGCTGGTACATCTAAATCTGGTGCAGTAGTATCTGTTATAGTAATATACTGAATAGCTGATGATGTGTTTCCACATGCGTCTGTAGCTGTATATACTCTTTCTAATACTCCCATACATCCACCTGAGTTAAGTTCATCTGTGTAAGTAAACTCGATATCTCCTTCACAGTTGTCTGTAACTGTAGCGAAGAACTGATCTGTTTCATTACACTCTACTAAGATAATCTCATCGAATTCAATTACTGGTGCAGTAGTATCTTCTACAAAAATCGTTTGAGTGAATGAAGACATGTTTCCACATGCGTCTTCTGCCATCCATGTTCTGATGATTAAATACTCATTGATACATGTTCCTGCATAGATGATTTCGTTAGGAGTTAAAGTAAATTCTGAACAGTTATCTGTAGCTGTTACTCCAGCCATAGCAGGAACTGCATCACATTCTACTAATAATTCTTCTTGTGGAAGGTTAGCTAATACTGGTGCAGCATCATCAAATACATGTATTTCTTGAGTATGTACTGATTGATTTCCACATACATCGATAGCTCCCCATACTCTAGTTACGAATAACTCTGATGGGCAATCTCCTACTTCTATAGTTTCTGTAGGCTCTAAATAAGTTACGTCTCCTGCACAGTTATCTACTGCGATACAATCTCCTAAAGCTATAGGCCAGTTTTCACATGATATAGATGCGTCTGCTGGTCCATCTACGAATACTGGTGCTTGATCATCAAACACAGTTATCGTTTGAGAAGTGATGGTAGCGTTTCCACATTCATCAGTAGCTCTATATAGGTAAGTAAATTCAGTGTTATGGATACAATCTTCTAATCCAACTTCTTCACATTCTTTATCTACGTTTACATCTCCGTTTCCAGAAACAGCTTCACCATCGATAAATCCTTCATACTGGAACCATCCTGAGAATCCTTCATTAGCATTCTTATTGTTAGCTCCTAATCCACACTGGAATCCAAATAAATAAGATCCTGGATTGTGAGATAAGTATAACTCGTCTCCAGTAAAGTCACCAGTTCCGGTTAATGTAGAGAATCCGTTTACTAATTCATAATACATCCAATCTTCGTAATTGTCTGCTCCGTATCCTGCGTCATCTTTATACCATCTTCCTTGAGCAGACCAATCTGTCCAATCAACTCCGTTTTCAAACAAAAGATCAACTAAGAAACTTTCGTTTTCATTCATTTCATTTTCTATAGCTCCATATAAATGAGCTGTTCCATCATTAAAGAAGTCTAACTGTCCACCTGTACTCCATACGAAGTTATCAGTAGAACCAGCAGTAAACTCATTTAACCAAAGTGCCCAGTCATCACCAGCACCCATAGCTACGCTTAACTCACAAGTTTTAGTTAACTCACCTGTATTAAGTTCAAAAACAACTGCTTCACTAGCTTCACCAGTACAAGCATCTATAGCTTCTAAATCCAATGGCGTAGGAACTTCTTCAAGACACTGAACTAAAACATCTTCTAATTCAGGAAAAACTGGTCCAGTAGTATCGTGAACTCCTATAGTAAGCGTTTGAGTAGTTGCGTTTCCACAAGCATCAGCTGCTGTTACTATAGCTAAGAAATCAGCTACATGCTGACATTCTCCAGTTTCTAAATATTCATATTCTATAGTTACAAATACCTCTCCGAAACAATCATCAAATACGTCACTTTCGTTTTCTTCAAATAAAAGTTCAGAAAGAAGTTCTAAATCTGTTCCGCATTCTGTATCAGCATCTGCTGGGAAGTTTATAAACTCTGGAGCAGTTTCATCGATCAATGATAGAACAGTGTTCTGAGAAGAAGTGTTTCCACACTGATCAGTAACAGTTACAGTTCTAGTACAAGTATATATCGTAGGACAATCCAACTCTGGATTCTCTACATACTCTACTGATACCATTAAGTCATCACCTAAAGTACAGTTGTCTTCAAAAGAAGGAAGTTCAATATTTACTGCGAAATAGTCTAAACAATCCTCATAACCAATTGCTTCTTCACATGTAATAGAAAAGTCTGCTATTACTGAAGTAAATTCTGGCTCTTCTGAATCTGTTAATGTAATTGTCTGCTCACAAGATTCAGATAAATCACCTGCAGTAGCTGTCCATGTTCTAGTAATTACCGGACATCCGTCATTGTTATCTGTTAAAGAATCTTCAGAAGTTAAAACAACTTCGTCTGTACAATCTGAAACTTCTGTAGTAGGCTCTCCAGTAAATAAAGCATCTGTAGATTCTCCACAAGCCACTTCTGTATTAGAAGGACATTCTAATACTAAAGAAGGTTCGCAAAACACACAAGAACCGTCATCACAAAGTGCTGAAGCACTAAAGTTTAATGCTGAATCATCCGTACAACCGTCAGGCAAAATACAAGAGAAATCATCTGCAGTAGCTAATGGGTCAAAATTACAAGCTGTATCATCTGTGCAGCCTTGAACTTGCGTTAAACATATATTATAGGCATCTAAGCAAATAGTATCCCAGCCACTTTCAACACACCAGCCATCATCATTCGCCATTAATGCCGCACATTCCTGATTAGCCAAAAAGTAACCAGTACCAGGGTCGGTATCAGAGAATAGCATAACAGGGCCAAATCCCCCGTCTTCTCCTACTGGTACTTCTACAGCTGTTGTAGGTATATACCACTGTTCGTCTTGTGCGTTACCCATAAAAGCGGTTAACGAAACAAATAGGAGCATGGAAAAGGTTTTCCATATGCCTCCCAATGCTGAGATAGAATTGCTATTACGGCAATCCAAGTCATTTTTAAATTTAAAGTTTTTCATGTTTATTAATTAAGTTATACGAATTTGTTTATTTGGCAAGCACTAATGAGAAGACAGATATTTAGACATACCGCCTCATGGTTTTCGGGGACAAACATGGTTTTCGGTGACAAAGATACACTAACCAGGTGTGAGAAATGTATTTAATCTAGTTTTTTTTCACTTTAATCGAAATTAAAAGCATTTACATCGGGGAAACTTACGGTTTATACCGCATAAACACAATAAAATAGCCACTGAAAATCAATTCAACGGCTATTAACAACACTCTATCTAACTACTAATCAATTTCTTTAGAATTCACCCTAAGCGTAAAGAAAGTACTTTTAGAGACCTATATAAACCCAAACGGGACTAGTTCATGAGGTCTATTGAAGGGTCAGTCTTACTTTAATTCGTAACAAATAACCAACCCTTGAGCATCTGATGTAATTAATTCTAATGTCCCATTTTCATCTAAGTCTGTCAACGCTGACCTGCCTCCTCCATAAACAGGAAACCCAGGGTACGATTCTCCCCGAGTATTTAAAAGGTAAATATTGGACCCTTCATTTACTACTATGTATTTTTTGTTATTGAGAGAAAAACATTGCAACGCTCCAGTTAACACAGAATCAAAATCAACTGAAAACTTAAGCGCATACTTCTCACTATATAAAGATAGGCGCGCACCTTTTGACATCAAGAAATCGGGACTACTCCCATCTACTAGATTATAAATTACACTTTTTTCTGCGCTAGCCAAACCTAAATTTTCGCCTTCATTTTGGTCTAGCGACAGTTTAGATTGAATTAAATCTCCTGCAGCATCTTCATAGATTAATCTCACCTCTTCTATAGACTTGGATGGTAGCATAGAAATTTCCTTTCCATCATAGTTTGATAGCTTTAACTCCTGGGTGTATCTGAGTTTTCCATCTCTCTTATAAATAGCTATTTCTCCATTTTTCTTAGCCGCTATGAGATAATCCCTTCTACCTATTATTAGATGCTGAACAGAAGATACTATAGGAGATTCTTCTGCTTTGTGTTTCCAACCATTTACTTCTTTACCATCACCATTGTAATTTTTCAATGACCCATCCTCTAATGGCACTAGAAGTCTGTATTTTCTTTTTCCATCATAATCCATAACACTCACTGCTGCGCTAGTCGGTGAGCTAAATTTTACAGGGAAATTTTCTACATCTTTTCCATTTCTGTCTAGCGCTATTAGATAATTTTTAGTTGAGAAGACTAACTGAAACTTATTGTTTCTAAAGAGGTCAACCTGATGTAACTCGCCTATTATCCTCTCGGGAAGCTCTCTACTCCAGAGCTCTTTACCTGCGCTATTTAACAGAATAATCTTAGAGTGATCTGATACAATAACTATTTCTTTCTCCTTGGTATAGTGATTAGTAAAGACAAACGGAGCCTGTGTAACCTTTCCGCTCGTTTGTTTCTCCCACTTAGTGGATGCTCCAGCTCCAGCCACCTGCTCCTCAACATTCTCACTCTTTATCTTAAACTCTTCACTTTCATTTGTCTTCCATAAGGCATGATAGTACCTGCCCTTATCTTGTTTTTCGAACTGATAAACAATAGGAATATTTCCTTCTGCAGATGATGAGTAAGCCGTATAATTAGGGCTGAGCAATAGGAACTCCTGTATTTCAGGTGCTATGATATCATTAAACGATGAATTCTGAATTCCATTAATAAATGTCTTGGCTTTTCCTCGAGAAGAAAAGAAAAACACCTGTTCTTCTATATCTATAAAACAACTTACCTCCCGCCCAAACATATCTGCATATAACCCGCCAACCCCATTCCCAGAGATTAAGCTTCTTAACTGGTATCCTTTATACATCTCATCCATATCAGCTATGAAAGGATAAAGTCCTGTTCGAGCCGGAAACCCCTCCAAACAATGCAACCCATAAAACGCTATTCCATTCTGATTAAACAAGTAAACTTGATTCGTATTCCATGATTTCCACGCTATTCTAGCATCACAGTCACACTCTACTTCTGCAGCCTCTATGGTTTCTGCATCCAAAGCTCTTATGGGAAACTGTTCTATTTTAAACTTGCTAGGTTTACCCGGAAGTTGGAAATCCCATATACTATAATTGATATCTACAGACTCTGGACTTACCAAAGAATCCTGAATAAAGCCGTATCCATAAACAAACCCTTTGCGTTTTTTAAATCTAACATGTGAAGTCCCTGTAGCTCCTATTTCATCATAAGTAAACCACTTAGCTGCATTAGATTTAGAGTACCACGAGAGCTCTGAAGACTCATCGAGATTAAGCGACACTTGACTTTCAGTTTTAGCCAACACGGAAGCCATTATTTCTAAAGAAGGCGAAACAAGCAATCTGCCGAGCGCATATCTCCCTCTTAAATCCGCATTAACAAGCTCCATACTTTCTGGAATAGCAGAAACATTAAAGACTCCTTTAGTCAGGCTCTCTATCACCTCAGAGCTACCACTGAGAACAGCCATGAATGACTTATCTATCAAGAATATCTTCACCATTATATCCTCAGCTAACCCCGATTTAGAGAACTCTTTATTCAGCGTTTCCACAAACCTGCCGATTCCTGAGGGCTGAGACAAACTATTCCAATGTGGAAGTTCAGACAAATTAAGGGAAGAGCTTAGCGGCTTCCAGCAAACCACATCATCAGCACCTGCCAAATAATCTTCATTTAAAACCAACTCCTTTCTAAGACCTTCCTTCTGAGAATTCCAAATCTCATGACCCATATAACCACAGATGGCTATTAACATTACAGCTACTATTACTTTCATTCTAGCGCTTAAAGTTACTTCGTATGTAGATGATTACTTTCCATGAAAGCTCTAACAGTTAACAGGAAAACGTGAACAGTTTCGATTCACAAAAGCACCCACCCGTATGATTAGCACAAAATAACTGTACGGCATTGACCATTCCTTCTCGTACCTTCTAATTTTCTTAGAACTTCCATTACCTTTGCGTAGCAATAAAAACAATTTTACTAGTGGAGAATATCTTATTCAAAGACGGGGAAGGAGTTAGAATCATAACAATAAATCGCCCTAACCAGCTCAATGCGCTAAACAAGTCTACCATCAATGAACTCTCTGATTTACTGGATAAATCAGAAGTAGACACACAGATAAAAGCAATTATCCTAACCGGCTCTGGAGAGAAAGCCTTCGTAGCAGGAGCAGACATTAAGGAGTTTTCTGATTTTAATATAGACCAAGGTGCTGCCCTGAGTAAAGAAGGACACGAAAAACTTTTTGATAAGTTAGAAAATCTATCTACACCTGTTATAGCCGCTGTAAATGGATTCGCTTTAGGCGGTGGGTTGGAGTTAGCTATGAGTGCTCACATTAGAGTAGCTAGCGACAATGCTAAAATGGGCTTACCAGAAGTAAGCTTAGGAGTAATTCCTGGTTATGGAGGAACGCAAAGACTGGCTCAATTAGTAGGAAAAGGAAGAGCAAATGAACTGATATTCACAGCAGGAATGATTTCGGCTGAAGATGCTCACAGAATAGGCTTGGTAAACCATGTAGTTCCTCAATCAGAACTATTGGCGACTTGCCAAAAAATGGCTACTCGTATCTCTAGGAATTCACCTAAAGCGATTAGCCACGCTATAAAATCAGTGAATGCTGGATTTAAAGATGGAGTGAATGGTTTCGATACAGAAATCTCAGAATTTGGCAAATGCTTCGGAACTGAAGATTTCAGGGAAGGAACTTCAGCATTTATAGAAAAAAGAAAGCCCGTATTTACCGGGAAATAGATGAACGTTCAAGTAATAAATAAAGGGAAACATCCGCTACCTCAGCATGAAACTGTGAATAGCGCAGGCATGGACTTAAGAGCAAACATAGAGGCCTCTATAAAGCTTCAGCCATTGGAAAGAGCACTCATCCCTACAGGGTTGTACGCGGCTTTTCCTGAAGGAACTGAAGCACAGATAAGACCTAGAAGTGGGCTAGCTTATAAGCATGGATTAACTGTACTGAATTCTCCAGGAACCATAGACGCAGATTATAGAGGAGAGATAAAAGTTCTCCTTATCAACTTATCCAAAGTAGCTTTTACTGTTAATGATGGCGAGAGAGTGGCACAACTGGTGCTCGCGAAATACGAAAGAGTAGAATGGGAAACTACGGAAGAATTACTTTCTACGGATAGAGGAGAAGGCGGATTCGGAAGTACAGGAAAACAATAACGACCTTAGAAAGATGAAAATAATAGTACCAATGGCAGGTATGGGGAAACGAATGAGGCCCCACACACTAACAACCCCTAAACCACTATTACCTATAGCTGGTAAATCTATAGTACAACGGTTAGTTGAAGATATTGCTGAAATTAGTCATGAACCGATCACAGAAATAGGTTTCATAATTGGTGATTTCGGGACAGAAATAGAAAATGACCTGAAAGAGATAGCAGCCAACCTAGGTGCTGTAGGAAAGATATTCCATCAAGAAGAAGCTTTAGGAACTGCTCATGCTATTCTGTGCGCTCAAGAATGTTTAGATGGTCATGTGATAGTGGCATTTGCCGATACTTTATTTAGAGCAGACTTCAAACTTGATGAGTCTAAAGATGGAATTCTGTGGGTACAGAAAATAAGTAACCCTGAGCAGTTCGGTGTAGTGAAAGTAAATAATGAATCCGTTATAACTGATTTCATAGAGAAGCCTAAAGAGTTTGTCTCAGATTTAGCTATGATAGGGATCTATTATTTCAAAGATGGTGAAATTCTAAAGAATGAACTTCAGTACCTGATAGATAATAAAATAATCAAGGGCGGAGAGTATCAATTACCTGATGCGTTAAAAAACATGACCGAGAAAGGAATGAAATTCTCTCCTGGTGCTGTTTTAGACTGGTTAGACTGCGGAAACAAAAATGCTACAGTAAGAACTAATCAGCGCGTACTGCATTACAATAAAGATAACGACTTGGTAGACCCAAGCGCTAAAATCATAAACTCGGTAATTATTCCACCATGTTATATAGGTAAAGATGCCGTTATAGAAAACAGCGTCATAGGGCCTCATGTAAGTATAGGTGACAATTCAAACATCGAAAGATCCGTTATAAGTAACTCTATCATTCAAACCCACACGACTATAAGAAACGCAAATTTTGATAACTCTATGATAGGTAACTTCGTAGACTACAAATATGACATTAAAGAAGTGAGTATAGGAGACTACTCTACACAAGGCAAATAATTTGAAAGAACATACGAAAGTCATATTAGTCGCTCTACTTAGCGGGTTCGTTTTATTCTCCTGCAAGGCGAATAAAGGTGCTGAAAAAAGAAATTCAGACACTGCTAAAACCGCCATCACTCAAGAGAAGTTTCAATTGACTTTTTTCGAAGCTCAAAAGGAAAAATCCATTGAGAATTATGAAAAATCATACGAACAATTTCGAGCCTGTCTGGAGTTTGACGACCAAGAAGATGCCGTTTATTATGAATTAGCTAAACTAGATACGCTCAAAGGAAATTTCGGCAGCGGTTTAGACCATATTAAAAAAGCAATTTCTCTGGCACCTAATAACCTATGGTACGCCCGATTAAAAGCTGACATGGAAGTAGAAACTGGAGACCTTTCCTCTGGAATTTCCACCCTAAAAAGCATAGCTGCTAGAGACCCAGATGATGTAAACTATAGAGATAAACTAGCCAGCCTAGCCATCTACAATGAAGACTATAAAACGGCTTTACAAGCCTATAATGAAATAGAGTCTATAATGGGAGTCGATGAAGACTTAACAAGAGAGAAATACGGCATATATAAAACTCTAGGTGATACCGACAGTGGACTTAATGAACTAATTAAACTTAGTGACTTCTCTCCTAACAATCTGGCATACTTGAGAAACATAGCCACTCATTATAATGAAACTGGACAACCAGACAAATGCTTAGAAGCATTCGAAAATATAATACGAATAGACCCAGATGACGGCAACACTCAATTAGCCCTAGCAGAAATATATTCAGCCCAGGGAAAAACTGAACAGAGCAACAAAGCCTTGGAAAAAGGATTTTCGGACCCTAATAGCTCTGTAAACACGAAGCTTCAGATCTTGGTTTCTATCATCGAATTCAAAGACGTGAAGGTGAATACAGATTTACTAATCTCTAAACTTCAAAGCGCACATCCTACCAATGCTGATGTCTGGAAGATATCTGGTGATTTGGCAGCTACCAAAGGACTAAGCCCCTTAGCCATTAGTAGCTACAAGAAAGCTCTGGAAATAGAACCTAATGACTTAAATCTTTGGTTAACGGTAATCAATAAAGAGGTTAAAGCTGGAGAATTTGAAAATCTTAAAAAAACTGGACAAGATGCGCAACTCCTATTCCCATTACAACCTGAGTTTTATTTTTATGAAGGAATGGCACTGGCTAAATTGGGACAAGCTGATAAGGCTATTTCTTCTCTGGAGACAGGTAAAAGTTTCGTCATAAATAACGACCTATTAAAGGCCAAGTTTAATTCTCAATTGGGCAATACGTATCACTCAATAGGAAATTTTCAAAAATCAGATGACGTTTTTCAAAAAGCCTTAGTAGAAAATGCTAAAGACCCTTTCATAAAGAACGATTATGCATACTGCTTGGCAGAAAGAAGACAAAGTACTGAGAACGCCAAGACTCTTATTAATGAAGCCATAGCTCTTCTCATTAATCATCCAACGCTAGAAGATACATATGCTTTTCTTCTTTTTCAAAATGAAGAGCTAGAAATGGCACAGAAATGGATACAGCAATCACTAAATCACGGTGGAGATAGAACTGGAAGCACGCTAGAGCTAGCCGGTGACATTCACGCCAAATTAGGGAAAATGCCAGAAGCCATAGCTTACTGGGAAAAAGCTCAAGCCGCAGGTGGGACCTCTAATCTGATAGAAATCAAGATAGCTGATGAAAGATACATCTCTAAATAGTTTTAGGTTCTTCACATACCTGTTAGCGACTATCATTATGGCTGCTGCCTTAGTTGGCTGTAGCAATGACCGCAGGTTACAAAACGGTAAACCACTAAAAGGGAAGACTCCTGCTGGACTATTAAATAAGTTAGAGAAAACGGAATTAACTTACGAATGGCTTTCTATGAGAACAAAAGTAGAGGCAAGAATAGGAGACGAAAAAAAATCTTTTAAAACCACTATAAGAATAAAAAAAGATAGTGTTATAGCTATATCTATCAGTCCAGCTCTGGGTGTGGAGATAGTAAAAGTGATAATTACCCGAGACTCTGTGAAATACATCAGCAAAATCCCAGGAGATAAGCATTATTACATGGGAGACTTCAGGGGAATAAACAATCAATTAGAAGGCGATTTCAACTATGATATGATTCAAAACATTCTAACTGGTGAACCTGTAGAGCTAAATAGAAAGGATGATAAACTAAAGTCAAATATAGAAGGTAGAGAATACCTGCTCGTTCAGAAATACAGCCGTAAACTTAAACTCGTTACTGGAGTCAACGAAAGAGAAATGGACTTTAATGTAGATACGATTTTTGCAGATACTACAGATAGAAGAACAAACAGAATCCTTAACCGTTCCGATGAGAAAGACCTTCTTATAAAGCGCTATTGGTTGGATGGTTTAACCTATAAGCTGACTAAAACTATTTTTAACGATTTATATTCTAACAGGACATTGGAAATAACTCATGAAGACTATAAAGAAAAGGAATCACAATTATTTCCATTTTTGAGTCGTTTAGTAATCACTGATCCTTTTCAGTCTCAAGAGATAAAGGCGGAGACTACTAAAATAAAATTTGACAAGCCCTATGAAGTTACGTTCAATGTTCCTGAAAAGTTTGAAAGGCGCTATTACTATTAGCATAATACTCTCTGCTGCGGCAGTTATAGCACAAACTCAATCGAGTACACAAGATAAATCTGAACTAGAAAAACAACGTCAACGCATAGAAGAAAAAATCTCTTACACCAAGGGACTTATCAAAAAAACGACTAATTCTAAGAAAAAAACTCAAAACGAATTAGCGTTAATCAACAAACAGATTTCTCTTAGAAAACAGCTTATCTCCAATTACAATCAAGATATTCAATCTAGCAATGTTTCTATAAACAAGATTAATAATCAAATCTCAGTTATGGAAAATGACATTTCTTCTTTAAAAGAGGAGTATGGAGATATGCTTTACCATGCTTACACGAATAAAAACAGCTATAGCAAGCTTATGTACATTTTCGCAGCAGATGATTTTAACCTCGCTTATAAGCGGCTGAAATATATGCAGCAGTACACAGAAGTGCGGAAACAGCAGGCTAAGTCTATTCAAATGGCACAGCAAGAGTTGACAGAAAAAATTGCAACGCTCAAAGAAATAAAAAAGCAAAGCGAAGAACTAATAGCCACTCAAGAAGTGGAAAGAAGCAGCTTAGCCACCGACAAGAGCAAACAACAGCTGACCTTAAATGGCTTAAAAAAAGAAGAGAAATCCTTAAAGGCCGAAGTTCAAAAACACGAAAAAGAGCGTAAAAAACTAAATCAGGCTATTCAGCGAATTATAGAGGCAGAGCTAGCAGCAGAAAGAGCTAAATCCAATGGTGCTTTTACGCTTACCCCTGAAGGTAGGGTAATATCAGACAACTTCATTAAGAATAAAGGTTTCCTCGCATGGCCGGTAAACAGAGGAGTAATCACAAATACGTTTGGCGAACATGCTCACCCTTCGTTAAAAGGAATAATCACCTATAATAATGGAGTAGATATCTCCACAGATGCAGGCTCTTCTATACACACCATATTCGCTGGAAAGGTTACTTCTGTATTCTCTATTCCAGGAGCTGGGTTTAATGTGATAGTGACCCATGGGAACTATAAAACAGTATACGCCAACCTGGCTACCGTAAATGTAAAAGAAGGCCAGAATGTGGCTTTAAATGAGTCTATAGGAATAGTATTAGATCAAGGCTCTACTACTATAATTCACTTAGAGGTATGGAGAGTAGATGCTAAAGGAGGAACTCCGTTAAATCCGTCTAGCTGGCTCAAAAATTAATCAAGCGGAATTAAACTTCCCCAAGCACCTCCCACTTCAAATTACTAACAGTAAAAATCATTAAGGGAAATCAAAAAAGGCGCTCCTAAAGAGCGCCTTTTTCTATCTGTTTTTTTTATAATCCTCTAGTTAACTTTCACCCATTCTTGAGTTCTAAAGAAAGGCCCGATATACCCTCTCACCATTATCTTTCCATCTTCTAACCAGATTTTACAATCATATACTTTTCCATTATTAGGGTCTAGAATCGTTCCATCGTCATACTCATCGACATCCCAAACTAGGCCTTCCATAATTACCATACCTATAATCTTTTGTCCTTTTTTAGCTCCCTTACATTCTTTGCATGTAGGGTCTTGATTTTCATCAGGGGCTCTGAATAACTGGATGATTTTTCCGCAGATCTTTCCGTCCTGTTCATATACCTCTACTATGGATTTAGGCTTACCCGTTTCATCATCTATGGTTTTCCATTTCCCGGTAACAGACTGAGCTGAGAGAAGTATGGCGTGGCAAAGCAAAAAGCTTAAAAAGAGTACTTTTTTCATTTTTTATTTTCTGTTTTACTAATTGTGTTAAGCTTCCATCTTAGGCTCTAACTTAATATCAGATAGCAGTGTGGCTTTTGAAATACTCGCATTTAACTCAAAACCTAAAAGTAAAATTAAACAGTTAAAATCCAACCAAACCAAAAGAACAACAAGCGTACCAAGTGTACCGTAGAGCTCGTTATAGTTCCCAAAGTTATTTAAATAAATGGCGAACCCTATGGTGGTCATCAAGAAAAATATAGTGGTAAGCATGGCACCAGCTGAGAAAAACTTAAACTTTTTCATATCTAAGTTCCCTACATTGTAAAGCACCGTGACCACACTATAGATTAGAGTTATAATAATAATATAACGGACCGAGGATACTAAAAACTGTGCTAAGCCCTCATTCATGTCTACTCGGGCAAAACCATAGTCAAAAATCAATTCGCTCAGCGTGACTAGAGCCATACAGACTACTACCACTACTGCCATAACAAACAAGACTCCCAAGGAGAATAACCTGGTTTTTAACAATCCTCCTTTCTTCTCTAGATTCACAGAGCCATTAAACCCACTAAGAATGGCGTTAATACTGTTACTAGCAAAAAATAAACCGACTAAAAACGAGGCAGAAAGCACCTCATTGTGCTTGTTCAGAATTAAATCGGCTATGGTCTGTTCGAATAAAGCAAATGTATCTCCAGGCAGGACCTGTTCTATAGCGGCAAATAAGTTGTCTTGAAAATCTACTACAGGAACTAAAGGAATAAGTGAGAGCATCACCAAGATAGCCGGGAAAAAGGCCAGAAACAATCGAAATGCTATGGCAGCTCCACGTGTAGTAAGCGCACCTTGTTTAAGACCATCCAAAAAGAAATTACCTACCGCATAAAGCGTTAACCCCTCGAAGCCGATAGGTTTTATCCTCTCCGATAGAATTCTCCATTTTTTATAGAGACGAGTAGCCTGTATGCGTTCTACTAGATTTAACACGCTTAAATTTCTATAGCTTTTAGACTAATATCTAGACTCTTTACACTATGCGTTAATGCTCCCATACTGATATAATCTACACCTGTTTCTGCGTAACTTCTTACTGTTTCTTCTGTAATTCCACCGCTGGCTTCTGTAGCACACTCTCCGCCTATTACTTTTAGTGCTGCTCTTATTTCATCAGGTGTAAAGTTATCGAGCATAATTCTGTCTACAGGACCATACTTGAGTACTTCTTTTACCTCATCAATATTCCTAGTTTCTACTTCTATAGGGATATTTTTTCCTTTCTCTTTTAAATAGGATTGAGCTTTAGAAATGGCTTTCTCTATTCCTCCAGCATAGTCTATATGATTGTCCTTTAGCATAATCATATCATACAGACCGAATCTATGGTTGGTCCCTCCTCCTATTTCTACAGCTTTCTTTTCATACCAGCGTAATCCAGGAGTGGTTTTACGTGTATCTAATATCTTTACTGAAGTTCCTTCTACGAGCTTCATTATTCTTGCAGTGTTCGTAGCTATTCCACTCATTCTCTGCATGAGGTTAAGAACTACTCTTTCTGCAGAAAGGATGCTCTGTTTTCTACCAGATACGTATAACCCTATATCTCCGCACTTTACTTCATCTCCATTTTTAAGAAGCACTTCCACCTCTAAATCAGCATCGTACCTCTTAAAAACTCTTGCGGCTACCTCCAGCCCTGCTAGAATTCCATCTTCCTTAATTAGTAATCTAGCTTTCCCCATAGCATCATGAGGAATACATGAAAGACTAGAATGATCTCCATCTCCGATGTCTTCTCTAATGGCTAATTCTAATAATTCTTCTTCTAAAGTCATAAAGCGAAGATAGTAAACCGTGTTTTTAACTGGTAAAAATTTAGAATTAAGATTTCAGGAAACAGACGCTAGACTTTAGACTAATTACTAGCGCATAAAAAAGCCCTGCTCACAGTGTGAGCAGGGCTTCTTATAATTTTAAATATGGGATTACTTAGCAGCAGCGTAATTAGCGGCTACCTGCTCCCAATTAATCACATTCCAGAAAGCTGACACGTAATCAGGTCTTCTGTTTTGATAATTTAGGTAATAAGCATGTTCCCAAACATCTAATCCCATGATAGGTGCTCCTCCGCATCCTACTCCGGGCATTAATGGATTATCTTGATTAGCAGTAGAACAAACGTCCAGTGAACCGTCTGCTTTAGCGCATAACCATGCCCAACCTGAACCAAATCTAGTTCCTGCAGCAGCATTGAATTTTTCTTTTAGTCCATCTAAAGAACCGAAGGCTGCATCTATAGCAGAAGCCAATTCTCCAGCAGGAGCTCCACCACCATTAGGTGACATTACCGTCCAGAATAAAGAGTGATTAAAATAACCTCCACCGTTATTTCTAACAGCTCCATTATTCATGTCTAAATTCTTAAGAATATCTTCTATGCTCTTTCCTGCTAGATCAGTTCCTTCTATAGCAGCATTAAGCTTAGACGTATATCCGTTATGATGTTTACCATGGTGAATACCCATAGTCTTAGTATCTATATGCGGTTCTAATGCATCTGTAGCATATGGTAATGCTGGTAATTCGAAAGCCATAATATTCTGTTTTAACTGTTTATATTCTGTTAATTTACCTTTTTAGGCGTAGCAAAGGTATTTAATATTCCTAACTAAAGTATAACCTAATTTACCTCGACTCTACTCTAGGCTAGAAAGGGGCTTATTTATGTTATCCAATGCTGTTTTCATCATCGGGTCATTCTCATTGTAGGCCCTATAAAGTGCCTCATCACCGTAAATATATTTTCCTATTTGTCCTTTTAACCTAAGCTCTAATTCATTTCTAGAAGTGGCCAAATCCAACTCGGAGAAAGGAATGTCTTCTCCTCTAATTTCATCCACAAAACTGCTCCATTCTGCCTCAGTCATACTCCAGCTTTCTACGAAAAGATTGGCTGAAGGATGTTTTTCTTTCACCCTTACTCTCGACAAATCTGCTTTGTCAAAGGAGAATCTTCTAACCAGACCACTATAAGAAACTCTATTTAATAGCGCTATCGAATAATTAGTGTCTAATGGTTCAAACAAGTCTGGTGTGATTCCTCCGCCACTGTATACTACTCTATTTCCTGCTGTATAATATTTTAGCGTGTCTGCATACTTAATGCTGTCCTTACTAAATAACTCTCCTGAATCATACCTGTTCTCATAATCATCATTATAAGCTACATCATCTCCATAGGGTTTCTGTATGCACCTGCCCGATGGCGTATAATACCTAGCTATGGTAAGTCTTATGGAGCTTTCATCTGGTAATGGAAGCTCATTTTGAACCAGTCCTTTTCCGAATGATCTTCTTCCTACAATTAATGCTCTGTCGTGATCTTGAAGCGCTCCCGAAACGATTTCACTTGCTGAGGCTGAGCTTTCATTGATAAGTACGGCCAGCGGGAAATCTTTGTAGCTTCCTGTTCTTCTGGCGAAGGTTTCTTCTTTGCTCTGGTGGACCCCATCTGTAAAAACGATTAGATCGTTGCGCTCTAAAAACTCTTCGCTCATGGCTATGGCTTGGGAGAGGAATCCACCACCATTGCTACGCAGATCTATTACAAACTGTGAAGCTCCCTGATTTTCTAATCTCTGTAAAGCCAAGTTAAAATCCTTAGCGGTGCTCTGAGCAAAACGAACGACTTTCACGTACCCCGTTTTAGTATCGACCATGTAATCGCTTACCACAGATTCGATAGGAATTCTGCCTCTGGTTATCTGGAAAGACAGTGGATTCGGCTCTGATTTTCTAGCTATTTTTAATTCTACTTTAGTGCCGCCTGGCCCTTTTAGCATTCCCATCACTAGCGCGTTAGTAAGCGTATCTCCCGTAACTACTCCTCCATCTACTTCTATAATTCTATCTCCTGGCTTTAACCCTGCTCTCATAGAAGGGCCGTCTAGAATAGGGTCTAATACGACCAATGAATCTCTGAGAATCATGAATTCTATGCCTATTCCCTGGAAAGAACCTTGGAGTTGCTCTCGGCTAGCTCTGGTTTCCTCTGGAGAAGAATATGAAGAATGTGGATCTAAATCTGCCAAAATTGATTCTAGCGCGTTATCTATAAGTTGAGTTTTGCTCACAGAGTCTACATAATTTTTTTCTATGTACTCTATTATGTTTACTAGCTTAGAAGGGTTAGAGTCATCTGTAGAGAATGTGCCTGAATTGTAAGACCCTTTTTCAGAGATTTTTTCTCCTATAAACACTCCTGCGATTAACCCCAAAGCTAAAAATAGCGGTATGAGCGCTAAAGTTTTACTTGGTTTACCTTCTGTATTATTTTCTGACATTCAATAAATTTAATAATGGAGAGTTCTAATTCTCGGATAATTGCTCCAGCGCATTTGGAATATGCACTACTTCTATATCTGTCTGTAATAAAAAGTCTAGACCTGAGGTATCCTTGTATTTCCTCACGTAAACTACTCTTTTTACTCCTGCTTGCAGAATGAGTTTGCTGCATTCCCTACATGGGGACAGTGTAATATATAGCGTGCCCTCTTTCGCACTATTACTGCTCTTGGCTAACTTGGTAAGGGCATTGGCTTCTGCGTGCAGTACATACCAATGAGTATCTCCTTTTTCATCCTCACAGGCGTTAGGAAAACCGCTAGGGCAGCCGTTATAACCATCTGAGATAATCATCCCATCTTTTACGATTAATGCCCCTACTTTTTTTCGCTGACACTTGGACAGATTAGACCAAACGAATGCCATTTTTAAATAGGCTAAATCGTACCTGAGTTGTTTCTCAGCATCTGAATATTTGATATCTCCTTCTAACATAGTTCGACAAAGATAAAAGGCTGATTGGAAGAAGTGGTTTCGGAGTTGATATAAGTTTGAGAATTGGGATAATTTATGGGTGAGGGAAGGATATTATTTCAGTGTGGCACTTCGACAAAAGCTCAGCCATCCTGGTTTGGAGTTTGGAAAATCAATTATAAATGTTAAGCCTGCCAACAACATCTCTTTAAATAAAGTAATTTTTGGTTGCTTCCGGTATTCACCTATTTATACGAACCTACTCCTAGCTTTCCGCTATCGCCAATCATGACTTTAAACACATCACCTGAGCAATCCGAATGCGAGTTAACGGCCTCCTCACTTTCTTGATTATCTTTTATTTCAAATCTGTCATCCTCTTATAAACTACGAGACACCATTTCCACATGCTGGATAGTCTACTAAGCTACAATCACCAACAAACACAGAACTGCAACTAATTGATTGTTAAACCGTGTCACTTATTGCAAAGCAGAGAGTTGTTATCTTTGAATGGAGACAAAAAGGCGTTTAGAATCTATTAACACTTTCATGAGAAACAAAGACTAAATCCTACGAATAAGAGATAAATTATTAAGTAAATTCGGTACTTAAAAATAAGCGCACAGAAATGACAAATAGAAACGAATTCGAAAAATACGCTGTTAAGCATCATGGAATTACTTCAAGCGTAGTACATGACGTTATGAGTCATATGTATGGGCCACAAGGCATGACGCGTACAGTAATTGAGGAAAGAAATATGCCCTTTAGAGAAGTAGATGTATTCTCTAGATTAATGGCTGACAGAATCATATTTTTAGGAACGGGTATAGATGATTATATAGCTAATGTGGTTCAAGCACAGTTGTTATTTTTAGAATCAGCAGATGCCAACAAAGACATTCAGATTTATGTAAACTCTCCAGGTGGAAGTGTGTATGCTGGATTAGGTATTTATGATACTATGCAAATCATCAATCCAGATGTAGCTACTATCTGTACTGGTATGGCAGCTTCTATGGGAGCAGTATTATTGACAGCTGGTACTACGGGGAAAAGAACTGCCCTTAAGCATGCAAGAGTGATGATTCACCAGCCTTTAGGTGGAGCTAGCGGACAGGCTTCTGACATTGAGATTACTGCTAGAGAAATTCAAAAACTGAAGATAGAGCTTTATGAAATTATAGCTGATCACTCGGGGAAATCTTATGATGAGGTGTGGAATGATAGTGATAGAGATTACTGGATGACGGCTGCTGAGGCTAAGGAATACGGTATGATAGACGAAGTTCTAGAAAAGAAGAAAAAGTAACTAGAGATTTTATTCTTTAATATAAAAAGTGATAGGGCTATTCTGTGAATAGCCCTATCTTTACATTCTAATAGTCTAGCTACAGAGAGAGTAGCAACCGAAAAAAAATTTAGATGAGCGAAAGAGAGATAAGTTGTTCGTTTTGCGGAAGAAAGAAAAGTGAAGTAAATATCTTGATAGCAGGTATTACTGGACACATCTGTGATAGCTGCATAAGCCAAGCGAACGGCATAGTCGTAGAAGAGTTAGCTGAGAAGAGTAATTCTCAGGTAAAAGCTAGCCTTACCATTCAGAAGCCTAAAGAAATTAAGGGGTTTTTAGACGAATATGTGATAGGCCAAAATGATGCTAAACGAGTACTTTCTGTAGCGGTTTACAATCATTACAAAAGACTTCTTCAACCTAATTTTGACGAAGATGAAATAGAAATAGAAAAATCCAACATCGTACTCGTAGGAGAAACTGGAACTGGAAAAACATTACTGGCTAAGACGATAGCTAAAATGCTTAATGTTCCTTTCTGTATAGCAGATGCTACTATTCTTACTGAGGCTGGTTATGTGGGTGAAGATGTAGAAAGTGTTCTCTCTAGACTCTTACAAGCGGCTGACTTTGATGTGGCGGCTGCAGAGCGTGGAATCGTATTTATAGATGAGATAGACAAGATAGCTCGTAAGAGTGATAATGCTTCTATTACGAGAGATGTAAGTGGAGAAGGGGTTCAGCAAGCTTTACTTAAATTATTAGAGGGTTCTACGGTGAATGTTCCACCTCAGGGAGGAAGAAAACACCCAGAGCAAAAGATGATTTCTGTAGAAACTAAAAACATTTTATTCGTGTGTGGTGGTGCTTTTGATGGTATTCAGCAGCACATTAAGAGAAGAGTAAAAACAAATCCTATCGGTTACTCTAATGATGGAACAGAAAACATTACTGATGAGACTAATCTTCTCAGTTATGTAAGTCCATTGGATTTAAAAACATTCGGTCTTATACCTGAGTTAATAGGTAGATTCCCTGTTCTTTCTCACTTAGACCCATTAACAGGAGATGTGCTAAAGAGAATTCTTACGGAACCTAAGAATAGTTTAATGAAGCAGTACGTGAAGTTATTCGAGATGGATGACGTGAAACTGACTTTCGATAAAGAAGTGCTGGACTTTATAGTAGAAAAAGCACTGGACTATAAATTAGGAGCTAGAGGACTGAGGTCGATCTGTGAAGCTATCATGACAGATGCCATGTTCGACCTCCCTTCTGAAGAAGAAATTAAAGAGTTCAAGATAACATTGGCTTACGCTGAGGAGAAGTTCTCTAAGTCTAAGCTGAACAAGTTGAGAGCGGCTTAAGTAATTATTAGTGGTTAATGATGAAGTATT
>LAQC01000003.1:264155-270299 GCA_000981645.1 Cryomorphaceae bacterium ASP10-05a | reverse complement strand
TAGTTTTTATAACAATCGTTAAAATCTTCTGATTTAAAACTTCGACTTCATCTTCTTAAGACTGTGCCCAAGCTAAGAAGTCTTCGTAAGCTAATTCTTTCTCTACCAGCTTCACTTCTCCTTTTACTGCTTCTGCTATTCTCTCTTCTACTAAAGTATCATAGATATATTTAGAATCTTCTTCTTTAGCCAATGCCTGCATTGCGAATGCATCCAACTGCTCATCATCCAACGGAAGACCATACTGCGCGTACTGTGCAGTCATTAACTCTTTAGCTTTCACCTTAGCGTCCTCTTCAGTAACCTGAATCTTGTATTTAGCAGCTATGTTGTTTTCTATTAACTGCCAGCAAAGAGATCTTTTATAATTAGGGTATTCTACCTCTAATTCTGCTGGAGATAAATTCTTGTCTGAAGTTTTAGTAATCCATCTTTTAAGGAATTCATCTGGAAGAGGAATGTCTGTAGTATTTATTAAATGCTCTATCATTTTTCTTCTGAAAATCTTTTCAGTGTCTAGGTTGAACATTTTCTCCAAATCTTCCCTTGTTCTATTCTTGAACTCTTCCTCTGTAGTCATCGTTCCAGGCCCGAAAAGCTTATCGAACAACTCGGCATTGTATTCTGCAGGAACTATGTTTTTTATTTCTTTTACTCTGAACATAAAGTCAGACTTTACAGCCTTTGCATCTGCTATAGATAGACCTAGAAGCTTAGCTAAATCAGCATCACTATTCGCTAACTTCCTTAGTTTAACTGTGATTTCATCTTCTGGTTTTGTTCCTACTAAAGCAGTTTTAGTTTTCTTGTCATCTAAGTGTTCTAAACTGATAGTGGTCTCATTCATGATTCCACCAGGCTTGATTTCTTTTTTCTCTAACTCGATTAGAGTCCCGATTAAAAGATCGTTTTCTCCGCTCACCTCAGGCTCAGACATCTTACCATATCGCTTAGCCAAATCACTCATCTGTCTTTCGATAAGCTTATCATCTACTTTTACCTTGAAGTACTCTAATTTTTGTTTGGCAGTAATTTTCACTTCTACTATTGGCGCTAATCCCACTTCATACTCAAAAATGAAGTTAGAAGGATTCTCCCAATCTCCACCTTGGTCATCTGCAGTTTTGGCCAGCGGATTTCCCAACACTCTTAGCTGCGTTTCCTGAATATAACGGCCTAACGCTGACTGAAGGACTTTATTCATCTCATCGGCTAACACAGTCTTCCCATGCTGCTTTTTCACTAAACTCATAGGAACCTGACCAGCTCTGAAACCTGGCAGTGTCATTTGCTTTCTAGCCAGTTTTAAGGCGTTATCTACTTTAGACTGATAATCTTCTGGAGTAAGTTCGATTTTTACGATTGCATTTAAATCGTCAATATTCTCTTGAGTGATATTCATTTGTGTTAGATATAAAATCGTTTTTAAAATAAAAAGAGGAGCAGGTTCCTGCTCCTCTTTCATCTCCTGGTGCGGATGGAGGGACTCGAACCCACACACCTCACGGCACTAGATCCTAAGTCTAGCGTGTCTACCAATTTCACCACATCCGCATCGCTTCATTGAAGCATCCCTTTTCTTTAAAAGGGAGCGCAAATCTACCATTTCTTTTTAAATTACTAATATTCTTATTCCACTTATTTTTCATAATCAATCTTCTGACTTGAATCTTACAAAACGCTCTATATTTGGCAGTGTGAAAACAGGCATGAAAAATTTTATTCTTTTTAGCTTCTTCTTGGGCGCAGCAATACATTGCAACGCACAATCGACTACTGAAATAGCTGGAGCTAGGTATGGCGCACTCTCAAATACAGGAATCGCTGACAATAGTGTTTGGCAAGGATTACTCAACCCCGCAGGGATAATTACGACTCAAGAGCGATGGCAAGCAGGCGCTTCTTACGTAAATAGATTCAGTATTTCTGAACTTTCTTCTAGAGACTTGGTGGCTTCTTTAAAAGTAGGAAAAGGAAGATTTGGACTAGTAGTTCACAGTTTCGGGTACGATGCCTATACACAAAACCAGTTTTCTGGGACATACGCCATGCAGCTCAGCGAAAAATTCAGAGCTGGCGTCCAACTGAATTATTTCAATGTCTCTATAGCTGAAGGTTTTGGTAAGTACTCCGCTGTCACTGCTAATCTGGGGTTACAATATGACTTTAATGACAAGGTAACTGTAGGATTGGTAATTAAAAACCCCAATAGGTCTGAGCTATCCACCGAGGTAATGCAGCAGTATGTGCAGTCGGTTATAAGTGGTGGATTGAAATATAAGCTAGCAGATAATCTTAGCCTGCTAGCAGATGTCTCCAAGGATTTGGATTTAGACCCTAATTTATCTGCAGCCCTAGAATACTCCCCTCTGGAAGAGTGGCATCTGAGGGGTGGCGTTTCTACTTTGGATAGAGGACTATCCTTTGGGTTCGGTTACAGCCCAGCCAAATGGTCTGTGGATTTAGCCAGTCTTTACCACCAAGTACTCGGCTTTTCTCCTATGATTTCTTTTACCTATAGAAATGAATAACGGGCTAAGCAGCATATTCTATAGAAGGTTTTTCTGCGTAGCAATGAGAAATACATTCCCATTCACCCTCCTCGTTTTAGGATTGATGGTTTTTAGTCAAACCACACACGCTCAATCCAGAAAAGAAAGAGAAGCTGCCAATAGAGCACTTATAGAAGAGCGAATAGAATTACTCAATGAAGATTTAGATGAAAATGGAGAGGTAGATTTAACCGCCCTCTTTGATTCGTTTAATGCACTACTCGAAAGACCGCTCAACTTAAATTCTGCTTCTGAAGATGAACTAAGAGCTTTATTCTTTCTAAACGAGATTCAGCTCCAGGCGCTTATTACTCACCGAGAGAAGTATGGAGACTTCATCAGCATTTATGAGTTAAAACAAATTAGATTTCTGGATAAAGAGACTATTCACCTTATGCTCCCCTTCGTGGTGGTAGCAGAAAAGCAGGCTGTACCTAGAAGGAATGTGCTGAGCGTGTTCGATGGAGGTAGAAATGAACTTTGGATGCGGTACCAACGTCAATTCCAAGATCAACGGGGGTTTCTTCAAAATGAAGATGGCGAAACACCTTTTAAAGGAACAGCCGATAGACTTTATATGCGTTACCGTTACACTAAAGGAAGTCGGTTTTCTTTAGGAATCACTGGAGAGAAAGATGCAGGAGAAGAATTTTTTACGGGTTCTAACCCCAATGGATTTGATTTTTACTCAGGCCATGTTTTCTATAAAAACGATGGATTTATTAAGCGTGTAGCACTGGGAGATTACCACGCTAAATTCGGTCAGGGTTTAGTTACTTGGAGCGGTTATGCTTTCGGAAAATCTGCCGATATAAATACTGCCAAGAGACCGACTGTAGGCTTAAAGGCAAATACCTCAGCCGATGAAAACCTTTTTCTGCGTGGTGGAGCTGTCACATTCGGACCTGAGAAACTGGATGTTACCGTATTTTACAGCAGAAAGAAAATAGACGGGAATCTGGCAGAATCCACAGATTCTCTAAATCTAGATATTCAAGAGTTTACCAGTATACAGAACACAGGAGTTCACCGTACAGATAATGAAATAGCCGATAAAGACGGAGTAATCGAAGAACACATAGGAGCCAACGTTACCACTATTCTAAGAGGATGGAAACTGGGCGCCAATGTAGTTCGGACTAAATACGATCTAAACCTAAACAGGAATTTAGGCCTCTATAACCAATTCGAGTTTTCTGCTAGAGAGAACACTGCCTACAGTATCGATTATGGAAAGGTGTGGAAAAACCTCAACTTATATGGAGAAGCCGCTAGAAGTGCCAATGGAGGAACTGCCCTTATCACAGGACTACTCGCTTCTTTAAATAAACAACTCTCCCTGAGTGCTGTTTATAGAAACTACAGCAGAGATTTTCATTCTGTACTGAATAATGGATTCGGAGAAACTGGTGGCACCAAAAATGAAAAAGGCCTTTTTACAGGAATCAGTTACAAGCCCAACAGAAGAATAAAGTTTACTGCCTATGCAGACCGCTTTACATTCCCGTGGTTGCGGTTTAGAACAGATGCTCCTTCCAATGGAACTGAATACCTGGCACAGTTTACTTACAAGCCTAGCAGAAGTCAAGAGTATTACATCCGATACAGAACAGAAACCAAGGAACAAAACGCTACTGGTTTAGAGTCTATCATAGATTTCCCTACCGAGATAACTAAACGCTCACTGCGGTTTCATGCTGCTTGGAAACCTACTGCAGCGTTTCAGTTGAAATCTAGATTGGAGTTTTCACAGTTCTCAGAACAAGACCAAGCAGATGAAAACGGATTCTTATTTTACCAAGATTTCATTTACAAACCGCAGGGAAAGCCTTATCAGATTTCACTGAGATATGCGCATTTCGCTATGGATAGTTATGATGCTAGAATCTATGCGTACGAAAATGATTTGCTTTATGTATTCTCAGTCCCACCCTACTTTGGAAGAGGTTCTAGGATGTACGCCATGGCTAAATTTAAAATTAAAAGGCGTGTAGATTTATGGGTGAGATGGAGTCAGTGGTTTTACAATGACCGATCCACTATCTCAAGTGGGAATAACGAAATCTTAAACAACCGCAGAGACGAGATGAAGATTCAGGTCAGGTGGAAGTTTTAAGTGCGATTTAATTCTCTTAATCAGACCTAACAAACTCATAAACAAAATACAACAGACACGCTTATCTGACTTAGTCATACGCTTAAGGGGATATTTCATGCCACTCATATAAACGTCAAACCTTCAACTCTGAACCATCGTTTTAGCTATGTTTGTAGGAAAGAATAAAAGCAATGGCAAATACAGCAGATATAAAAAACGGACTTTGTATTAAGTGGAAAGATGGTCTATGGCAGGTTATAGAATTCCTTCACGTTAAACCTGGAAAAGGACCCGCATTCGTAAGAACTAAACTTAGAAGTTTAGACACAGGAAAAGTGGTAGACAATACGTTTAACTCTGGAGTGAAAATAGAACCGGTAAGAATAGAAACGAGAGAGCACCAATACATATACAATGATGATATGGGTTACCATTTCATGAATACAGAAACGTATGAGCAAATAGCAGTGCAAAAACACGCGATCAATGCTCCTCAGTTTCTTAAAGATGGTTTGAACTGTTCTATCGTTTTTCATGCCGAGGAGGAAAAAGTTCTGAGCTGTGATTTACCAAATCACATTGAGTGTGAAATTACTTACACAGAGCCAGGACTTAAAGGAGATACTGCGACCAACAGTACTAAACCAGCTATTGTAGACAATGGAGCAGAAATTAGAGTTCCTCTATTCATAAACACAGGAGACTGGGTAAAAGTGGATACGAAAGCCGGAACATACTCAGAAAGAATCAAAAAATAAAGCCTCTCGTTATAACCTCAACCCTTTATGAAGTTCCCACGAAAATATACCCTAAGAGAAGTCACCGAGATAGTGAATGGCTCATGGTATGGGAATGAATATGTGGAGATTACAGGCGTTAATGAGATTCTCCTGGTGCGTGAGGGTGAGGTGGTTTTTGTGGATCATCCTAAGCATTATGAAAAAGCGTTGCAAAGCGCTGCTTCTGTTATCCTAATAAATAAGCTTACAGAGATTCCAGCAGGTAAAGCCATCATAGTTTGTAATGACCCGTTTGATGCATTTAACGCATTGCTACGCCACTTTAAAGGAGCTACTAACTGGAAAGGGCCAACTTCTGAAGTAGGAGAAGGAACTGCGATAGCTCCAGGAGTGCATTTAGGTTCTAATGTGAAGATAGGAAGCGGCTGTACCATTCACCCTGGAGTAGTAATGTATGATGATATTACTGTGGGAAACAACGTGATTATTCATGCCAACACTGTAATCGGAGGAGATGCTTTCTACTATAAAACTAGAGAAGATAAGTTCGATAAGTTACACACTGCAGGCGGTGTTTCTATAGAAGATGATGTGGAGATAGGAGCGCTATGCTCTATAGACAGAGGAGTTACAGGAAATACTAGAATAGGAAAAGGTTCTAAACTTGATGCACAAGTGCATGTAGGCCATGATACGCAGATAGGAGAAAGATGCTTGATGGCAGCACAGGTAGGAATAGCTGGATGCTGCATCA
>LAQC01000003.1:246101-264030 GCA_000981645.1 Cryomorphaceae bacterium ASP10-05a | reverse complement strand
CAGCTATAGAGGCCAGAGCTAAATGGAGAGAGCTGGCATTAATACGCAAGCTTCCTGAAATAATAGAAGAATTACAAAGCTGAGAACACCCTTAATAAGGAGTGTTAGAGATGAATTTTAACTATGGCAAGTAAAGTAGACAGACTTATAGAAAAAATGAAAGTAAAGGACTTCAAGTTGAAGTCTATGCTGGAAATTACCAAGGCTATAAATGCTGAGGCGCCTACAGAAAAGCTACTCGGCCTGTTTAAACAAGCTGCTGTAGAAGAATTGGGGATAGATAAACTTCTCCTTTTTTCCTTTGATGAGTCATGGAAATGCATTCTTAAAATAGGCGTTACAGATGAAATTTATGATGTAAAGGATCAGTCGCTCTTCCATGCAACAGATTCTATCTCACTGTCTACCGGAACTGGAACTCAAGAGTCTTTTGATATAGTTATTCCGGTGCACCATAACAATGCGCCTATAGCTTATCTACTCGTAGGTGATCTGGCCGAGGAGGAGCTTAAAATATCTCCTGCTATTAAGCATATGAATTATATTCAAACGCTTACCAATATTATAATAGTAGCTATCAGAAATAAGTCGCTCGCATTAGAAAACATAGCGCAGCAGATGGTGAAGAAAGAACTAGAATTAGCGGCAGAACTCCAGCAGCTATTGGTTCCCAATAAAATAGAAAGTACTGCCGAGTTAGATGCTGCCAGCTTCTACAAACCCCACGCACAACTGGGAGGAGATTATTATGATTTCGTTACTCTAGCAGATGGCCGAAAAATGTTCTGCATAGCAGATGTAAGTGGAAAAGGAGTGAGTGCTGCTTTTCTTATGAGTAATTTTCAAGCGCATTTACGCGCCATATTTAGCTACACGAATCAGCAGCTAAAGGATGTAGTAAGAGATCTCAACAAAAAGGTGAATAGCAGTGCTATGGGAGAGAAGTACATCACCATGTTTATAGGCCTCTGGAACAATGAGACTCGTGAGCTGATTTATATCAACTGTGGTCATAATCCTCCAGTGTTAGAAAACGGAACTGATGCCATTATAGAGCTAACCGATGGATCTTTGGGCCTAGGCATGTTAGAAGAAATTCCGAGTATTAGTGAGGGTTCCGTTTTCATTAAACCCAATTCTAGACTCGTCTGTTTTACTGATGGACTGGTAGAGATAGAGAATGATCAGATGCAGGAGTTCGGAATAGAACGCGTAATGGAAATTCTAGAAAAAAATCCTGCCGCTAGCTCTGAACAAATAAATAGTAAATTGATTACAGCAGTAAATAATCACCGAGGTGAAATGCCCTTTATGGATGATACTGCAATTCTTACGCTCCGATTTACTTAGAAGAATCTTCCTTTTCTGGCAAGTGAAATAAATCCAATGCCACTAGTACGGCAGAGAATCCCCAAAACACACACGATATTTTATCAGTGTCTAAGAAATTATTCAATACTCCATGAATGTAGTAGGTGAATAATCCAAGATAACAAGTGATGGCGAGCATTTTTATATGCCCATTAGGCAGCGCGTAAACCACTCTAAATGCTGTAATGGTTACCATTATTAGTATAAGCAAATAAAGCAAAGGACCCAAGAAGCCCATTTCTGCCAGAGGTCCGAGATATTCACTGTGCGCATTTCCTGCATCTCCGCTATCTGTAGTAATTATAGTTTTATCAGCAGAACTCTGAAAAGGCGCATATTCGAATGCATAGCTTCCAGGCCCCCATCCTACTATGGGTCTTTCTTCGAACATTTTTAGCGCAGCATTCCATCTGTTCAGTCTTTCCAGATTGGAGGCATCTGAACTGATGTTAGAGATACTTTCTACGTGCTCACTAAAGCTATCTGAACTGTCCTGCTTATTTCTTTCTAAATCCATTAAGACCTGCTCTATGGTAAAAAACACAAACACCCCACCTAAGGCTGTAAGAATAACCAACGTGGATAGTTTCACTCTTAAATACATAAACAAGCCCACTACTCCAGCAGCTATAAGACTAACCCATGCAGCTCTGGTATACGATAAAATAAGTGCTGTTACGAATATGGCTAGTGCTGGAACTAAAAGCAGCTTAGTGGTCGTCTTTAGCTTATCTGTAAATAGCATTCCTACGAATGTAGGCAGCGTAAATGCCAAAGCTGCTCCGTAAGAAGTATGGTCATTGAAAAAAGGAGTCATTACCCAGTGTGCTGGATCATGCTCGAAACCTTCCATAGCATGCCTAGTTAACGTATAGAACATTACGAAAAATAGCGGAAACATATATAACCAGAAGTACCGATCTATATTTTTTATGTTTTTAAATAAATGGATGGCTATAAAGAAAAAACTCACCACAAACCAAGCTCTACTAATTAAGTATTTAAACGACACTAGAGGCTGGGAGCTCGTAAAGCTGGTGATGAATATCCATATGAAATAGGCATAAATACACCAACTAACAGGATGCGTGAAAATTCGCTTATCTATAGTTTGATTGGCCAGCATTTTCATAATAAACAGGAGCATCACTCCTATTAGAAGTGGTTCTGTAGGCAAATACAAGCCCGCACCCTCCAATCCCAAATCATCTAGATTTACCGAAATAGGAGCCATAAAGACTATCCCTAACAACAGGTAATCCATCTTATAGAACGCGAGCACTAATACCAGCATTACTATAGGAATTAGACTGAAGTAGAAAAACTCAAATCCAATGGCCAATGCCTGCAATACTGCAAACAAACCGCCTATGGCATAGATATATTTAAGGTTGGTGTTTTGCAACGCTTAGCTTAAAATTCTATTTTACCCTGAGCCCTCAGAGAAGAAACATTCTCCCACAACAGAAGAACAATTACAGAAAACACAAAAGCAGAAAGGACTGACATTACACAAATAAGCCACCTCACCGGATAGGCCTTTTTATCAGGAATAGAAGCACTGTTTACAATCTGAGATGCTGATATCTGAGAATTCATATCTATCCCGAATCGCTCTATATTTTTCTTAAATCTATCTTCTCTGTTTATGATGTTTCCTAAAGCCCTTTCCAGACTGATGTATTGTACACCATACTGAGAAAGATCACGCATCTGCTCATTTAGAATTTCAGCTTGTTTACTTCTCCCTTCATTTATGGCAGTAGCATACTGCTCATTTATTCCCTCCAACTGTATGCTATAGGCATAAACTCCCTTATCTCTCAGGTCATTTAACCCATTTTCTATCTCTAACTTCTCCACCTGTAGCGACTCATACCCTTCTATAGCATAATTAAATGCTTTCTCGGCCATTCCGTTTCTTAGTCGAGCAGAGACCGTATCTAAGTATGCCACTACATCATTGGCTATCATAGCCGCTGTATCAGGACTGTGGTCTAACACCTGAATAGAAACAGAGGTGTATTTAGTAAGCCTAGCAGAAATGTTTTCATCATACGTTTCTCCCATAATCGTATTAGCACCAGGTTCACCCTCTTCTATATCATAATGATTCCAAAGGTTGTATTTGGCTATAATAGCGGTTTTAATCTGTTCAGAGTTTAATAACTGGAGCATCTGCTCGGCCACATCTTTATCTCCGAATTCTAGAATGTCATCATTAATGACTTCCTCTGTAATCTGAGAACCTAGTGACACCTGCGGTACCGCAAAGAATTCTACTGTGCTTTTATATTTTTCCTGTATAGTGAAAGCCGCTATAACCGAAGCTACTCCCGCTAAAGCACATATAATCACAATAGGCCAACGCCATTTATAAAAAAATACTAATAGATTAAACGATTGAAAGTACCCTGATTCTTCAGGGTTTTGAGCTGGAGTATTCTTCTCAGTCATAAGGTCTATAAATTTGCGCAAAAATAACACACACAGTGGAACTTCTGCTATAGTTTGAATTGGTCAAAAAGTAAAACTAAAATCGTTCGCTAATATTGTAATTATTGAGCAGTTTTTTTCACTGATTTCAAGTTGAAAAATACGGATGTTTCATAAGAGCGTTGCAAAAGTTTAGAGAAATGCCAATTCTGAAATTTGAACGTTTATTTTTGGGCTATCCAATACGATAATCATATACTGCAGCATATTTCACTAACCTCTATTTTAGAGGGAACGTTAAATTTAGTCAGAATAACATTTCTGAGGAAGACAAACACATGAAAATAGCTATTAACACACGTTTAGTTAGGCCAGATGGAATGGATGGTATAGGCTGGTTTTCTTACGAGATAGTTCGAAGATGGGTCACGCGTTTTCCTGAACATGAGTTTATTCTACTCACCGATAAAAGCTCCCTGAAAGAACAGATTTCTGGGCCTAATGTTCAGCATAAGGTTCTGCTGCCTCCTGCCAGAAGATTATTTTTAATCAACTGGTGGAACTCTGCAGCTAAACGTTATGTAAACAAAATTCAACCTGATATTTTTATTTCTCTAGACGGACAGTATGCTCACCCTATAAATGTGCCTGTTTTAACTGTCATCCATGACCTGAATTTTCACCACCACCCTGAATGGATGACCGAAAAATTGGCTCATTTCTATAATTCTAGCTTTCCTGAATGTGCCGCTAATGCTGATAGAATAGCTACGGTTAGTGCCTATAGTAAAAAAGACATCTCTGAGAGTTATGGAATAGAAGCAGATAAAATAGATGTGGTATATAATGGGTTTAATGAAAAACTACTGGCAGTTCAAAACACTCCTCAAAAAGAAAATCCCTATTTCTTTTTTATCGGCATTCAGGTTCCTAGAAAAAATATAGCTGGTCTCATAAAGTCATTCACTCTTTTTAAAGAAACGTATAAAACTGATCACCAATTAAAATTAGCTGGACATGACTATATGTGGGATGAAGAAATGAAAAATGCGCTGCTTACTAGCTCCGTTAAAAACGATATTATTCTCCTAGGCAGAAAAGATTTTGGAGATATAAAAGAGCTCTATGCTGGGGCAGAAGCACTTCTTTACATTCCCCATTTCGAAGGGTTCGGCATTCCTGTTTTAGAAGGCTATGCAGCCGGACTTCCTGTAATATGCAGTAACACCACCTCACTCCCTGAAGTGGCCGGAGAAGCTGCACTGATGTTTTCACCTAAAGATTATAACGGAATAGCTCAAGCTATGCAACGCGTAACCACAGATGAAAGCCTAAGGAAAGACATGGTTTTAAAAGGGGGGAAGCGCTTGGAAACATTTAACTGGAAACGAACTTCAGATGCGCTTTGGAACGCTGTATTAAAAACTGTGGCGGATGGGTCTTAAATTTTCTTTCCATAAAAAAGGCATAGAGGCAGGATGTGATGAAGCCGGACGAGGGTGTTTGTGCGGACCTGTTTTTGCGGCAGCGGTCATTCTAAAAAAAGGGTTTAAAAACTCTGTGCTGAATGATTCCAAAAAACTAAATAAAAAAAATAGAGACGAACTGCGGATTATCTTAGAAAACGAAGCTTTAGCATGGGCTGTGGGAATAGTGACAGAGAAAGAAATAGATGACATAAATATACTCAATGCTTCTTTTCTGGCTATGCACAGAGCGGTGGACCAGCTTTCAAAAAAACCAGGACTTCTGCTCATAGACGGAAACAGATTTAATGCCTATGACGGGATCCCACATGAATGCGTTATTAAAGGTGATGGAAAATACATGAGCATAGCCGCTGCTTCTATTTTAGCCAAAACCCATAGAGATGATTATATGTCTGCTCTGCATGAGATTCATCCTGAGTATAATTGGAAACAAAATCAAGGTTATCCTACTAAAGCACATAGAGCGGCTATAAAAGAATTCGGCCCTACCGAATCTCACAGAATGACGTTTACTCTTCTGCCTAAAGAGCCGGAAGAGGAACAATCGAAGGACTGATTTTCAGGAAAAAGAAGTGAGTCTTTACTCCACAAGAGTTACATGCCCCACAGATATTTTTCGGCCGTATTTGTAATCTTTATAAGATATTCTCCAGGTATAGGTATCTATTATTGGTTCAAAACCTTTGTACCTTCCATCCCAACCGTAAGTGGGATCATTACTCTCGAAGATCATCTCTCCCCATCTATTATAAATCTGCATATTAAATCCTGCTACTAAGAGACCATCTGCTCTAAAAACGTCATTAATCCCATCTCCATTGGGAGTAAACGAATTAGGGACGTACAGCGGACCTGTGACCTCTACCAGCACGCCATCATAATTCTTACACCCAAATTCGTCTATGACATTTAAAAAATACCAATGATTGGCCGATGGGTAAACTGTAGGTTCTAGACAAGTCAAACAACTCAAATCTTCATGAGAGCTCCACCAGTAATCCTCCGTGCTCACACTTCCCATTAAAACGGCTGTATCTAAGAACATCACCTCGATATTGGGCCCAGCATCTACCAGTGGTAATGAAAGCACTGTAATAATGGTGGTAGTGCTGTCCTGACATCCATTGACATCAGTTACTACTACCTGGAACTCTGAAGTGTTTTCGGGAGACACAAATGGAATTTCTACCTCTTCTCCAGTGGTCAGATTAGACCAGTTATAAACTAAGCCTCCTCCAGCAGTAAGTAGAATATCATCTTCATAACAAATAGAGTCTGATTCCATAATAGTAGCTTCTGCTGCTCCTACTTGCACAAAAACTTCATCTACCCCCTCACCACAAACATTATTTATTAAGACTTCATACAACGTAGCGTCTATTGGATTTACGACTATAGACTGAGTAGTGAAGTCTCCTGGAGTCCAGAACCAACTATTACCCGCATTAGCACTTATGGTTAACTCCTCTGATTCACACACGAAAAGTGGCCCATAATTATCTCCACCCGGAGCTTCTGGCACTACTCCTATCGTTACCGACTCTTCACCCTCACACCCCAGAGAAGTGGCAGAATAAAGCGTATAGGTACTCGTTACTTCTGGGCTCACAGTAAATGAAGCCGTTTCACTAATCACTACCTCATCTTCATTCGTCCACTCGAATACTGTTCCTCCCTCTGCTGTTACAGTGATAGATTCTCCTAGACATATTTCTTCTGCTGCTGCTATTTCTATTTCCAGCGCATCTACTTCTATAGTCGCTGTTACTGTTTCTTCACTGCATACATTTAAGTCGGTAAACTCTATAATTACTGTTTCAGAGGGCTGAATAGAAACTTCATGTTCTATCAGATTTGGTAAAAGAGGATTTATCTCCCAATATGCATTTTCAGTTCCTAGACCAGTAACTGTAATCTCTTCTCCGGCACAAATGCTCGTTGGGGCTATTATTTCTGGGTTTACATCCCCTACTACTTCTATAGTCACCTGATCTACATTCCCATCCAAACAACCTGTATTGTCATTTCCAGTTAAAGAAATAATATACGTGCCAGCCTCGTCATAAGAAATCGATGGGCTATCCTCTAAACTAGTTTCATTATTACCAAAATTCCATTCGATATCTAAATCCTCATCAGAAAGATTGGTCAGTTGGATTTCGTCATCTAAACAAACAATATCTGGGGCATCTAATCCTATTTCTACTTCTGCTCTTCCAAGATTAAACTTAAAAACACCCAAATCACAGTTGGCCGTATTATTCTGATTACTCCAGGCATTACTCGTAGAGGGGAAATCACTATTAGAGCCACATCCCGCACAAACTGCTTGATAGACGACCCCATCTTTACTGAATTTACTAGTTCCTCCATCCACATGCTCATTACTAATCCCTCCACCAAAATAGGTAGCGTACAATAATCCTGTAGCCTCTTCTTCCAATACGATTAAGTAAAAATCACTCCCATCTGTACTGGACTGGTATGCATCTGAAGTTATAGGTAATCCAAAGGTGGTACTCGAAGTAGCTTGACTAAATCCATTGGTAGCTCCTCCCCATCCTGCCAAGAAAATTTTATTGCAGTCGCTCACCAAAAATGCAGTAGGAGAGATATCTACTTGGCCACTTCCCGTTCCTATGGTAGTGCTCCATAAAGATGTATTTAGGTCATTCGTGAATTTATGAATGAACTGTCCACTATTAGGATTAGAGTATACCGTGCCTTGAATAGGATAGTTTCCAGTAGTCTGACCTACCACATACACATCATCATCTGGGTCTAATTGAATAAAATAAGCCTGATCATAATTACCTGTCCCCATATAAGTACACCCTAGAATAGCACTGCCCGCGGAGTTAAACTTGCTTACATATCCACTTACACCGCCTGGATTAGTAGTGTTAAGTACTCCTGCCGAAGTGGGCAGATTCGAACTATTGGTTCCTCCCGCCATATAAAGATTTCCTTCTGAATCTGGCTGCAGGCTATACCCACTGTCATCTGCACTTCCTCCGAAATAGGTAGACCACTGCAGTACGCTCAGATTAGAATTCATCTTAAACACCACTCCGTCTGTTACACCTCCGCCATAAATATTTTGAGCGCTTAAAGCGGTTGTAGGAAAATCTTGGGAAGAGGTAGATGTGGTAATATAAATAGCTTCATCTTCGTCTATAATTATTTCACCCCTGAATACATCTGCATAATTATACTCCAAAAACGGTGACGAATTTAGCCCATCATTTCCAGTTCCTCCTACAAATGTGCATGCTACAAGCCCTCCATTCTCACCATCTATCTGAGCTATGAAAATATCACATCCATTATCATGATCTCCTAAAGAAGTCGAAATATCAAAACTACTCCCGCCATTAAAAGATGTATCGTAGGCTCCAGCAGTAATAGGGAAATTGGCAGACCCAGTTGTTCCCATCACATAAATATCATTATCCAATGAGGAGATTATGCTATGAGGCCTTTCATTATCACTTCCTCCGATATAGGAACTGTAAAGCAATTCGGATCCATCATCACTGAACTTAGTGATGTAAGCATCACTGTAGTCACCACCAAATGTCGTTTGGAATGCTCCTAGAGTAGTAGGGAAGCCATTGGAAAAAACATTTCCTCCAGCTATTAAATTTTCATCTTGGTCATAAGTAGCCGTAAATCCAAAATTACTAGAAGTAGAACCCGTACCTGTAGATAAGATTAATTCAGGATCTATAATTAGCTTGTATGCAGGATTATAATCTCCAATTTTAAAGGATACTATCCCATTTTTAAGGATGTAACTGCTTTCGATATTTATAATTTTACCCGCTATAAACTGATAGGTATAGGGCTCTGATTCTGTTACCGTATTCACTTTCGTAGTGATTACTAATTCTCCATTTACTAATCTCACCTCATCAGCTCCATTAATGTTCAACTGAATATCTTTAGGGTCTGCGCCTGGCTCTACTATAAAGTCATACTTCAGTGAATTTCCTCCTTGATAAATAATCATGTCTATACCATCATAAAGATTATCATAGTCCACTTTATCATAAAGCTTTACTCCTTCTGCCCATTTTTCAGGGTTTCTATCCAAGTAATAATTATGAAAATGAGATTTAGGCTTTATTCCTGAGGGAGTTATGGCGTTGCAATGCAGAAAACGAACTTCATAGGCATGCCACCAGAATTCTGTTCTAGGCTCTAGCTCTTTTCCACCAGGATGAATGTGATCTAACAGCGCTGGCTCATATAAATTATACGTAATTCTATCTTCTCCTAAATAGAGAAAAGCCCCATTTATCTCAGAACGAAAAGCCGCTCTATCATCCCACTGCCCTAAGTTTTCTATAAAGGTGATTTGGGAATTCAACAGGGAAATACTGGAGAAAACTAAAAAGACTGCAAAAGCGATATGTATGACTTTAAAATTCAAGTTATGTATAGTACAAGTAAAGACGCAGTTTTCCTATAATCAGTTGCAAAGTATAAAGATACCAAAACACTAGGAAATCAGATTTCTAACCTACACCATCAACTCAATTTTTCTGACAATATTCTCATTTCTACCACAGGCGTGATACCATCGTAAAGAATTCGATAGACAGCCTCGGCTATAGGCATATCTACATTGAACTTTTTATTCATTTCGTAAATGCTTTCAGTGGCATAATAACCCTCTGCTATCATATTCATTTCTAGCTGAGCTCCTTTTACTGAATACCCTTTTCCTACCATAGTTCCGAAAGACCTATTTCTAGAGTGTGGAGAGTATGCTGTAACGAGTAAATCACCCAAATAAGCTGAGGACTTAACATCTCTGTGGATTTCGTGCACTGCGTCTACAAAATCTGAAGTTTCTCTTATGGCTGAACTAATTAAAACGGCCAGGAAATTATCTCCGTATCCTAATCCATGACATATTCCTGCTGCCACAGCATAAATATTTTTCAGAACCGCAGAAATCTCAGCTCCGAATACATCGTCACTAGTAAATGTTTTTATGTATCTGCAGGCTAACATATCAGCGCCTAGTTGAGCTGTTTTTTCTACTGGGCATCCCAGCGTAAGATAACTTAACTGTTCTTTGGCTACTTCCTCTGCATGACAGGGCCCACATACGATTCCTATGTTATCATAAGAGGTTCCAAATTCTTTATGAAAATACCGAGCTGGAATACTATGGTATTCCACCACCATTCCTTTAATGGCCGAGAATATGATTTTGTTCTCCATCCCTTTCAGCTTAAAATGCTGAAAAGTAGTGTCTAAGAATGCTGCTGGAATAGCTATAAATAAGATGTCTGATTTATCTACTACCTCCTGCATATCACTGCTGATATGGAGACTGTCTGTATCAAACTGAATAGCTCTAATGTACTTAGGGTTATGTCCGTATGACTTAATATGCGAAATGCTTTCTTCATTTCTCATCCACCAGTTTACCTGCTTCAGGTTATTGGTTAGGAGTTTCACTATGGCTGTAGCCCAACTCCCTCCTCCTAGCACTCCTACTTTAGTGTTTTCCATTTTTATAATCGAGTTAAAACAAATGTAGGGATAGACAAGTAATTCGCCATTCTTTTATTTTTTAGGGTTCAGAGATTCTTTTAAAGATGATAATGAATTTAACTCTGGAGCTATTTTTAAAAGCCTAACTCCCAAGTAATACACTGCTGTAAAAATGACCGATTTTATAGTAATTTGAATTAATGGTTGTGTCACAAAATCAGGGATGGACATAAATATTGCTACGCAGATCAACTGGAGCAGAACTAGCTTTAATAGTTCTTTAGAAACAGGATGGCAGTGAAATTTTCTATAAACGAACGATAATTTCATGATAGAATAAAGGAGAATACTGATTGCTGTAGCAGCCGCAGCTCCATTTATTCCATAGCTCCATATTCCTATGAAATTAGTAAAGACACTTAAACCGAGTAGAATTAAGTTTAACCTGAGGTTATACCTGTAGTGCTTGGAGTAAACGATATAAGACCCACTGATTCCTGCAAATAATTGAAAAATCTTACTTAACCCTATAAATAGAATCACCCAAGTTCCGGTTCTAAATTTCACCGGCAGAAGTAATAATAGCGAGTCTACATTGGTCCAAACCCCTACGAAAATAAACCCTCCCAAGAGCATTCCATATAAACTAGTCTTCTTATAAGTAGACTTTAATTTCTCGAAATGGCCAAGTCCTATTTCCTTACTTACAATAGGGTTAACTATGCTCAGCATAGATTTAAAAGGGATGTAAACGACTGAACCTATGAAGAAAGCCAATAGGTAATCTGCCGCATATTCTAAATCTAAAATGAATACTATCATGATAGTATCTAACCGCTGCATAATTACACTGGCTCCTTTATCTAATATGGAAAATAGCGCATAATCCACCACTTGCTTAATATTCTCAGTCCTGCGTGCTATTCCTAATTTCAGTCCATTCTTTAGTGCTTGAATAAACATCACCACAGCGATTACCACATAACTACTCACAAACAGCCAAACGACTGTAGTGAATGAGATTAATTCGAATAGGTATAAGGAGGCTATGGCTAAATAGGAAACTTTAGTGAACGTATCCTGAACCACCGTAAGTTGAACGGTTTTGAACTTGGCTATCACAAACCCACCAAAAGAATTAAACGCTATGAGAGCGACTGTGAGCAATAGAATGCTGCTGTAATACTTTTCTACAAGTAAGGCATTACTCTCACTGAGTCTGCTGAGTATGAAATCCTGGAACAAATAATATCCACCTCCAAAAACAAGGGCGCCTGCTGCACTAGCCATAAGAACTAGACTTACTAAATCATTCTGCTGCTGTTCAGTTTCTAACTTAGGAATCCGGTTAATGAAAATAGACTGACTACTAAATGAAAAAAGCTGAGAAGAAATAAGAGCTATGGATAAAGCTAACCCTAAGAATGCCCAGCCTTCTTTAAAATCTTCAAAAGCATTGGGAAGAATAAATAGATTATTCACAGCACCGAAAACGACACCAATAAGGATAAGAGCTGCATTTCTGGATGCTTGTTTAGCTATGATACCCATTTATTGTTTTTCAAATTTATTCTGTTTATACATTGTTTATGCTGTTATCTCATCTAGGCATTTAGCCATTTTTCCGACTAGCACAGATATATCGTAGTCTCCAATTTGACTGTCTATAGCGCCATTTAAATCGCCTTTCTCATACTTAACGAACAGGTCTCTTAAATAGCTTTTTATCTCTGCCTTTTTCTCATACTCGATATTAACTCCTGCCTGAGTTTCTGATAGAATTCCAGAAATATCACTCCCCTGCTGACCCAGTGCTAGAATATTTTTCCTCAGCGCTAAGTACTCAAAAATCTTAGCAGGAATTCTCCCTTGAGCATTGGCTTGCCTATTAAGTAGAAGTAGTAAAACAGAACTACTCTTAGCCATAGAGAGTGCTTTATCTCTTTTTACATTTCCAGTAAGCTCTATCATTTCGGAGATGCCCAAGCTAGAGGCTATTTCTACTACTTTTTTATCTACCGACCCTACTAATCTTAATTTGAAATTCTTTTTGAAAGTTTCATTTTCTGCACTTAGTTCAGCCATAGCCTCCAGTAAGAATTCCGGAAGTCTATCATACCCCAAAATACCTATGTGAGTCATTACGCATCTGTCCTCCTTTACCTCAACTATGTTTTGGTAATCATCTTTATCATACCCCCACGGAATGACCTCACACTCTTTAGCTCCTATAGATTCTAAATCATTTTTCCATGAAGGACTCACTATGGTGATTTTATCTGCTAGCTCGAAAACTTCTTGTTCCTGTTTTATATGTTTACACTCAGCACGCTTACTCAGGTTGAAAAGTTGAAAATAATCTACCTGTGTCCATGGATCCTGAAAATCTGCTAGCCATGGAATACCATGCGCTTTCTTTAAAAGTGTGGCTATTCTGGTATTGGAATGTGGAGGTCCATTAGAAATCATGGCGTCTACTTTATTCTCCTGAAGATACTTGTTTAATATTTTCACCGAAGGCTTAATCCACATAGCTCTGGCGTCAGGTATAAAGAAGTTCCCTCTTATTTTAATGGCTATCTTTTTTACAAAACTCTCTTTTTCTTCTTTTACATAGAACACGTTATCCATGCCTTCTGTCCTCTTTTTACCTCTGAGTAACTTATAGATTCCGTAAGGTTCCCGAATTTTTCCTTTTATGATTTTAAGGTCAGCAGGGATGTCTTTAAAGTTACTTTCATCTTTATGATCGTAGTACTTTTTATCTGCCGTGTAGATGATGGGTTCCCAACCATGCTGCCTAAGGTATTTGGCCATTTTCAAACATCTTAAAACGCCTATGCCCCCTTCAGGTGGCCAGTAATATGTTATGATTAAGACTTTCTTCACGAAAAACGGAATCTTTAATTGAGAACTCTCAAAATTAATCTTATAAAAACGAGATAGAGCGCGTTCCCAATTAGTTTTACTCTAAAATTGTTAAATGCACATTCAGAGAGCTATATAGGGTTTTTACTTAGCAAAGAATGATAGATAATTCCTATTCTCTTCGCTATCTTCTTAAACACATCGATGAGCCAGTTTTGTATGTAATAATCCTTCTTTAATAGCTGAGGAGTATACACTACTAAATGAATCCAGAACATCACAAAGGCAGTGATAGCGATCACCAGCAGGTTCAAGTATGAAGTACTTCGAGACTTCATTTCTATAGAATCTCTTCCTAATGAAAATGCTGATTTAAAGAACCAGTCAATCTCCATTTTATACTTAGGCACCAAATGCTCAACGACTAATGAGGGGTCATAAAAAATCTGAACACCGTCCTTAATCATCCTCATTTGAATTTCAGTTTCTTCTCCATATCCAATCGAATCTCCAATCATTCCGATGGAAGTATTGAACCCCTGGTATTTCTCTAAAAGTGCTTTCTTGAATATCATCTGAACTCCTATAAGAAAGTATGGAGAATCTACTTTGGAAAGGGAATCATGCGGAAGAGAATAGGAACCATATTCATCTTTATACCAGCTCGGTTTTCCAAACTTGTACCATGGAATAGCTCTTCCTCCAAAAACATCGAAAGCTGAATTTTCTATGTGGTAAATTATTTTTCCTATAAGTCCATCGGTGACCAGAGCGTCATCATCTAAATAATAAACCCATTCAGATTTAGCTTCCTTAAACGCCCTATTTCTAGCAAAACTTAACCCCTGAGTAGTTTCTGTGACAGAATGAAAATTGTGAATGTGGTCTTTATACTTTTCACAAACCTGGAGCGTAGCATCCGAGGAGTTATTATTAACTACCAATACTTCTACATCTGCATACTGCTCTTTCCTCTTTAAGATAGAGTCCAAACATTCATCGAGCACTTCTGCTCGGTTATATGTGCAAATGCAAAGGCTTAATTTCATGAAACTTCTTATACTTTTTGGGCAATTATTCTGATCACTACTGGATCTTCTGTTTTATAAGGTGCTAGACCTTTAGACTGCAGCTTATACAAAATGTTAAATCCTGCTTCCTCTAACCTTTTGGTAAACGGCTCAATTTCTAAAAATCTTCTGTAATGATCAGTAACGTATGCGTTTTTAGCCACTTCTGTTCCTTCACCACACAGCTCATCAAATATACTTCTTACCTCGATGAAAAACAGCCCGTTCTCCTCAATAGAGCTAGAAGCCCAATTTAAGGTGTTTATCTCTTTTTCTAGCGCTACAGAGTGCAGGCTAAATCTAGAGTAAACGTTCTTGACTTTTCCTTGCTCTCCTAGATCAGTAAAATCACCTGCCTTAAAGAGAAGGTCTTTTAAATCACTAAACTCATCGTTTAGGAAGCCTACTTCTTTTTCACACTGGTCGAATGCCGTTACTTTCATTCCTTGCTTGGCAAAGAAAACACTGTCTCTTCCGTTTCCACATCCAATTTCGAAAAGAGTATCACCCTCATTCAAGAATGGTATCACAAACCTGGCGAAGAATGATTCGTCTGTTGGGATTTGATGATTAGAATAATAATTCTCCCAGAAATTTAAGGATTCGCTCATGGTTTAGTATTTATAATATGTACAGTTTTTATCTATAATTTCCGAATTCAGCGCTGCGTCTGGTGTGTACCAATCTTTCACTTTAATGGTATACTCTCCGTAGGTATCTCTTAATCGCTGGTCGGTATCACTCGGTATGTTTACTTCCATGTTTTGCCATTGAATCTTTTTAAATTCATTGGCTGAAGTAAATAATTCTCTTACTACTCTATTTTTATTTTCATCAAACGGAAATAAATGACAAATCATGCCATCTTCTTTCTTGGTAAAGTAAAATATATCGAAGCTCACTCCTTTATATTCATAGCTTTCTTCTATCCCGTATTTCCCGTCTTCGATTTCAAATTTATGTACCTTTTTAAACCCTTGCTTTAAAAGCGCTGCTTCTATTTTTGGAGAGAAATCTTCTATGAAAACACCTACATCTATATCTGTATCGTGGGCTATTAATTTTCCGTCTCTATAAACTCCTAGTAAAGTGCCAAATTCCAACCAATAAAAAAGACCGATTTCTGAGAGACCTCTATGAGCAGCTAGCAACACACTATCTCCTTCTTTCACGAAATTCTTATTTATAGAAAGATATTTAAACTTATGTATTACAGGCAAGTAAACTGGGCTAAGGACTTTTTTAAGCCACCAACCGTCAGATCTTTTTTTGATATTTTCAAGGAATAAACTCACTCAAACAAATTTGAATTGGCAAATGAAATCAAATATTCTTATTCTCACAGCTTTTAATCCCATAAAAGCGCTAAATAATGTTCTACCGGACACTAACTAATCTACATAATCACCAAATTTCAGAATACTGATAGATTCAGGATTACTGTGGTGAGAAACCCTCTTCTCCTCTGGAGGCAGTTGCATAAAGTCACCGTAGAGCAACTCTAAAATAGCGGTAGTTTTAGCAGGAATATTAAACTCCTTAGATTCAAATTTAGCCAGAGAATAGGGCAAAAATGACGAAGTAGAAAAATAGGCATTCCTCTGAGAGTGCACATTATAGAAGTATAACTTGGAGGGCTTCTCTTTTAATATGAAAATATCCACGGCTACTCCTCTTTTTCCATCATAGCTAACGATAGAGCTTCTGTCCATAACCTTAAAGAAACCCACATCCATTACTTTTAACTTTAAAGATTCAGGAAGTTGATGGCTTATCTCTAAAAACCTATCGAAGTCTGACTGGGTCATAAATATATCTATATCATCATCCCACGGGATAAATCCTTTATGCCTAATAGCTCCTAAAAGTGTTCCGTATGCCAAACAATACTGAAATTTATATTCCTCAGAAAGGGATGTGAGGCAGTCTAAAATTCTTAATCCGATGTGCTTTATTTTCTCATCGTTAGAACCGAAATCCCCTCTTTTATCAGGCACAGACTCTTCTAAATTATGAGATTTAGGTTTACCGCTTACAGCCTTTATTTTGGACTCGTACTTTTTTATATAGCCAGATTTAGATAATGTTCTAACGTATTTCTCGAGCATGTGCGAATAATTCTAAGAATGAATTTTCAGCAAATTAACGCTAAGTTTCCTGCATCTGCCAGAATTGACTTTAAAGAGTCGACATCTCTATTTTAATAGACTGGAAAAGAAAGTTTCACTAAGAGCAGACTACATTAATTTATTAATCACCTCTCCTATCCGCTCGGTAGATTTCCCATCCCGTAATGGCGGGATTTGACCTGATTTGAATGGGCGTTGCAACGCTTCTATGACTGCATCCAACTCAGTAGGAAGAAGTGTATTCGTGCCTAACTCGCAGGTAATCGGTCTTTCTGTATTAGGTCTTAGTGTGAAACAGGGAACTTGTCTAAAGGTACTTTCCTCCTGAATTCCTCCGCTATCTGTGAGTATGCAGTGTGCATCTTTTATCAACCTCTGGAAACTGAAGTAATCCAATGGCTCGGTGAATACCAAGTTAGAAATCATCACTAGCTCAGTAAAAAGCCCTTCCTTCTCTAGGTTTTTCATGGTTCTAGGATGGATAGGAAAAACCACTTTTCTCTCTTTGGTGAGGTGCTTTATGAGGTTAGAGATAAACTCTAGGCCTTCTCTATGGTCTACGTTAGCTGGCCTATGCATAGTCATAAGATAAAATTCGCCTTTTTCCAGTTCATACTTAGTCAGCACATCACTTTTAGAAATATCCTCTTCGAAAGCCACCAGCGTGTCTATCATGGTATTTCCTACAAAATGGATTTTCGCCTCCGCTTTCCCCTCTGCTCTTAAGTGGTCTAATCCGCTCTGCTCTGTAACGAAATACATATCTGTAATTTCATCTGTGAGAATTCTGTTTATCTCCTCTGGCATAGTCCTATCGTTACTTCTTAATCCACTCTCTAAGTGTGCTACTCTCACGCCACACTTATTAGCGGCTAGCGCACCAGCGAGTGCGGAATTTGCGTCTCCAGGAGTGATTACTAAATCAGGTTTTTCTTCAGCAAATAGTTCAGCTAATTTCATCATGATTTCACCAGTAAGCGGACCAGCAGATTTATGAGAAACATCCAGAAAAACATCTGGCTGAAACCCGAACTGCTCGAAAAACACGGAACTC
>LAQC01000003.1:243673-246062 GCA_000981645.1 Cryomorphaceae bacterium ASP10-05a | reverse complement strand
CTGGAATAGACTCTAGCACTCTTTTGAACTGTGTGATTTTTATAAAATCAGGTCTTGTACCTACTGAAATAATGACTTTCATAACTTAAATATATGGCCGCAAGTTCTGTAAGACTTACAAAAAAACAGAAGAGAAAACACTTTTCATAGTGTATAAACAATCTTCCTAATCCTTTAAACAGAAATCACAATACTTGGACTCCTTATCATGCTGGAAATATTCTATTCCGTGCATCATTTCTTGGAAAATGATATTGAATGATTCTTTTATCTCTTCACTAAAATCAGCAGTGATTTTCACCTCGGTATATTTCCTTCCTTCTCCTTGCCTCACATTGATAAGCCCTTTTGAGATATTCTTTAAAGAGACGTTACCCACGGTAAATCCTTCACTTAAATACTCTGGAGATGCGTGACCCACGAGGAGACCATACACTAATAATTGCAACGCTTTACCTTTCTTCCCTCCAGAGAAATCTAGCAACTCTCCTAGACTCAAATCTCCTTGTTCCACTTTTCCTGACTTATAATCTATTATGCGCAGTTCATTTCCCACGCGGTCTATTCTATCTATAAATCCAGACAGCGTTACGGGCGACCCATCCGGGGTTTGCACTCCTGGAATAGCCGCTTTATACTTCTGCTCTAAAGAGACTATGGTAATGAATCTGCCTTGTTTTTCTAATTTCTTTACCTCAGAAAGCTCCCACTTTAAAAAATTATGAAGCTTCTGCCGCATCACTAAATATTCCAACTTATTCTCTCCTCCAGACATTACTTCTGTAAGGTTCTGACTCTCCACTTCTGCATCTAGCGCAGGCACAGAATCCTTAATAATGCCATTCATCTCAGACACAGACAGCACCCTGCCTACCAAGGGCTTATAAAGCGCCTCCAACGTGTCATGTAAAATACTTCCCGTAATACTCGCATGCACCACCTCGTCTACCTTATCTGGCTCCTTCAGCCCTACTATATATTTATAGTAAAAATCTGCTGGGCAACTGATAAATGTATTCATAGCAGATGCCGAAAGCCCTCTGGCCAGCAGCGCTTTTATTTTCTCTCGGTGCTCTTCGGTCTTGGTAATTTTAGTTTCTTTTAAGTGCTCAGAACCCGTTTCAGACTGTGCCGTTTTATAGTTAATTACAGTTGGGGAATACTTGGGCAGTTCATGCTCTAGTTGCGTTAAAAACCTGCTTTTTTCATTGGCTACTAGCCCATCTTCGGTTTCTACATAAACGAAATCCACTTTTTTAGCGCGTTGCAATAATCTATAGAAACTATACGCGAAAACCGCTTCTTTCTCTCTGTTGGTAGGCAGTCCATAAATGGCTTTTAGCTCGAATGGTATAAAAGAGGTTTCTGCAGAAATGGCAGGCATGAGTGCATCTGTAGCACCACAAAAAATCACATACTCGAAATCTAATGCCCTGGCCTCTAACAAACCCATAATCTGGATTCCACCGTAAGGCTCTCCTAAGAATGGAACTTTCTCATTGTTCACCAACTGGTCTATAAAATAACTGAGGTTAGAAATAGTATTCAGTTCTTTTACTTCTGATATTTTGGCCTGTAAGCGTTGCAAAAATTGATGTGAAATGGCTATCTGCTCTTTCATGAAACCAGAAAGATGCTCGTACTTTCTATAGGCTACCTCTAAAAACTCATTCAGCGTCTGCATCAGCTCGGCTGCTGAAGAAGATTCCATTATGCTACGCAGCGCTTCTTCTTCTGAAAATAAATTTTTCACCTCCAATACCGTGAGACCTATTCTGTTTTTCATCAACAATTCCCCCATGCGTGCTGTGTAAACAGACGTTTTGAGAAAAAGACTAGAGATAAACGGGTCGTTGGACAGGGATTCTAATACAGAAACAGAGGCTTTTTCTGACTTGGCCATTTCTGTCTTCAGCTTAAATAGCTTGTGTATTCCTCTCCACACCATTCCATCTGTAAGCGGATACCCCATGGTGATATTGGCCTCGTCTATTTCCTCAGGAAGTGAAGAAAGAAGAGGAACCAATAGTTTTTCATCTCCGAGTACGAGCCCAGTGTTCTCACTATTAGCACTCACCAGTGAAGCTGCCACGCTGGTCATTCCTAAAGTCGTATTGGCTTTGATGAAGTTGATTTCTTTCTCCTCTTTGAAATAATCAGAAAGCACATGTTTTATATCGAAAAACTCTTCTTGTTTCCGCATGAAATAACCCGCTTCTTGAATTGGGTTATCATGGTAGTAACTATCCGAGTCAGAAATAAGCTCGGCTAGTCCTTCAAGTTTTAAGAGTGTAATTAATCTTTTTTCTGAAGCAGAAATAGCGTTCAATCCTACGAAGTAAATTTTCTTCCATTCGGTAGGGATATTTCCCTTTTTTAGCTCCTCAAT
>LAQC01000003.1:243407-243586 GCA_000981645.1 Cryomorphaceae bacterium ASP10-05a | reverse complement strand
TGGTCTTTGCTTAAAACGGCTTCATTAAAACTCCAATCTTCTATCTCCTTTATGTCTCTTAAATCCGAGAAAACTCTTTGGCCATCCAACAGGTAATTCTCTATCTCATTAAAATCGGTGAGCGCTGTTCCACCCCATTTAAGAAAAGACTCTAAGCTGTCATCAGGATTGTTTATCTG
>LAQC01000003.1:241837-243222 GCA_000981645.1 Cryomorphaceae bacterium ASP10-05a | reverse complement strand
TTTCATGCTTAGAATAAATCTGCTCAGCTACGGAATATAAAAATGAATCAGGCATAAAAGGGTCGTTGTTTAGTTTTTTAGCGGGACTATTCTTTGGCTTTAAATCCGTTTTTCACGAAGCTTAAGAACTCCCTAAATACATCTTTTTTACGGAATACATCTCCTATTTCTTGTGTCATAGATTTTTCTTTTACCACTTCCTTTACCTCATCTATTTCCTTCTGAATGTTCTGCGGTTTTTCTGTCTGAGAAGCCATTAATTCTTCTTCGGTTACTATGCCTGTTTCTTCGAGCATTTTGGCCAAATCATCTGCCTTCTTAAAACTCTTTTTACTAGACTCCATATAGCCTAATTTCTCCTCCAGCAACCCCAGATTGTTAAAAGAAACCGCATCATCTGGGTCTAACTCTGTAGCTCTAGTGTAATCCTCTATAGCTCCTTTTACATCTCCCATAGCATCTCTCATATATGCTCTAGATGCATAACGGTAACTATATTCCGGGTCTAGCTCTACCGACTTATTCATGTCTTTAAGTGCAGATTTAAGGTCTTTTAAATGATAAAAACACACCCCTCTCTGACTTACATAAACAGGATTGGTGGGTTCTGACTTGATTACTGAATTAAATAGTTTAAGCGCCTCATCATAAGACTGGGCTTTCATTAATTCTTCTGCTTTTATAAACTCTGGGCTAAAGGATTCCATGGGCTAATTGTTGATCTCCGAAGTTCCTTAATTTCCCTCTATACTTTGTGCTGAATTTATAAATCTTTCCCACAAAAAAACAGGCCTTGAAAAGGCCTGTTTGTAATCTATTCTTAAAAGTATTGCAACGCTTACTCTGCTGCTACTTATTAAGGTGCTCGTCTAATTCATCTATGCTCATCTCGAACTCGAATGCATCATTTACCTTATAGTAATTTCCCTGGTCGTAACAGTAATCATAAGCAAACTTAGCATACTCGAGTCTTCCGCTTTCGAAATCAAAAAGACTCGTAACATCTCTTACTTGTTCTGCGCTTAGGCAGTTTCCCTTGGTAATTTGCTTGGCTACGATCATTCTAGAATCCGAAAAAGTTTTAGATTCGATAGACTTCTTAGCAGACTCAAAATCTCCTGACCCCATGAGGTTTGAACATGGCCCTGAACTCACATGGGTTACCTCTTCTTCATAGACCACTTCTTCTATCTCTGCATAATTACCAGACTGCTGATACGTAATCTGCTGGTCCATTTCTACAGATTCAGTGGTAGTTTCAGAAATATTCACATCCATTCCCATGTTTATGCCTCCTATGTTCACATTCATGTTTACACTTTCTGTAGTGGTGTTAGAACCAGTTGGCTTTCCTGTGCTCACATTCATGTTTACACTCTCTGTAG
>LAQC01000003.1:229701-241751 GCA_000981645.1 Cryomorphaceae bacterium ASP10-05a | reverse complement strand
CATTTCCTCTTCATAAGCGGTCTCGTGGTAAGGAATCTCTGTGTACTCACCCGGCGACTGACTGAGCGGAACCTGCCCGAAAAATCTCAATTTGAATCCCTTTCTAGTCTCGGTGATTTTAATGGTATTGGCCATTCCCATAGGTTCGAAGTATAGGTTTTTATCAAGTGCAGGAATGGTTTCATCCACATGAATCACTTTTAGCTTGTATGACTGAAGCTCTAGACCAGTAACTTTTACGTTGGTCTGCGGTTCTACATTTTGTTTTACTCCGTTTACATAAGCGTAAAATGGATTTAAATCTTCACTGAAAACTATCAAGTGATTTTCTTGAGCACTTAGCTTGCACAATAGTGCCAAGGTTAAAATAGATAGTGTAAATATTTTTTTCATTGTGTTTTATTTTAAACAGCTTTCGCTTTTCAATCTTTGTGCCAATCTGGTAAAGATTTCATTAATAGCGTTACAAATTTACTTTCTAAAATGGTAACATCTTCCAATTCCCTTAATTTTACCAACTCACATGAGCCAAAAACAATTTCCTCTTTTTCTTCAACTCACCGCCATGAACACTTGGTACAAGTTGATAAATGACCATTCTTTTACTGAAGTAAAAACATTGGGAAGCTATTTTTCTATCACCGAATATTCAGATGACATTTTACCTATGCGGAATCATATTATGGATTTAATAGTAGGACAGGGAGTGGAAATAGTTTCTGAAGAAAGATTTAATGCTTACTTAGAAAAGCTCGAAAAGGAAAAAACGCTGCGGGAATTTTAGTTTTCATAAATCCCCTCCAACACCTTTTCTTCATTCTCCCAAGTCAGTTCTGCAGCAGCTTTTCTGGCATGGGCCTGTAACTGTTCTTTATCATAAGACTGGAAATACCGTGTGATTTCTTCTGCCATCTCTTTAGGGTTATGGCTGCTGAGTAGTGTCCCCACCTTATACTCGTTTACTATTTTTTTTACCTCTGGCAGGTCGGAAACTATACACGGAATTTCTGCATGTATAAAATCGAAGAGTTTATTTGGAAGACTAAAACGGTAATTGATATTGGTATCTTTATCTATGCTTATACCACCATCAGAAGCCGCGGTATAAAACTTAAGTTGCTCATAAGGCATCTTATCCTTAAAAAGGACTTTCTCTTTTAGCCCCTCACTCAAAACGGTCTCTTTAAGCCGTGGCAGCACATCTCCAGAACCTATAATGAGTAATAAAAACCCATCCATATAGCGCATAGCTTCTACTAGCTCCTCGTTTCCTCTATCTACATTTATTCCCGTTCCCTGAATTATAAGAATGGTTTTATCTGCAGGCAATCCAAGTGCAGCTCTAGACACTTTCGTGGTGTTCGGCTCCATTCCTTCTGGCTTTCCTTCAGGTATATTTCTCATGACATGCACCTGCTTTCCGTATTTTTCTTTATACAGGTTGGCTATGCTTTCATTCACCGTAATCACTTGGCTCAAGGTGGGAAATATCCATTCTTCTATTCTTTCCCAGGTTCGCTTTGCAAAAGGGTTTTCTGCCAACTCAGGGACTTCTGTGAAATACTCATGGCTGTCATACACCAGTTCTTTTCCTCTTACTTTACTTCCCAGATAAGCTGCCAAAAGGGTGTCCAAATCATTGGCATGGATGCTGTGGTATTTTCTAAAAAGAAGAAATAAAAACAAACGAAGATTATACTCAGCATAGAAAATAGCTCCTTTAGTAAAGATTAATTTGAACCGAGTAGTCGGATAAGGTCTTTCTATAGGTCTGCTAGTAGACAATCTTCTTCCTACCAAATGAGGCTCATAACCGAGTTTCATCAAGCTATGACAGACTTTTCTCACGCGCTGGTCGTGCGTTAAATCGTTGGTAACCGTAACTATGATTTTTTTCTTTCGGGTCATTTGAGAACGCTAAGGTATAAACAGTCGGCTGTTTGAGATATTTAGAAGCGCAAAATAAGCTAACCCTGCTATGAGTTTACATTTGTAACACATGAGCAATCTTCAAAACACCTCACTAAAAGCCTATAATACCTTCGGGATAGATGTGGCTGCCGAACATTTGGTTTCCATAGAATCCACCGGTGAATTAGTAAAAACCCTAGCTGAAATAAGCCAGAAAGAACTACTCATACTAGGAGGTGGAAGCAATGTGCTTTTCATGAATGACATCAAAGGTACCGTGCTGTTAAATAAACTGGAGGGAATCTCTGTCGTAGATGAAAACGAAGGCCATGTATGGGTAAAAGCTGGCGGTGGTGTGAATTGGCATGAATTTGTGCTGCACTGCATTCATCAAAACTGGGCTGGAATAGAAAACCTCTCTCTTATTCCTGGAAGTGTGGGTGCTGCTCCTATGCAGAACATAGGAGCTTATGGAGTAGAGACCAAAGATGTATTTCATGAGCTAGAAGCCATAGAAATTTCTACTGGAAAGCTCAAAACATTTTCTAATGCAGAATGCCAGTTCGGTTATAGAGAAAGTGTATTTAAACAGGCGTTAAAAGGGCAGTACCTCATTAGCTCAGTTACCTTTAAACTGGATAAAAAGCCCACATTCAAAACTTCGTATGGAGCCATTACTACTGAATTAGAAAACATGAAAGTCACTGACTTTTCTATTCAGGCTATTTCTAAGGCAGTCATAAATATTAGACAAAGTAAACTCCCAGACCCTAAAGTAACTGGAAACGCGGGAAGCTTCTTTAAAAATCCTGTAGTGCCTATTTCACTGGCAGAAAGCATAAAAAAAGAATACCCAGAAGCATCAGCATATCCTGTAGACGATAATTCTATGAAACTAGCCGCAGGATGGTTAATAGATAAAGCTGGCTGGAAGGGAAAAACGTATGGAAACTACGGAGTTCACCCGAAGCAAGCATTGGTACTGGTAAATTACGGTGGAGCCACTGGACAAAACATCTATGATTTATCTACAGAAATTTTAGCAGACATCAAGTCTAAATTTGGTGTTGAGCTGGAGAGAGAGGTGAATATAGTGAGGTGATTTCTAATACCCCTCTTTCAACCGCTCCATAATTTCACCCACAGCTGGACAAACAGTAGTGTTCTTTAAAGTCAAACCCAAAATCTGAGTCATGTTCTTTCTATCTGTGTGTGGATATTCTCGGCAGGCTTTTGGTCTGGATTCATATACTGAGCAGTAAAGATCATCTCCTAGAAACGGACACGGAGAAGAATTCAACACGTAATCATTTTCATGGTCTAAATGGAGATACTTGTATACCAATTCACTAGCCTTTATTCTAAAATGTTTGGCTAGTCTTTCTATGTCTGTATCTCTAAAAATAGGGCTGGTGGTTTTACAGCAGTTGGCACACTTCAAACAGTCTACTTCCTCAAACACTTCTTCATGCAGCTCATGAAAAGAGACATCTAGCTCTTTGGGCTTTACTTTAGTGAGTTTCTGTTTGAGCTTTTTTAGTGATTTCTGACTGCTACGGGCTTTGTCTAATTTCTGCTGAAGCTCTTCTGATATAGGGTTATGAGTAGACATATAATGCCCCGCAAAAGTCTCACATTTTCATCCATTCCTATCCTATTTCAGGCGAAAACTTGTAACCTAAACTAACAATCGTTAGTTTTACACTACATAACGATAGTTAATGGCTTCAAGATTTCACAATATAACGGTAGCAGATATCCAGAAAACTACCAAAGACTGCTCTATAGTTAGCTTTCATATTCCTGATGAACTTCAGGAAGAATTTACGTTTACGCAAGGACAGTACCTTACTTTAAGGTCTCAAATAGGCGGAGAGAATGTACAACGGTCATACTCGTTGTGCTCTTCTCCTGATGATAAGGCATGGCACGTAGGAATTAAAAAAATCCATGGTGGACAGTTCTCTACGTATGCCAATGATGTATTAAAAGTGGGAGATACGGTGGAAGCTATGGCCCCTAATGGTAATTTCTTTATTGACGTAGAGCCTAATGCAGGAAGAAACTTCATAGCCATAGCCGCTGGAAGTGGAATTACGCCCATCTATTCTATCATTAAAACACACCTAGAGAACGAACCCAATTCTACCTTCAAATTGTTTTACACCAACCAAACTGCTGGTTCGGTAATTCTAAAGGAAGAAATAGAGGGACTGAAAAATAGATTTATAGACCGTTTTGAGGTGTTTCATTTCTTAACCAAACAGAGCAGAGGAATAGATTTATATAACGGAAGACTGGATACGGAGAAGTTAGAGAAACTTTGCACCGCTGTGATAGATGTGGAGCAAATAGACCATATCTTTAGTTGTGGTCCAGAGGAAATGATTTTTATGGCCAAGGATTTCTTTATGGCTAAAGGTGTAGATGAGAAGAAAATTCACTTCGAATTATTCACCTCATCTGCTGCTAAAAAAGGTCCAAAGAAAGAGGTAACCGAAGAAATGAAAGGATTAATTTCTGATGTCACTATCCTAGATGGCGGAAAATCCTTTAACTTTAAGATTCACCAAGGGTCTAATAACATCCTAGACGCAGCTTTAGCTAACGGTGCGGATTTACCATTTGCCTGTAAAGGCGGTGTGTGCTCTACCTGCAAAGCTAAGGTGATAGAAGGAAAAGTGGAAATGGAAGTGAACTACGCGCTAGAAGAGGAAGAAGTAGCAGCTGGGTATGTACTTACCTGCCAAGGTATTCCTTGCTCAGATAAAATAGTGGTAGATTTTGATAATTAAGTTTAGCAGAGCAACGCTCAAAAACGAATTTAAACCCATTCAACAATGGAACTAGATATAAATAAATTAGAGAATGATTTTCAAGCCAGAATAGACGCTGGAGAAAACATAGAGCCTAAAAGCTGGATGCCAGAGAAGTACAGAAAGACGCATATTCGTCAGATTTCTCAGCATGGCCATTCAGAAATAGTAGGAATGCTGCCAGAAGGAAACTGGATTACTCGAGCGCCTAGTCTGAGAAGAAAAGTGGGTCTACTGGCCAAGGTTCAAGATGAAGCTGGGCATGGTCTTTACCTTTATTCTGCAGCGGAAACGCTAGGGATTTCTAGAGATGAACTCTTCCACCAGTTACACACTGGAAAGGCCAAGTATTCAAGTATTTTTAATTATCCGACCCTTTCATGGGCAGATATTGGAGCTATTGGATGGTTGGTAGATGGTGCTGCCATTATTAACCAAGTCATGCTTACCAGAACTTCTTACGGCCCTTATGCTAGAGCTATGGTGAGAATCTGTAAGGAGGAGAGTTTCCACCAACGTCAGGGTTATGAAATGATGCTGACTCTTTGCGCTGGCACTCCAGCCCAAAAGGAAATGGCACAAGATGCACTGAATCGTTTTTGGTGGCCATCTATCATGATGTTCGGCCCGAGAGATGAGGAATCTCCGCACACTGAGCAGGCCATGAAATGGAAAATAAAACTGAAGACAAACGATGAACTTCGTCAGCAGTTTATAGACATCACTGTTCCACAGGCAGAAATTCTAGGACTAACTATTCCAGATCCAGACTTGAAATGGAATGAAGAAACAGGTCATTATGACCACGGTCCTATTGACTGGGATGAATTCTGGCAGGTAGTAAAGGGAAATGGGCGTTGCAATAAAGAAAGATTAGGCGCACGTGTAAAAGCATGGGATGACGGAGAGTGGGTGAGAGATGCTGCTATGGCTTTTGCAGAGAAGAAAGAAAAGAGTAAAGAGGCGAAGAAGGCTTCTTAGTTGCAAGTTATAAAAACACTATTTCACTAATCGGAGGATAGCTAATATCAACGGTTTTGAAGCTCAGAACCCACCCCTAAACCCTCCAAGGAGGGGAGCGAAAAATGTTGGGCTCGGATGCTAATTAAAAACAAAGAATATCCCCCTCCTCGGAGGGGTGCCAAAAGTGCGGGGTGGGTCATTGCAAGGCACACCTTTAAAAAAGAATAAAACTCGAAAAAATGAGTACAAAGAAAGAATGGCCCATTTGGGAAGTATTTATCAGAAGTAAAAATGGATTAGAGCACCGCCACGCGGGTTCTCTTCATGCTGCTGATGCAGAAATGGCTATGGAAAATGCCAGAGATGTGTACACAAGAAGACAAGAAGGTGTAAGCCTTTGGGTAGTGGAATCTAAGCATATAGTAGCTTCGAATCCTGAGGCCAATGGTGAGATGTTTGCCCCTGCAGAAGATAAGGTGTACAGACATCCTACGTTTTATGAATTGCCTATCGAGTTAAAACACATGTAATGGAAAACAAGTTGTACGATTACATACTTTCTCTGGGAGACAACTCGCTGATTTTAGGACATAGACTTTCTGAACTCTGCGGACATGGCCCTAGCCTAGAAACAGACATAGCACTGACCAATATTTCTCTGGATTTATACGGACAAGTAAGAAACTATTTTCAGTACGCTGCTGAACTAGCTGGTGAAGATGCTTCTGAGGATTCAATAGCGTTTCTAAGAACAGACAGACAGCATAAAAACGTATGGCTAGTGGAACAGCCAAATGAAGATTTTGGACATGTAATTTGTCGTCAGTTCTTATTCGATTCTTTTCATATGCCGCTCATGAAACAGCTGTGCGAAAGTAAAGATGAGCGTATATCTGCCATAGCTAAAAAATCCATCAAGGAATCCAGCTATCACGAGCGTTTCTCATCGGAATGGATGAAGCGTTTAGGCGCAGGAACTGAAGTTTCTAACCAGAAAGTACAAGCTGCACTGGATCACCTCTATCCATTTGTAAATGAGTTCTTCCAAGAAACTCCGCTTGATAAAGAGATGAAAGAAAATGGAATAGGTGGAGATTTACCCGCTATAAAAGAAGTGTATTTCAAAAATGTACACGCTCTTCTATTAGAAGCAGGGCTTACCATTCCAGAACCAGACTGGAGACAAACAGACGGAAAACTAGGATATCATTCAGAACATTTAGGCTTCATACTGGCAGAACTTCAGTATATGCAGAGATCATATCCTAACTCGGATTGGTAGATTTGAGGTTAATCTCGAATAAACAGCTAACTCATTTAAATAAAAAATTGATTACAGTAGACGAAATATCATCTGAGGTAATGGATATAATCCGTACCGTCCATGATCCAGAAATACCTGTATTAACAGTGATAGATTTGGGTGTGGTGAAGAAGGTAACCGTGGAAGGAAAAAGGGTGTCTATCAACCTTACTCCTACTTATTCTGGTTGCCCTGCTATGGACATGATATCTGATGATTTAAAGTCTGCATTAAAAGCCGAAGGGTACGAAGCCGAGATCAAGCTCATCCTCTCTCCTGCTTGGAGTACAGATATGATTACCGAAACGGGAAGAAAAGCCATGGAAGTGTACGGTATAGCATCACCTTTAGAACCTTCCAACGATATTCTAGCACTTACAGAAGATGCCAAGATAGTTCCCTGCACTAGGTGCCAATCTAAAAACACTAAGTTGGTTTCTCAGTTTGGAAGCACCGCCTGTAAAGCACTATTCCAGTGTAGTGACTGCCACGAGCCTTTTGATTATTTTAAATGTTTGAAGTAGATTTACAACTCACTTTTATGCTCCAGTGCCCACTTCATTAACCCGTTCTGTTTCCCTCCTAAATCAAGCTTTTTGCTGATGTTATTTCTGTGGTTAGAGACCGTTTTAGGACTAATGAAGAGCATGTCTGCAATTTCTGAAGTCGTTTTTTTACGCGAAATTAGTTTTAGAATATTCCGTTCATGGTCAGACAGTTCATCTAACACTGAGGAATTAGAACCTCCTGGTATGAGAAAATGTGTAAGACTGGAGTTCACATAAGTCTGCCCACCGTGTACCGCTTTTACACAATTGATAATCTCCTGCTCGCTACTGTCTTTTAGCAAGTATCCTTTTGCTCCTATTCCCAAAGCGCTTTTGAAAAAAGTTTCATCCTTAAACAAGGTGAGTAGAATAAATTTGGTCTTGATTTTTTTCTCCAGTAAAACCTCCACTACTTCTACTCCTGAAAAATGTGGCATTTCTATGTCTAATACAGCCACATCTGGTTCTAGCTCAACAAGCTTCTCTATGGCTTCTTTTCCATCATGAGCGCTGCCTACCCATTCTATTCCGTCTGTCTCTCGAAATAAATTGGCTACTCCTTTACAAAGCATTGGATGGTCATCTGCGTTAAAAACACGTATAGAATCACTCATTTGGTTTAATTTTTCTTAGGGACTTTGAAGGTAAGGATAGTTCCTGACGGCTCATTTTTTTGAATGGTAAATTTTCCCTTAATTGAGTCCATACGCTCTTTTATAGTTCTCAGGCCTAAACTATTGGCAGTGGATTTAATCACATCAGAATCGAACCCTATTCCGTTATCTTGGATAGTGATTTCCAAATATGTACCTAAATCACTTATACTTAGCCTAGCAGCTGAAGCTTTCGAATGCTTCATGATATTATTAAATGCTTCCTGTACCGCTCTAAATACCTGAATCTTTGATCTAGAAGGTAAATCATCCAACTCATTTATGAGTAGGTTAGAAACGAAAATGCTCGAGGATTTTTCTACGTCTAGAATAACCGATTGCAACGCGGATTTCAATCCAAATCTCTCTAATTGAAAGGGATGCAAGTCTCTAGAAATAGCCCTTACCTCCTCTAATGTTTGAGAGATTAATTGTTGGCTTTCAACAGTCACTTCATGCTGTGAGACCATTTGTTTTTTCATAAAAAATAATGACTGTCCCATACCATCATGCAGATCTCTAGCTATTCTTTTTCGCTCTTCTTCTTGAGCATTTATGAGAGCTTCTGCAAATGCCTTCATGTCATTTTTCTCTTTTTTAAACCTAAACATCTGTAACATGGAAAAACCAATTATGGTGAGAATACTGAGTACTCCCAAAATGGAGTTTCGTTGCGATTGTATTTTCTGATTGTCTACTTCTAATTCAAGTGTTTTTTTTCATTCTGAACAGAGTTAAACTTGGCCTTAATTGATCATTATTTAATCGCTCTCCAATTTGCTCTGCTCGATCGATATTCTCTCTAGTTTTATCAAACAGAGAGAAGTTGAAATAGTTACCTGCGATGTTATAACGACACCTAAACATAGAGATACTATCCTGAACTGATTCAAATAATGAGAGCACCTCGAAAAAACAACTAATACTCACATCATAATCATCTGTTTTAGCAAAGCTTCTACCTAAACCAAAAAGAGCATCGCCCTTTAATTCAGGGTCTATCCCCGCTATTCGTTTGGCTTCATTACTTGGGGTTCGAGCGCCAATAATTTCGCCTTTTCGTTCTTTAGAGCCAGCCAAAAAAATTAATGACTTGAATAAAGAATAATCATCTCCGCTTTTCCTGGAGATAAATACTAGACCACTAGCCAGATTAAAAGCAGAATCTGGGGAAGTATGATAAAGCCCATAATAAATATCTGCTAAACATTTCACTTCGTTTACATTGAACCTACTTTTATTTAGCGCTAACTCAAAAGATTTCTTAGAAGGATCAGATGTAAGAGAGTCTGCTTCGCTCTGACCAAAAGAAGATAAACCAATAGATATAAATAGTACACCGAAACAGAATTTAAAGAAAGGCTTCAATTGAGTCGATTTAATTTGAGCTAATAAAAGAAAGCCATTTATTACTGGCCGTTAGCGAAGAGAGAAGCTAATAGGCAGAACAAATGACCTTCTTCCTTTGTAGTTTTCTCCAAACAAGGCTAAAGTATCACAATTACTAATTTGACTTAACACAAGTTCAGAAAAATGAGGTGAAAAACTTTCTAGGACTCGTACACTTTCCAATTCACCATTTTTGGCTACAACAATTTCTAATAACACCAAACCCTCCAATCCTAGCTCTTTTAGCTCATCTGGATATTCTATATTTTCAGTGACATATCTTCTAATCAAATCAGCCATCTTAACTGGATAAAAAGCCATGTTAGACAGCATGCCGCCCTCAGATTTAGTGAGGCCTGTTCTCTCTTGAGACATGGCTATTAAGTCGGTGTCTCCTTGGGAGTATGTCTCAGCAGTCGCGAGGTACAAAAGTAAAAAAGTGATTAGAAATTTCATAAGCCAGTGTTTATGTCTTTTATCCGAAGGCAAAAGTACATGGGTTTTAGATCCTATGAAATAGGTACAGACCCTCAAATCACTAGGTACTGGTACCTAGTAAAGATTGAAAATCAGCAAACACTATCGAGACTGAAGCGCCTACAGGACTTACACCGTCTGGATAAAAGCAGGTTTCAACCAATATTATACCTCAGAGAACCTGTAGCTTCTTGGGTTCCTTTGGTTCCAGGGCTCACCTTGGAGAGGAAAGTTCTAAAACGCCATTCCTTCTAAATCTTTCTCATAAAACCTCCCATTAATCCATTCAGGATCTAGCTCGGCATTGTACTTATTGTAAAAGTTGATAGCCGGTTCATTCCAGTCTAAAACCTGCCATTCCATACGTTTTACTTTTTTCAGTTTTGCTACGCGTATAACGGCCTCGAATAATTTACTCCCTACTCCATCTTTTCTGGAAGCCTCTCTTACTACTAAATCCTCTAAATAAAGACAGCTTCCTTTCCAGGTGGAATATTTGTAATAATAGAAAGCCATGCCTATGATTTCAGCTTCTTTTTCTGCCACTATCACATGAAATAATGGGTTCTCACCAAATCCATCTCGTTCTAATTGAACTGCAGTCATCTCCATTTCCTTTTCTGCTTTTTCGTAGATAGCTAACTCGGTGATTAAATCTACCATGCTATCGCAATCTTCTACTCTGGCTTCTCTTATTTCTATATTATTCATATCCTATTTCACTATTTAGTTCTACTCTACTTTTCATAAAATTTCCTGTACCGAAGGCCACTTCTCTTCCCTTAGAATCATAAAGAGTAGATTCTGCTATAAACAGATTCTTGGTTTTAGAGCGGATGGTTCCCACTGCTTTTATCTCTCCAGAGACTACTGGGCGTAGCAAATTTATAGAGAATGAGGAAGTCAACAGAAAGTAATCCGTAGCCAACGAATTGGCGGCAAAGTAAGCCGAATCATCCAGCATCTTGAAATAAACAGTACCGTGCATAGCTCCACCTTTATGGTGAAACTTATCCGTTACGTTCATCCCTATTTCTGCTCTTCCCTCTTCTATTTTGATAGTGGTAGTGTCAAAAATGATTCTATTTACATTGGCTTGTAAATACATTCGCTCGAGCTTCCTAAAATGTGTTTGATTCATGCCTATTCTTATGACTTAATTAAAACCATAAATTTAACCCAATGTCCATATTAGATATATTTATAATTATACCGATAGCTTGGGCGGGATACCAGGGGTTTAGAAAGGGGTTCGTCTTAGAAGTAACTAAACTTTTAGCTCTAGCTGTAGGGATTTATGGAGCTATTAAATTTTCAGAACCTATGCACGTTTGGCTAGTGGAAAACACAGAATGGGATGAGCAGTGGCTTCCTGCTGTAGCATTTGGGTTGGTGTTTGTGATTTTAATCGTAGCGGTTTATTTTTTTGGCAGAATGCTGGACGGTATGATTAAAGCGGTACAGCTAGGCATCGTAAACCGATTGGCAGGATTGGCACTTGGCGTACTTAAAATGGGGTTAATCCTGAGCGGTCTATTAATGCTTATCCAAAGCGTAGATAAAGGAGAAATGCTTCTTACCAAAGACAGAAAGGAATCTAGTCTAATGTATGAACCCGCACTAAAATTCGGTTCTACAGTTATTCCTGCGGTGCAAGAAAGCAAACTCTACCAGCAAGTGGTGGCTAACTTTAACGACTTAAAAGAAGAAGTGGAAATCAACTAGCAATGGACAAATATAATATCCCGCTCTAAATAAAGAACAACCAGCTGTTGGCTTTTAGTTATAAATTATCTGTTTTCTAAAGCCCCAATTCCTTTACCACTTCAGCTATCATCTCATTCATTTGTCCTTCTTGCTTGCGAATCTCTTCATTAGAAGACGCTTTCAAGTTTACACTGAAATAGAACTTTATTTTAGGTTCTGTCCCTGATGGTCTAGCAGTGAATTTCAGTCCATTCTCTAAAGTGAACTGCATTACATTAGAAGA
>LAQC01000003.1:199695-229506 GCA_000981645.1 Cryomorphaceae bacterium ASP10-05a | reverse complement strand
TCCAGAATATCTATCAGTGTTTTTCCTTTAGAAGCAGCCCAAGCAGCACACTCACTTAACACTAACGAACTTATAACAGCATCCTTATCTCTCACGAAATCTCCTACCAAGTAGCCATAACTTTCCTCTCCTCCTCCTAAGAAAATTTCCTTCCCCTCCTGCTCTCTAATCACAGACGCTATCCACTTGAACCCAGTGAGCGTTTCATATAGCTTCACTCCGTAAGCTTTAGCCATATTAGAAATCAAATCACTAGTTACTACGGTCTTGGCTATAAACCCATTTGCAGGAATAGTTCCTGCCGTTTTCATTTGTTCTAATCTGTAATACACTATCAGCGCACAAGCCTGATTTCCATTTATTAGCGTAAGTTCTCCAGAAGAGTTTCTAGCTACCATACCTACTCTATCTGCATCTGGATCAGTCCCCAGCACTAAATCTCCATCCTCTTTTTCAGCCAGTTCCATAGCCATTCTTAAGGCAGAACGTTCTTCAGGATTAGGACTTTCTACAGAAGGAAAATCACCAGAAGGAATGGCTTGTGTTTCTTCTAAAATTACGTTTTCGAATCCAGCATTCTTCAGCACTTGAGGAACCATAGTTATTCCCGTTCCATGAAGTGAGGTAAATACTATTTTTAATTTTTTCTTTTCTTCCTTGAATCCATATACAGAAAGAGACTGAACCTTAGCCAAGTATTTTCTATCTATAGTATCATCAAGGGTTTCTATTAAATCAGAATTTGCAGAAAAATTCACTTCTTCAACTGATTCTATAGCCCGTACTTCAGAAATAATTCCTGTGTCATGAGGAGCTATAATCTGTGCTCCGTCATCCCAGTAGACTTTATACCCGTTATATTCTTTTGGGTTATGACTGGCGGTGATGACTATCCCCGCATTACAGCCTAATTCTCTTACAGCAAATGATAATTCAGGAGTAGGTCTTAAGTCAGAAAACAGGTATGCCTTTATCCCATTGGCAGAAAGCACATCCGCGCATACCTGAGAGAAAAATGGAGAGTTATTTCTAGAATCATGTGCTATCACTACGCTCATATCGTTAGCGTCAGGAAATTGCTTCTTCATGTAATTAGCTAACCCCTGAGTAGCTTGACCAATAGTATATTTATTAATCCTATTGGTTCCTACACCCATTTTGCCGCGCATGCCGCCTGTACCGAATTCTAAATCAGTATAAAAACATTCAACGAGCATGTTTGGGTCTGCATCCATTAACCGTTTCACCTCTGCTCTAGTTTCTAAATCGAAAGATTCTGAAAGCCACTTAGTAGCTTTTGTTATTACTTCTGCGCTCATGTTTATTGGATAATCTTTAGAAATTCTTTTAAATTCTCTTGCCAAGTATTAGGTTCTAAGCCCAGCTTCTCCTTAGCTAAAGTATTATCTAATTTAGAATAAGCGGGCCTTTTAGCCACTTGAAGAAACTCTTTACTGCTCACTGCATTTAACCTTTTATCATACTTCTCATTTATTAGAGCCGCCACATCATACCAGCTGCATTCCCCATCTTCGGAATAATGGTAAAGGGAACCGTTGAATAGGTCAGCGTTACAAAGCAATTTAGTTACCACAAACTCTACAAGTGGTTTAGCCCATGTAGGAGAGGAAAACTGATCATCCACTATATTCAACTCATCTTTCTCACCTAAAAGACGATTGATTGTTTTAGGAAAATTAGAACCAAACTCAGAGTATAACCCGCTAACTCTTAAAACTAGCGCCAAACCTGACTCCAGTAGAGCCAACTCCCCGTCTCTTTTAGTGAGCCCATAAATATTAATAGGAAAAGTTTCATCCTCCTCTGTCCAAGGCTCATCTCCAGAACCATCAAAAACATAATCAGTAGAAAAATGAAGAATCTTAAAGTCTAACTCTTGAGCCATAACAGCCATAACAACCAAAGCATCTGAATTAACACTCTCGGCCATAACACCTTTCTCCTCAGCCATGTCTACCGCAGTGTAAGCCGCGCAATTAATTAAAAAGTCAGGTTTAAAAAGAAGTATCTCGGCCTTTAAATCAGCCAAGCCGAGTGAATGAGAAATATCTGCCTCCATTCGAGTAAGCCCTTTTACTTGAAAGGTTGTTTGTTTTAAGTAAGACAAAAACTCCTGTCCCAATTGACCTGATGCACCAGTTATTAATATTTTTTTCTGTTTATTCATTTATTTCCCACTACAAAACTATTATATAATACAACCAAAATTAGAGTTCTCTCTAAGTGATTATAAACGCTTTTATTAAAACTCGAATTATCCCACAAAGAGCTAAGCACTAAATGCAAAAACAAGGCTTTAGAACCATCTTACAGCTGCACAAGTATAGTTTTATTCGCTGTGGGGAAAGCATATTAAAAGTAAAAAATACAATGAGGAGTTAAGGCCATGGCAAACCTAAGCACGAAAATAAAACGCAAACACACTCCGTTAACCACAAATAATCAAAACTGATTCAATACAATAAAACTCCACCCCTTGACTAACATCTACAACAAGATAAAGAGCGATAAAAAGATTACCCTCATAAACTGCGAGCATCAAGACAGCAAGAGCAGAAAATATTCCTGCTTAATCATATGGAGTTAACTCAAGTAGTGAATTTCTCTTTATAAAATATTAGTGGCCGTAATTTCAACAGCGAAAATAAATTTGTCCATTTTCATCTCTCTCGGATGAAGAAAATGAACTTTACACGCTTCTTAACTTTATAAAGCTGGAGCAAGACAACTACTTTTAGCCAAAATTCTTTCTACGAGTACCAGCACTCCTTTTTTTTTGCGTTAAAATAGTTGACCCCCTGGCTTTAAAAAACATACCCTGGCATAACTCGTGATTTAACTAAAGGGATAAAGGGAGCACATGCAGTCATTTCTAAAAGGATTTTAGAAATAGATGAATGACTAAATAAAATAAAGAATGCATAGAATTATCTTCACTTTGGCTATTATTACTCTACTGACCTCTTGTAAGTCAGAAGAAAATAACTCTAACAAAAATAAACATGGAGCCTTTACCTGTACCATCTCCGCAGTCCATAAAAGTACATCTAACTGTCAAGGAGAATCACTAAAACACCCCGCTCCTGTTAGTTACGGAGGCCTGAATATCTCCTCATTAGAGGGGAGTGACGCCCCTCTTAATGGCGCTATTTTTTTAATAAACAAAATCTCTGACTGTGGCGAAAATGAAGATTTCTTCCCTGTTGCAATTGCACAAATTAAGAGTGAGAAAAGCACAGGTTTCGTTCTTATAGGAATGCCGTGTGACCCAACACACAACCCTAAGGAAATTACTGATTTTTTCGAATTCCAACTGGCTCATTCCAGAACCATGAAATCCATCACGGAATGGATAGAACTAGAATATAATCAGGAATGGCTAGTCACTGGCTGGGAGGGTGATAAAAAGGCAAAAGCATATTTAGATAGGCTAGGAATCAAATTCTAGATGTCATTTGGCACAGAGCTTGTATAACTCAAGCTAAACAAACTATAATGCGTTACCTATTCATCTTACTGTTATGTTTAAGCTTTAACAGCTATACATTTGCCCAGCGAGTTCCATTAGGAGAACGAACATCTATCTCTTTTGGAACCCAACTAGAAATACCAAACGGAGAATACAATCACATTCACAATCAGCTAAATATCGGAATAGGCGGCTCGTTTTTAACACGAACTAAACTACCTCTGTTCCAATCAGGAATTAACTTCACCTACGCTAAAACCGGTAAATATATAGACGATGTGTTTTTAGAAACAGATGAGTATGTTGACGGGAATCCTATTTATCAAATAGCCGATTTTTCAGTTAAACATAGAATTTACAGAACGCATGGAGTGCTAAGGTTTAAACCGTTCAAAGGTCCCATCCAACCCTATTTAGATGGTATGGCAGGAGTAAAAATGTTCTCTTCTACAGCTAAAACTGAACAAGGACAAGGAAGGGATAGCTATGTTCTAGGCAGAGAAAACATAGAAAGGCATTTTGCAGGATCCATAGGCTGGGCATTGGGGTTAAAGGTGAAATTAACTCGTAGAGCGTTTTTAGAAGGCCGCTTTGAAAAACTAGAGGGAGGAAATGCATCATACATAGATGCCGATAGTTTCCTGCTAAATCCTCAAGGAGGTTATGACTATGACCTAAGGAACTCAAAAACCAGTTCTACCCTAATTCATCTAGGTATTTCCCTCGACTTCTAAGCTAAGTGTTCTTAGTACACTTACCGTAAAAGAAGTCAGACGATTTTTGCCTTGCAATAATTGATTAAAAATTTAGCTATCAAGGCTAAATTTTCATTTAATTTAGCCGAAAAAACGCATTTATAGCAACATCAATGTCTAACCCACACAAAGAGCAGATTGACTCATTCATGAATGCAGTCAAAGCTACTAACGCCCATGAGACTGAGTTTCTCCAGGCTGTACACGAAGTAGCCGAAGCAGTAATTCCTTTTATGGAGGAACACCCTCAGTATAAAAAAGCCAAGATTCTAGAGAGAATGGTAGAACCAGAGAGAACACTCATGTTTAGAGTGCCATGGTTAGACGATTCTGGAGAGGTTCAGGTAAACAGAGGATTTAGAGTAGAGTTTAACTCTGCTATCGGACCATACAAAGGTGGTCTTCGATTTCATCCCTCTGTAAACCTAAGCATCCTTAAATTTTTAGGATTCGAGCAGGTGTTTAAAAACTCTCTTACTACTCTTCCATTAGGAGGCGGAAAAGGTGGTGCTGATTTTGACCCAAAGGGAAAATCAGATAATGAAGTGATGAAATTCTGTCAAAGTTTTATGTCAGAGCTTCAAAGACATATTGGTCCTGATACAGATGTTCCTGCTGGAGATATTGGAGTAGGAGGAAGAGAAATCGGATATATGTTCGGTCAGTACAAGAGATTAAGAAATGAATTTACTGGAGTTCTTACTGGAAAAGGTAGAAACTGGGGTGGTTCTCGAATAAGACCAGAAGCTACTGGATACGGAACGGTTTATTTCGCTCAAGAAATGCTAAAGACCAAAGGAGATTCTTTCAAAGGTAAAACTGTAGCTATTTCCGGTTCAGGGAACGTAGCTCAGTATGCAGCTGAAAAGTGTCTTCAATTAGGAGCCAAGGTGGTTTCCATGAGTGATTCGAAAGGTTATATCTATGATGCGAATGGAATTGATGAAAATCAATTAGCTTACCTAATGGAATTAAAAAATGTAAAAAGAGGAAGAATTAGCGAGTATGCTAAAGAATTCCCTGCGGCATCATTCCATGAAGGAGAAAGACCCTGGGGTCTTAAATGTGACATTGCTCTTCCATGTGCTACTCAAAATGAGTTAAACGGAGATGAGGCCAAAATACTAGTAGGTAATGGATGTATCTGCATAGCTGAAGGAGCTAATATGCCATCTACACCTGAAGCTATAGAAGTTTTTGCAGAGCATAAAATATTATTCTCTCCAGGAAAAGCCTCTAATGCAGGTGGTGTCGCTACTTCTGGTTTAGAAATGAGCCAAAACTCATTAAGAATGAGCTGGTCCAGAGAAGAAGTAGATGAAAAATTACACGCAATTATGATTTCTATTCATAAAGCCTGTGTAAAATACGGTAAAGAAGGTGATTACGTAGATTACGTAAAAGGAGCTAACATTGCTGGTTTCGTTAAAGTAGCAGATGCGATGATAGATCAAGGAGTAGTTTAAACTACCCGACTAGAAATTTCAATATAAAAGAGTCCTTTTTAAGGGCTCTTTTTTTATGGAATTAAAAGCGAGCTATCTCCATAGCTAAGAAATCTATAATCATTCTCTAAAGCATGGCTATAGACCTCTCTCCATGACTCCCCGATAAAAGCAGAGACTAAGAAAAGAAGTGTGCTCTTAGGCATGTGAAAATTAGTAATGAGTCCTTTGATCACCTTAAACTTAAAACCTGGAACTATCATCAGGCTTGTATAGCCATGAACTCTCTCCACACCACTCTCTTCACATTTAGAAACTAAAAAAGAAAATGCTTCGTGATAATCTTTAAATAGTGCTGGTTGAGATTTCCAATCCCACTGCGTTACAATCTGTGGTTTGGATAAATCCTCCACTCCATTTTGCTTAAGCTGAACAGCTAAAATAAATAAGCTCTCCACTGTTCTCACAGCTGTAGTTCCAACCGCTATGAGATTTCCCAAAACACTTAGTCTCCTAAGTTCATCAATATGGACATCGAATAACTCATGATGCATAATGTGTTCTTCTACTGAGCTAGAAATTGGCTTAAAAGTTCCCGCACCTACATGAAGGTTTACTTTTACCTGCTCCACACCTACTTTTTCTAACTCACGAAAAACCTCTTCTGTAAAATGTAAACTGGCCGTAGGCGCAGCTACACTTCCTTCATTTTTAGCAAATACTGTTTGATACCTTGCTACATCCGAGGTCTCAGCGCTTCTCTTTATATATGGAGGTAAAGGTGTTTTACCAAAAATCTCAAGAATTTCACTAAAAGACAGCTTTGGACTAGACCAGCTAAATGCCAATTTAAAAGCCCCATCAAAAAAACCAATTTTTTCTGCCTTCAACTGTATCTTCTCTCCAGAATAAAATTCTTCAGCAACAATAAAACCCTCTTTCCATTTTTTAGCACCCCCCAATAGACATTTCCATTCTACTTGGCCAGTTTGAGCTAGTTTCTCAGTTATATCCCCTTCCGCGGGCTCTAAACAAAACACCTCTAACGCTCCGCCAGTTCGTTTTTTAAGATGTAATCTGGCATTAACTACTTTGGTTTCATTGAGTATTAAGTGGTATTTTCCTCCGATAATTTTAGAGATATTAGAAAACTTCTCATCCGTAATATTGCCAGATTTAGCGCACAGTAATTTAGCATCCGACCGTCTATCTTTCGGTTTCCATGCTATTCTTTCTTCGGGTAATTGGTATTCTAAGACTTCCATAAGTATCGCGTTGCAACGCTTCAAAAATAGCCTATAAAAACGAAGCTCCGAGACGTTTCTCAGAGCTTCATTAACCTTAACTAAAACTAACTATACTATTTATGTCGGCTCAGAAAGAGCCTGTTGAAATACACCTTTATAAACTTATTATACGAAAAGTAACAACTGTGACGTGTAGAGATTACTTCCCGAAATAATTAAGCCTTGAACTACTACTTATACAATTGAAAATTAGAATCACCTACTACTTTAAAATTCAAATTAGAGATAGTACTAATAATCTTTATAATTTCTTCTTCCGTCTCCTCATCAAGCTCAAGAGTAATCAAAGGATTAAAGCCTGAAGTATTTACTACGCTCATTCCCATAAATAACTTTAAATCTTCTAAAACTATACTAAGCGGAACATTATCAAAACTTAAATCACCCTTCTCCCATTTCTTCACAGAAGAATGCATGTACTTTATCTCCGAAACACTCGACATTCCTTCTCCTCTTAATAAAAACACCTCGCCATTATTAGAGTTAACCTTCACTTTTCCAGTAAAACATTTTACATCTAATAAATCGATTCTACTCGTCACATAAAAAGATGTTCCTAAAACAGAGACATTACCATTGGTCGTGTTCACGGTAAATGGAACTCCTTTTTTTACTTCGAAAAAGGCCTCTCCATTTAGGTTAACATCTCTCGAATCATCATCAGATCCGAATTCTATTTTACTGTTAGGGCTAAGTGACACTGCAGAACCGTCAGGAAGCATATGGTAGCTAACTGAACTTGACTCGTTCACAAACGAAGTAAAGCTTTCTGAAGGATACAGAAAAAACACAGCACACGCTACACAAGCAGCTGCTGCGTATGGCAGAAACATAGCCAAGACACTTCTTCTTTTAATTTGTATTATGTTATCTGTTCTTTCCAGCCTGGAATTAAGCTCTAACCATACCTGGTCTTGAGATTTATTCTCAGGAACGCTTAATGACGACAATAAATTTTCTATTAATTTCTCTTTGCTCACACCTAGTAATTCTAAGTCTATTACAAACTAAAAAAGAATTCCCCCACCAAAAAATAAAAATTTATTCTTCCACGGTTATTTCAATTGTAGTGCCAGTTAAGCCAGCAAACACCCCAAAACCATTATTAATGTTATTAGGTGCAGAGTACAATGAACCAGCAAACTGGCTAGGAGCATAATTAAAATACTCCGAGTATTCAGGAGACAAAGCGTAGATGGTAAGTTTGTGTAAACCTAAAAACGAGAAATCATCCGCTAGAATAGTCGCATTATCAGTTTTGATAGGCCGCGCATAAGAATCATCAAATTTCCCTTGTGCATTGTTAAATGTTAAGGGTATCGGATTTTCTTCATCTACTATAAGATCCAGTAGGTATTCATATTCTGGATTAGACTCCCAACTCAAAGACCCTAAAACCTGATTACTCCCTCCAGCATCAATTACAGATACTCCGTCAAAGGTGCTTGTGACTACTAGCATTTCTGGAATCTCACAACTAGCAGTAATTACTTTTTCATTGTAGTTCACTTCTAAAGTAACAAAAGACCCTGGAAGTACTATGTATTCTTCGTTTGTATAAAACCCTGGAGAACTACCATTCGCTTCTAGTACAATCAATTCGTCTCCGATTCTAAGATTCACTTCTGCGTCAATAATCGGTCTTGTTTCTTGGTTATCAAACTCTCTAGAAGTCAACACACTTTCTAAGTATACGTCAGTAACTGGTTTATTCCCATGCAAATAAGCCTTAACTACCACAGGAGCATCAGGAACTTCATTGAAATCCTTCTTACAAGAAGACCAACAAATTACAACGAAAAATAAGAGCAATGACTTATGCATTAGATACTTAAGGTTATAAAAATACTGTAAAGACGACCTAAATGTCGTGTTTCGCGCTCTAAAATAAGAAAGTTTTCGCTTTGACTTGTGTCATTTATCTGATAACTGTAAAATCTAACATTCTGATTATTAAAAATATTCTGCACTGAACCGCTAATTGTTGCCTTAATAGAATTAAATAAGTTCAACTTATAGCCCACAGACAAATCAGTTCTAAAAAAAGAAGGAAGTGAGGCACTATTGTTTTCACCAAAGAGTAAAAATGGTCGGAAATCACCATTAACGAGCTCCAGCACATAGCTACCTATTACTGGCGTATATGGCTTACCTGAAGCCCACGCAGAGTTGCATGACACATTTAAATTATTATTCTCCCACAACCACAATAAACTCATATTATGCTTAGAAACTTGACCGTTTTTAAAATTAAACTCTTCAGAATTTTGTGTTAATGTGCTTTTTGAATCATAAAGAGCATAGCTCGCAGAAAACTTACTTCTACGCACATTAACCTGACTAGAAATCTCGACACCGGAGGTTGCTCTTTGTCCAAATACAATCTCATCCCCGTTTTGAGAAGAGCCAGACATGATGTAGCTCAAGTTTTCCTGAGAGCCAGACTGAGAGGCTAAAAAGACCTCAGCATCCAGCTTTATCTTTTTCAGGCTTACGTTCAACCCTACAACAAGCTGTTCAGATCTAGAATAAGGTGTATCATTGTTTTCGCTAGACAACTGCCACTCCTCTGTAGCCCCTCTGAAAAAATTAAGGGACCTCGTTTTTCTCAAAAATTGATAATGGACTCCATACCCTGCTTTTAGAGATACATCCTTATTTATATTGTAATTAAACTTGAACCTTGGTTCCCAAAAAAGTTCATTATACTTCGTGCTGGAAATCACTCTAACACCGAATTTAGTGGAGAACCTTTTTTTATTTATTAATACGCGCGCAAAATAGTTAGTCAACATTCCTGCAAACCCTCTTCCAATTATAGGCACGGAAAAAGAGGACTCCTGAAGTTTAAAATTATTTAAATTATTCTCTATTCCCACCTTAAGGCCTAAACTATCTGAATAAATGTAATCCCATTCACTTTTAAAAGTAACGTCACTTACTTCATTCTCATAACTAGACTGTAGCTGAAAAGATGAGCCATTAAACAATCCAATTATTGTTTCTAAACTCCCGCTACGCGTCTTGAAGTCTGAGAATGAAATTAAATGCTTGGCCTTAACCTTCTTCTTGAGCTTATGCTTAAACACCAAGGAACCTCCATAATTAACCCATTCATATTGATTGTCATATACAATAGAAAAGTTGACTTCTTCCAATGAGTCGACAATATTCTGACTAGAAAAGTCTTGACTGAAAAACCCGCTCGCTGTAAGAGAAAAACCCTTTTTAGCGCTGAAATGTACTTTAGCCTGTAAGTCACTAAAGTCTACTTCTGGTTGAACTTCAGAAGCGAAAGCATCTAAAACCTCATCACTCCCTGAAAAAGAAACATTTGAATTATAAATAGAATTGAATAAGTCCCTATACAGTTCACTCTTCAATAATTGAGTATGTGACCTGCGGCCAGAGAGGGAGAATGTTAATCTCTTTTTTAGAAGCGGACCATCCAATCTAGCAGAACTACTTAAAAGACCATTCTGAATCTTCAAGCCTAATTTCTCATCATTACCTTCATAAGAAGTAATATCAAAAACAGCTGAACTTCTTCCTCCAAAAGACGGAGAGTAACCCGTTTTCAACACCCTAATATTCTTAACTGATAGAGCATTTATAGAGCTAAATAAACCAAAAAAATGATTCGGGTTAAAAACTGGATAACCATCCAAGTAATATAAATTTTCACTTTGACTCATCCCCCGAGTTCCTAAACCCTCATTGTTCCCGGCAGTTAAATCAAACCCAGGTATCGATTTCACTAATGAGAGTGCGTCTGACTCTCCAACATTAGTGAGCTGGTTAGCTCTCAAAACATCAACGGTGAAATTAGAAATATCCTTCCTACTCACTATTGGGGGAGATTCATAAGATTCTATTAAAACACCATTTATCAAAGTAGCTTCAGGCTTAAGAAGGACTTGAATTTTCTTTGGATTTTCAAAATCAATCGGTCTTACTATACTCTCCTTATAGCCTACATAAGAAATACTGATAGCAGAAGTGTCAGAGAAAAAAGCTTCTATTTGAAATTCTCCGTCTTGATTACTTTGTGCAGTTATCTCTGAATTCAACGCTTTAATAGTCGCATAGGGAAGAACTTCTCCAGTATAGAAGTCGCTGCACTCACCGATTAACCTGAAATTAAACAACCCTGGGTCTTGATTAGATGCAGATACCTCTTCTGCTCTATAAATAAGAATCAAGCCTTTGGAAAAAGTGAAGCTTAAATCTGGAGGCAAAATAACCTCTAGAATAGTTGGGATACTTTTCTTTATGAACTGTCCGTTCACTTTATGGCCTCTTAATTCTTGCGCAGAATAAGCAAACCTCTCAGTAGAGTTTTTCTTTAGACTTTTTAAAGCTTGCAATAATGACTCATTATCAAACTCTATTGAAATTACGTCATTGGCTTCTTGTAAGAATGAATGCGAGCTAACGAATAAAAAAAGAAACAAAAGGAAATGTCTCGGCATTCTACAAAATAAGACTTTTTAAAGCTTTACTCCTAGGATTTCGTTTAAGATGTGAATAGCCTTGCTTATTCGCTTCTCTATAGCCTTTACGCTCAAGCCGAGCCTTTCTGCTATTTCTTTATACTTCAGACCTTCAATTCTGTTCATTAAAAAAACCTCTCTACTTCCTTCAGGAATTTTAGACAAAGCATCATTTAATTTAGTCTCATATTCCTTTTTCATCATCTGAAATTCCGGGTTCTCATTTTCCGTAGAAATCTCTAGTTGATTTTGAAATTTGTACCTCAGCTGATTTCTTTTGAGCTGATTAATAGTAGTGTTATTCGCTATGGTGTAGAGGTAGCTTTTAACAGTACTTTTTTTAATAGAGTTTCTATTCTCCCACAATTTGACAAAAGCGTCTTGAGCCAGATCCTCGGCCATGCCTGTATCTCCCACTTTATAATAAATAAAACTTTTTATAGGTTTATAATACTCGTCAAAAAGAGCTTTATACTCAGGGACAGACAATATAGTATTCAATTCTTTTTCCATGGTAACGCTCGCCTAAAATATGTACAAATGACGTTTCAATCCAATCATTTCGAACTCAATATTAGATGCTTAAATTATCTTCTTCTTCTCTAGCTGAAAACTATGGCTAGTTTACCTGAAAATTTCTTTAATTTTACCTAAAATTGTTTTAAGTGAGAAGAGCATTAGTAATAGGAGCAGGAGGACAGATAGGCACTGAGTTAACCATAAGACTGGCCAAGGAATTAGGTGCCGAAAATGTAATCGCATCTGATTTAAATGCGCCAAAAATATCTGAAAATACTTCTATTTCAGCACTAAAACTAGATGTTTTAGACCAAGTTAGATTGAAACAAATCGTTCTTGACTACGAAATCAGCGAAGTATATCACCTGGCAGCTACACTTTCAGCAACTGCTGAAAAAAACCCTGGATTTTCTTGGCACCTAAACATGCAGAGCCTGTTAAACGTCCTTGACTTAGCCAAAGAAGAATTAATTCAAAAAGTCTTTTGGCCTAGTAGCGTAGCCGTTTTCGGTCCAGGATCACCTAAAACAAATACTCCTCAGAACACTTTCATGAATCCAAATACAGTTTATGGAATTTCTAAATCAGCAGGAGAAAACTGGTGTAACTACTACTTCGAAAAATACAATGTAGATGTTCGAAGCTTAAGGTTTCCTGGATTATTAGGCTATAAATCAGACCCAGGAGGCGGAACTACAGACTATGCATTATGGGCATTAAAAAATGCTGCTCACAACAAACCGTATGTTTCTTTCTTGGAAAATAATTCTGGTTTACCCATGATGCATATGGAAGACGCTATCGATGGCATCATTAAACTAATGGGCGCCAAACCAGAACAGGTCAAAGTCCGTACTTCTTATAACATTTCCAGCGCGAACTTTACTCCTGAAGAGCTTGAAAAAGAAATACAAAAGTTCAAACCCGCTTTTAAAATTTCTTACCGGTCTGATTTTAGACAGGCTATAGCCGATTCTTGGCCAGACTCTTTGGACGACACTGAAGCCAGATTAGACTGGGATTGGAATCCTAAGTACAATTTCTCTTCGATGGTTCAAAATATTCTAGAGGGATTTAAAAAAAAACTCCTGACCGTAACTGAATAGACTTTTCATCGTAGAAGAATTAACAGACCTCTAACATGAAAGGCATTCTCAATAATTATTTTATTTCTGTGATAGCATCGGCAAGCCTCGTTTGCGGTTCCGTATATTACTATTCTGACGCACCCCAAAATCACATAGATGAAACAGGAATGCGCCAAGGGTCATGGGTTATTACAGGCGCTATGACTCAAAATTCAGCATACGGACTAGAGGCCACAGTAGAAGAAGGAAATTTCATAGATGACAAAAAAGTAGGGACGTGGAATAAATACTCCCCCTCTGGAAAATTAAGAAGCCAAATTACCTACGAGAACAATAGGCCTATCGGGGCGTACACTATTTATTATGAAAACGGTATCGTAGAAGAATCAGGTAACTGGCAGAGAAATAAAAACACAGGAGAGTTTAAACGTAATTACTCAAACGGACACCCTCATCAACGGTTCTCTTTCTCCGATTCCGGAAAGAGAAATGGCAAACAGACCTACTATCACGTAAACGGTAAATTAGCCTTGCTTGTAGAGTTAGTTAACGGAAAAGAAGCTGGGGTTATGAAGAGGTTTAACGAGAACGGAGAACTCTCTGAAGAAACACACTTCACCAACGGGAAATACACTCCAGGAAGTGTTAGCCCACCCAAGGAAAAACCAATAGTATTCGCACCACCCCCTGTTGAAATTACCGAGAACTCAGATATTGTCGCTACTCCAGAGGCAACTAAGGAGGATGAAACTAATGCGGCTCATCAGTTTAACGAGAATGGACACAACATTCTTTATGACAAGAATAATAACATTTCTCAATCAGGGTACTTTAAAGAAGGTAGACTTTGGAACGGGAAATGGTTCAAGTATAATGTGAATGGAATAGCTCTTAGAGTCGACATTTATAGAAATGGGAGGTTCATTGGTCACGGAGTCCTTGAGCAAGAATAATTCTACCTTCCTAATTATTAAATTGTATTAAGCAGCTTTTAGCCTTATAAAAGCCCTCCTTCTCTTTACTTTTCACTTTCTTTGTTCCATGGAAAACCAGCTGTATATACAAAATAGCCTTACTCGAAAAAAAGAGCTTTTTACACCTATTTCAGCCCCAAATGTAGGCATGTATGTGTGCGGACCTACTGTTTACAGTGACGTCCACTTAGGAAACGTTAGAACCTTTCTCTCATTTGATATCGTTTTTAGATATCTCAAATTCATTGGATACAAAGTTAGATACGTCAGAAACATAACGGATGTTGGCCACTTGGTAGGTGATGGAGATGAAGGAGAAGATAAAATAGCACGAAAGGCCAAATTGGATAACATTGAGCCTATGGAAGTGGTTCAAAAATACACCAATGGTTTTCGCGGTGTAATGCGGCTTTTCAATATACAAGACCCTTCCATAGAGCCTTCTGCCACCGGTCATATTATGGAACAGATAGAGATGATAGAAGAAATCATTAAAAATGGTTTCGCTTATGAATCTAATGGCTCTGTATATTTTGATGTGAAAAAATATAATTCCACACATGATTACGGGACACTATCAGGTAGAAATATCGAAGATTTAATTTCTAACACTAGAGAGCTCGATGGGCAATCTGAAAAAAGAGATTCGCTAGACTTTGCTCTTTGGAAAAGAGCAGACCCTCACCACCTTATGAGATGGAACTCTCCATGGAGCATTGGCTTCCCTGGATGGCATTTGGAGTGTTCAGTCATGAGCACTAAATACCTCGGTGAAACCTTTGATATACATGGCGGAGGAATGGACTTAAAATTTCCTCATCATGAATGTGAAATAGCACAAAACATAGGAGCTGGCGGAAAATCACCTGTTAACTATTGGATTCATGGAAACATGCTTACTGTTAACGGTAGAAAAATGGCTAAATCAGAAGGTAACGGATTCACCCCAGAAGAACTTGTTACTGGTAACCATAAGCTATTAGAAAAAGGATACAGCCCTATGACCGTCCGGTTCTTTATGTTGCAAAGCCACTACGGAAGTACGCTAGACTTCTCTAATGAAGCCCTCCAAGCTGCAGAAAAGGGATTTAAAAAATTAGTCAACGCATTAAAAACGTTAACATCACTTCACCCATCAGATGAAAACGATGTGAACGCTGAAGAACTTCAGGCTAAATGTTATGCGGCTATGAACGATGACTTTAATACTCCTATTCTAATTGCTCATCTATTCGAGGGAGTAAAGATCATTAATTCTGTTCATGACGGAAGTGCTAAGATTGACGATAAAAATCTCACTCTGCTGAATGAACTCATGAACCTCTTTTCTCATGAAGTTTTGGGATTTGTTACAGAAACCTCAAGTTCGAATGGCCATGTACTAGACGGCCTTATGGAACTGGTCATAGACTTAAGAAAACAGTCTAGAGAAGAGAAAAACTGGGGAGTATCTGATAAAATAAGAGACCAATTAGCCCAGTTGAATATAAAAATTAACGACTCTAAAGAAGGAAGCACTTGGAACCATGAGGAATAAACCCATTTTTAAAATAGTAGCCGTATTAGCAGTAGTTTTATTTTTGTTTTTTATCGTTTTTTCTGCGTTGCAACGCAAACCTAACTCAAAGCACAAAACCTCTAATAAAACGGCTAAGAAAAGAATTAAGGCGCCCGAATTCAGCTCAGACTCGGCTTATGCGTACATACAAAAACAAGTAGATTTTGGCCCAAGAAACCCTAACTCAGCATCAGCTGAAGCATGTGGGAATTGGTTAGAAAGTAAACTAGAAGGTTTTGGAGCTCACATTATTACTCAAGAAGATAACGTGACAGCCTATGACGGCAATGTACTCCGAATGAAAAATATAATCGCAGAATTTCAACCAGAAAAGAAAAAGCGAATCATGCTTTATGCTCACTGGGATACGCGGCCATTTGCAGACAAAGATACTGTTCGAATTAACGAACCTATAGATGGGGCCAATGATGGCGGAAGTGGCGTAGGTGTGCTTTTAGAAATAGCTCGAATGCTGAACAATAACCTTACAGACTATGGAGTGGACATCATTCTATTTGACTCCGAAGATTACGGCAGACCAACCTATGCTTCGGGTTCTAATTACAAAGAATGGTGTCTAGGCAGTCAATACTGGGCCAACAAACCTCACAAAAAAAACTACACCGCCAAATATGGAATTCTCCTAGATATGGTAGGTGGTAAAAACGCAGCATTTCCTAGAGAAGGGACGTCGCTAGAACACGCTTCTAACGTAGTAGATAAAATCTGGAAATCAGCGAATAGTTTAGGGCATGGAGGATTATTTGAGCGTGCTCAAACGAATCCCACTATAGATGACCACTTATTCGTAAATAATGCGGGGATTCCTTCCGCTGCGATAGTGGAATTTCATGTGCATCAAATGGGAGGTTATGGTAAGTTCCATCACACCCATCAAGACAATATGGAAAACATCTCCAAAGAAACTTTACAAGCAGTCGGAGATGTGGTAATGGATGTTATTTATAACGAGTAGAAAATGAAAAAAGTAGACATAAAATTACTGAATACGATCTGTAAAACTCCTGGTGCCCCAGGTTTCGAAAAACCAATCAGAGATTTCATTCTCTCACAAGTTAAAGACCTAGCAGACGAGGTAAGTGTGGACAACATGGGGAATGTTACTGTGCTGAAAAAAGGCAAAAGCAGAAAAAAAGTAATGGTAGCTGCTCATATGGATGAAATTGGATTCATCGTTACTCACATTAACGATGAGGGCTACATTCACTTTCACACTTTAGGTGGGTTTGATCCTAAAACGCTAACTGCTCAAAGAGTTCTAGTCCATGGAAAAAAGGACGTAATAGGAGTAATGGGCGCCAAGCCTATTCACATTATGTCACCAGAAGAAAGGACTAAAACACCTAAAATTTCTGACTATTATATAGACCTCGGGCTTCCTGTGGAAGAAGTTAAAAAACTCGTAAAAATAGGCGACCCTATTACTCGGGAAAGAGAACTTATAGAAATGGGGGATTGCATCAACTGCAAGTCTCTGGATAACCGAATATCTGTCTATATTTTGATAGAAACTTTAAAAAAGGTAAAGGACATGCCTTTTGATCTATACGCTGTTTTTACCGTTCAGGAGGAAATTGGGGTAAGAGGAGCCTCTGTAGCTACACAAGAAATTCAACCAGACTTTGGTATATGTCTAGATACTACTATTGCGTTTGACACACCCGGATCAGCTGCGCATAATAAAATTACCAAACTCGGAAAAGGAACTGCTATAAAAATCATGGACTCCAGAACTGTCTGTGATTATCGGATGGTAGAATTCATGAAACAATTGGCAGATAAGAATAAAATCACTTGGCAACCAGAAATCTTAACTGCTGGTGGTACAGACACATCAGCTCTCCAGCAGATGACCGCGGGAGGTTCTATAGCTGGAGCTATCTCTATTCCGACAAGGAATATTCATCAGGTCATAGAAATGGTCCATAAAATGGACGTAATTAACTCTGTATCCCTTCTTACACTTTCATTGGAGAGTATAGACCAGTACGATTGGAGCCATTGATTTAACTAAACACTTGGTGTTAGAAAAATTCGGTAAAGTCATTAACGCACGCTGAAGTATTTCGTTTCTTTTGTAATTAGCACTGCGGTGCGCTAAAATGGCTAAGAAACGAAATCACATATTTACTTTTCTACTGGTTACCCTCACTTTCTTGGTAAGTGACTTTACTGTATTCGGGTTTGACTACTCTCTAAAAGATGAACTCCAATCTAGAAGAACTCTTAAAGACAAGTACTTCTATCTAGATTCTCTAATAACCTACACATCCGAGGAACAATCCACCTATTTCGAAGCCGTTCTGTTAAAATTCGAACTTCTAAGACAAGAAAAAAAAGATGTTCAAGCGCTAAACGAACTAAAAAAAATACTGGAAAATGAACACTCCAGTAATCATCCGGAGCTATTAGGAGAGGCCTATTTGCATACCAGCGAAATCTATAGCCAAGATAAAAGTTATGACTTAGCTCAAACCTACTTAACCGAAGCGTACATCATATTTGATGGAATAAACGCCATAAATCAAAAAGCAATAACCTTAGTTAAAAGTGCTAAAATTCATAAAAGAGATAAAAATTATTCTCTGGCTCTCAAATATTTAAAACAAGCTCATGACAACTACTTAGAACAAGGGAAAGTTATTGAGTCGATTGAACTGGCAAAAGAAATAGGCACTACTGCCTATGAGGCCGGTGAGTTTAAGGAGGCAGAAAAGTTTTTCACCTCTTCTTTATCTGGATTCAGACAGCTAAATGATACTATAGAGCAAATGAGAATTTTAGAATCTCTTTCAACTATATATGGATTTGAAAAGCGATTTCAAGAAAAAATTAACACTGAGAAGAAGCTCATAAACCTATGCGAATCAGCATTCGCTAGAGAAAAGACAGCCAAACATCTTATACAACTCTCGAACACCTATGGCACCATAGGCCGAAACAGAGACGCCCTTAAAACCCAGGAAAAAGCCCTTCGCTATATTAATGAAAAGTACTTTGACCAAAGGTATGAAGCCTTATTAAGGTTAAGCGAGTTATATCAGCTCAACGAGAGAGGAACAGACGCCATCTTAGCATTGCACAAGGCCAATAATTTAGCACTTAACTCCGAAAACAAATCAAAGATAATTTCTTCTTCCAAAGTAATCGCTGATTTCTATAAAGCCCGGGGCGACTGGGAGAAAGCACACGCCTATTTGAGTATCTCTGACAGCATTTCTCGCTCTCTCCTGGAAACTAAGATTAGAAAACTAGAAAACAGTCCATACACCTATGCTCCCACAATAAAAAAAGGAGAGTCTTCTGTGGCTAAGGCTGATCCTAAATGGCTTTTGAACGGTTGGAAAACCACCATAATCACTCTTTCCATTTCACTATCAATTATTCTCGTTTTTGTGATTTACTACATCAGAAAAAGAAAAAAAATCAGACAAATTTTAGAATGGAAGGTTTACAAGCGAACCAAGGAGTTGAGAGACTTAAACTCTGAACTAAACACTTACATATACAAGTCTTCTCACGACCTAAGAAACCCGCTCACCTCTATAAAAAGCTTAATCACTCTGCTCAAAAGCGAAACTAATCCAGCGCAACTTTTAAAGTACACCACATTAATAGAGAGCTGTGCTAATCAAATGGATGAAATTTTACTCAATCTTTCTAGAGCGGTAGATTATAAAAAAGTCGAGCCCAAGATTGAGCAAGTCAACTTCTCAGACATAAAAAACAATCTAAATTTTACCTCAAATTCAGATAAGACAAAAGGCTTAGAAATTTCATGGCACATTAGAGAGAAGGCTCCCTTTTTCAGTGATCCTAGCTTAATCGGGGTTATTCTCAAAAAAACTATTCTTAACTCGATGCAATATAGAACAGGCTCTTCCTCTGACTATTGCAAAATATCAATTACCACAGATAGTTCAGGAGCATCTGTATGTATTGAAGATAATGGACAAGGAATAGCCAAAAAAGTAAAAGATTCGGTATTTGATATGTTCGTTAAGGGCACTCACAAGTCCAAAGGTGCTGGGCTAGGACTATACTTAGTAAAGATAGCCTCAGACAAGCTTAGAGGAAAAATCTCACTCGAAAGCGAAGAAAGCAAAGGAGCTAAACTCGTTTTCAATCTCCCAAATCTAGCCTAGGAACTACTAGCTAAGCTCCTTTAAACTGATTTAAAACACGAACATCATTTTCAAAAAGTACTCGAATATCATCTATTTGGTACTTAAGCATAGCTATTCTTTCTATTCCCATCCCAAAAGCGAATCCAGAATACTCATTCGAATCTATACCACAATTAGCTAAAACATTAGGATCCACCATTCCACAACCCAAGATCTCTAACCACCCTGTACCCTTCGTTATTCTATAGTCTGTTTCAGTTTCTAGCCCCCAATAAACATCCATCTCAGCACTTGGCTCAGTGAATGGGAAGTATGAAGGTCTTAATCTTATCTCTGTCTTCCCAAAAAATTCTTTAGTAAAGTATGATAGTGTTTGCTTTAAATCAGCAAATGAAACGTCCTTATCTATGTATAGCCCTTCTATCTGATGGAAAATACAGTGAGACCTAGAACTGATGGCTTCATTTCTAAAAACTCTTCCTGGCGAAACCGTTCTTATAGGAGGAGGAGTGTTTTTCATCACTCTGGACTGAACACTACTCGTATGCGTTCTTAACATCATATCAGGATCTTTCTCTATAAAAAAAGTGTCCTGCATATCTCTAGCTGGATGCTCTGGCGGAAAATTTAAAGCTTCGAAAACATGCCAATCATCTTCTATTTCAGGCCCTTCCGATATAGAGAATCCAATTCTACTAAAAATGTCGAGAATTTCCCTTCTAATAAGTGAAACGGGATGACGGCTCCCTAATTCTATACCGCCTGAGCTGCGCGTAAAATCTTCGGCAGAAGACTCTCCACTTGGAGAATCAGAGCTCAAAGAAAAGTCCTCAATCTTATTCTGAACGAGGTTCTTAAGCTCATTAAGCTTTATTCCCACCTCTTTTTTCTGTTCATTAGCTACAGTTCTAAAATTAGCCGATAGATCTTTAAAGACCCCTTGTCTTCCTAAAAATTTAATTCTAAACTGCTCTATCTCTTCAGAAGATTTCGCTTTGAAATCAGAAATCTCTCTCCTTAACTTTTCTAACTCTTCTATCATTATTTAGACATTTTTATAGACATTTTCACATCTACTAGCGGTCTATCGCCAGATAACGTGGCCACTTGAGCTATGGAATCTATTACCTGAAGTCCAGAAATCACTTCTCCAAAAACAGTGTAATCCATATCTAAAAAAGGAGTTCCTCCATTTTTTAAAAGCTCAGCTCTCTGTGCTTCAGTATACTTAAATCCTGGGTTTTTCTGAGCTATTCTAGCTTCTACAGAATTGACATCAGCCTCATTCTGTTTTTTACCATGAACTATGTAAAACTGAGATCCCGAGGATTCTTTCTGAGGGTTATTAGTCCTCGCAGCGGCTAAAGCCCCCTTTTTATGTACAAATTTAGCATTGAATTCAGCTGGCACAGAATACCCTGGACCTCCACCGCCTAATCTCGTATCTGCAGATGCACCTCTTGAATTAGGGTCTCCTCCCTGAATCATGAAAGAGTTAATTACCCTGTGAAAGATTAAATCATCATAGAATGATTCATTCACGAGCTTAATAAAATTCTCTTGGTGTAATGGAGTTTCATCATAAAGTAAGATGGTCATATCTCCATAAATGGTAGAAAGCACTGCTTCTTTTCCAGCAGGAATCTCTTTAACCAAAACTTCAATTGTCTCGACTACTAGTTGTGCATTAGGCTGCGTAGCAATAGTCTTATCCTTAGCCCCGCAACTAAACAGTGCAATACTGAATGTTATTAATAATAATCTCATTATTCTATGATTGTAATATTCATTTTAACATCGTCAACCGGTCTATCACCTCCTGCTGTTACTACTGCTGCTATTTTATCTATAACATCTAATCCTTTTACTATCTCTCCATATACTGTGTAATTCATATCAAGAGCAGGGGTTCCTCCAATAGTTTTGTAAATTTCTCTTTGCTCTTTAGAATACGTGAAACCAGGCATATTTCTAGCGATGCTCTTTTCTATGCCGTCTAAGCCTTTATCAGTCATTACTTTTCCCTGAACCAAATAAAACTGAGAACCAGAGGACTCCTTTTGTGGGTTATTATTCCTAGCTGCCGCTAAGGCTCCTTTTTTATGGATTACACTTGGGTTAAACTCTGCTGGGACAGTATAGCCTGGACCACCACTTCCAAGATTCGTGCTGGATGAGGCCCCTTTAGAATTAGGATCGCCCCCTTGAACCATAAATCCTTTTATTACTCTATGAAACAATAGGTCCTTATAGAAGCCAGACTCAGCATGCTTTAAAAAATTATCTCTGTGCAGAGGAGTATTGTCATATAGTCCTATTTCTACATCTCCCATTTCAGTAGACAGCCTCACATATTTAGAAATCTTCACCTCCTCTCTTTCCAAGGGTTTGCTTTCAGGAAGTGCAGCTGGTGCAGAAGGTCTTTCTTCTTTTTTAATACTGGGAGCTGCCTCTTGGCTGCAGCTAGTAAATGTCATTGAACAAATTCCGAATAACAGTATAAGTGTATACTTCATATTTAAATAATTGATTAAATTGCGGTCTAATATTTCTTGCGAATTTAATGATTCATACCGTTTTTAATGAATCAGCAAGCAACATTTTGCTAGTAATAGCAGTACTTATTTAAAATTAACGTGATGTTCAAGAAAAGATATCTTATTCTGCTCTCTATCTTCTTAGGTTTAGTTCTTCAGTCTTGCTTTAAAATAGAAGAGACTATAGCCTCCGTGACTGTTCTAAATTCTGCCGGAACCCCTGTTCCTGGAGCTGAAGTACATTTATTCAAATTTGGAACCGGTGAAACTCGTTTCGATACTACCCAATTCACTAACGGAAGTGGTATAGCATCTTTCAACTTTTCAGATTTCTATGAATCAGGTCAAAGTGGTTTTGCCGTTTTAGACATCGAGGTAATCAAGGGAAGTTTACTAGGAAGTGGTATAATAAAAATAGAGGAGCAGGAAACTTCTGAAGAAAGCATCCTAGTCGAATAGGAACGTTTTAAGCATCAGTTGTAGTGAAATATTCAATCACTGCAGTTTTCATTAATTTTTCTTGTTCGCCAGCTAATAATGTAGGGACTTTCTGTTTTTCATCATAATGAGGCCATCCATCCTTATCTTTTCCAGAATAAATATAGTACCCATAAGGTTCTAGCAGTCTGCATATCGCAATATGCATCAAATCCATTTTTTCCTGCTTTTTAAACTCCCTAAAGCCGACACCCAATTCCTGTACTCCGATAAGGAAAAGTACTGACTGTAAATCCATATCCATTTTAAAAGTTTCAGCTAAATCTTTAGTCAATTCATTCCACTCTTTTTCAAACTGATAATCCATAAAACCTTAATTTACCTGACCTCTAGGTCAATTTGACATCAAAAACAAAAACACATGGAAATTACTATCTTTGTAACTACCTAATAAACCTTATAGACCGCTAATATACGATGAATCGTGCACTAACCTTTATGCTAATCGCATTCTCAGTTAACGCTTTTGCTTTGCAAGACGACAAAACTTTCTTGGATGAAAATTTCAACCCAATAAGTAATTTGAATGGAGCAAAATATTATCGAACCGTTCAACAGCAAGATGAAAACCTTTATTATGCCGAAGTATTCTATTTAACAGATTTCCCGCAAATGAAGGGTCATTATCTAGACAAAGAAATAACCATTCTCCACGGTTTGTGTACATTTTTTCACCGAAACGGAAAAATAGAATCTAAAGGGAATTTTAATGCCGGAAAAAGAATGGGGATTTGGGAGAGATATACCATGTTTGGTGAAAGAAAATCTGATAGGTTCTATCCTTCAGCTGACGAAATAGCCCGAACTTTCAAGAGAAAATCCTGCCTAGCTAGGTTTGAAAACGGCCATGAAGAGTTGGAGAACTTCATAGCAGAAAACTTAAAATTTCCTTACCAAGCTGATTTACTGGATATTACTGAAGGCGAAGTGACCTTCAATTTAAGCATCAACAAGTTTGGGGAAATTATTTCTAAAGAAATTCTAGCCAGTTCAGCCTACATCTTCAATAAATCTGCTCGTTCAGTAATAGACAGAATGCCCGACTGGGAACCAGCGCGCTGGAGTAATAAAGCCATCGATTCCAATTTTATAATCAAAATAAAATTCGATAGCGAAACATTAAGACAAAAAAACACCTCTTTCCAAAACTAGTTAAATCGCGAACTGATAAGCTTGAAACCCTAATCTCGGTTGGTCAAACTAGACCCAATTTACACTCCGAACAGGCCGTTAAACATAAGACGGTAATCCAAATCACACACTCGTATTTCTCCAATTCTAGGCGGCTGACTTAGACTTTAAAGAATAATTTTCACGTTAATTCATTATGGATTCCATTTTGTTTTTACCACCGAATAGATATACTCTTTTATTATTGAGGTTTAATCCTAATTATAGAGCTTTAGAGCGTCCTAGTTTCCTAAATTTGTATCTGTTCGAAAAAAGGATTTATGAAAGTATCACTAGACTGGTTGAAAGACTTCGCTGACATCACATTACCACGGGAAGAAATCGCTTCTGTATTAACTGACACAGGGTTAGAGGTAGAGAAAGTAGAAACCGTAGACCTTATTAAAGGAGGTTTGAAAGGAGTGGTAGTAGGAGAAGTTATAGAGAAACGACAACACCCAAACGCGGATAGATTAAGCATAACCAAAGTGAACATAGGAGAGTCTGACACACTACAGATAGTTTGTGGTGCGCCTAATGTAGCAGAGGGGCAGAAAGTAATGGTTTCTACGATTGGAACCGAGCTCCACCCTTTATCGGGAGATTCTTTTAAGATAAAGAAAGGGAAAATAAGAGGAGAGGTCTCAGAAGGGATGATCTGCGCAGAAGATGAATTAGGCTTGGGAAAAGGTCATGACGGAATTATGGTTCTAGATTCTCAAACAATTCCAGGCACCCCTGCTGCAGAACACCTAGGACTCGCAAGTGATACTTGTATAGAAATAGGCTTAACTCCGAACAGAACTGATGCTCTAGGGCACTTGGGAGTAGCTAGAGATTTGTTGGTCGGACTGAAACACTCGAGTATTGAATCTAAAGAAGACCTAGAGTTAAAACCTCTACTATTTGGTAATCATCCTATGAGGGATGATAAGACGTTCAAAATAGCTATTCAGAATCCAGAAGACTGTGAAAAATACTTAGGAGCAGTAATAAAAGGAGTGACTATTAAAGAGTCTAGTGAATTAATCAAAAGAAGGCTTAAAACTATTGGGGTAGAGCCAATAAATAATATTGTAGATATCACTAACTATGTTCTGCATGAACTTGGACACCCTCTGCATGCTTTTGATCTAGATGAAATAGGAGCCAATGGGGTTCAAGTGATGAGGGCTAAAGAAGGTGTTAAGTTCACCACTCTAGATGGAAAAGAGAGAATACTAGACAAAAATGATATTACTATCGCAGATGCTAACTCTAAACCGTTATGCTTAGCAGGTGTGTTTGGCGGAATTGACTCTGGAGTATCTGTTAAAACAACAGATATATTCTTAGAGTGCGCTGTTTTCGATGCTATTAGCGTTAGAAAAACCGCAAAAAGACATCAACTAAACACGGATGCATCCTTTAGATTCGAAAGAGGTGTGGACCCTGACATGTGTAAGCCTGCAATTTCGAGAGCTATCGATTTAATTCTAGAGCATGCCGGTGGTACTCTAGAACAAGGGATTATAGAACTCACCTCTAAAACAAGAGAGAAATGTAAAATTGACTTTTCTCCTGTGAGATGCCAGAAAATGATCGGGCTTGATATTCCATTTTCTAAAATGGAAAATATCTTAACAGACCTAGACTTCGAAATTGAAAAAACAGAAGGAGACACTAATTGGATTTGCTACGCACCTAAATACAGAGTAGATGTAACTAGAGAGGCTGATGTAATAGAGGAGATTCTTAGAATATACGGATACAACAACATCCCTCTGCCTAAGAAACTAAACTCATCGCTTTCTTATTTTAATCAAAACAACTCAGAGCGCATTAGAACGGCAGTAGCGGACATGTTGAGTTCTCAAGGGTTTAATGAAATCATGAACAACAGTCTAACCGCAGAAGAACATTCTAGCGTGTGCAGCTCAGAAGTTTTTGGTGACGTTGTAAAATTACTAAATCCACTCAGTAAAGATTTAGCAGAACTAAGAACGAACTTGGCTTACAATATGCTTCAAGCCGCCTCATTTAATATGAACCGAAAGTCTTCAAACCTAATGTTCTATGAGTTCGGTAATGTTTATGCAAAAGCAGAGTCAGGCTATAAAGAAAAGCATATACTAGGGCTGCTGAAGTCTGGCCTTACTCAAAAAGAAGGTTGGCTAAATGGAAAAGTGAAAACTGAAATGGTTCATTTAGTTCAAACTATTGAATCTGTGTTACAAAACATAAATGTTCCTTATTCCATAAGCCAAACTGGAGATTCTCTAGAGATCAAATCGAAAAAGGTCATTATAGGAAGCGCCCGCAAAGCCACAAGTAAAGAGCTTAAGCATTTTAGCATAAAGCAGGAGGTATTTCTATGCTTTTTAGATTGGACTGCAATTCATAAGGTAAACACCCCTGCGATTAAATATTCTTCGGTATCTAAATTCCCTGAAGTTCAAAGAGATTTAAGCTTGCTTCTAGATGAACAGATAAAATATGAAGAGCTCGAAGCGCTAGCCAAACAAATGGGCGGTAAAATCCTAAAAGATGTATCCTTATTTGACGTTTATGAAGGCGACAAGCTGCCTAAAGGGAAGAAGAGTTATGCGCTTAGATACACGCTGGGAGATCACTCAAAAACCTTAGAGGACAAAACCATAGAGAAGACTATGGAACGTATTCTAAACGGCTACAAGAAACAATTCCAAGCTGAACTAAGATAGTTTTCTTAGTCACTGATTAAATCAATATATACTTGTGAAAAAAAGGCTACTCCTGCGAGTAGCCTTTTTTTTGTAGCGTATTTAATTTTACTATTATCTGTTTCTTTCGTCCTTTACCATCTGAGTAGTAAGTGAAGACTTAATTCTATTGTACAAGTTTCCAAAAGAAGTTTGAAGTAAAGCTTGGTCATCAGAATAACTAGCTTTTTCAGGAGCCAGTGTCTTATCAATAACCTGAATTACAGCTACACCTTGATTTCCTTTCACTACTCTAGTAATAGCGTCATCTGGTGATCCAAATGCTAACCCTATAGCTTCTGGCTCATTATTACCTAATCCATTTAGGTTATTCGAACTGAACGTCAACTGCGCTGTTTTCTTAGTAGACCCATCCACGGCATCCTTAACCTCATCTAAGTTACCTTCTGCCATAGCGCCTTTTACAAACTTGAACTTCGCCTCTTTAATAGCGTCTGCTCTCATATCATCTTCTACCGTTGAAAACTCAGGAGTCTTTTCATCTTGAATTTTAGAAACTGTAGCCACTACGAATTTTCCGTCTACATCAAATATTTTGGAAACCTCATCTAGATCAACGTCTTTAGAGTTAATCCATCTAACTATAGACTCTGAACCAGTCAATCCTGAAACAGTTCTACTCGTTTTATTTACCTTCTTTTCTATAACAGAAAGTCCTTGCTCCTCAGCTTGAGCCATGAGCTCTTCACCTGAAGTGTATTGCAACGCAAAAGAACTTACATCTGAGTACAGCTCATCTTGAGTAGAATCTGTGGCTTTAATGTCTCTTGAGATTACTGCTAGAATAGAGTTTTTTCCGTCATACTCAAAATTAGTAGCTTCTGAAATACTTACTCCACCCGGAACTTCTGATATTCTAACCGCTCCTTTTTCAGCATTTACAAGAATGTTTCTCAACTGATTTCTTACTTTTTCTTCTGGATCAATTTCATCATCTGGCGATAACCAACCTAAAGAACCTCCTTTATCAGAGTTACTTTCATCTGCAGACCATTTAGCAGCTAGGCTAGAGAAACTAGACCCGCCTTCTAAAAGCGTTTTTATACTGTCTGCCAGGGTTAATACAGAATCTTTTTCTACTCTCTGGAATCCAGATTTTAAAAATATGTGCCTTCCATTGACTCTGCTTACTATTGGCTTTTTCTCTACAATTTTAGCTAATTTGTATGCTCCTCCATCTTCATAAGGACCTACAACGTCACCAACATTTCCTTTATTTAATAAAGAATCTGTAACTCCAGCTGTAGTTCCAGCGGCATAAGTTTCTTTTCTATAAATTCTATCGTCTGAATGATCAATTACGTAAAGACTATCATCCTTACTGGAGATAAACTTAGTTTTAAACTCAGCCAACTCAGCCATTAAAGCAGATGAATCCTGAGGAGATGCAAATACATCATACTCTAAATACCTCACTTCTCTAAAAGGCCTTTGCTGATACTTAGCGTTGTTCTTATTTCTATTGAAGAAGCTCATCACTTCACTATCTGAAACCGTGACAGTAGAATCAGATAATTCTGAATACTTAACAGAAACAAAGGAAACACTTGCCTTATCGTTCTTTAAAAGATAGTCTCTCTCTGCATCTAGAGAATTAGCATACATTCCTTTCTTTAATAAAGACTCTAGCTTTTCGAGCTTATATCGCTTTACGATCATTGATTTTTGAGCCCTAGCACTGAGAATAGGCTGCGTTTCGAATAATTCTTGAGCTTTAGCTCTAGTCTCATCATTTACAGTTCCTCCATAATAAGCTTGCTTTACCATCGCAGATGGACTAACACCAAGAATAACATCTTCGTATTCCTCATCTCCTACTACATATCCAGCAGCATCTAAATCCTCAGCGTATAGCATTTCGTTCACAAGGTCAGTCCAAGCGGCACTAGAAATATTATCATCACCTCTGTAAAGGTTAGACTGCTGAACAGCCAGTAGATCTTTCTGAAACGAACCTTGGTTAATTACCTTTCCATTTATTTCTCCAATAGTCTCACTTCCTGGAGTATTACCAAAAAGGGACATTACAGCGTCATAGGGAACTAGGAATCCTAACATACCTATACCGATAAAGAAAATTAGAAGGCCTCTTCTTTTTCGGATGTTTTCAATCATTGCCATAGCTAAATCTTTTAAATTTTTAAGATCGGCAAATTTAGTGATGTTTCGGCAGCTATAAAAGCTTATTTCTCGTTAATACTAACTTTAACCTCTTCTATTTTAGTATCTGTAACCGAAAGTACTGTGAGCAAAAACTTCTCGATGAGAACATTAGAGTTCTTCTTAGGAATATCTTCAAGGTAATGTACTATCATCCCTCCAAGTGTTTCATACTCGTCATTCTCAGGCAATGAGAGTCCGTATTTATGATTTAAATAATCAATTTCTAACCTAGCGCTTAGCTTGTATTCATTATCGGAAATCTTAATCTCCGTTAATTCATCTAAATCATGTTCATCTTCTATCTCACCAAAGAGCTCTTCTACGATATCTTCTATGGTTACTATTCCGGAGGTTCCTCCAAACTCATCTACAACTACTGCTAAGTTCCTCTTTTGCTTAATTAGCTGTTCTAGGACTTCATTGGCCGGCATGGGCTCGGGAACTATACTAACAGGCCTGATTACCGTCTTAATACTTTCAGGTTTATTAAATAGCTCTGAGGAATGCACGTAACCAATTATATTATCTACTGTTTCTCTATATATCAATACTTTTGACAGGCCAGTGTCTATGAATTGCTGCCTAAGGGTTTCGATAGACTCTTCTATGTTTAGCGTTACTAATTCATTTCTTGGAATCTGGCAATCTCTAGCCTTGAGGTCTTTGAAGTCTAAGGCGTTTTGTAATATTTGGATCTCATGATCCAAATCTTGTTGAGCTTCTACACTAAACTCACTCAGGTAATAGTTCAAATCAATATTACCAAACGCAATCTCCTCACTTGTCATGTCTCCCTTAACGACTAAAGAGATTAGTGTTTTGGATAACCAACTGATAAACTTGGCTAAAGGATACAAGAGGTAATAAATGAACGTAAGTGGTAGGGAAAAAATATTCAGCCATTTATTCGGCTTTAATCCAAAAA
>LAQC01000003.1:175847-199598 GCA_000981645.1 Cryomorphaceae bacterium ASP10-05a | reverse complement strand
TAAATCAGTGATTAAATCCCCTGTATAGATCCCGTAAATCACTATAGAAATATTGTTTCCTATCAACATAGCGCTAATAAAAACCTTCTTTCTATCAAGCAGCTTGGAAACTAACCTGGCTGCAAAAGAACCTTGCTCTCTATCTAGTTCAACTTTTAACCTGTTTACAGACACAAAGGCAATCTCCATTCCAGAGAAAAAAGCTGAGAACAGCAGTGTTATAAAAATAATAATAAGACTTGTGGTCATTCTACTTTTTCAATTTAGGAAAACTTAGATACCTGAAACCTCTTCCAACCATACATCATGAAACAAACTAGCGAAAGAACCAAGTACGTAGAAATTCCTTCTGATTCAGGTCTAAAATAAATAACTCCTGAAACTATAAGCCCTAGCACTGCCATACCTAACCAAACGTACATTACTATTCGGTTAATACTGGTAAGCTGATTTTTATCTATCATTTTTGGTTTGTCTTTTCTCTTTCTGGTACTACTATTTTTGAATTGGCAGGGTTTAAAATGGTATACTTTTTAAAACTCGCATCAGCCCTTAGCCCTTCTCCAAAAATAACATTATCTCCTTTATGAATTTCGATTGGAAAATCTGTGACAATTAAATTACTATCCTGATATAAAGTTAACTCCTCAGTCATCAAAACATCTCCTTCAGCATTTTTTAATCTAACGGAGTCTCTGGCTATAACTGTGTTTTTAGATTTAAGATAGGTTCCTTCCTTAGATGTTAATACAGCCTCAACATTTTCAGCAGCATCGAACATTTCTACTCGAACATAAACACTGGCTTCCAGATTTTCATTTTCGAATTGGTTCATTTCACCTGAAGCTATTCGGTGAAGTAGCTTCCCTTTTTCAGTGTAATCGAAGGACCCGTTCTTTATAGTTTGTGAAGGAAGTATAGAGCCATCATTTGCAGACTCTATTTCTTCCATGGTGTTTTGACATGAAAAAAATATTCCGGCCATTATATAAATGACCGGAATAGATAAATAATTATATTTTTTCTTTTTCAATTAATCTGAAGTTCTAACTGTAGTGGTAACACCGCAGCAGTTATAAGAAGACCCGACTTCAACTCCTTGCTGAAATACAGTTCTTTTTACAGGCCAGCCTTTTCTTACTGAAGCCATACTCTTGTTCGCTTTTTCAGCTACTGAAGAGTCTACTCTTTTAGCCTTAGCATAATAATCATACGCTACCCAATACGAGCAAGCTCTTCCAAAATTTTCGTCATTGCAGTTACTGTTACTCCATGCATCTGCTAAGATTAAGTACCCATCACCACTATTAGGGTCGGCATCTAAAATCTGACGAGCATACATTTTAGCTTTTGATGTTTCTTTATTTAAGTTGGCTATTTGACCAGCTCTTTGTAAATAGCTCATCATTTCACCACACTCTTCAGTTTCACATCTAGTCGCAGCTAACTCTATCCAGGTCAACGATTCTTGGTACATCTCCCCTTTTAACAGGATTAACCCTATTGAGTATGCCGATTTAGCGGTACCGTCATCTGTCTCTGGAACCCATCTCGTGTATTCCTCGCTCTCTGTACATTCCTTTAAAGTTAAGATGGTTACTGCAGTCTTCATAGACTCAGCATCTCCCTCAACTACCAAGTTATCCTTCAATAGGCTCAATAAAGATTCACAATCTGACTCTACCTGAAGAAAAATCTTCAAGAGATTCTTTCTCACTTTTTCATAACTGGCTTTCTGTGCCGGCTTTTTAGCACGAATTATCCCTCCATCTACAAAATCACTTATTCTCACGAATTCTTTTAAAAGCTCTATTTTTTTATTCACCTTCATTAGAGAATCCTTAGACTCTACAGCCGAAGCATACTGCATGTAAATAGTGTAATAATAGCTTTGCAACGCAGAAGCAGCAGTTTTGTCTTTACCACTATCAATAGAAGGCTTTAAGTAAGTCTGTGCTTTTTCATACGCAGCAGGTCTGTATTTAAATAACTGCGTACCATACTTTCCTTGAATGTAAGCTGTTTTTTTAGGAAAATATTCTATTCTGGCGTCATACATATTCAATAGAGAATCTAAATACATCTGCTGCACAACAGAATCGCTTTTATTCTGCTTCATAAATGCAGAAAAATACTTGGCTCCTTCTGTGTATAATTTTTCACTAACACATGGAGGACAGATTCCTTTTACTTTCAACCAAGACTGGTAAGCTACATCTACACTCCCTTGCTCTCTATCTCCCTGCCAGATACCATAAGCTTCTCTACAGAGCGTTTTCTGGTCTTCTGTTTCTCCCCAACATGCATCATCTTGAGCATAACTAGAGGAAAGTAATATAGTGCTTAGTGCTAAAATCAAAATTTGTTTCATCTCTCTTGTTGTTTATCTGTATTTACTTTTTACAAACCACTTGTCGTTTTTGTGAGGCATGATACTAATACCTATGTATGAACTCAAAGAGGTCTCTTTTATTAAACCGTTGTCGGTAGAACCCCAAGTTCCAAAATCCATGCCTAAATTCAATCTGCTATAAGAATTGCTTCCTAAAAAAGGAATGGAAACACCGAGTGAAACACGTTTTTCTGTTAGGGCTTCATCACTAAATTTCAAGTACCCATTTCCATATCGAACTCCCACTTGATAAATAGTAGTCATGTACCAAGGGGTATTGGAGCTACCCACAGGTCTAGGTGTTAATAGCATTCCTAAAGAATATGAGTTAGCATTTCCATACCTCTCTATGCTACCTGTATCTTCTAACGAATTAGAATAGTTCTCCCAGTTTTGATTTTTCCATTCCATAGAAAGCTCTAACTGTCTTTCCTTTTCATTTACAAAGCTAAACACAAGCCCTGCCCTTAACTCAGCAGGAAGAATGATTTCACCATCAACCTCTCCTGAATAAGAGATTGTATCCTGGGCACTTAACTCATCCAAAGACGAGCTGTAATTTGCATTCTGAATTAAATTCTCAGAGGTAAACCCTATATTATTTTCAAGACTATAGCTCAAACCAGCGGTAACATCCCAATCTGAAGTTTTCACACTCTCTCCTATTCTGTACTCATGCTTAATTCGAAGATTCTTTTTAAATAAAGCTCCAAAGGTCAGACTACCATCACCCATGGAGACAGTTCTACTTTCTTTTCTATGATAAATCCCTGAAAGCTCATCATAAATAACATCCCTTCCATAATCCGCTGAACCAAATAACAGGTTTCCATTTACTCCTAAGGAAAGGTAAGAGTTTAGGTATTTAACCGTATCCACGTCTAATCCCTTAGCAGTCTTAACCACTGAATCCTTAAAGTAATTTTTCTTGTAAGAGGTCCCTAAGAAACCTTTGGTATACCCCCCGCTTCCAGAATATCTATACTCTGCAGACGTTCCATCAGGCAACACAACTGAATTCTCTGACAGTTCATATCCAACTGAACTAAAGGGAAAAACACCAAAAGCTGCTCCAAACCCTTTGCCTAAAGGAATACCAATGCTCATCTCGTTTATCTTAGAGAGAGAGTTCCGCTCACTTGCTTCAGCGTTTTCTAATTGAAAGTTCTTAACCGTAAAACCTGTTTGAAATACAGGCCTAGCTAAACTACTATAGCTGGCTGGGTTTGTGAAATTCACAGAAAAAGGCGTGCTTAATGCTACCATAGAACCCGATAGGCCGTGGCCATAACTTGGAGTTTGAGACTCCAACTCACCAAGACCAAATCGAGAATATGGTGAAATAGTGTTTAGCTGTGCCTCACTAACAAGAGCAGAACTAAAAAAGATTAGAGTAAAAACTAATGACCTAATTATTATGTTTAAGTATTTCATACAGCCCCTTCAGGGTAAGTTTTGGGTTGGCAAAAATCGTCTTTTTTATCCCACCTACAAAATGGAATGCATCTCCTCCGGTAATGAGAACTTTTACTTCTCCGAAAGATTGTTCAGTTTCGTTTATAAACTGATGAATCTCTCCTAAAATTCCATAAAAAACACCAGACTTAAGACTGTCCTCTGTGCTTTTACCTGGAAAAGTCTTAAAGTCTAACATTTCGAAAGATGGCAACCTCGCTGAATAATCATTCATCGACTTAAGTCTCATACGCCAACCCGGGGTTATAGCCCCTCCGCAATAGACGGCTCCACCCGAAAGAACATCATAAGTAATACAAGTTCCTATGTCAATGACTAGCGAAGAAATACCAGGAAAAAGAACTGCTGCGGCACTCATGTTAGCTATTCGATCCAGCCCTAACGTCCCAGGTGTTTGGTAAGCCATCTCGAAAATCAGTTCACTTTTAGGGCTTAAGTAATGTACATTTCCTTTAGATTCTAAAAACCCTAGAACTAATTTAGTCTGCTCTTCTGAAGCAGTAGAGGATAAAATGATAGAGTCCAACCTGACCTTTTCCAACTCTTTTTCCAGGGTAATTAACGCCTCATGGTTAGGGATTGAATGTTTCTCTCCCAGAACATCTTGCGTTGCAAAGCAAAACTTCACATACGAGTTTCCGAGATCAACAATTAAATTTAATTTTTCCACTCTAAAGTTTTATAAAAGTGCTTGATGTCCGTTTCTATATATTCCAGCACAGGAGCTATAGAATCTGCATTAGGACTATGGTCAAAATAAAGAGCGCCTCTTAAAAAGTGAGAAACGCTATCTGTGGCAAAGAACTGCAAGGGAGACGCTACATTTCCCTTAAGCTCATAACTCAACCCATAAACACGAGTGCTATCTAGGCTATGATTAGAGGTGTTAATAGCAGTAGCCTTTAAGTTATGCTTGTAAGCATAATTATAGGCATCTTCTAAAAATGGTTGAATTTCTTTATTTTCTAGTGAAAAATAGGTGAAATGAACTTTAGCTTTATGCAGAGGAAACACCAGATTAAACTGATTAATGTTTTTGCGTTTTTGAATAATAGAAAACACAGGCTTTTCAAAAGAAAAAGGCAGCTCTGGACTTGTAGATTCGTATTTCTTTTCTGGCAAATCTATCCTGAAGTAACTTTTTGGCTTTGGTAAAAAATAATCATCATCACTGCAAGAAGTTATAAAAAGCAGCAGACATAAAAAACAGCTTACAGAAAATTTATTCCTCATTACCGATTATTATTTTTACTCTGTTAATCTTTCTTTTATCCGCAGCTTCAATAATGAACGTTAAATTATTGAACGAAATTTTTTCGCTTTTTAGAGGAATTTTTCCACATTGCTCAATAATAAAACCTGCCAAAGAATCTGAGTCTCCTTTAGCGTTTTCCATGTCATCTCCAGAGAGATCAGTAACACGATACAAATCGATTAACGAAATTTTACCTTCGAAAACAAACGTATTCTCATCCAACTTAGAGTACTGGAGGTCATCGTCATCAAACTCATCAGTAATATCTCCAACGATTTCTTCAATAATATCCTCTAATGTTACTACACCTGAAGTGCCTCCATATTCGTCTACTACTACGGACATATGAATTTTTTTTTCTTGGAACTCTCTTAATAAATCATCTATTTTTTTATTCTCAGGAACAAAAAACGGAACCCGAAGAAGCTTAGTCCATTCGAAATGTTTTCTATGAATATAAGGCAGTAAATCTTTTAGGTAAAGAACCCCTTTTATAGAGTCAAGCGTTTCGGAGTAAACAGGAATTCTACTGAAGCCTATTTTACTTACTATTTCGAGGACTTCATGGAATGAGGTTTCTATATCTATAGCCTGAATATCAACTCTAGAAGTCATTACCTGCTTAGCATCCTTAGTACCAAAATAGATTATACCTTCCAATATTTTTTGCTCCCCCTCGGTTCTGAAATCATCATTGGTAAGATCTAAAGCTTGACTCAGCTCACCAATACTGATACTATTTGCAGAAGAAGCGGACCTGCCGTCAATAAACTTGGTAAGGCCAATTAGCGGCCTACTAATGGGCGTGCAGATCCTAGATAAGAACACCATCGGCTTAGCCATAAAAGAAGCCAACCCCAAGTTGTTAGAAGTAGCGTAAACCTTAGGAATCACTTCCCCAAAAAGCACTAAAAGAAACGTAACAAACACCACTTGAACGAGTATCTGAAACACTGAATTAGAAGGTTCTGTAAAAAAAGGATCGACCACAAAGGAAGAAATGAGTATGATCGCTACGTTTATAAAGTTGTTTACTATTAAAATGGTAGCTAGAAGCTTTCGAGAAGCGGACTCCTTTTCGGGAAGCATCAATAAATTTAAAATAATGCCGTCTTCGGTTTTTTGACTGGATTTCAACTCTTCTATCTGAGAGGGCGTAATAGAAAAAAAGGCCACTTCTGAACCTGAAATTAAAGCGCTCGCTACTAAAAGAACTATCATAACGAGTGAAAACACCCAAAAGCTCAATTCACCCAAAACTTGCAAAAAAATAACAGAAAACAGACTATCGCCTAAAATGACAGGGTCCAAAATATAGTTTTTAAATTAACGACTAAAACGGGAGGGTATCATCCGGTGATGACTCCCCTTTAGTACTTGTTTCTTGCTCACTTGCCTGAGCCGGGGGCGTATTAGAACCTCCTTCTACAGGGGCCTTTCCAAGCATAGTAAAACTATCCGCTACTATTTCGGTTGTATATCTTTTAGTTCCGTCATTTCCATCCCAAGACCTTGTTCTAAGTTTTCCTTCCAGATAAATTTGAGAACCTTTTCTTAAGTATTTCTCAACTATTTCTACGAGCGGGCCCCAAACGGCAATACTATGCCACTCAGTATAAGTGGTTCTTTCTCCCGTGGTTTTATTCTTTCTCGTTTCACTTGTAGCCAAAGAAAAGTTTGCCACACGATTATTCTCGAATGACTTTATCTCTGGATCTTTCCCAATATTACCTATTAAAATTACTTTATTTACTCCTGCCATAATTTGAATATTTGGACAAAGTTATGATTCTAAAAAAACTATTCAGTTTAAATTTCAGGATTTTACATCTAATTTGAAGAAACCCGGACTATCAGAAATAAATTTTTCTATTAATCGATGAATAGGAAGTCCTAATAAATCTTCAAAGACTACAGTATTCCTCTTTAACAAAGAGGGGATTTCTTCAACTCTATACACAAAGAACTGAGCGTGAATTTTTCTGTGGGATAAAAGATGCTTATAACTAGCGGATACGTACTCTAAACTATTTACATCCAACCCCGCATCACTTACAAATAAACCTAAGTCATTTTTTGAATCCTCAGAAGAAGAGCCCACAAAACTAGGAAATTCATACAAATTCTGCCAAACTCCTTTCCCCACTCTTTTTCTTAAGACTGTTTCTTTACCCGTGATTAACACGAGAAATGACATATGCAACTCTATAACTTTAGTTTTCTTGACCTTAACAGGCAGATCCTTTACTCTTTTCGTTCGAAGAGCATCACATCTAGTATTTAGAGGGCATGGTTCGCAGTCCGGGTTTTTAGGAGTGCATTGCAACGCGCCAAATTCCATAATCCCTTGATTGTAGGTACTTACTTCAGTTGACGGCAACAACTCGGTACTGAGCTCTCTAAATATTTTCTCACCTGGGGAAGTATTTATAGGTTCATCTACACCAAAAACTCTCGACAACACCCGAAACACATTCCCATCTAAAACTGCGACCTTCTCATCATAACAAAAACTAGCAACAGCAGCAGCTGTATACAATCCAACACCCTTAAGCTCAAGTAATCCCTTAAAATTCTTAGGGAATTCTCCATTTAGCTCTTTAGAGATGTGATTTGCTGTAAAATGGAGGTTTCTCGCACGAGAATAATAGCCTAAACCCTGCCATAACTTGAGAATTGTCTCTTCATTTGCCTCTGCTAGGTCATGAACTGTCTCAAACTCATTCACAAAACTCAAATAATAACTTAGTCCTTGAGCCACCCTAGTTTGCTGAAGAATAATCTCTGAGAGCCATATTCTAAAAGGGTCTCGCGTGTTTCTCCAGGGTAAATCTCGTTTGTTTTGACTGTACCATTTTGATATAATATGACTAAACTCCTTATCCATTTAATTATTATTAGTTTTCCTGCTCATAAAAATCTTGAAAAGATGCTCAGTAATTCAACGCAGTAAGTATTTTTGTAATGTATTTTAAGTGAAATTAATAATTCAAAAGCACAAAATGACAAAAGCAGATATTGTAAATTCTATAGCGGACAAGTCCGGGATAGAAAAAGTGGACGTACTAAATGTAGTTGAAGCCTTCATGAGCACTGTAAGAGGTTCTTTAGAAAAAGGTGAGAACGTTTATCTAAGAGGTTTTGGAAGTTACATAGTGAAAACTAGAGCTGAAAAAACTGGAAGAAACATATTAAAGAACCAGGCTATAATTATACCTGCTCATAACATTCCAGCTTTTAAGCCCGCTAAGTCTTTCGTAGAAAGAGTTAAAACTAAAGTTCCAGTTAAATAGTGAACTCTAGAAATAAACAAATTGTATTAATAGCACTGTCAGTATTACTGGTGGTGCTGTTTTTATTTATGCCGGAGCAACCACTGGAAACCACGAAGAACATCAAAGCTAAAGCGACTAGCCAAGAGATAACGGAAGATTCACAAACATCTCCTGCATCAATGAAGGATAGGGTAGAAAAGGCTATTCAAGCTGTTCAAAGCGAAAATCCTATGAGCGGTATTCAAGATCTTCTAGCTATAGTCAAACAGGACTCTACACAACTAGATGCTCAGTATTATTTAGGCTTATTTTCTATTAAGACAGGACAATTTGAAAAAGCTGTAAATCGTTTTGAAAAAGTTATTACCTTTGTGGGCTCGAAAAAATACCCAGACGCTCGATATCAACTATCGGTGTGTTTGGAAGAATTAGGCAAGACAGAAGCTTCCTTAGAACAACTAGAGCTCTATTTGACTGAAATAGATCCTAGTGAAACTGACAAGAAAGAAGCCGTGAAGAAAGAAATTATTAGATTAAGAAATTAAAAGTATTTAGATATGCCAAGTGGTAAAAAAAGAAAGAGACATAAGATGTCAACTCACAAACGCAAAAAACGTTTGAGAAAAAACAGACACAAGCAAAAGAAATAAGATTCTCCTAGGAGAATCTTTTATCCTTTTCTTCTAATAAACACGTACTTGCCTTTTTTTATAGTAGACAATTTAGTCTAGGCTGCACAATTTTGTGCAGTTAAATTTAAAAAAGGAAACTTACACATGAGTGTAGAATTAATTATCAATGCCTCTGAAAAAGGCTCAGATATAGCAGTTCTTAGAGACAACAAGTTAATAGAACTGCACAAAGAGAATACCTCTAAAGAATACAAAGTAGGCGATATTTACCTGGGCAAGGTTAGGAAAGTTTTACCTAGTCTTAATGCTGCATTTGTAAATGTAGGATACGAGAAAGATGCTTTTCTTCATTACCATGACCTGGGGCCGCAGCACTCTTCTTTAAAGGACTATGTCAAAAAAACGCAAGCGAAGAAACTCACTAAGTCTGATTTGAAGGGTTTCAAATGTCTGCCAGACATTGACAAACACGGTAAAATTAAAGATCAACTCGCGAGTGGTCAACTGGCTTTAGTACAAGTTGTAAAGGAACCAATATCAACGAAAGGTCCTCGTCTGACATCAGAAATCACATTAGCTGGTCGTTTTGTCGTTTTAGTTCCCTTCTCCAACAAAATTTCGATTTCTACAAGAATCACTGATGAGGAGGATAGAAAAAGACTGAAGAATTTGATGCGTAGCATCAAACCAGCAAACTGTGGAATCATTCTTAGGACTGTTGCTCAAGGAAAAAAAGTTGCCGAATTACATACTGATTTGGCTGACTTAATTTCTAGATGGGAAACACTTTTTCAAAATCTTAAGAATGCTAAAGCAGCAGATAAGGTGTTAGGAGAGTTAGACAGAAGATCAACAGTTTTAAGAGACCTACTTACACCAGAACATGAAGCCATTCACATGAATGACAAAGACATGGCTGCCGAAGTAAAGGCTTATGTTAAATCTATTTCACCTGAAAAAGAAGGAATCGTTAAGCTCGTCAAGAGCACTGATCTTTTTGAGAAGTTCGGAATTCACAGACAAATAAAAGCAAGCTTCGGAAAACAAGTTATGCTTAAGTCTGGTGCTTATTTAATCGTAGAGCACACTGAGGCTATGCATGTGATCGACGTGAATAGTGGAAATAGAAAAGGCGGTATTAAAAGCCAGGAGGAGAATGCACTGACGACAAATCTTGAGTGCGCTGAAGAAATCGCTCGAATTCTTAAGCTAAGAGATATGGGTGGTATTATCTGCGTTGACTTTATAGATATGCAGAAGCGAGAAAATCAGAGGAAACTCCTAGATTCTTTCAAAGACTTCATGAAAGATGATAAAGCAAAGCATAATATACTTGCACCAAGTAGATTTGGAGTTGTTGAAATCACACGACAGAGAGTTCGTCCTGAAACAGCCATAACTACAACAGAGCTTTGTCCTTCATGTAAAGGGTCTGGTAAGATAGAAGCTTCTGTACTTATTACTGATACAGTAGAACGCTCGCTAACTACGTTGAAATCCGCAGGGAAAACGACCTCTCTTACTATGCTAGTTCATCCAATGCTAGAAGCTTATTTAAAAAGAGGCATGTTTAATAGCATTCTTAAAGGTTGGAGAAAGAAGTACGGATATAAAATCTCAATAGATTCTAGCACTACCCTGGAACTTTTAGAGGTCCGTTATTACGACCAAAACCAAGAAGAACTATTGTTAGATAGCTCCAACAAGCAAACCTAAATTTTTCCAAGGTAAATCGAAGAGCTCGCCAATAATTTGATTGGTGAGACAACCTTTAAACAGATATACACCCTCTCTAAATCCTGGATCTACTTTTATCATTTTGTCTACGCCTCCTTCATTTCCCATTTCAATAAGAACAGGAGCAAAAATATTACTCAAGGCATAGCTGGCAGTTTTACTCACTCTCGATGCGATGTTAGGCACACAGTAGTGAATCACATCATGTTGCTTAAATGTGGGGTGGTCATGATTCGTTATTCTACTCGTTTCAAAAACACCTCCCTGATCGATACTCACATCTACCAAGACTGAACCTGACGGCATGTTCTCTACCATGGCCTCACTTACCACACAAGGAGTCCTCCCAAATGGAGCACTTAAGGCACCTATAGATACATCTGCATTTTTAAGAGCTTCTGCTAGAATTTTAGGCTGAATAGTGGACGTCCATAATCTATGGCCAACATCATTCTGTAACCTCCTTAATTTAAACAGGCTATTATCAAAAACTTTTACGCTGCATCCAAGACCTAAAGCAGCCTTAGAAGCATAAGCACCTACAGTACCAGCACCTATAATTACTACTTCTGTAGGATGAACTCCCGAGATACCTCCGAACATGAGCCCTTGTCCATTATTGGCATTACTCAAATATTCACTCGCTATTAGAACACTGGTGTTTCCCGCTATTTCTCCCATAGCTCTAACCACCGAATAAATGTCTTCGCTATCTTTTATATAGTCCCAAGCTATGGCAGTGACCTTCTTTTTCATCAACACCTCTAGGGATTCTTTAGGTTGTAAGGTCATCTGTAATGCGGAAAAGAGAAACTGATTCCCACTCATCATTTTTACTTCTTCTAAAGAAGGCGGAGCTACTTTAAAAATAATTTCAGATTGAAATATTTTCTCTCTTTCGTGTACAATTTGCGCTCCAGCTTCGCTGTAGTCAGTATCAGAAAAATGAGATTCCTGCCCAGCCGAAGCTTCCACTAAAACGACATGGCCATTGTTCACCAAAAGACCCACAGCTTCCGGAGTTAATGCTACCCTTTTTTCTTGGAAAGAGGTTTCTTTAGGAATAGATATAGTTAAATTATTCTTTCTTTTCTGAACTGCTAAGAGTTCTTCCTGAGGCATTAATTGGGCTTGTTCAGCCAAAGCTTTTATTCTTTTATTATCCCCCATAGCAGTGTTACTTATTATTAAGATTATATACCGGGAAGATACGAAATTCACAAAAATTCGAACACTCTAACTTCATTTTCTCTTGTAATCAAAATATTTTTTTCTTCTCCGTTAAAAAATGGCTTGGCTATGTTGGGCCACTCGATAAACACATAACACTCTTTATTAAGATATTCTTCAAAACCTAAATCATAAAGTTCCTCTGCTTCATTTACTCTGTATAGATCAAAGTGAAAAACGCTAGCTCCTTTTTCAGTTTCATATTCGTTCACTAATGAGAAAGTAGGACTAGAAATCGATTCTTCCACTCCTAGCTCTTGACATATACTTTTAATAAACGTAGTTTTTCCGGCACCCATATCACCACTTAGAAAGCAGGTTACAGGATCAGGGTTTAGGTTCAACCATTTTTTAGCCAACTTCTCTAGCTCCATAATTGAATTTACTTCAAAGTTCATTTATCTCGGGATTAACTTCACAAATGGAATCATCACCTCCTCCATGGAAATCCCTCCATGCTGGAAAGTGCTGTCATAATACTTGACGAAGTGATTCAGGTTATTCGGATAAACAAAGAAGTCATTTTTTAAAGCAAAAATATAGCTCGAGCTTATATTCTCTTTAGGAAGGTAAGCATCTTCAGGCTTAGGGATTTCGAACACTTCAGAGGCTTTATACTTTAAATTTCTACCTGTTTTATACCTTAAGTTACTATTTGTAGCTCTATCTCCTACTACTTTAACTGGATGATCTACTTGAATAGTTCCATGATCCGTAGTAATAATAAGCTTAGAGCCATTCTGTGCTATTTTTTTAAGAAGCTCTAAAAGTGGAGAGTGCTCAAACCAAGAAAGAGTTAAAGACCTATAAGCAGAAGAATCTCCAGCTAGTTCTTTAATCATATCCATTTCCGTTCTAGCGTGAGAAAGCATATCCACAAAGTTATAGACTACAACATTTAGTTTATTCTTCGTGAGCTCATTAAATCGCTCGTTAAGCTTCTTTCCATAATTTAGATTTAACACCTTATTATAACTAAATGGAATATTGAGGCCTAACCTCTGAAGATTTTTTTCTAGTAATTCTTTTTCATATTTATTTTTCCCACCTTCATCATTTTCACCAACCCAAAATTGCGGATACATCTTTTGAATTTCTGAAGGCATCAATCCAGAGAACAGCGCGTTTCTAGCATACTGAGTCGCTGTAGGCAAAATAGAAAAGAACATATCTTCCTCCTCTACTCTAAAGTATTCATTAATTGCAGGCTGAAGTGCCTTCCATTGATCAAACCTCAGGTTATCAATAACCACTAAAAATAGACTCTCCTCACTCTTTATAATTTCAGGCTGAATTCTATTTTTAAATAAAGTGTGGCTCATAGTAGGAGCTTCTACCTCCCCCTTTAGCCAGTCCAAATAATTATCCTTTATAAACCTCGAGAACTGAGTATTGGCTTCTTCTTTTTGCGTAGCAAATATTCCTTCGAGCGCTTCGTCTTGAGTTCCATCTAGCTCTAAATCCCAATAAACCAACTTTTTATATAGCTCTTGCCAGTCCTCTGTATCCAGCCGGCCCATTAGCTGCATACTAATTTCTCTAAACTGTCTTTGATATCCTGAAGAGGCTTGTTCGTCTACTAATCTCTTTTCATCAAGGTTCTTTTTAAGAGCTAACAAAATCTGATTAGGGTTTACTGGCTTTATTAAATAATCAGAAATCTTAGAACCTATGGCTTCTTCCATTATGTGCTCTTCTTCACTCTTGGTAATCATAATCACAGGAAGGGTCGGATCTATTCCTTTTATAGATTGCAACGCCTCTAAACCCGATACACCAGGCATGTTTTCATCTAAGAATACAATATCAAAAAACTGCTCTTCCACCAGGTCTACTGCTTCATTACCGGAGTTAACTGTAGTCACTTTATACCCTCTCTTTTCTAAGAAAATAATGTGTGGTTTAAGCAGATCTATTTCATCATCTGCCCATAATATTTGTTTTTCCGCCATTAAAGTGAATTATTTTCGTTTCAGTATATAAAGAAGGTTCGAAAGTTAAACGACTTTAGCAGAATAAACGTACACTAAAAACTAGTTTTTTTTTGAGAGAACAAAAATTGAATAAAAAGAAAATCTTTAATGATCCTGTTTATGGGTTTATAACCCTAAAGGATGAGTTTATTATAGAGATTATAGATCATCCGTGGTTTCAAAGATTGAGAAGAATTTCTCAGCTTGGACTTTCACACTTAGTCTATCCTGGCGCTGTGCATAACAGATTCCATCATGCTATCGGAGCCATGAACTTAATGCAGGAAACTCTAGATAGTCTTAAGCAAAAAGGAGTAGGAATTAGTGATGAAGAAGAGCTAGGGGCCATTCTAGCCATACTTCTTCACGATGTGGGTCATGGGCCTTTTAGCCATGCTTTAGAACATAGTATAGTTAGTGATATTTCTCATGAAGAACTCACGCTGTTAATTATGCACCACTTAAACGAAGAGTTCGGTGGAAAACTGCATACTGCTATAGAAATATTCTCAGACACTTATAAAAAGAAATTTTTACATCAGCTCGTGAGCAGCCAGTTAGATATGGATAGGCTAGATTATTTATCCCGAGATAGTTTTTATAGTGGTGTATCTGAGGGAATAGTCGGTACCGAACGTATTATAAAAATGCTTGATGTTCAAGATGACCAAGTAGTGGTAGAAGAGAAAGGAATATACTCGATAGAAAAATACATCGTAGCCAGAAGGCTTATGTACTGGCAAGTGTATTTACATAAGACTGTTTTGAGTGCTGAGTTCATGCTGGTTAACATCCTTAAACGGGCTAAACAGTTAGCTCATGATGGAGTCGACCTTTTTGCTACACCCGTTCTAAGAGAATTTCTTTATTCCGAATATGACATGTCTATGATTCGGTCGGATAAAACTATCTTAGAAAAATTCTGTGAATTGGATGACTACGATGTTTTGGCTTGTATAAAAGTATGGAAAAATCATGAAGACAAGGTGCTCAGTCTACTTTCTAGCTCACTTCTGAATAGAAAATTATTTAAAATTAAACTTAGCAGTGAAAAGTGGCCAGAGGAACTCATTTCAAAAATGCAACATAGAATTTCTGAAAAATATGAGCTCTCTTTAGATGAGGCTTCATATTTCGTGATTCATGATATGGTGGACAATAAGGCGTATAGCCCTGCATCAGAAAACATTCTTATCAAGATGAAGGATGGCACAGTAACCGATTTAGCACTCGCCTCTGACCACCTGAATATCTCGGCTCTTTCTGACCCAGTACAGAAATGGTTTTTGGCAGAATATTTATAAAATTTAATTCTAATGCTCGTATTTAAATTTGGTGGTGCTTCTGTAAAAGATTCTAAATCTGTAACAAACGTAGCTAAAATACTTAGGGAGTATTCCTCTGAGAAGCTTCTCGTAGTAATAAGTGCTATGGGGAAAACCACTAATCTGCTAGAAAGCATATTAGCTACAGAATCTGAAGAGAAACGTTCTTCGCTCCTTCTACAGTTTAAAAACTTTCATCTCGACATAGCCAAATCCTTAAGTATAACAGATGATTTCAAAAACTTTATAGAGGAAAGAGTGCAACATATTACTGGCTTCTTAGAAGCCAATAAGGAGGAGTTCTTCCGCTATGATGAAATCGTTTCTCAAGGAGAGTTGGCGAGCACTTACCTGATTCATTTGTTTTTAATAAATGAAGGCTTCGAATCTCATTGGCTTGATGCTCGCGAAATTATAAAGACCCAAGAAGACCATAAAACCACTCAGGTAAACTGGGAGGAATCCTCAATACAAATCAAAAGCTCAAAGGCCTCTTCGAAAAACCAAAAACTAATAATTACTCAAGGCTTTATAGGTTCGAATAAAAAAAACGAAACAACAACTCTAGGAAGAGAGGGGTCTGATTTCAGTGCCGCTATCTTTGCTCATCTTCTGGATGCGGAGAGTGTCACCGTCTGGAAAGATGTTCCAGGAATGCTAAATGCCGACCCCAGAAAATTTCAGAACACAATAAAACTAAATCAAATCTCATACAGAGAAGCCATAGAACTGGCATATTATGGAGCTAGTGTGATCCATCCTAAAACCGTAAAACCTCTTCAAAATAAAAAGATTCCTCTTTATATAAAATCATTTATAGACCCTAGAGAAGAAGGGACGGTTATTACAGATGGCGTAGATATGATTCCTTTAGTTCCTTCCTTTATTAGTAAAAGAGAGCAAATCTTAGTGAGTTTTACTCCAAGAGACTTCTCTTTTATAGGTGAGAAAGAGCTAAGCGAAATATTTAAAGTTCTTTCTGATCATAAAATAGCTGTCAATTTAATGCAGAATAGTGCTATTAGTTTTTCAATCGTGTTTAATCAAGCACGTCAAGACTTGGAAAGCATTCGACAATCTTTAGATCTTAAATTTTCTATTCGGTTTAATAAAGGATTAGAGCTCTTAACCATTAGACATTATAATGAACATATTATTAAAGAATTAACCAATGGAAGAAATCTACTTTTAGAACAAAGAAGTAGAAATACTGTGCGATTGATAATGGACACCTAATTATTCAATAAAACACTAGAACCCAACACACCATAAACGCTGTGTTAATTCCGTGTTAATTCTGTGTTAATTCTGTGTTAATTTCTATAGCAAATATTCGATCGGAAACGAAATTAAACATTAACTTAGCGTCATCTTGGGGGTTTTCACCCTTGAGATAAGGCAAATTTTCATAGTTACAATGCACTAATTGTAATGGTAGTTTTAGTTTAATGTTAAGTGGATTAGGATCTGAGCGCAGATCCTAATTTTTTTTGCCCAAAAATTTCCGAGCATAAAAAAACCGACAACAAGTTATCGGTTCTTTACTAATATTTAATGGTTAATTAATACTCATCCTCGTTAAAGAAAAAGTCCTCCTTGGAGGGATAATCTGGCCAGATTTCTTCAATATTTTCATATGCCTCACCTTCATCTTCTATTTGTTGAAGGTTTTCTACTACTTCTAGCGGAGCTCCTGCTCTCATGGCAAAATCTATTAATTCGTCTTTGGTAGCTGGCCAAGGGGCATCTTCTAAATATGATGCTAATTCTAATGTCCAATACATGCGTTAATTGTTTATTTGATACTCAAACGATAAGTTGTTCTTGTAATCCGCTGCTGCGTTCAAATTTTACGCGAATATAATTTTTTTGTTTACCTATTCGACATCAATTTATAAATCAAAATTAATAGGAGTAATCTATTGGTTAACAGCTGTTAGCGCTGCTAAACAACAGGCTTCCACGGAATTTCTTCTGCTGAAACCTCTTGAGAACAAGCTCTAGAAAGCACAAATAGGTAATCTGACAGACGGTTTATGTACTGAATAATGAGTTCTTCTACTCCTTGATCCTCCATCAAATCCACCACTCTTCTCTCTGCTCGTCTGCAAACACATCTAGCCACATGAATAAAAGAAACTAGCTCATGGCCACCAGGAAGAACAAAATTCTTCATCTCTGGCAAGTCCAAATTCAACTCATCCATTAGCAGTTCCAACCTCAATACACTTTCAGAATCAATGTCTGGGAGTTTAAAAGAAGCTTTTTTCTCAGGATCATTTGCCAATTGGCTTCCGATGGTAAAAAGTTCGTTTTGGATAGTGAGGAGATTTTTATGATGCTTTTCATGACTGTGATCTCTAATCACACCTATCCAACTGTTCAATTCGTCTACAGTTCCATAAGCCTCAATTCTATTATTGTTTTTATTTACTCTACGTCCACTTAATAATGAGGTAGTGCCTTTGTCTCCTGTTTTGGTGTAAATTTTCATTTGATTAGTTCATTTTTAAGACCGATTGAATATACCTGATAGTAAGTTTTCAATCATCTCTTTTTCTAATTCAACCGGGTTAATTTCTGGGTTTTTCAAAACCCACGTATAGAGCCACCTTAAAGTAGAAAGAATAGAAAATAGCGCTAAATCTACGTTCACAGATTCTTTTCCATCGTTCTTAAAAGCTCCTATTAATATGTTCCTAAACGCCAGCTCATATTCATCTCTCATAGAAACATACTGACTAAATGCAGGCTCTTCTAGATGGACCCAATCAGAGGTAAGTAGCGCCATTCCGTTAGGGTGTTTAATCGTTAAGTCCACATGCAGTCTAATTAACTTTTCTAACTGCTCCTCATACGTTAATGTAGAATTTCTAATCACCTCCATCCCAGAGGTGAACGAACGGGCCAACTCCAGTAATAATATCTGCAGGATCTCTTGCTTGCCTTTGATATGGTTATACAAGCTAGGTGCTTCTATTTGGAGCTCTGAGGCTATGTCTCTCATAGAGGTAGCAGTAAAACCCCTTTTCCTAAAAAGCCGAGCTGCCCCATTTAATATTTGTTTCTTACGATTAGAATCGGCCATTTATGAATGAGGATATTATTTACTCTTACCCGTTATTATTTTTTTAATCTCATTTAACTTGAAGAGCGCTTCTACCGGGGTGAGGGTATTTATATCCGTACTGATTATTTCTTCCTTCACCTGCTGTAATACAGGGTCATCTAACTGGAAAAAACTCAGCTGCACTTCTGCTTCAGTCTCCTTTAAATTACTCGTAGGGCTTACTGATCTTCCTTTTTCACTTTTACTTTCCAATTTTACTAATAACTCATTAGCTCTCAGCACTACTTCTGCAGGCATTCCTGCCATCTGCGCTACATGAATACCAAAACTATGATTAGAACCCCCTTCTTTTAACTTCCTTAAGAAAATGACTTTATTTTCGACTTCTTTAACTGCCACATTAAAGTTTTTCACCCTAGGAAAGACAGCAGACATATCATTTAACTCATGATAATGCGTTGCAAAAAGCGTTTTAGCTCTAAATGAAGGATGTTCATGTAAAAACTCAGCTATAGCCCAAGCTATGCTTATTCCATCATAGGTGCTGGTTCCTCTCCCAATTTCATCCAGCAGGATTAAACTTCGGTTGGAAAGGTTATTCAGAATACTCGCAGTTTCATTCATCTCTACCATAAAAGTAGACTCCCCACTCGAAATATTATCTGAGGCACCTACTCTGGTAAAGACCTTATCCACCAAACCTATTTTAGCTGATTTAGCAGGCACAAAAGAACCCATCTGTGCCATAATGGTAATTAGTGCTGTTTGTCTTAGAATAGCAGATTTACCTGACATGTTAGGTCCGGTAATCATCATTATTTGTTGGACTTCATTATCTAATGAAATATCATTGGAAATATATTCCTCATCCAGGGGTAATTGTTGTTCTATTACTGGATGTCTTCCTTCTTCTATTTCTAAAGAGAAACCTTCGTTTACTTCAGGTTTCACATAATGGTTTCTCACAGCAATTTTAGCAAAACTAAGCAGACAATCCAGCTTAGCCACCGCACTCGCATTAATCTGAACAGGCGCTACAAACTGGGCGCTTTCAGAGACTAGCTCATTAAACAATCTAAACTCGATACCCCCTATTTTTTCTTCTGCGCCTAAAATTTTGGCTTCATATTCTTTTAATTCTTCAGTAATGTATCTTTCGGCATTTACTAAAGTTTGTTTTCTTATCCAGGTCTCGGGAACCTTGTCTTTATGGGTGTTTCTAACTTCTAGATAATACCCAAAAACATTATTATACGCGATTTTCAGTGAGGGTATTCCTGTAATCCCGGACTCTCTCTCCTGAATTTGTCGTAAGAAATCCTTTCCTGAAAAAGCTATTTTTCTGAGCTCATCTAATTCTGTATCTACTCCATCTGCTATAACATTCCCTTTAGATAAAAGTACAGGCGGGTCTTCTTTTAACCTGGACTTAATGCTTTCTCTTAGCGTTTCACAAAGGTTAATTTGATCAGCGAGCTGCTTTAGGCTTTTGTTCTCCTGAAGGCCACATTGTTCTTTAATCGTGATTAGACTAGTTAGCGCTCTGCTTAGCTGAAGAAGCTCCCTCGGGTTAACTCTACCCACAGCTACTTTAGAGATGAGCCGTTCTAAATCTCCTATTTTTTTTATTTCGCTTTGCAACGCCTCTATACTCTCTGTGCTCGAAGTGAAGTGGTCTACAATATTTAATCTTTCTTGGATAGGAGCTAAATCCTTGAGAGGAAGAACCATCCATCTTTTAAGAAGTCGGCTACCCATAGGAGATACCGTGTGATCCATAACATCAATTAGAGTAACCGCATTAGGATGAGGAGAGTGAATTAGCTCCAAATTTCTTATGGTAAATCTGTCTAACCAAACATATTTTTCTTCTTCGATTCGAGAAATAGTAGCTATATGTTTTAGCTCATTATGTTTCGTTTCTCCTAAATAATGTAGTGCAGCTCCAGCAGCTACCACTCCTTCTGCTAAGCGCTCTATTCCGAAACCTTTTAATGACTTAGTCTTAAAATGACTCTTTAATATATCATTTGAAAAATCTCCTGTAAAAACCCAATCTTCTAGCACATACGTATAAAACTCTGACCCGAACCTGGTTTGAAATTCAGCTAGCTTCTGTTTCTGAATTAACACTTCTGAAGGTTTAAAACTTTGAAGCAGCTTATCTATATAATCGTCTTTTCCCTGTGCGCACATGTACTCTCCTGTAGAAACATCTAAGAATGACACTCCAGAGATAGTATCATTTAAGTGAACTGCGGCTAGGAAATTATTCTTCTTGTTATCGAGAACATGATCGTGGTACGAAACCCCGGGAGTTACCAGTTCGGTCACCCCTCTCTTTACGATATTTTTAGTGAGTTTAGGATCTTCTAACTGATCACAAATAGCCACTCTATTTCCAGCTCTAACTAACTTGGGCAAATAAGTGTCTACACTGTGATGAGGAAAACCGGCTAGCTCTATAAATGCGGCAGATCCGTTTTTTCTTTTGGTTAATACTATCCCTAATATTCCGGAAGCTTTAATAGCATCCTCTCCAAACATTTCATAAAAGTCTCCCACTCTGAATAGCAATAGCGCATCAGGGTACTTCGCTTTTATACGATTATACTGACCCATAAGGGGAGTTTCTTTAACCGTTACCTTCTTCTTTTCTGCAGCATCATCCATATAAAAAGCGCTCATTTACAAGACACAAAATGCCACCCATTTTAGATAGAGCAGCAGCCGCGTTTAAGAAACCATGTGTCCTCGTTAGATTATGGAAAGATACATACTCAGCCCTTTTCTGGCGCTTTCTAACCCTTTTAGGTTTTTAACATTCCATTAACAGAGATGCCCCTTTCAAGCAGCATTATTTTTGATTTAGACATAACACAAAAGAGTCAATTCTCGCTGATTCATTTTGGACAGAAGGGTAATGCTTCTTTCAGAAATAAATAGATGGACACTAGAGAAGTTAAGGAACGACTTTATCCTTTTCGTTCTTTTTTTTGCAACCAATTCTTAGTTTCTAGCATCCTAGTAGAAACCAATCATCATGAAAGCTCTCATTATCATCCTCGTCTCTGCTCTCTTTTTTTCTCATGCAAGCAGTCAAGAAATTCCAAACGGAACACTGGAGTCTTGGGAATCCTTAGGAGGCTGGTTTGAGAATCCTACCAACTGGCAGACGATGAATAATCAAATACAGACTTCTACTACTAAAGAGACGAATTCTTGTGAGGGAGAGTTTGCTATGAAAGTCTCACCACTGGTAAGTATAGAAACAGTGATGGGAAGTGCCTTTATAGAGTTCTCTATTCAATCCATACCTAGCAGCTTAAGTTTTTGTGTGAAAACGAACATTGCAGAAGAAGAGTTTTTCACGGACACATGCAGGGTAATTATATCTTTCTGGAACGGGGAAGTAGCTTTCTATACTGAGGAATGGATAAATACAGCATCCATAGAGGAATGGACCGAAATAAGCATACCCCTTAACCAAATAGAGCCTTTAATGGATGGCTGCAAGGTAGAAGTTCAAGCCTCCTATCCTGGTGAAGGCTTGGGAAGCGGCAGCATAGATACTTGGATCTCTGTAGATGATTTGACATTTGAAGAGATCAATTCGGTAGAAGAGTATAAGAAAAGTGATTTAACCATTTATCCAAACCCTAATTCGACTGGTGAGGTTAGCATTTCTTCCTCTGTACCGATGTCAGAAGTTATAATTTTCGATTTACTAGGCAATGAAGTCTTTAGGCACAACGTAGCGTTTTCTAATTCTGTAAAGTTAAACGTAGAATTAACCACCGGAGTCTATCTTTTACGTGTGGACGAGTCTGCGAGAAAACTGATCATAGAGTAAACTATAGTGGCTTATATCTAAGGAAACCCTCCACTACATAAGGTACTTCAAGCTTTAAGAGTTCAAGGTCATCCAAAAAAGCTTCTAGGTATTCTTTCTTGTTTTGTGCCTTGTTGGCTCTATAAACACTGTATACCACATTGATACCAGCACGTTTTAAATCTTGCCCTAAAGTATATTTATACTCTTTGGGCAAATCTTTATTATATTCAAAAATGAGTAAAATTAGCTTGCACACATCTCTAAAAACAGGTGAATGATAACATAATCCCATTTACACAGATCAAAAGATGAAAAAGCGCCCGTCTATTTTTTATTGGTTAACCAAGACACTAGCTTTAGGCGTTGGATGTCGAAATATGTTCTAGAGGGACTAGTGCGATTTAAAAAAAATGCACCTTACATATTTAAAAGAAAACTAAATTGGTTTTACTTTTTCTACCTAATTTAAACAAATGAAAAACAAGTTCGCATTTAAAATATTAGCGCGTATTAATAAATTAATATTACCCTCTATGCTAAGAAAAGACTTATATAATTTAAGTAAGATTCAGAAAGCAATAGTGGGCTATCGCTATTGGGTAACCAAGAATAGTTTATGATTTAGATCTGTATTGGTAATACAGCTTGATTCCTGAAAATAAAAGTGTGCTCACCTCTAAGAAAAACCCTCTACTACGTAAACCCCTTCGTAGTTTTTAAGATTTAGAAGTACTCCTGAGTACACCTGACTTTCTTTGAATGTGATCTGAAGCTGCCCATTTTCGGGACGGTTTACCTGGATATGTTCTTTGAACAGAACATTCCTTTCTTTTACCTTAAAAACAGCTTCTTTAGCTGACCAGATTATGGTAAAATCCTTATCCGAAGTAGCCCAATCAAGCTCATTTGTGTTACAGAATTTGTGTTTTATTATGCTGACTTTACCCACTATTTCCTGAACATCTATTCCTACTTCATTCTCTGGATGAGTAATAATAGCTATGAAATCTTTAGAGTGTGAGATAGAAATTTTAGGTCCCGCAGGATAAAAAGGTTTTCCATGCTCTGTATACTGAAGTGTTTTTTTAAGGCCCATTTTAGACATAAGTGCCCTGGCTCCCAGCCATTCTAGTCGTCTTAGGTCATGGTTAAATCCTTTGTACTTTTCAGAAGCTACCTCAACAGACATGAGGCTTTCTAGCTCAGAAACGCTCTCTGTTAGTTTCCATATTCCTAACTCAGCTCCTCCCTTAATCTCTCTTAGTTCTTTTAGTGGCATTGTGTAACAAAACTAAGGAATTGTGCTTGCTTCATATACATTCTCCCAAAAGTATAGCGGGTTTCATTTTTCTATTGATAATCTGTACCTTTGCAACGCATAAAAACAGCATTTAATGAGTAGTCAAACACAAAAAGAAATGCTTCCGTACAAGGTTAAAGATATTTCCTTAGCTGATTTCGGAAGAAAAGAAATAGAATTAGCGGAGGCAGAAATGCCCGGATTAATGTCTTTAAGAGAGGAATTTGGAGATTCTAAGCCACTGAAAGGTG
>LAQC01000003.1:168888-175724 GCA_000981645.1 Cryomorphaceae bacterium ASP10-05a | reverse complement strand
ATAGCTGCGACTGGTGTTCCTGTTTATGCTTGGAAAGGCCTGAATGAAGAGGAATTTGAATGGTGTATAGAGCAGACTATTTTTGCTTTTAAAGATGGTCAACCTCTAAACATGATATTAGATGATGGTGGAGATTTAACAAATATGGTGTTTGATAGATTCCCCGAGTTAACTAAGGACATCAAAGGTTTATCTGAAGAAACTACTACTGGAGTTCACAGATTGGTAGAAAGAGAAGCTAACGGAACTTTAGTAATGCCTGCTATCAACGTTAATGATTCTGTTACAAAATCTAAATTTGACAACAAATATGGATGTAAGGAATCTTTGGTAGATGCTATTAGAAGAGCTACTGATGTTATGATCGCTGGAAAAGTGGCCGTAGTGGCAGGATATGGTGACGTAGGAAAAGGTTCTGCTGCATCTCTTCAAGGAGCTGGCGCTAGAGTTATCGTTACAGAAATAGATCCTATATGTGCGCTTCAAGCTGCTATGGATGGATTTGAGGTTAGAAAAATGAAGGACGCTATTCCAAGAGCCAACATAATAGTTACGGCTACTGGTAATAAGGATATCATTACTGGCGAACATTTCTCTAAAATGACAGACAAAACTATCGTTTGTAACATAGGACACTTCGATAATGAGATAGATGTAACATGGTTAAATGATACCCATGGAGATTCTAAAGTAGAGATCAAACCTCAGGTAGATAAGTATACCATTAATGGAAATGATATCTTATTATTAGCTGAAGGAAGACTTGTTAATTTAGGATGTGCCACAGGGCACCCTTCATTCGTGATGAGTAATTCATTTACTAACCAAGTTCTAGCTCAGTTGGAATTATGGAATAATACAGATGCTTACGAGAACAAAGTTTACATGCTACCTAAGCATCTAGATGAAAAAGTAGCTATGCTTCACCTAGCTAAAATAGGTGTGGATCTAGAGGAGCTTTCTCAGGATCAAGCAGACTACATCTCTGTACCGAAAGCTGGACCTTACAAGCCAGATCACTACAGGTACTAGATATTAATGTTATTGAAATGAATGGCCATCTAAGAGAAATCTTAGGTGGCTTTTTTAGTTGTAAACTCTTAGGACAGATCCACTAAAATTTGTGCTGTACTGCTTTAGGGGCTGCTCTGCTGGGCCTGAAATCAAACTTCCGTCTAGGATTAACCAGCTGGACTCACTGCATTCATCCTTGAGCGTTATATCATCCTCAAGAACAGATACTCTACACCCTTCTTCTGCATTATAAGGAGCGTGTCTATCAAAGGCAGTGAACTGATCTATATTATTTCTGTAAATAATAATCCCTCGACTCCCGCCAGTCACATAGACCCACCCAGTGATATTTGTAAGCTCAAAATAAGATGCGTTATTAATATTTACAGAGAAATCGACACTTACCAAAGGAACTACACTATTGTTTTCTCTGCATCCTTTACATCCTGTTAACAGAACAATGGCTACTAATATTGCAAGTTTATTTCCCATTTTATTTGAATACTTTCTTTGGAGTTCCAGCGATAAAATCTTTCAAGTAAAAAGGCTCGAAGTATGCCAAATCTTCAAAATCCTGATCTTGTAATTTAGTTAACGCAATCTGGCCCATATTTCGTGCACTGCAATTAACATTTACCAATTTTACATTTAAATCATTAAGAGTTTCAAGACATTTTTCAGCTCCGTCACCAAAAATGGCTATCCTTTTACCTGCCAAATCGCTAAAACTATGTTCGTCAATTTCTTTAGCATACGTGTTTTCTAGCACTTCTAGATTAGCTGCAAAAACAGCAGTAAACACCTCCATTCTTCTCGCGTCCAACATAGGTATGTATAGCTCGAAAGAATCATCTTTAGTTTTTGCCGCCAGAGCCAACTGAACTAAATTAGGTATGGCTATCAATGGTATTCCTGCGCCCACGCAGATTCCCTTGGCTGTAGAAACGCCTATTCTTAATCCTGTATAAGAGCCTGGACCCGAACTTACGGCAACCGCAGAGAGGTGTTTTGCCGTGATTTTATTGTCTGTTAGTATTTCGTCTATAAACAGCGCTAGTTTCTCAGAGTGGATATATTCTGTGCTAGACTCTTCTATACATGACACTAAGTGTCCATCTTCGAATAACGCCACAGAACAATTCTTAGTAGCTGTTTCTATACAGAGTATTCCATTTTTCATACTGATCTATTCTTCCAACTGCACTTCCATATTATTCTTGAGCTTTTTAGAGACTGCATCATATGGGCCTACAATTATTTCATCGTTCTCTTTTAACCCACTGGTGATTTGATAAAACTCATCATCTTGCAATCCAAGCTCAACCAACCGAATTTGGGCCTTATTACCAACTTTCACGAATACCAAAGTAAACTCTTCTTCATCTGTTCTATCGCCCTCCTTTTTTGGCTTTTCTTTTCCTACAGAGGTAGTATCTGTTCTAGTGGTTACTGAAGTAATAGGAACAGACATGGCATTTTTCATATAATCAGTTCGTACGTCCACATTGGCGCTCATTCCCGATCTGAAAGGGGAAAGGTTGGAGGATTTTTCTGCTAATAGATCAGCGTAACTATTTTTAAGAACTCTGATTTTCACAGAGAAATTAGTTACTTGATCCGTACTCATTAAACTAGAGTTACTCGCCGTATTCGCTATTTCTGTTACTATTCCTTTGAATTTTCTGTCAGGATAGGCATCTACTTCTATGAGTGCCGTATCTGCTAAGTTTACCCGCACTATATCACTCTCATTGACATCTACATCTACCTCCATAACGTTCAAATCGCTAATTCTCATTAACTCATCTCCTTTAGTCATTCCAGTTCCCAAAATGACATCCCCTTTTTCTATGGTTAAAGCAGTCACTATTCCGTTTTGCGGGGCGTAAATAGCAGTTCTACTTAAATTTTCAGTAGCCTCATCTTTCCCTGCTTGGGCACTATTTATAGCAAATCTGGCACTATTTACACTTTCTATAGCGGCTTCTCTTTCTGCATCAGCCACTTGATATTGAGAAAGGGCACTTTCATATTCACTGCTACTTATGGCTCCGCTCTCTTTTAACGAAGTGTTTCGTTTAAATGAATTTTCAGACATCATAAACTGGGCCTCTGCCTGTGCTTTTCTGGCCTTAGAGTTGGCTAAGCTCGCCCTAGAAGAGCTTAATGCCGCATCTGCACGCTGTAAGGCTGTTCTATATATTTCTGGATTAACCTTTAACAGTAAATCCCCACTATTAACTATATCGCCTTCCTTAATAAGCAGTTCTGTAACCTGACCATTTACTTCGGAGAAAATTTTCACTTCACTTTCAGGTCTAATTTTACCACTAGCGCTTACAGTAGAAATAATGTCTTTAAATGTGGGGCTTTCTGTACTTACAAGAATATTATCATTCTTTTGTGTAAGCAAAACAGCCACTACTACTAGCATTACTACTCCTAAGAATATCCATACTTTTCTGTTGGATTGTTTATTCGCCATTAATTTAAAGATATTGTTTTTCCCTGATAAAATTCTAGAATCTTCAGCTTGAACACATAATCATACTGACTTCTTATCTTCTCAGATAAAGCTCCGTCCCTCAGACTCCTGGCTTGGGCATAATCCACTCCATTTATTACTTGTTCTTCGTACCTAATCTTAGCATACTTAAATGCTTCTTTTTGTGCTCTTAAAGAATAGTCTGCTGCTTCATACGTCTTATATGCTGCAGAGGCGTCTGCAAATGCCGATTCTACAGTCTGTCTTAATTGATTTCTAACATTTAACGATTCTAATTTCGCATTCTCCTGACCAATTTCCGCCATTTGAACATTGGTCCTATTGGATAACCCGTTAAAAATTGGAATATTTAAACTAAAAAACATACTTCTATTCACATTGTCCTTCACTTGACTAAAGAACGGAACCGTCTCAAAATCATTAAATGATAATTGCTCCAGTGACAGGACTGACTGATTAGAACCGCTTACCGTTCCTATTGGAAAATTTCCAAAATTCACAAGGTTTCCAATTCCTCTTTGATTCGCCCCAGAAAATCCACTCCCATAATTATAGCTAGCTCCTAATCTAGGATATCTACCTCCCTTGGCTATTTTATAATCTAAATCAGCTCTCGCAATGGTTAGCTCTGCACTCTTAACTTCTGGAAATGATCCTAACGCATACAACAATACAGCACTCTTAGAAGGAAGGTCAAACTCTGGTTCATTCAGCGTAGGACTTTCTATTCCGAAATTAATTCTCTGTTCTTCTGGCAGTTGGATTAGCTGAATAAGATTCAGTTTAGCTATAGAAATAGCATTCTCTGAGTTTATTACTCTAGCCTCGTCTTGAGCAAGTTGCGCCTGAACTTGATACAAGTTAGCCTCAGGTACTTGACCGGCCTTCACTAGTAATTTAACTCTATCTACCTGTTCTTTTGAGGCCAATCTATTCGCTAGATTGGCTGTGTTAATTTCTTGATTAAAGAGCACAGATAAATAAGCGTTTGCTACCGCCAATGCAATGGCATTGATTGAAGACTCCAAACCAAGTTGACTTATTTTTAAATTTAGATCTGCTTGCTTTATTCTATTCTGAAGAGTGAAACCATTGAAAATGGTTACCCCCGTGTTTAAGCCAAAGCTGTTGGACTGAATTCTATTTGTGGCAAATTGATTGGTAAATGGATCAATTGTTTGTCCCCAGTTATATCCGTGACTAGCGCTGCCATTAAGCGTAGGAAGTAAGTTAGCCTTACTTTGAATTAACCCCAATTCGTTCTGTTGAATATTAAGTTCTCCTTGATTAAGAGAAATATTGTTCTCAAGAGCAATCTCCAGACATTCGTTGAGGGAAAATATATTCTGCCCTATTCCTTTTGCAGATGCAAAAATCACCAGAACAACAATTAAGTACTTTATCATTACCTTGAATTTAACTATCAAGACAAACTTACTTAAATAAAAAGTGGTAATACAGAGTGGCTGGAGAACAATTGTTAAATGCCCGTAATAAGAATTTCCACCCTTCTATTGGCTTCATTCTGCCAATCAGTTTTCGGGTCTGGAAATAACATCTGAGTACTTCCTCTCCCTTGAGCCTCTAACCTTAATTCATCTACGCCCAGGTCTATTAAATAATCGATTACTGCCATCGCTCTAGCTTCAGATGCCTTTTGATAGAACTTAGAACTCTTTCTTTTATCAGGTCCATTCACATGACCCACGACAGCTATTTTAACGGATGGGTTTAAATCAAGGAATTCTTTAATTTCTGCTAAAGTCGGTTTTGACTTATAATAGATAGCCGTTTGATCCCCTAGAAAACTAATATCTCTCACGTCAGTAGAAAGACCTGTGGCCAATGGTCTTAATTTCACCTGTTGAAGATGAACTTGATCCTCTGAAGGCCAGAACTTTTCGTTGTAATACATGTACCCTTTTTCCACACACGAAATAGTATATAATCTGTAGTTATTTATTTCAAAGGTGGTATCCACAACCTGATTGAATATGGTTTGCTTGCGAGTATTCAGTCCATTTACACGAATATCAGCAGGAATGAAATCCCCTGAGCTTTCATGTGAGACCTGCACATTCATATACTGAACACCAGTAAAGCTCTCTCCCTTTGTTATCTTTTTTTCTTTAACGAACTGTCCAAAAGTAATATCTGGAAAAACCAACAGCGTTAGTAAAATTATAAAGTATGAATTTTTCATTGCTCTTGTGTTTACTTGATATTAGTCCAAAAGGTTGCTCCTCATTAAAGCTAACCTTCTATCCATGAAATAATGAAAGGAATAAATTCAATTTTCACGTGTACTATCTTATGGTCTTCCTTCTGAAAAAAACCAACATAAAAATGCCAAACAAAACATATGGTATGACCAGAAGGTATTTTATTCCATTGTTTAATCCAAGACCTATAGCATCCCCAGATTGATCAGAGGCATCTTCTGCTACTTGCTTGCACATGGCACATTGCGCATCAATGTCTGGACAATGAAGACATATAGCTATTAAGATTAGCAATAACAAGACCGTTTTTTTCATCTTTTTCAAAATTACTGATTAAACACGTAATAAGGAGATATCATCAAATAGACAACAACACCAGTAAGAGTCACATACAACCAAATAGGATAGGCAAATTTTACTATTTTTTTATGCCTTTCAATTTCTCCATTCAACCCTCTTAAATAGCTAATTAAAACCAACGGAACTACTATTGCACTTAGCACTATGTGGGAAATTAGAATGGCCAAATAAACGGGCCTAAATTCTGAATCTTTCGGGTAAATGGTGTCATCAAAACTAAAGTGATAAGACACATAGCTCAAAAGGAAGAGCACACCAAGAGCTATACTAGAGGTCATTAACCTACTATGCAATTTTACTTTTTTAGCCTTTATGGCTACTAAAGATAAAATCAAGAGAATAAATGTAGTCGCGTTAATACAGGCATTGAACTGAGGCGAATTCTCTAGAAAAGTTTTAATTCCAGGATTCATATTCTCAGGCTTTGGAAGCACATACAGCACAGCTACTACTAGTGGTATTACAATACCTAGTAACACGATGATTTTCTTGGTTCCTTTTGAATTTTTAACTATCATTCTGATAAGATTATTAAATCCTGTAATAATTTCTTCATTTCGCTTTCATCAACCGCATCATACGACCCTCTTACATGCCTATCCTCATCTACAAGAATAACCTGAGAGCTATGAATAATACCATCCTGATAAGCCACATCTCTATCTACTGCCAAAAAAAATCCTTCCTTACTGAGCTCATCGATGTATTCAATTTCTCCAGTGCCTAGAGTCCAA
>LAQC01000003.1:128487-168839 GCA_000981645.1 Cryomorphaceae bacterium ASP10-05a | reverse complement strand
CAAGAATTGTACCTCTTCACCTAATCCTTTTTCATAAAGGGCATTTTGCAATTTGACTAATTCACCCGTCATAATCGGGCAAATTGTAGAGCACGTAGTGAAGAAAAAATCAACAATAAAAATTTTTCCGTTAAACCGAGCATATCCTAAATCTAAAGAGTCTTGATCAAGTAAGGAGAATTTAGGGACTTGATAGAACAGAGTGTCTTCTCCATCCTTGGTGATAGGCCCATAGAAAGGAAGTTGCTCTCCTTCTTTTAAGTAACCATTATTATCCGTTACTGAAACTTTATTTTCATCAAGCGGATTATGGTCCTCGAAAAATCCACAGCCAAATTGACTTAATACACTAATTATTAGAATTAACCTTATTAGCTTCATACCTCTCTATATCTATTTCCTTCCTTAAAAGTGCAATATCTTCTATCGCATCATTAATTTGTCTCTCAGCATTTAGATTGTACCTTCCTCTAATTTGAGACCTAGAGTCAATTAAGAGTGTAATCGCACTATTGTTCAGATTAACAATCCCTAGCTCCTTCGTGATAAAATCTTCCATAGCTTCCTTTGATGTAGTGCTTAGGTAGAGAAAATTATCTGTCTCATCTACATTTCGGTTAAGATTAATCATGTAATCCTTTAACTTCTCTTCATCCTGTATTACTCCATCTGTATTCAGACCAATGATTTTAATGTTATCCTCATCCGTATACTTAAAATTAGCGGTTAGAAGTCTCTTAGTTATAACCGATATATACTCAGAACCTAACGAGTAAGGCGCAAGAAGATAAACGTTATCTTTCAAAGACTCTATCGAAACTTTGTCCCCGTTATGGTTTACGAACTCCTTATTAGGCAAGAAATAAGTTTTACCTAAGTCATTATTGGTAGAGTCCAAAAGAATTTCAGAAGGATGATAATAAGGTAGTGTTTTGAATTTATGATCTAACGCTAACCCAAAGAAAAGAAGAAAACTTAACGGAAAAATGAGTACTATAAAAATCAAACCAACTTTCTTCAGCATTTGTAAGTAATTAACTTCCTAAGTAATTTAATAATAGCGCAGACATATCTGTTCCTTCTCTAGCAGCTATAAAGAGTAAGTAAGCCACAAACATTAAGTAAGGGGTTAGAATTGTCCATTTAAGATTTTTGCTTTCATCTCCTAAGTGCATAAATGATAAGACAATATATGCAGCTTTGAATACTGTCAAAATGATGAACGACCATTTAATGAATGCCCACCAATCACTATTCTGCTTAAATCCAATACCTAAAACAACCTCTATGAACGTAATTAAAGTTAGAAGGCCAGCGACAAACCAAATCTTCTTTCTTTTAGCTGCACCTGCTTCCTCAGTATGATGAGCATTCAGGGCATAACTGTCATTTACAATTAAATCGTCTCTTTCCATTTTATTCTAAATTATACTAAGTAAAAGAAGGTAAATACAAACACCCATACCAAGTCTATAAAGTGCCAGTATAATCCCGTTTTCTCAACCATTTCATAATGTCCTCTCTTGTGCATCACCCCCTTGATTACCATAATTAATATGATCAAGTTAAGAATCACACCTGAAAACACGTGAAAACCATGAAATCCTGTGACGAAGAAAAAGAAATTAGCGTACTGCTGAGGCCCATATTCATTAGAACTTAAATCAGCTCCGCTGGTTTCTGGAAGGTTTTCATTTTTAGCTGCCAAAAGCTTCGTAATCGTTCCGGCATCTTCTACAGTGACTATAGAGGTTTGATACTTATTTAAGTACAACACTTTTGGAGAATGCTCTTCATGAACATCTTCCTCGGCATGGTCATTATGTCCATCACCTCCCATTCCTGAGATTTTCTTATTAGATGCATGCTCATGTCCGTGGTGCTCATCATGTCCTTCTTCTTCATGATCTTCATGAGAATGTCCGTGCTCCGCACCATAATAGACTTTTTCTCCAGCTGCTACTGTATAGCTTATTGTTTCACCCGCTTGATCTACGCCATCAACAACAAGTTCATTCGCGCTAATATAATAACCACCAGAACCATGGATAAAGTGATACCACTCCCACGCCTGAGAGCCCAAGAAGAAGAATCCTCCTATTACAGTCCAAACTAACCATTTAGTGACACTTTTCTTATCATTCCTATGTCCTGCTTCCACAGCGAGAACCATAGTAACAGAACTTACAATCAAAAGGAATGTCATGAGCGCCACATAGATCAAGGGAAAACCTGTTCCCAAACCTGGTAATGCCTCAAATACTTTCTCCCCCACCGGCCAAAAGCCTTCAAGGTCACCGAAGACACCAGTTCTGAAAAATCCCAGAGAAATCAAGAGTCCACTAAAAGTCAGCGCATCCGATACCAGGAAGAACCACATCATCATTTTACCGTAAGTAACGCTGAAAGGAGATCTTCCTCCCCCCCATAAATCGTCGTTTTCAATTAGTTTTGAAGCTTCTCCTGACATCAGTCGTTGTAATTTCTTGCAATTTTAGTAAATAATGAACAAAAAAGCGTACAAATACAGCCACAATATTCCCATAAAGTGCCAGTAAATGCCTTGAGTCCTTAAACTTATTATGTTTCCATTTGAAAAAGTCCCTCTTACACTCCTTACTATGTTAATTATCAAGTAAATTAATCCTAACACTAAATGGAATGCGTGTATGGCAATAAACAGGAAAAGTAAACTGGTAGAATTATCTTTTTGCTTTTGCATCACCTGAGTGACTGGTTCAAGCCTTTCCTTGTCTGTTCCTTTATAGAACTGTCCATTTTCAAAAATTACAGGTAGCGAATTATAGGTTATCATATAATCAACCCCATATTCTCCTGTAACATCACCGATTTCATTATGCGAAACAAACAATCCTTTATCATTTAATTGTAGCCATCCATTCCACTGGCTGAGCGTAAAACCGATTCCGGATAGAAAAGTAAGAACTAGTAGTATGGTAGTAGCCTGCCTTTTCCCTTTACTAGCTGTATATCCTGCGCCTATTAAAAACAAACTGGATATAACAATAATTATATTACTTGCAAGCAATCCTGAAACTGGCTCTGGATGTACCCAGTATGCCTGGGGCGCCATTACTATAAACGCGGAAGTAAATCCACCAAACATCATAAGAACAGCAAAAAGAATAAGATACATAAGCATCTTCTTTGTTCTCTCTTTTACTTCAAGTGGATGACCTTCGAACACATCCACCTTCTTTTTTTTTGTTTCTGTGACTAAAGAAAGTGTAGATTCTGACATTATAAATGGTATTTAAATTTTATCTAGAACGAATAATAACTGTACTACAGGGAGATAGATAAAAGAGCCAAACATTACTTGCTTAGCGTATTTATCATCCTTTGTTAATGCAAACCTAAGAGCTACCATGAAATAAAGTATCCCGATAATTAAAGTTGAGACTCCTGCGACATTTCCTATCATAGGACCCTCACTCCCTATGAACCATGGCAAAATACTTACAGGGATTAGCACGAAAGCAGACAAGGCAATATAAAATGCCGTAAATGTGGTTTTACCCTTATTAAATGGGAGCATTTTGAACCCCCCATTATCATAATCTTTTTTAGCTACCCACGCGATAGCCCAAAAATGAGGAAACTGCCACATAAATTGCAACGCAAACAACAACCCTGGCTCTAACCCAAAAGATCCACTTGCAGCCACATAGCCTAACATCGGAGGTATGGCTCCCGGAAAAGCTCCAACAGTAACGCCCACACTATTTACTCTTTTTAATGGGGTATAAAGAAAAACATAACTATACAACGCTAGCACACCTAAAATTCCGCAGAAAGGGTTTAACAAAAACCAAAGAATAGAAATACCAGCTGTAGAAACAATCGTACTCCAAACTATAGCGGCTTCCACGGAGAGACTTCCTGTCGGAAGAGGTCTATTCATGGTGCGCTTCATCAAAGCGTCCTGGTTTCTTTCCCAAACCTGATTAAAACCATTAGAACCTCCTGTAAGGAGCATCCCTCCGAGCATTACGTAAACAATTTGCAAAATTTCAGGAGAAGATGTCCCCATGAAATAACCCAACACAGCCGACAATACGACCAAGGCCGACAATTTAAGCTTCATCAACTCGGCTAAGTCTTTTATTTTAATAGACTTAATATAACTTATTTGATTTAATATCGCTGCTGTCAAAATGAACTATTGAGCGTACAAAAGTAGTCGAATTCTTAAGACTAAATGTATAGAAATTATCAAAAATCATTCGATAAATTGGGCAAAGCTCCATTAGAATTTTTAGAGCTTATCTTATAGACTGAGGAGCTTATTCCGAAGGAAAAAACATGCTCATCATTTAATTCAAACTGATTTTGTACATGACGCCAAGTGTAACTTCCGAAAAAGAACACATCCCTGTTTTTCAATATCTTTCTAGAAGCGGTTAACTGCGTGATATAGGAATGGTGGGTGTTTCCTTGACCTATTTGGTTATCGAAAGTCCTATAAGGCTGCTTATAAGACCTATAAATATCTCCTCCATAATTATCTCCATTTAAGTCTCGCCCATAAAGCGCCCAATTAAACCTTCCCGTGAAGGTCCACTCCTTTTTTTCTAGCTGAGCCCCAGTAGACCACTCATAAAAATTAGTTCCTAATGGGTGAGCTAAAGACTGATTTCTATGGCCATAATTCTGAAGCACACTCCCGTGTGTATAGGTAAAGGGTCGAGCACTATTAAATTCTGAATAAGCCCAAAATCCTGGCAATAAATTAGCCGCTTGAACGCCTATTTGCATGCCTACTTTATTTGCCCACCAACCTTCGCGCTTTTTCACTTCTGATAGTAAAAACTCATCTAGAAAAAGCTGACCATACCACATGAAGTTTTTATCCAAACTTAATCGAGCCGCGATTCCTAGCAGAACATTATCGGCAGACCCTTGACTAAACTCTACTGGTCTGTAGAATATTACAGGGTTTAAGTAATTGATATCAAAACTCCTGTTGGATAAGGTGTCCGAGGATTGCCAAACCACGGATTCAAATACGGTAAACGAAAAGCGTTCATTAACTTTAAAATCTATAGCGTGTAGTGCTACATATTTCTGCCTGGAGTCTTTCCATGGCACGTCTGGTTGCAGGTCTCGGAGCTGCATAAATAAATTAGTGTACTTAATTTTCCAAACTTTTGTGGTAAGTTTTAAATATGGATATGGAGTCGTATTCTCTCCTAGAACCATAGATCTGTATCCATTCCCCCAAAAATTCGTGTGATTTCCTATCTCTGCATTAAAATGCTTGGACATTTGCCAATTAAACCTTCCTCGTATTCTATTGGCCAAATAGCCGAATTTTTCTTGCGTTGCAACGCCAAACCCTGACAGGACTCCCGTGCTGTCTACAAATTCAGACATGTAATCACCTAAACCTGAGCTAGCCAAAGAGTAATCTAAGCTTAAGATTTTATTTCGGTTTTTCATTACTACTCCCGCATTAAAATAACCAGCGTAAACAGGAGATACTTCGTTGAAAAAAGAGCCTCCTGTGTTAAGGAGGAAATCTAAATTAGCTTTTACTTTAAGAGGAAATTTAATCTCATTTCCTTGATATTCGGAAAAAGAAGCTGGCGTATAAAACTCCTGAATAAGTACAGGAGAGTTTAGCGCCAAAGAGTCCTGGCTTCTCTCTTGTCCCAATAAAAAATGGCTATACAGCAGTAAAGTTACTACCGATAACTTCCTAATCATGAATTAACTTTTCTGAAATTCTTAAAAATGAAAATACATTGAGTAAGTACAAATGCAGTGACTCCTACTATCAAAAAGCTAACATTGGGAGAGTGAACAGAAGTTAGAAACACTAAGGCTATAATAATTAAACTGAACGCATAGACCACTAATACCGTTTGTTTATGGCTCAAGCCTAAGTCTAGCAGATGATGATGTAAGTGGTTTCTATCTGCACTGAAAGGAGAGGTTCCTTTTAAAGCTCTCAAGGTGAATACTCTGATAGTGTCTAAAAGTGGATAAGCCAGAATAGCCATAGCAAGCACAGGACGGGATATTGAGGTAATGATTAAGTCCTGGTGCAAGCCTTGCTGCTCAATCATTCCAATGGCCAAAACATACATTATTAAACCAATAGTCAAAGAGCCTGAATCTCCCATAAATATTTTAGCGGGATTGAAGTTGAAGATCAGAAACCCTAACAAAGCTCCTGCCAGCGAAGTAGCTAACACAGCAAATGGGAAATGACCGATAATAAAAAACCAACAGGCAAAGGCCACACTTGAAATAAAACCAACTCCAGCGGCTAAACCGTCTACCCCATCTATGAGGTTTACCGCATTTACGATGACTATATAGACAAAAACAGAAAATGGAGCACTAAACCAATAAGGCAAATCTCCATCAAGTCTAAACAGCCCGTAAAGACTAGTAATACGAAAATCGGCCATAAATACTAGAATACTTCCTACTAACAAATGGGCGATGAGCTTTTTAGTTGGGCTAAACCCAATAATATCGTCTTTAGTTCCTACGAAAAAGAGAATAAAGAGACAAGCTATAATGTACTGGAAATCATGAACAGCCTCCTTTACATCAAATGCAAAGCCTATATCATCAGTGGGAAAGAAAAGACAGAATGCGAGTATAGTTCCCGCGAAAATCATAATACCTCCAATAGTAGGTACGCTTTTTCTATGGACTTTACGGTCGTCGCCTGGCTCGTCTACTAAATTCTTAATCTTAGCTACTTTAATTAAGGAGGGCATAGCCACTAGCACGACTCCGAAAGCGGTCAGAAATGCTAAAAAAAGTTCGGTCAAGATTGATTGATTTTAGTGGCAAGTTATTAAAAATTATAGAAGGAATCAAATACAGAAGTTTTCACACCAAAGTAGAAAAGCCCAGATTGAGAGCTACTTCCTTGTCCTTGATGTCTATATAGGTAACCCAAGGCTATTTTTAAATTAGTTTTAGCGTTTACTCGGTAAGCTGCATTCACATCTAGGGTTTTTCTGTCTGTTAAGCTATTTAATTGGGAGTAAGACACTTTACCTACCCAGCGGTTTTTGATGTAGTTTACAGAAATAAACACCTCATCAAAAGTATCTTGAACTGGATGTCCTAGCCCTTCATTTAAATGACTAAAACTGACTAGTGGGTCCATTTCAGTCACCTTGTTAGCTTGATTATATTCTGCCTGGACTCTTAATCCTTTTATCCCCAATTCGTTTATTCGAATTCCCAATTGAAGGCCTTCAGTCTCTATTAGATATTGAGAATAAAACTGAATTCTATTTGAGATTTTTAAGAGTCCATTAAATCCAATTCTAGCTGACTGAAGAGAATCTACTCGCTGTGTTAAATATCCTAATAATGGCACAGGAGCATACGCTAGTCCATTTAGAGGAACAGTCCCAGAAAACTCACTGTACCTCTTCCATATATTGGTTTCAAAAACTGACAGTTCTACTCTTTTTCCTACCAAATAACTTATCGAAGAAAATGTAGCTGATTTTTTCTTGAATAGTGATTCTGGAACTTCCCCCAAAGGTTGCCTGGTTAGAGATTGCAACGCTGCTAGACTCCACATAGCTTTTAATTTCCCCTTTAGAAGAGTAGCTGAGGCTTTTAAATGGGGGAAATTAAAACTTTGGTGACTTAATAAATGTGACCTATAGCCATGTCCTGAGAACATTTTTCCATGGCCAAAGAAGAGATTGATGTTTTTAGCAGGAAAGTAGTTTACCCATCCATAAGATTGGGCATAATCAAACCCATTGTCTTTATACGCCTTATGTCTGCCCATTCCAGGGATGACCAGATTAGTATCTGCATAGGTTTTCTGCCAACTCGGTAAGTAAGACTGACTTTCTAAAAATCCTGTTTGGAAAAAGAGCCGCTTTCCTATTTTACCATCCATTTTAAATCCTCTAGAATTCTGTATAAATAGAGTAGTATCCGCATAAGTACTGGTATCTATCAAATCCTTGGCTCCTCTAAAATCGAATAGTGGGTTTATTCTGAGCACAAAATCTTCTTCGTTTATGGAAAACAAGTCATCCTTAAAAACCTTGGCTGCTAAAAGACTGTAATATAGCGAGGTGTCATTGTAAAAATAAGACTCAGATAGCTCTGAGTCTTTTACAGAAAATGGCAGTATAGAAGTATGAGTAGCTGAGTCTAAATCTCCATAAGAATATCTAGACTCTTCAATATAATCCTGCTGCAGTGGAAACAAATCCAACTGGCCGGATACGTTTATGGCTATAAGTAAAACCCCAAACCAAACTAACGCTTTATATATATTAAAGCGCCAATTCATTACTCGTAAATTCTTTATATACTTGTTCAATGCCTTCTTTGAGGTCTATTTCATGCTTCCATCCTGAGGCGTGAATTCGACTTACATCCATAAGTTTTCTAGGTGTTCCGTCTGGCTTGGTAGAATCCCAAACGAGCTCTCCATTATACCCAACAATAGAAGCTATGGTCTCTGCCAACTCCTTTATCGTCACATCGGTTCCTGTCCCAATGTTCACGAATTCTTTTTGATCATAAGTTAGCATTAAATGAAGACAGCCCGCTGCTAAATCATCTACATGCAAGAACTCACGCATAGGGGAGCCAGTTCCCCAGCACTGAACTTCCGAATCTCCTGAAACTTTAGCTTCATGGAATTTCCTAAGTAAGGCAGGAAGGACATGACTACTTTTTAAATCATAATTATCATTAGGGCCATAAAGATTTGTAGGCATGGCAGAAATGAAGTTAACACCGTATTGGTCTCTGTATGCCTCGCACATTTTAATTCCAGCAATCTTAGCTATAGCATACGGCTCATTAGTCGGCTCTAACTCTCCAGTTAAAAGCGCCTCTTCTCTAAGTGGCTGCTTAGCCATTTTAGGATAAATACATGACGAGCCTAAGAATAATAGCTTAGAAACTTTATGGGTATAGCTTGCATGAATGATGTTTGTCTGAATCATCAGATTGTCATAGAGAAATTCTGCTCTGTATGTGCTATTGGCCAGAATCCCTCCAACCTTAGCTGCAGCTAAAAAAACGAAATCTGGTTTTTCAGACTTAAAGAAATCATTTACGTCATTCTGATTTCTTAGGTCTAGCTCTTTAGAAGAACGAGTTACTATATTAGTATAGCCTTTCTTGAGTAAGCCTCTATGAATAGCTGAGCCGACCATACCATTATGGCCTGCTATATATATTTTTCCGGATGTATTCGAGAATTCCATTTGCTCTAAATTAGAGCAAACTTAGCGAATAACTAACTTCTGAGCATAAGAATACTGTCCATCATGAATCATTAGCGTATAAACCCCATGGCTCATAGAGGATACATCTAATAGATGCTTTTTACCTTGTAAACTTGACTGATAAACCTCTTTTCCAGTAATGTCTAGCAAGCTGACAGATAGTTTAGAGCTTCCAGTGTTATTCACGTACAAGTTAACTACATCTGATGCAGGGTTAGGATAAAACCTCACATCCCACTGATTTTCTACTTCCTCCACTCCTACAGTTAACTCAGACCATCTTTGATACCATTCTTGGTAAAACTGATTGGCTATACTCGCGTCATGAATGATCACTGTATTTTCATCATTTACAGTTTCTGCTGAAGAGCTCCAGTTATGAGAACCAGTAATTACTAGCGGATCTGAATCTGGACTGCTGTGATCTATGATACAGTATTTATGGTGAAGCTGAGGAAAAATACCCTCATGACTCTCTGTATCTACACCGCCATCTAATAACGTTTGAAAATCTGATCCATTCCCACTTACTTGTTCTATCATGCCTCTAGCTACTACTAAAAAGAGGTTGTCTTCTTCTATGATAGCCTCTGTTAAATCATCTCTAGTGAGCACTAAAAGGGCAAAATCTAAATCAGAGTCAGTTGTCTGGATAGCCGACTTAATAGCATCAGTTACACCATCAGTTGGTGAAAAATAGGCTTCAACAGGCACACCACCTATAGTATATTGCTTGGGCGTGTTATTTAGTTTAAGCGAACTAAACTTACTGTTCCCTACTATTGGCTGTGAACCGCTTCCACCCCACATTTCCTCAAACTCAACTCTATACCCTCTACAAATCGATTGATCTTGAAAGAATACTACATTGTTATAATCCTCAACTAATCCGTTCGTAGTGAAGTTTGTAGAGCCTGTAATTAGAGCACAGTTATCGGTATCATCAGCGTCAATGATTACAAACTTATTATGCATTCCAGAACCATTTTCGTCTTGCCTTTCTAAAACTGGAATTTCAGAATTTATTTGACCTAACCCTATGTTAGCATTAGAACCTTGAGTAATGTACCTAATTTGAACCCCTCTATCATAAGCATCATCCACCGCGTTCATAATCGTTTGGTCGTTATTATTATAAACCGCTAAATCAATCGTAGATAGTGCTCTGTCTATATATGCTGCTATAGTATCATTGGTAGCTGCTCCTAGAGAGATAGCCTCATCTAGCGTTGCAACGCTCGTATCTACAGACCCAGTAAAATAAACATGAATATCTCCGCTTGACTCACTTACTGTGACGAATGAAGATACGCTTGACTGAACTGCAGAATCATCATTAGCCGACTCAGCATAAACGAAGTACACTGTTCCTGGCTCTAAACCAGTCATAGTCACCTCATGACTCGTTACTGCTGCCATATCCGAAGCCGTCTCAGTTAGGTTGTCAGCATCTGTTCCATAATAAAGCACTGTAGTACCTGGAGTATCCGTTAACCAATTTAAGGTAATAGAACTTTCATCGTGAGATGACTGAGTCAACTGAGAGGCTAGATTAATAGTTGAATTGGAAATTAAGTCTTCCATATCTCTAGGCAACAGTTGATATCCACCAAAACCATCAAAAGTAAACTGAGACACTATCCCTCTCAGCGTAATCTGTCCAGCTGGGATAATCTGTCCTTCCAAAGCGCTGCCTGTTCTAAGGTATATTATAGACTGCTCACCCTCATGAATGAAAGTATAAGTGTTATTTCCGGCAAAGGTACTTCCTCCATCCTGGAATTGAGCTCCATCAAAATTTACAAGTTCTCCTTCTACACCTTCATTAAAATCAGATAGATCTATGTATTCAAAATCTGGAAGTTCATTCCCTGTGCTATTAATAGTAACAGCACTTAAATTGGGCCCTACTTCTAATAACCCGTTAAACTCAGTGATTTCTCCTGTCACAGTGATTTCGTCTCCTCTAGAAGGAGTAGTAAAACCTTCCCAAGCTCCAGAATATATAGCTATCCCTGCAGATTCATCTTGCATATACCTAACAGAAGAACCCATTTCTTCTCCATGAGTAACTATTCCTGTAATAGTCACTACTTGACCTACAGCATAGTTATCTCTAAGATCCTGTATGTCAGTCTGAGCTGATAAAAGTAGTGCGTTGCAAAGCGCTAATAATGCTAATAAATATGATTTCATAACGTGTGTTTTCTAAAAATTAAGTGTGGCTGAAATGTTGAGTCTAGTTCCTTGAAGAAAGAATACTCCTGCAGAATTAGCATCGAATAAATCTCCGTCTTCACTCTGAGCTGCTCCTGTAGGCGAATCACTACCGACAGCTCTATTGTCATTTACAGAAGCATCTGATATAGCTCGCTTATCTAATATATTAAACAATGAACCTCTTAGGTTCAAATTATATTTATCTCGCAACTTAATGCGGTATCCAGCGTGAAAATCAAGAAGACCATAACTAGGCACCTGCCAGGAATCTCTTCCAGCATCATCCCCATTTAAGTCATTTGGGTTAAAATTGGCATAATGTCTATCAAAGAATGTATATCTCAATTTCACGTAGGCTCCTCTTTTAAATTCATAACGAATCAAACCACCTAACTGGGTTTGAGCAGCATCACCTACATGAACTCCTCTCGCGTCATAGGATACAGAACGCTGAACACCATTTTCTATTACAGGGGTTCCATCATCATAGTAAAAAAGCACGGTATCTTTAGTATCCCAAATCCAATCCCCTAAAGAAACTATTCCCTCCAAGGTTAATTTTTTATTTACCGCATAAGCGGCCTCAAGCTCTGCTCCCATGTGTCTCGCGTTCATGCCATTCACATTAGCACTTATAAACTCTTCTGGATCTTGAGGGTCAGAGATTTTAACACCTCTGTTTACTGGCCTATTCTGCCAAGTGGTGTAGTAACTGTTTAGGTTAAGGCTAAATGGTCTTGTTTTAAATCCATAACCAAACTCAACAGCCTGAATAAGCTCGTTCTCGATATTTGAAAACAGCTTATTTCCAAAATCGAAAACATTTTGGAACCTAGGAGCTCTATCCAAATAACCAAGGTTTACAAAGAAGTTATGCTTTTCATTTATTTTACGGTTAAATCCTGCTTTCACCGTAAAACCTCCTTTATAGTACCAGTCTGTTTCTTGGTAGCTGAGTTCTGGACTTTCTGCTGTATATACCTGTCCATTAGGAGCTGTTTCTTCGATTAGCGTAGGAGATGTAGCATTGGTCTCCCAGAAATAAACTGGCGCTATGTCCACTCCGCCCGCGGTCACCGACCTTGGAAGCATATAATCTATTCTCTTATACCGAGTCATGGCAGAAGACCCACTAAGGAATCCTGACCACAAATCATTCTTATACTCCACTTGACCGAATAATCCTCCCCACTGTACGAAGGCGTCATTGTGGTAATCTATAATATCTCCTACACGTTTCACTCCTGTAGCGCTATTAGGATTACTGGTATCAAAAAGATAGTCAGCACCCAGCAAGTCATAAACCTCTCTGTAATGACCTCCTTTATAACTCCTTACGTCTAAGCCTCCCGATAAGGTGATCTTCTCAGACATTTTGTAAGACATGCTTGACAGTAACCCGTACCAAAAGTGATTATTAATTCCTGACTGAAGATAGTTTTCAGTAGCAGCATGCTCCGTAGCCGAGATACCCGATATAATGGTTGGGTCTTGGGACACAAATGGTGTAGGTTCAAATGAATCTCCTGTTTGAATATCATAGACACTTTGATAATCAGGCCCCCCATTTTCTAATAATTCATCTTTACTGAAGGACTTATCTAATCTAGTTCCTCCCCCATTTCCAATGGAAAGGTATGCTGTACTGTTTAAAGAAAGCTTATCTGACATATTCCAAGAATGTCTAAAGGAGAACTGAGGCTTGTGGTAATAGTTTACGTTAGAGTTTAACCTCTCAGTCTTTTGGTTAATCCTGTTGCCATTAGCATCTAAATCATACCGCATTAAATCCGCTGTCTGAAAGTTGTGTCCTATACCGAATTCATTTACATCTTGGCTATTCAATTCAGCGCCTAGGTTAGAAGCTACTGCTGCATCATACACGCCTATCCCGCCTCTTACTACTCGCTGTCCGTGACTCTGTGGCGCACCAAATCCGCTTAGAGTAAACACATGGTTTCCCATGGCTTTCTGAACCTTTCCGTAGTAAAAGAATCCTTTAGTGAAGTTACCATCTACCCATCCGTTCCCTTGTTTATAGGAACCAGCTACAGTGAATCCCCACCCTCCTTTAAGCCTTCCAGAAGTGTGTCCAAAAGTAGTCCTGAGGAATCCATTATTAGAAACCTCTTGTTTAATCTTAGTGTCCTTCTTTTGATCTATCCCTTTCGTTATAATATTGATCGTTCCACCTACAGAAGGCACTGCTAACTTACTTATTCCTAATCCTCTTTGTACTTGAGTAGTTTGAAGAATAGCGTCTAATCCAAACCAGTTAGACCAATAAACCCAACCATTTTCCATGTCATTTACAGGTACACCGTCCAACATAACAGCTATGTTTCTTTGGTCGAATCCTCTAATAGTAATTCGAGCATCTCCATCACCCCCTCCCTGCTGAGTCGCATACACTCCAGGGGTTGTGTTTAGAATCATAGGAATATCCTGTGAAGCTAGTTCTTCATTAATCGTTTTAGCGTCTATGTTGGAGAAAGCAACTGGAGTTTCTCTATCTATAGCTATATCAGCTGTTACTAAAGCCTCATTTAATTCTACGCTTCGTAAACCGACATCTAATTTCTTAGATGCCTTATTTAAATTCACGGTAAGCACTTGGCTCTTGTATCCCACATAACTGAACTCAAAACTGTATGTACCGCAAGGAAGAGAGACTGCAAAATTACCCTCTAAATCAGCGGTAATAGACTGGTTAGAGTTATAGAATACATTAGCTACGGCTAATCCTTCATCCGTACTTTCATCATAAATCTTTCCAGAAAAATCGCAATTCTGAGAAAAGACTGAAAAATGGCACAGAAGGACAAAAACCCCAACAAAAGCTTTAAGAAACGCTTGCATTTATATGGTTTTTATTATGAATTACTTTATTAGTAACTGAGAAATCTCTGCCCCAGATTCTAGTCTTGCTTTTAAGAAAAACGTTCCTGATGGAATTGCAGTTAAATCTAAATAAGTGCTTTGCAACGCATCGACTTTTTCCTCTAAAAGAAGTTTTCCTGTAGTATCAAAAATAAGTATCGCCTCGATTCTCTCTGAAGCTGTAACAGTAACAAAACCGTTGGCTAAAGGGTTAGGGAAAACTTTAATTCCTTTTGAAGATTCAAATTTCTCAACACTATTCACATCGCATTCACAAATATGAAATCCTAATTGATCGAACGTATTGGCAGACAAAGAGTCATATTCATTTAAGATGTCAAAAGACTCAGGGTTGACTGTATAACCTTCTGTAAAAGAAGCTTTTCTAACTAGAGTGTGGTCTTTAGAGATATAAGCCTGCTCACCTTCAGCATCTAAATACCCACCCCATCCATCAGGGTTTAGTGAATCCCCTATTTTAGCAAACACATCTACTAACGTTTGACCGTCATCCTTGAGGAGAGCTAAGGCATCATTACCGTTGAAATACATCACTTCTTGACCATCATTATATGATGGGTTTACGAAAATGTCTGCTTGTAATTGTAATTCATCCCAAATTGGTGCTTCAAAATCAACTCCATCAGGATCTCTTTTGTCCAACACGACGACATACACATCATAGGGAGCTATGGAAACTCCAGTTAAATATGTAATATTCCCTGGAGTGGTACTTCCATTTTGGAATCTCACTAAACCATATTCTGAAGCATCAATAGCTGCAGCTGTAGGGTTGTATATTTCTATTGCTTTATTATTAGACCATCCCTCCACTACTTCAGAGATAATTAAGTCAGAACACTCCTGTCCATTTGACTGGAAAGAAGAAAAAACAGTAAGAATTAGTAAAGTAAAAAAAGTAAAATTTGATTTCATGCTCTGTAAGTTTGTGTAGATAAATTATGGCGCAAAATTAATCAAACTTTAATGCATTCAACGCGATAATTAAACCCGACAGCAGAATTAACATAAAGCTAACAACGAAGCCTGCAAATGTAAAATTTGTACTTTTTCAAATTCAATGTTAATACTAACCTGCATTTATTATCTTGTACCCACAAACCTACGGTAATTAAATGTCTCATAGCCAATGCAACCTTTAACTAAGTTACAAGCGTTTATGAAGAAGAATAACCTATTGAACCAACTTATCTATGAAGTGGTATAATTTCATTATGCTGTTAATATTATTGTGCTTTTCACGGGAAGCTAAATCTACCCACATTTTAGGTGGACACATTAGCTATGAATGCCTGGGAGGGGACGAGTATGTATTCACACTTAGCGTGTATTCAGATTGTTTCGGCCAGCAAACGAATCCTGTTCCAGGTAATTTAATTTTCTTTACTCCTGACGGCTCTTGTACAGGATTGACAACTATAGCGAACTTAGCTTTATTATCCTCAACCCAAGAAATTTCGGAGCTCTGTGATGAGGAACTTATAGATAGCTCTTGTCTTCCTGGAGGATTTTCTCCCGGAACAATACTGACTACCTATACCGTTACCCAGACACTTGACCCCAGCTGTACTTGGACTGCCAGTTGGGCATCTGATGATTATAATTTCTTTATTAATGCCGATTTCCCTGTTTTTGATGACGCCTATTTTTCAGCTACTATTGATCCATTGACTGGATGTAATTCAACAATCGTCATAGATGGCACGCAGCAAGTGCCCTATGGTATAGTTGGAGAATTGTTTTCGCACCAACTAGTATATACGAGTACTACTGGAAATACGGTAAACTTCTCCATGGGAGTTCCTCAGGTAGAGAATAATCAATTGAATTTTGACATTCCTGGATTCGACCCTTCAACTATTACTGTTTCCCCAACTGGACTTGTAGAGTTCACGCCTCCTACCGCAGGGATTTATGTGACCAATGTAATCATAGAAGAATATGACTCGATGGGGAATCTGTTATATACCATGACAGAAACCATGACGTTTGTAAGTCGTATTTCCATCCCAGGGGAACCAGAATTCACCGATGGAGGAGGCATAGAAAATGATGGCGGAACATTTATTTCTCCCACCTCTTATGAAGTTTGCGAGGGCGACAGTATCTGCATCACTTTTGAAGCCATTCATCCAGATCCTTTCTCGATCATGGAGATAACTTCTAACATTACCACGCTTTTCCCTAGTGCCTCTATAGATTCTATTGCCTGTCCCTCCATTGTTCCTGGAGTGAATGCTATTTGCTCCGAAGTATGCTGGCTAGCTCAGCCTACAGCGAACATTGAATTCTCGGTTTATGTTATAGACAACGATTGTGACCTCCCAGCAGTGGACACAGTTGATATTCAACTTGTTCTTACAACTGGAACTTTTCTGACATTACTAAATACGGATTCTACACTCTGCGAAGGCACCCCTGTAGATCTAGACATAATAGCCTCTGGAACTCCAGATTTCATATTTGAATACAGCACAGAGCAGATAGGCTCTGGAGTCATAGATACCTTAACTATAGATCCTTTAGGACTCGCTCCTATAACTTTAACCCCATTAGATAACACTGAGTATTGCATAGTCAGCTTAACTGACTCTGAAGGTTGCCTAGCCACTATTGACTTAGCCTCTAGTTGCTTTACAGTAACCATAAATCCAGAGCTGAGTGTTACTGGATTTGGCAATGATACCACTCTTTGTATTGGTGAAGAGATTATCGTGGACCTTGGCCTAGAAGGAACAGCGCCATTTAACGTGGATTACACAGTCACTAATTTAGAAACCGGTGTCACTTCTGCAGAACAAACCGAAGTGCTTGCCCTAGGAGAAACTTGGACATTAAGTCCTATCTCCTCTAGCGTGTATTCTATTACATCTATCACTGACGGTGCTCCGCTTTATCCATGTGTTTTACTCGCTCCTGACGAGATTACTGTTACTGTTAATGAGTTCACCTCTATTTCTGTTACTACAAATTCAATCGCCTGTCTAGGAGAGTTAGTTCCAGTTAACTTTTTATTCGAAAATTTCTTAGGCCCTAATTTCGATGTGACTTATACCACTCAAACCGGAGTTGGAGCGCCTTTAGCATCTACAATACTAGATATACCTTTAAGTGACTTAACGCCTGACAGTCTTTATTCGTTCTTGGGTATTCCTGGAGGAATAACAGATGACACAACATTTGAAATCACAGAAATTATTGATGATGGTAATGAATGTGTTGTTATTGATAATACACCTGCCACTGTGCTTCTAGCCCCTGAGGTAGAACTTACTTTTTTGGATAACGGTATTATTTGTTCTGGAGATTCACTGTTAACCACAATCTCGGTTACTGGAGATGGACCATGGAGTGTTTCTATAGACACACCCAACTCTATAGAAGAACTAGAAATAAGTACTTCACCCGTTGATTATTACATCCTAGATGAAGGCTCTTATATTATTACATCTGTTGAAGATAATTACGAATGTGCAGGAACTATAATAGGAGAGGTAGAACTCACTCTCTTGGATTTACCTCTCGCCAATTTAGACGGTGAATCAAACATCTGTTCAGGGGAAAGCACAGAAGTCCCTCTAAACATAACTAGTACTTCTCCCCTTTACTTTGAAATTTTAGACCCAAATAACACGATTATAGAAGACAGTGTAGGGTTTTTCATTGGAGATAGTACTTTTACTGCAAGTATCCCAGGAATATATACGATCCAAACTGTAACAAACTCAGATGGGTGTATCAATGATACAATCACTTCTTTTCATACCGTGATAGAAGACACAACCCCTAACGCTACTTTAACAGGTAATAGTTTTATCTGCACAGATGATTCTACCCAAATCTTCATCAACATTACCGATGGAGCCGCTCCGTTTAATTACGAATTAGAAGAAGTCAATTCAGGAAGTCTCAACCCGTTCATAAACACTACTTCTTCAGATTCAACATTTGTACTAATTTCAGGAGAATACACCTTAATTAATTTCACGGACAGTAACAATTGTTCTGGAACACTAACGGCCAACCTTATTATTACTGATGAACCTCTTCCACTAGTAGATGCAGGCGCAGATTTTAGCTCATGCCCAAATAGCGAAGTAACCCTAGGAACCTCTGACGACTTATTATTAGATTATCAATGGACATCTAATGACTCGGATGTATTGGACATTCTTACAGGAGCTTTCCCTCCGGCAATCACTACTGCTAATACTGGAATGTCCGACATTCAACTTGAAGTTTATTTAGAAGTAACAAACGGAATGTGTTTCAATTATGACACACTACTCATAACTGTTACTCCTCAACCTATATCTGACGCTGGATCTGATTTTACAGTGTGCTTCGATGAACCTGCATCACTTAATGGCGCGGGGTCAGGAACTATAACTTGGCTAGACAATGGAAATCTTGATGATTATAACACAGCCACACCTAATGTGCTTAACACCCAAATCACAGACACTTTTATACTGCGGATAGAAGACCTTGTTAATCTTGGTTGCTTTCATCTAGATACGGTTATAGTTAATGTTAATCCTGCCCTAATTTTAGATTTAGATTTTTCTCTTGAAGTTTGTTCAGAAACCTGTGATGGAGAAATCACCTCATCCTCAAGTGGAGGGCTTGCACCTTTGGTAGAAACATGGGCAGATTCGAATGGAGACCCTGTACCCAACCTTACAAACTTGTGTGCAGATAATTATACGGTTACACTTAGTGACGACATTGGTTGTAGCATAGACAGCATAATCACTATTAGTGAATTGCCTGAATACTTCATCTCTGACATCCTAATTACTAATCCAGTTTGTTTTGGAGATGAAACAGGCAGTATAGAAGTTCTAGCGGTAAACGGAAACTCCTATACGGTTAATGGTGCGTTGCAATTACTTGACCCAAACTTCACAGAGCTTTCCGTTAACGGTTATAGCGTTTCGGTACTAAGTGATATAGGATGTCAAGCTGACACAGTGGTCACTTTAACTTCTAATCCGGAGATTTTCTTAACTACAAATTTTGAAACCACCGACATCTGTGATGGGGATAACATTTCTTTTGAAGCCACCGCTAGTGGCGGAATAGGTGATTACATTTATTATTGGATTCCAAGCACAGATGAGTTTGACACGAATAACAATATAGTCTCATTCGTGCCTACGAGTGATGTGTCTGTTCAGGTGTATGCTACAGATGATAATGGTCAATGTTTTACAGATACATTAGCTATGCTGGCTACTTTTCCCTCCGTTATAGAAGTTCAGGTTAATGATGATATAACTATATGCCAAGGAGAACAAATCGTATTAGAGTCAATCGTTTCCGGTGGGAATGGTAATCTTAGCTGTTTCTGGGACATCCCAGAAATTGGCATCATAAACAATTGTATCACCACTGTAGAACCACTGATAAACACTACTTATGAAGTAACTGTCACAGACGGCTGCTCATTACCCGTAGTAGCATCCTTTATAGCTACAGTTAATGTTACGCCTGTTCCCACTTTTACTACAGACGCCATAAATGGATGCTATCCTGTAACTGTAGAGTTTTCAAATACTACTGATATCGACTTATTAGGAAACTGCGAATGGAATTTCGGAAATGGAAATGCCTCCTTACCCATTTGTACTGACGTTACATACACTTATACCACTCCAGGTAACTTCAGTCCTTTTCTTAGTGTAACATCTGAAGATGGCTGCACAGGTGTATCTCTGAACAATCCAACAATAATAGTATATGGTTACCCAACAGCAGATTTTGAATGGTCGCCTAATCCTGTCAACATTTTAGAATCTGAAGTGCAGTTCATAAACTTGAGTAATGGAGCGACAAATTATGCTTGGGAAGCTGAAGGAGCCTTCTCCGCCACTGGCGCAAATCCTTATTTCGAATTTGACCCAATAAGCTTAGACTCTTACAACATCTGTTTACAAGCAGAGAATCAGTTTGGGTGTGCAGACACCATATGCAAACTTTTAGTAATAGAAGGAGTGGTACTAGTTAATGTGCCAAATGCCTTCTCTCCAGACGGAGACAATCTAAACGAAGTATTTAGACCTATAGCCTTGGGTATCTCAAGTGACAATTATCTATTCCAAATATGGACAAGAGAAGGTCAACTTATTTTCGAAACGACTCAACCCGGCATGCCTTGGGATGGCTCTGTAGACTCAGGAGACTATTATTCTCGAAACGATGTTTACACTTGGACTCTTGAAGTCCAAGACGCGATGACCGCCAACAAAGTCACTTACAGAGGACAAGTAAGTCTATTAAGATAGGCCAATTACCTAATTAGAAACTTAGCCTTGCTTACTAGATTATCATCAATGACCATAGTTAAGTTATAGATTCCAGCACTAAAACTCTTCGTATTGAAGAGGTACTCATTAATAGGCTGTTCACCATTATAATAAGTCTCATCCTTGACTAGAAGGCCTTTATTATCGTGAATTTGAAATCTAACCTTAAAATAACTTTCTTTTACTAGGTTAACGCACATCTGATCTTCTGCCGGATTTGGATACAACCATATTTCCAATTCATCGGCATTATTTTCTTGGTTACTGAAAAGATAAAAACCTGATTGACGATCAGAAATCAAGATTCTACCTGAGGGCATCACATGAACACCCCAAGCCCCTCTACCATCAATATCTTCTTGAGGATATGTATCATAGTGCGCATAAACTACTGGATTTTCTACATCACTCACATCGAAAACCTGAAGCCCATCATAGTAGTGCGAAACATAAATTTTATCTCCTATCCACTCCAAATTATGAGGCATTGTGTTACTATTTAAACCACTATTAAATAAAGAAATGACCTCCAAGTCTGATGGATCTCTGACATCTATGATTTTCATTCTTTTTCCAGGTGTTTCATCGGCAAAGGCAAAATAATTACCATCTGGCGAAAGCCAACCTGAATGGTTATAACCCTCATCAGGATAGCCATCTAAAGAAGAAATAATGGCAGGATTAGCCGGGTCAGAAAAATCATAAATAAACAACCCTTGAGAGCCCGCACTTAGATAGGCCACATTATCTTTAGCAAACACATCATGCACATATTCTACAAGGTTAAATTCACTGACAAGTTGCGGGTTTTCAGGTGTGGCTGATATATCAAATACTTTCAATGCACTTCCAGAAGGTCCAGAAACGTATAACTTCATACCCGACTCATCTACTGTTATATTATGAGCAGTGGTAAAATTAGTTGTATCATCTAGAACCACTGAAAACTCATTGGGTAGGTCAGAAACATTAATCACCTGGAGAGAGCTGCTTCCTTGATCACAAACAGCATACAGATAACCTTCAAAAAAAGCAAAATCACGATGAACAACTGGCCCTTGGAATCTTCCAGGCACATAAGCTACTTCTTCTATATGATTATTCTCTGGTAGCGAAAATATATGTGTCCCTAATGTAGATCCCATACATCCAAACTCTTGTCCATCTATTTCAAAACCCCATACATCATTGTATTTAGCAGAGCCATTAAAAGGAACATCCGTTCCATCCCAATTCGCTAGCAGTGCTATATTATCACCGTTTTGCGAAATTAAAGAGGTACTTATTGCAACGCTAAAAAATAAAAAACCAATAGATAACTTCATGTTAGGGTTAGATTACATTCAAATGTAACATATGAACAGAACCAAGTACTTACTTTTGTCAAAAACCTATTTATGATTCGACTCTTAATTTTATCTATTCTTATATCTCTAAGTTCATCCTTTGTGTCTATTAATGCACAAGATGTGCCTAAGTGCAGGACCTACGATGCTATAGATATGCTCTTACTTCAATATCCCCACCTCAGAGAACAAATGGAGCATAATGAGACAGAATTAGATGAATTCACTGCTGATTACGCTGCTAATAGAGCTGGTGGAGATGATGAGATTTATTTAATCCCAGTAGTATTTCATGTTATTCATGAAGGAGGCGTTGAAAATATTTCAGATGACCAAGTTTATGACGCTATGAGAATCTTAAATAGAGATTTCAGATTAGAAAATGAGGATTTAGCTGACGTTGTGGAGGAATTCTCGGATTTACCTGCAGATATTAAAATAGAATTTAAACTTGCCCAACGAGACCCCAACGGAAATTGCACGAATGGCATAGTGCGAATCGAAAGTGAATTAACCAATGAAGGAGGTTCTGACATGAAAAGTCTTAGCATTTGGCCGAGAGACTCTTATTTAAACGTTTGGGTCTGCGCAGATGCAGGAGGCGCAGCGGGATATACCTATGTGCCGTCTTCGGTAAATGGAAATTTCGGTCTTTCAAATGATGGAATAGTTCTGTTACATACTTACACTGGTTCGATAGGAACAAGTAGTGAAAATAGATCCCGAACGTTAACACATGAGGTAGGGCACTGGATAAATCTGAGGCACCTATGGGGAGGAACGAATCAGCCTGCATTAGCAGAAAACTGTGACGTTGACGATGGTGTGGCCGACACTCCTAACTCAGTGGGGTGGACGTCATGTGCTCTATCAGGTGAATCCTGTGGAAGTTTAGATAATGTCCAAAACTACATGGAGTATTCCTACTGTTCTAAAATGTTCACACAAGGACAGAAAGTGAGAATGAGGGCATCTCTAAATTCTAACATTGCCGATAGGTTCGAGCTATGGCAAGAAGACAATTTAGCTGCTACAGGGATTTTAGAAGAGTCCATTTTGTGCTTCGCAGACTTCACGAGCGACAAGCAAAGCACTTGTACAGGTTCAGAAATAGCATTTGAAGACCTATCTTTCAACGAGCCTAGTGAGTGGACGTGGGATTTCGGTGATGGTACTGTTCTAATAGGTCAAGACTTATCTAACCCTATTCATTCTTATAGTGAAGCTGGGAACTACACCGTCACTCTAACAGTTACTGATGGCGAAGAAACTATTACAGTAGAAAAAGATGGCTTTGTAAGCATTTCTGCCTCTGATTTTATCGCGACACCTTTTGAAGAGAGTTTTGAAAACCTTGAAAACGAGGTTAACGAAGAATTAAAATGGGTGGCACAAGGTGATGAGGGAACGGAAAACTGGAAGCTATATGACAATACGGGTTACTCGGGTGAACAGTGTGTTAGAATTAGGAATAATGCCAATCTCATAGATGATGAGGATGACCTAATTAGTTCATCTATGGATTTTACTGGTGCTAATGAAATTGTCATTTCTTACAAGTGGGCTTTTGTTACTAAGAACGAGGCGACTGATGACAGATTAAGAATTTATATTTCTAATGATTGCGGAAATACTTGGCAGCAAAAGAAAATCCATCGAGGTTTTACCGATTTACCGACAGCTGAAGCAAGCAATTTTCAATTCGTACCTGATTCACAAGACGAGTGGAGTGAATACGCTCTAATTATAGATAACGAAGAGTTTTTCGGCCCATCATTCAAGGTTCGTTTTAATTTCACTAACTATGGTGGTAATAATCTTTACTTAGATGATATCAACATAAGCTCAGCTAACGATCTTTCTACTGCTGAGTTAAGTGCTTTCTCTAGTTCTTCTATATTCCCAAATCCAAGTAATGGCAGCGCAACTTTAGCATTAAGTCTTATCCAGACTATAGAGTCAGGGAGGATAAGTTTGTGGGATTCTCAAGGGAAAATGATAAAGAACATTTACTCTGGAAGTTTATCTCAGGGAAATAGACAATTCCAACTAGACCATGGAGATTTAAGTGAAGGCCTCTATTTTATACGGATAGAAGATGGGCAACAAGGGATACTGAAAAAATGGATTATATCGAAATAAAAAAAGGCCGCTTAAAGCGGCCTTTTTTTTTAAAACATCATTACGCTTTAGCTATTTTCTTTAAAGCCAATCATGATAGAGACACATCCTTCATGAATGAGTTGGCTAGCCAAATCATTTTCGGGAACTCTTACCCTGACAATTAATTGTTGGGTGGTGGCTACTTTAAAATCAAAACTAGATTTGTCTTCGTTATCTAAATTAGAGTAAATTAATTCTTCATCTGTATCTAGAACTTCGAATTCTAACTCTCCTAAGACAGGGTGTCCACAGATTAATAATCTATATTCTTTTCCTGCGTAGAATGTAATTAGTAGCTCTGCTTCATCACCAGGGATAAGCTGAGCACTGTTAAAGTTATCGTTCTGTACGTAACCATCTAACTGAGGTAAACACTTTTTCTTAGTAAAGCTTCGACACTGGGCATTCGAAAGCAGTGGAGCTAATATTAGAATGGGTAATATATACTTGATCAATTTCATTTTCTTTCTCTTTAGGATGGTGGTCTAGTTAATATATTTATTTCTAATGTCCTTAATTTTACTCAAAACTTTCTGTAAGGTTACATCATCCATAGAAACTTCTTTGGTTCCTCCGATAACTACCATACCTCCAGCATCTTTCTCCTTGGTGGTTTTTCCTTTAATGATTTCCACATCAGCATAGAGTGCTTGAATTTCTTTTAAGTCAACTTTAATCCCATCTAACGATGCACTGTCATACGTATTCATTAGGTTAACCAAGTTCTCTAATGCGTACTTCTGTTCTGCTATTCTTTCATGGAGTTCTAGATTCCCAGGAACATAATGTTTACCCGCTAAATGAAGCCCCTCTAACCATCCTCCAGCGACTACCAATGCGGAAGTTTCTTCTCTACTTTCATTTTCTTTTAGGTAAGCATTAATAGTCCAATATGTTTCTGTGATGATGGACATAAGGGAATCTTGATTCCCCTGATTACCTTTGAGTCGATCGAATACTTTTTTATCTATAGCTGCTCCCACATCTAGTGCGTTAGCTATTTCCTGCACAGCATCTAGGTAATTGAGCGATTGTCTGTCTTGCTCGAAAATACTAGTATAACTTAAATCCGCCCCATAGATTCCTAAGTTCATGGCTTGCTGAGCAGAAGTTATATACTTGCTCACATTAGCAGGATCGTTTAGGTAAGTCTTATCAAATGACGATCCCGTCTTTTTAATTAAGTCTGCCATCTCTACTGGTGACGGTAGGGCATGAAAAATCTTCTTAATGTTTTCTTTTCTAGTAGATTCATAAACACCTTCTTTAGGAGTGAATGCAATCTCTTCTTTAGCTGATTTCTTCTCTGAGTCTCCGGACTCTGGAGAACCAGAGCAGGCAGAAAATAAAACCACTATCGAGAAAATAGTAAGAGGGTGTAAAATAAGTTTTCTCATAAGTTGTTTGTTAGTGTTATTTATTTCGTTGATTGTTAGATAATTTCTATTCTAAGTTATTCTTTACACCTCATCTTACGCAGAACAGAGCTAAAAGTTTTAACTAAATATCTGTTAATTCTAAGGACTAAGTTAGGCAGCTGTATTTTAGTCTAGTATAAGTTTAATTTCAACTCTTTCTAGATTATTTTTAACGAACAATTTCAACAAATAATCAATCGCTATTTATTGAATTATTCCTTCCGAGCGGGAATCTAGCCTCTTGAGGGTCCCTGACCTAAGCCTACTGAAAATCTGTTAAATACGCTCACCATGTCCATAAAGGCTTCAAAACATCTACTCAGCCAATATGTTAATGTGCCTCTAGCCAATTAGCGCCCATATCTACTTCTACCAATAAAGGAACAGACATTTTATACGCATTTTCCATCTCTGATTTAATCAGCGGCTTAATGATTTCAAGCTCTGAATTATGCGCATCGAAGACCAGTTCATCATGTACCTGCATAATCATCTTTGACTTAAAATTCTCTTCCTTAAATCTTTTGTGAATATTAATCATGGCTAGCTTGATTACATCTGCCGCTGAACCTTGGATAGGTGCATTTACCGCATTCCTTTCAGCGAAACCCCTTACTATGGCATTTCCTGAATTAATGTCTTTAAGATATCTCCTTCTTCCCAGTATAGTCTCTACATACCCATTCGTTCTGGCAAATTCTACATTCTCCGCCATATATTCTTTAAGTCTAGAATATTTCTGGAAGTAATTCTCTATGATTTCCTTGGCTTCACCCCTCTTAATTCCGAGGTTTTGAGCCAGACCGAAAGCGCCTTGTCCATAGATAATACCGAAGTTTACAGCTTTCGCTTTGCTACGCATCTCTCTGTCTACATCATCTATAGAAACTCCGAACACTTTACTCGCTGTCGCCGCATGAATATCTGCTCCAGAAACGAAATCTTCTATCATAGCGGATTCATTGCTTAACGCGGCTATAATTCTTAATTCTACTTGAGAGTAATCTGCCGCTACCAGCGTGTGATTTTCATCTCTAGGAATAAACGCTTTCCTGATTTCACGCCCCTTTTCTGATCGGATAGGAATGTTCTGTAGGTTAGGGTTATTAGAGCTTAGCCTTCCCGTAGCAGCTACGGTTTGCATGTAATTAGTGTGCAGTCTGCCTGTGGTTTTACTCACCATCTCTGGCAATGGATCCACATACGTAGATTTTAATTTTCTAAGCTGTCTATAATCTAGAATTTCAGAAATAATAGGATGGTCCTCTTTATATGTGGCTAGCACATCCTCTGATGTTTTATACTGCCCAGAAGGAGTTTTCTTCGGCTTATCTGAAATCTTCAACACCTCGAAAAGTATCTGACCTAACTGCTTAGGTGAATCCAAGTTAAATTCAGTTCCGGCCGTGAGTTTTATGCTTTTTTCTAGCTCTACAAGTATAACTTCCAATTCCTTAGAGTAATTTCTCAGATGAGCCTCATCTATATTTACTCCTTCTAATTCTATATCTGCTAGCACATGAATCAATGGTGCTTCTACTTTTTCGTAAAGATCTTTTAGGTGTGGTTTCTCTAATTCCGAAGAGAATTTATTCCTTAACTGAAGCGTAATATCAGCATCCTCAGCGGCATAATCTAGCACCTCTGCAGGTTCTAAATCTTTCATACTCTTCTGATTTTTTCCCTTTTTCCCTATTAATTCTGTAATAGAAACAGGACGATAATTCAGATAAGTTTCTGCCAATAAATCCATTCCATGCTTCATATCGGGATTCATTAAGTAATGAACGAGCATGGTATCCAGCACCTTGTTTTTTATATCTACTCCATACTTCCTTAGCACTTTATAATCGTACTTGAAGTTCTGCGCTATTATTTCCTTTTTGGGGTCTTGTAGTATGGGTTTGAGCTCTTCTAGGCGTTGCAACGCGTTTTCACTCGTCACTGGAATATAAAATGCTTCTCCTTCTTTTACTGCAATGGAAATCCCTACAAGCTCAGCTTCTATCGGGTCTAAGCCTGTGGTTTCTGTATCTAAACAGAAGGACTTTTCCTTCTGCAGTCTTTTTATGAACTCAGCTCTTAAAACGTCATCATCTAATAATCTATAATCATGCTCAGTGGTAAGAATTGTTTTCATTTCTACTGGCACATCCTCTAATTCAACCTCAGCTGCTGCCGGCATAGCCGGAGCATTGCCAAACATGGATATCTGTGGGGATGAGGGTTGTTCGTTTTGAACAGACTGAATCTCTTCGTTTAAAATTCTTTTGCTAAGGGTTCTGAACTCCAAATCAGTGAAGACCTCTCTAAGTAAATCTTTATCAAGCTCCTCTAAGTTTAATACATCGAAGTTTACTTCATTAGGCACATCTAAGATTATGGTAGCCAATTGTTTTGACACAATTCCCTGCTCTGCAAAATTCTCTACATTTTCTCTTTGCTTTCCTTTAAGCTTGTCTGCATTCTCTATAATACCTTCTACACTTCCGAATTCTTTCAGCAATTTGGATGCTGTCTTAGGACCAATCCCAGGTATTCCAGGTATGTTATCTACCTTATCGCCCATAAGGCCAAGTAAGTCTATAATCTTAATGGGGTCTTCCACATTAAATTTTTCTCGAATCTCTTCTATTCCCCAAACCTGAGCCGGGTTTCCAAATCTACCTGGTCTGTACATAAAGATATTGCTCGATACTAGCTGAGCATAATCTTTATCGGGAGTCATCATATAGGTGGTATAGCCTTCTTTTTCTGCCTGCTTGGCTAAGGTTCCTATAAGATCATCTGCCTCAAATCCTGGAGCTACTAAACATGGAATATTAAATCCTTCTATGATTCTTTTTATATACGGAATCGAGAGTATGATATCATTAGGGGTTTCTTCTCTATTGGCTTTATAAGCCGGAAAATCTTCTTTTCTCTGCTTGGAACCACCTGGAGGGTCAAACACTACTGCTATATGAGTAGGTTTCTCGTTATTGATAATCTCTAAGAGCGTATTGGTAAAACCGAACATGGCTGAGGTATTCAGCCCTTTAGAATTTATTCGTGGGTTTTTTATAAACGCATAATACGCTCTGAAAATGAGTGCAAAAGCATCTAATAAGAAGAGTTTCTTTTCTTTGTCTTGAGATAGCATGTGTAGGTAAATTAAAGCTCTGAAATTACAGAACCAACCGCCAAATGCCTTGCTTTTTCAAGTGTTTTTATTAACGCCTTTTATAAACCGGCACTGAGCTGCAAGCTTCTCCAAACATGAGTGACTTTACCACTGGCTTTAATGCTTTGGTTAGCTCTAAAAATGCTACTTCTGCTGCCGAGATATCAGAACAGCCTTTCACGATAACTCTCTGGTCCTTATACTCCGATAAATCGAGGTTTTGAATGTGGTTCTGTACCACCGCTGCTTCTAAGGATTCTCTATCTCCGAATGTAATCGAGCTAGCTATACCCTCTAGACTAGAAGCTACTAACATGAATGCCCAAGTAGGAACTATAGCATCTGCAGAGCACCACACCCCTACGTGCTTTCCTTCATACTCAGTCCAGTCAGTCTCTTTTACCCAAACCCTAAAGTCTTTTTCCTTAAGGACTAACTCCTGCCATAACTGGGCTTTTAAATCTATGGTGGCCCTCACTCCCTTAGGGTAGAAATCTTTTATGTCTAAAGAAACCAATCCTGCTAGTGCTACTTTATTTATGATTTCTTCCATCTTTTGATTTATGAGATTAGACTGACTACTAGAAATTTTTGCTGAAAAAAAATCAATCAGCACTTGGCGTTGGAAGGTATTTAAAAAAAACAAAAGAAATGGGCATTCTCACCAAAGTCTTTCTCTTAAAAAAATCAGATAGCCATTTGCTTGGATCCAACAGCTACCATATCGGATATGGCTTTTTCTATGTCAGCGGTGTTATAACCACACTCGGTATATAATTCTGACTGTGTTCCGTGCTCAATGTACTTATCTGGAACTCCTAACCTAGTTACGTGGGCGGAGTAATTATTCTCTGCCATAAATTCAATCACGGCAGACCCCATACCCCCTTGGATACATCCATCTTCTACAGTGATTACTTTTTTGAATTTAGAGAATACTTCATGAAGTAATACTTCATCTATTGGCTTTGCAAAGCGCATATCGTAAAGTGCAGCGCTTATCCCTTTATCTTCCATGCTTGTACATGCGGTAAGTGCATTGTTTCCTATGGGCCCAATAGTCAATACGGCTATGTCTTCTCCAGATTTTACTTTTCTACCCGTACCGATTTTCACTTTTTTAAACGGGGTCTTCCATTCTGTCATCACCCCTTTTCCTCTCGGGTACCTTATAGAGAATGGACCGTGACCTTCCTGAGCAGTAAACATCAGGTTTCTTAATTCTTCTTCATTCATAGGAGAAGAAACGATCATATTAGGAATGCACCTCATGAAAGCTAAATCATAAGCTCCATGATGAGTAGGACCATCTGCTCCTACTAATCCTCCTCTATCTAAACAGAATACTACATCTAAGTTTTGAATAGCTACATCATGTATAACCTGATCATAAGCTCTCTGCATAAATGAAGAGTAGATATTACAGAATGGGATTAATCCTTGAGTAGCCATTCCTGCTGAGAAAGTTACTGCATGCTGCTCTGCTATTCCCACATCAAAAGCTCTATCGGGCATAGCCTCCATCATAAATTTCAGTGAACAACCTGTAGGCATAGCAGGAGTAACTCCTACTATCTTCTCGTTTTTCTCTGCTAACTCTATAATAGAATGGCCAAACACATCCTGATACTTAGGAGGCTCTGGGCTTTTGGGAACTACTTTAACTATTTCTCCCGTGTCTTTATTGAAAATCCCTGGAGCATGCCACTGAGTAGGTGAACCATCTTCTGCAGGCTGAAAACCTTTTCCTTTTTTAGTTACACAGTGTAAAATTTTGGGTCCAGGAATGTCTTTTAAATCCTTTAATACCTTAGCCAAATATTCCACATCGTGGCCATCTATTGGACCGAAATACCTAAAATTTAATGATTCGAATAAATTACTCTGCTGCAGCAGAGCTGACTTTACTCCATCCTGTATTTTCTGGGCTATGCTCTGAGCATTAGGACCGAATTTACTGACTTTACCCAGTAAGTTCCAAACCTCATCTTTTACTTTGTTATAGGTATGAGATGTGGTAATGTCTGTGAGGTATTCTTTAAGAGCCCCTACGTTAGGGTCTATGCTCATGCAGTTATCATTGAGCACTACCAGTAAATCGTTACTTAATGACCCAGCATGGTTTAATCCTTCGAAAGCAAGACCAGCGGTCATCGCTCCGTCACCTATTATAGCTATACACTTCCTGTCTTCTCCCTTAATTTTACTGGCAACCGCCATGCCTAATGCTCCAGATATACTAGTAGATGAATGACCTACTCCAAAAGTGTCGTATTCGCTTTCAGATCTTTTAGGGAATCCGCTTAATCCGTTATAAACTCTATTTGTATGAAAAATATCCTTTCTTCCTGTTAGAATTTTATGTCCATAAGCTTGATGACCTACATCCCAAACCAACTGATCATAAGGTGTGTTATACACATAATGCAACGCTACGGTCAGTTCTACAACTCCGAGACTAGCGCTGAAGTGACCACCTCTTTCGGAAACTATATCTATAATATATTGTCTTAGTTCGTTGGAAACTTGAACTAGTTCTTCATTTGAAATATTTTTCCTTAAATCTTCAGGAAGATTTATTTTGGATAAAAGTGGGCCGGCTATGTATTCGCTCATATTGATAATAAAGATACTTAAACAAAGGTAAGTTCTAATAACTATGTATTTATCCCAGAATTGTGGGTGAACTCGTTATTTAATTTTCGTTATACTAAAGCCGCTTTTAGCATTCCATCGAAAATCTCACGACCATCTGTGCTTGTCAGTTCGAAATCCGCAGCTCTTTCTGGATGCGGCATCATACCGAAAACGTTTTTAGACTTATTACAAATTCCAGCGATATTATCTAAGCTACCATTAGGATTAGAACCGCTCGTGACTTGTGCTTCTTCATTACAGTATCTAAAAAGAACTTGGTCGTTATCCTCAATTTCTTTCATCTGCTCTGGCGTAGCAAAATAATTTCCTTCTGCATGAGCAATAGGAATTTTATACGCTTTATATTCATCTAGATTTTCAGTGATAATCGTAGAACTAGAAGCTGGTTTTAGATGTACGTTTTTACAAATAAACTTTTGGTTTTCATTGTGCCTTAACACTCCAGGAAGCAGACCAGACTCACATAATATTTGGAATCCATTACAAATACCCATCACATATCCTCCTGAATTAGCATGCTTTACTACCTCACTCATTATTGGAGAGAATCTAGCTATAGCTCCACTTCTAAGGTAATCACCATAAGAAAATCCTCCAGGAAGAATAATAAAATCACACCCTTTCAAATCAGTGTCTTTATGCCAAAGCTCCTCTACAGGCTGCATTAAAACATCTCTTAAAACGTAAATAATATCTTGATCACAGTTAGATCCAGGAAAAGTAATTACACCAAATTTCATTTGTCTGATTTTGCTCACAAAAGTACTGCTATATGTTCAGATTTTAAAGAACTAAACCCTATCACATTTCAACAGTTCTTGTGATGAGAAACCAACTGACATAAAACAGTACAATTGCTTGAAACAAAAAAACCTCACTGAATCAGTGAGGTTTTAATAGAACCATATTCCTGGCATATATTGCCTTGTTAAGCTAAAATCTTGAAATCTTTTTTACTGTTTTTTCATTCGTAGTTAGATTGACCACAGACACCATATAAAGTGCTGTTGCCTTTTTCAAATCCAATTGAATCGCATTTCCGTTTCCTAAAACTCCTTTTTCTGAATTAATCACCTTGCCTAAAAGGTCATAAACAAAAACTTGTGCGGACTGTGAGAGGCTGGCATTACTATTTATGGTGATATTATTGCCATTTGTTGCTATGCTTATAGACTCTGAAAAATCTAACTCTTCAATTGCGCTATATTGTTGAACGGTTACTACTGCTTGATGGTAATCATCACACTCTCCATTGCTGGCATACATCGACACTGTGAAAAACCCAGGCTGCGTGAAAACATGTATTGGAGACTCTTCAGAGTTTAGTGGAGAGCCATCACCAAAATTCCACTCATAAAGAGTTGTTCCTTCTGATAGATTCAAAAATGGAACTTCCGCCTGATTGAACTCATCCAAAGTAATTAATTGTTCCACAGTAAAATCAACAGAGACATCTCCCGCCTCTAGAACAATTAAAGTTTCTGTTCTTACACAGCCAGCCGCATCTGTTAAGGTATAGGTATAATCTCCAGCGTTTAACTGTTCAATATTCGCTCCTGTTAGCTCATTATCCCACTGGACGTCTATAGGCTGAACTCCGCCTGTTATGTTCAAAACAATTTCTCCAGTACCATCTTCTTCACAGGCGATATCGTAAACTCCCTCGGAAACCTCTAGTGGTTCCTCTGGCTCGAAAACATTAACCTGTAAAACCAAAGCTCCACAATAGTCGTTATTCCCGACCTCTAATGTATAATCACCTGCCGGCAAACCTGTTATAGCAAACTCTGAAAATTCATCTATAGCTTCTCCTAGAAAATTCATCTCTTGATCAAACCATCTATACGCCCAAGGTCCAGCTCCAGCACCTTCGGCAACGATAACACCATCATCGCCTCCGTTACACGAAACACTAGTGGGCTCTGCTCTAACCGGAGACCCAATGTGAAAGAGAAATCTTATTTCATCTTCAACTACGAGACTTGAAAATGCTATTTCTGTGGTCACCGCTAAATCATATAGTTCACCCGTAATTAAATCTTCAAATCCTATACACTGATTAGTTATATATTCATTTACACCTTCGAATGAGAGTGTATAATTTCCTTCGGTAGGAATGTTCACCATCATTTGAATATCCTGTGCTTCAGAAAATTCTGGAATACTATTTATAGCTAATTTCACATTATCTGAGGATAAGGTACTGATATTAGGCACAGAGTTATCTCCGTAAAACTTTAATGCATCTAATGCTGGTTCGAACATCATAGTGGCCTCTGGTTTTGTGGTAATTGCTAAATCATCAGACCAATTCCCGTTGCTTATAGTTACAGAAATACTCTGTAATGACTCTTGAGTATCTGAACTATGCAAAGATTTAGAAGATTCATTGCAGCTTAACGAAGGACTTTCTCCTACTGCCATTACCCAAAACGATTCTAATGGCTCAATAAAAGCAGAACCTCCATTCACCCCTAATCCGTTTAAATATGTTCTAAATTGCTTTTGAGAAACATCCCAAACATAAAGCGCCCCTACTAAATTATTTCTATCCCATCCTGTTTGGCTATCCCAGTTAAGAGTGGCCGCGTAAGGATTTCCAACTAAATTTAAGCCATCAGCAGTTGGATTACCATTATTAGTGAAACTTACTGGAATATCAACCTCACCAAGGTTAGGTGCGCCATTAGTATCGAAAATATAGTCTCCAGTAGAAGTATAGACGTAATAACCCTTGCCTGTTTCCATCAAATCGTTAGCGGACTCCACCCCTACATAATCAGTGCTAACATCATTAGACTCCTCTGCGTAATACCTTATGCTCGTAAAGGGATAAGAAGGATAGTCCGCCCCTATAAAACCGGTAGTTACAAAATCATCTACAATTTCACTAAGGTTGGCATCAGCGACAGGCGAAGCAAGGCTTATCCAACCCGAAGCGGTAGTCTCTATTTCTATAGACACGGAAATATTCCCGTTTATAGTTCCATTAAAAATAGGAGCGATTTCACCTATTCCTTCTCCATTAAAAGATAAGTTTAGAGCTCCGTTTGTATTTAGAGTAGCTCCACCAACCCAAATTTCTTTCGTAATAAATAAATTACCTTCCAAATTTATATCGTTAGTCCCAGTGAAAAATAGTTTTTCCATATAGCAATTACCAAATAACGTTTGGTCTGTCACTCCCCCAAAACTGATATCAACATCAGTTAGCACAGTAGAACCATAAAATGCTATATCTCCATTAATGGTAATAGTGTTTTCTGCTTCGCCAACCAGCTCAGCGTCTTCTGTAACATGAAGAGTAAACACCTCAATATCTGAATTAAAGCTAACACTATGGTCTGCAGAAATAGTTACAGAATTTTGATTGTCAGGAATACAACTACAATCCCATGTATCAGAAGACCCCCATTCACCGGATATTACTGATGTTACCTCAGGAAACAAATCATTCTGTCCGGGAAGAATGGAAGGATCCGCTTCTATCAAGAACTCTACACCAGTATTAATTTCAAAATCAAAATCTCCAACACCTTGTATACTAGGGAACAGAGAGTGCTGAGAAATGCCTTGAAAAGCTAATACTAGAAGAAAACTGGCAAAGATTAATTGTTTTTTCATTTGAACGTAATTTAACAGACAGTAACATCTGCAATCTTTTATACGAGAGAAAAAAAAATTGGTTCTTTAATTTGCGGCTAAATGGTAAGCAATAATTCCGATTAAGATCAAATGACAAGCATTAAGCACTCCACTCAAGTACCTATTCGAGATGGACAAGTATGCTAAAACAGAGAAATAAACAATATTGGGCACAAAATAAAAGAATGACCAATCTTGACTGTATCCATACCCTGCAAAACTTACAAAAAGTTGAAGAATAAAAAAGCCAATCAGTAACACCCTTCCCTTTTCCTTTGCTTTATTACTCATCCCTCCAATATAAGAAGGCAAACAAATCAATCCCAACATTGAGAACAATGAATAATTTGCTATCAATAGCCATGAAACAAATGGTATGCTTTGAATTTGAACACTTGGATAGAAACCAATCCAATCTTTAACTTCAGGCAGGTCACTTCTAAAAATGACCTCCATCAACACTAGGACGAAGAGAACATTCGTCACTCCAAAGAGAAAGACGAAAACACCTCTAAATTCAATCGGCCTAAATAGAATTATAGTACCTAAATAAATAGGTATCGCTGCCATAGCGTATGAATCCAGGAGAATGGCTAAACCTAAGAAAAAACCCGAATTAAAAACAGAACTCAGCCGCCCCAATTCACCTAAACTACTCAGAAGGCTAGTTAAAGAAAATAAAATAAATGGCATACTAATCAAGGCCGTGCTCAACCCCTCAGTATAGACTAGTGCTGCAGTATAAATGACCGCTAAAAGAGATGGTAAATAATTAGACTTATAGAGTAAGTCATGATTATTAATCAAATTATTCAATGCCCAACTTAAAAGTAAAGTAGATAAAGTACAAACAGCATAAATGACTCCTCCTGAATTAAAATAATTCCCTTCGAAATCTTCACCAAAAATCTTTAGTGTATTCCCTACAGAGATAACATCCGTATTAAACAAGACAGGAATAAAAATGAGGGCACTCAATAAAGGCAAGAGGTACTCTAAATAAGGCTGTGAAAAAACTAATCTATTTCGTGTCATTTTCGAGTGCTGAAATTATTACAAACTTTTGTACTTTCGCGATGAAATTTTTAGTCATGAATTTGAACAGCATTTTAAGAGAAATAGGTGAATTACTTACATGGACTTTCGATACGGTCTTAGTTCCTTTAGGTCAGTTACCAAACTACGCATTTATAGGGGTAGGGGTTCTTGGTTTATTTCTTTGGTTATCTATGCAACAGAAATATAACAAGAAAGCTAAAAGCAACGGAACGCTTAAGTAAGCGGCTCTATTCTAGCATTGTTTACCTCTAAGCTATGCTTTTTCCTTTACTAAGTCAAAACCAATATCTTTTCTGTAAGACTTTCCTTTAAAATCTATTAAATCGATTGATTTATATGATTTTTTCAGCGCGCCCGGTATATCTACACCGTAAGAAGTCACAGCCATAACCCTGCCTCCATTAGAAACTATTTTACCAGAATCTAATTTCGTGCCTCCATGAAATACGATAGAGTCTTTAACATTCTCTAGCCCAGTAATACTCTCTCCTTTCTTATACTTATCAGGATACCCTTGAGCGGTTAACATTACTGTAGTTACTGTTCGTTCATCTATTTCCACATCACACTCCGATAAAGTCTTAGTGGCTACACCATCCAAAATATGAAGTAAGTCTGATTTTATTCTAGGAATAATGACTTCGGTTTCAGGGTCCCCGAGTCTCACATTATACTCGATAACATAAGGATCACCCCCAACTTTCATAAGACCAAAGAAAACAAACCCTTCAAAGTCAATCCCGTCTGCTCTTAAGCCTTTTAGCGTAGGGATAATTACTTGATTTTTTGCTTTCTCCATAAACTCCCTGCTTACAATAGCCACTGGAGAAATAGCTCCCATCCCACCTGTATTCGGCCCTGTATTTCCCTCTCCTACTTGCTTATAATCTTTAGCAGAAGGCAGTATTTTATATCCAGAACCATCTGTAACCACAAACATAGAAACCTCTATTCCGGGTAAAAATTCTTCTATAACTATTTTCTTACCTGCATCTCCATAATTTCCATTTATGAGCATGTCTTTCACTACTGTCTTAGCTTCTTTTAGTGTTTCACAAATCACCACTCCTTTTCCTCCAGCTAAACCATCTGCCTTTATTACATAAGGGGGCTTTAGCGTAGCTAGAAAACCAGAAGCTTTGGATTTAGTAGATTTCGTAAATGTTTCTGACTTAGCACAAGGTATATTATGCTTCACCATGAATTGTTTGGCAAAACTTTTACTCCCTTCAAGTCTGGCGGCTGATGCGCTAGGACCTATAACTGAAGTCTTTATTTCTGGTCGAGCTTGAAAATAATCCTTAATCCCTGCCACTAAAGGCTGTTCAGGTCCTACAAGTATAATACCGACATTATTGGCTTCAACGAACTCGGCAATTCCCGCAAAATCCATAGGATCTAACTCTACATTCTCACCGACAGTGGCTGTTCCCGCATTTCCAGGCGCTATATATAACTTCTCCATTTGAGAAGACTGAGCCAATTTCCAACTAAGGGCGTGTTCTCTACCTCCAGAACCTAAAACAAGTACGTTCATAACCAATTTATTTACAGACAAAATTACTCATCTCACGGGGCTGTTCAAACATTTCTTATTAACAAGAATGTCCATTTTTACAGAAGTTTTTATAAAATCATAAAGGATTACCTCAATAAATAATTCAGACTCCTTATTATTTGGCATAAGTTTTATACTATTGCCCTTAATGTATACCTCAATTACTGCCGTAATAATCACTAAAAACGAAGAAAAGAACATCGAAAGGTGCATCTTGTCTTTAGCAGAAGTCGTGGACGAAGTTTTGGTGGTAGACTCTGGGAGCACTGATAAGACTTTAGCTATTTCCAGAGAACTAGGAGCCTCAATTTTAGAATCTCAATGGCTGGGGTACGCTAAGACGAAAAACTTAGGAAATACTGCTTCAAAAAACGACTTCATCTTGAGTATAGATGCAGATGAAGTAATTAGCCCCGCTCTTAAAAAATCGATCTTACTTCAAAAAGTATCAGGTCTAGAAGGCACCTATAGTTTTAACAGGCTAACTAACTACTGCGGAAAATGGATAAGGCACTCAGGGTGGTATCCAGATGTAAAAGTCAGAATTTTCAATAAGCGTGATGTTCATTGGACTGGGGATTTCGTGCACGAAACACTTCACCTTCCTGATGAACTAAAGATTAAGCATCTTCCGGGCGACTTACTCCACTATTCTTACAACTCCAAAGCAGACCACATAGCACGCACTAAGAAATACGCAGATTTATCGGCCGAAAAAATGTTTCATGCGAAAAAAGCTTTTGGACCCTTAAAACCTATCATAAGCGGAACTGCTAAATTCATTAAAATGTATGTGCTAAAACGAGGTTTCCTCGATGGCAGCCTGGGGCTTCAAATAGCTAAGATATCAGCTCGGGGAGTACATTCGAAATACAAAACTCTTGCAGAAATAAGGGCACAAAAGAATTAAGTATTGCAACGCCTCATTACTCACTTTCATCTCTAGGCTTGAGCAAGAACAAGAGCCCTGAAAAAAAAGCTACAAAGGTCACTCCGGCTTGAGACCCTATAGTGTCCTCTCCTAGAAAAGAGACTAGCACTATAATTACAAATGCTTTACCGAAGTTTACAAACTCAGGCGGGACATTTCTCCACTGTTGTACAAAAATCATGATTAATAAAAAGAGTGCCAATGGTCCGGCTAGAACTAAGTATGAAATATATTGGTTATGCGGTTTTCTCCTTCTCTCATCTGGCAAGTTAGGGTAGACCTCATCATAATAACCTGCTAAAGCTTCTTTCATGTCTCCAGTACCGGCTCCTATGATCGGAGAGTTCAGGTAGGCTCTCCATCCTGCTGTTTGAAAAACGATCTTCTCTGCTATAGAATTCCCCCTGAAGTCTTTGCTAAACCTGCTCTTTTCTAAATGAAAAAGAAGCCCCCTTACTCTCTTAGAGAAACCTCTGTACTTCCACAAATCGGGGTAAGGGCTACCGAGCAGAATGCGCTGAAAATCTGCAGAATCTAACTGACTTATGCCTGTAGCATTTTTTTTAAGCCCTTTATTATTTAAATAGCGGATCAGTACTCCGTAGCTCTCATTTCCATCCTTATTTTTAGCCCAAACGGACTGGCCTGTAGCTGCCTTAAACCCTTCATCTAACTCAGAAAAACTGACATAACTCCATAAGAAATTTCCGTTTTCAATAAATCCGTTTTCTAATTCAGGGTTATATCTTTTACCATTTTCGGTAAACTCCGGAGTAGCTTCTGGAAAGTTCGGATTATAAAAATCATAGGTAGTGTAAGCTAAAAACGCAAAAGCCATTAAGATAAGAGTAGAGAAAACTAATCTGAAATACTTAAAAGCCTGACTTCCATTTATGGTCAACACTCCAAGTAGAACAGCCATAGAAATGACAAAAAGCAAAATCATTCCCGTGAATGTTTGAGCGAGGAAAACGAACATACTCAATACAGAAACGATTAAAACCTTCAAAATCCAATGGACATTGGAGTAGCAAACCCAAACAATACTCAACACTATGTATAAAGAAAGCCTGATGTGCGAAACGAATAATGAGATTTTTCTAGGGTTACCTAGAGTGAGCGTGCCACTGCTGAAAGCCACGGCTATATTTATTAATACGGATAACGCTGTGGCCGCCACAAAGGCCCAGATCAATAGATTGATTTGTCGTTTACTTACAGATGAAATTCCAGAGAAAACTAAGGGGATCACCAAGAGAGGTATTACCTTTCTTATTACTCTAACTCCCGTTTTGATATCGGAAGACCAAAGGAGGGAGACTAAAAGTAATAGGATTAAGGCTATGATAGGCTTTAGAACTGGGTGATTCAGTTTTCTGAATTTCTCTTTAAACCCTCCTTCTAAAATATACACTACAGAAACTCCGATAGTTCCCATACTCATCATAACTAGAGAAAAAGGTATTCCTATGGCTATAAATAATGCTCCGGTAAGAAACAGTACATTTAAATGCTTAGAGGTAAGAAATGGAATTAATCCGGCCATTTATCCTATTGTAAAATAGAACTGTAATTCGAGTTGAACGTTTTTACGCTTTCACTGATATAAGGGTCATGAAGCAGGCTGTATTGGATTTCTCCTTTTTCAAAGAACAGTCGTTTCACTATTTCTTTCTCTAATACGGGGAGAATTTCAAACTTATATCTGTCTAAATCAGC
>LAQC01000003.1:69103-128255 GCA_000981645.1 Cryomorphaceae bacterium ASP10-05a | reverse complement strand
TCTTCAGACTTTTTAATAGTTCACTCTCAACAGATTTCTCAATGAGAACATCGGGGTCTACACCTCTACCATCAAAAACGGGTCTGCCTTTTCTAGTTTCAAAAGGTTTTATTAATGAATCCGCTACGGCCGTAGCCTTTCCATCTTCTTTATTGGAGTAATCTAATCTTTGGATGCATCTTCCACTAGGGATATAGTATTTAGCTATAGTTAATTTCATCTTAGAATTGTAGACTAAATCTTTGGTCCGTTGAACCAGCCCTTTTCCAAAACTTTGTCTCCCAATCACTACGGCTCTATCTAAGTCCTGAAGGGCTCCACTTACTATTTCTGACGCACTGGCTGAATTCTCATCCACCAGGACGATTAAGGGCATGTCTGGAGCTACAGGAGCTGCTTTAGTTTCGTACACTTTATTCCAGCTCTCTATTTTACCTTTAGTACTTACTACTAGCTCTCCTTTATCTACAAAAAGACCTACAATATTTACTGCCTCCCTCAGAAGACCACCGCCATTCCCCCTTAAATCGAGAACTATTCTTTGGGCTCCACTTTTAGACTTTAAACTTATTAAAGCAGAGCGAACGCTCATACTAGATGTTTTAGTAAAACTAGTGAGTTTTATATACCCGTCAGTTTCGTTTATCATACCAAAATACGGCACTTCATTTATCTTAATCTGTGCTCTAGTTAGCAGAACCTCTTTTTGTTCATTGGCTCTTCTATACGCAATGGTTAGAGAGGTTCCTACATTTCCTTTAAGCAGGCCGTCTAACTGATCCGGCTTTAACTCTTTGAGAAGTTGACCATCTATGCTGATAATTTCATCTCCCGGCTTTAGCCCTTCACTCGCAGCGGGAAAACCTTGTAGAACTTCATTGATAATAATCTTATCGTCTATACTTTCAACATCTATTCCTATTCCTCCATACTGTCCGGTCTGCATGAAGCGAGCATCTTCTATTCTTGACTCTGGATAATACACGGTATATGGATCCAGAGATTCTAACATAGCGTCTATGCCTGTTTTCATTAACTCTCCTGGATTAGTTTCATCCACATAATAAAGATTCAGCTCTTTATAAAGGGTGGTGAATACTTCCAAGTTTTTAGAAACATCAAAATATTTAACGACAGCCGCTGATGACAGCGAGAATAGCACTAGTAGACCCAACAGGTTAATATAAAATCTCTTTGTCAGCTTTCTCATGAATCTAATTCGATTTAATTAAACTTTCCTTTAGTTTAGACAGGCCTTTTATCATTTTCTTTTCGATGGTAGAATAAGGCACTTCGTCACCGGTTACTTGGATAATCATAAGATTAAGACTTAACCCTTCTTTTAAAGTGAACTCTCGCAAAGGTAACTTATTGAGTCGATACGATTCTTTGAGCTTTCGTTTAATTCCATTTCTACGAACAGCTAGTTTCTGCCTTTTTTTACTCACAGAAAAAAGCACTTTAATTTCAGAATGCTCTGAGCTAACCACCTCGAACGAAATAAATAACGGGTAGGCCTTTATTATTCGTCCATTGTCAAAGATGGATTGGATTGACTTCTTACTGGAAAGAAGTTCTTTTTTCTCAAGTTTTCTAGGTGAATTCACTGGTTGTAAATGAAGAAGTAACCTCCTTTTATTTACCTGTTATGTATTGCTGTATAGCCATAGACATTGAAGGAGCCTTTGGGTGCGGAGCTAGAACATCTATTCTTAATCCTGCTGCTTCAGCAGCCTTAGCAGTCGTAGGACCGAAAGTAGCCAACACTGTATCTCCCTGCTTGAAATCAGGGAAGTTTTTCATCAACGACTCTATACCTGAAGGACTAAAGAAAACTAACATATCATACTTCACATCTGCCAGATCACTCAAGTCACTACATACCGTTCTGTACATAGGAGCTATGCTGTGGTGAAATTTATTCTCTATAAGCAGCTCGGGGATACTCGGCTTAAGAAGATTAGAACAAGGAACTAAGAATTTCTCTTGCTTGTGTTTCTTCATAATCTCCACTAACTCTGCGAAAGTAACTCTACCGTGAAATATTTTTCTCTTTCTATACACTACATACTTCTGTAAATAAAAGGCTGTAGTCTCACTTAAGCAGAAATACTTCATGGTATCAGGAACCGTGGCTCTCGTCTCCTCACACATTCTAAAAAAGTGGTCTACCGCAACTCTAGAAGTGAATATAATAGCCGTATGCTCAAGTATAGAAATTCTATTCTGTCTGAATTCCTGAGCATGAGTAGGCTCTACATGAATAAACGGTCTAAAATCAATCTTAAGCTTGTGTTTCTTAGATAAAGCGGTATAAGGTGACTTATTATCGCCCTCAGGTTTTGGTTGAGAAATTAAGATCGTTTTAACTTTTTCCTTTACTTTAGCCTCCATCATTTTCTTGTTTTAGGAGCAGTACTATTAAGACCTGACAAGCAGAACTTTTAATAATACCACCGCAGGTAAAATTTCGAGCGTGCAAAGGTATAAAATAATATAGACAATAGAAATTCTGTTTGTCACCGCGTTTAACCAGCCTCGAGCCCATCTCCAAACTATACTGGCTACTATTAGAATCAGCCCTGCCACTACCAAAACATCACTACGAATGAATTTAGAATACGCCAGTAAAAGACTAAGCGGGAACAACCCGAGACCCGCAACCTTCAAAAGCAAGCCATAATTAAACTCATATTCTCTAAGCGAATAATCCCCATTAAACAGGAGTCTCATCCCTCGGATTATTACTATTTTAACAAAGTAAATGAAGGTAATAATAGTCAATATCAGCAGATACTTTAAAAATCCTGAAAGGCATACTCCAGCTATACCTATCTCATAATAAGAAAGAGATAAGTAAAAAAACACAGCTAAAGATAGATGAGACAGAACTATAAGCAACTGGCTAGTTCTGCTAGTTAAAACTATTTCTTCTCTCAGTATTTCTCTGAGCATGCGAATATTTATGACTGCATAAAAAATCTCTCTGATGTTCTTAGAATAATTCCACTGAGTACCCGCTGTTAACACTCCTATAAATATCAAAACATAAAACATCCACGGCTCTCCTAACAAGTAGGATTCCCTCAATAGCGGAGCGGGTATTTCGGTGAAATTAACTCTCATCATTACCTGTAAGCTACAGTGGCAGGAACCTTATACCCTTGTACATTTCCATCTAAACCAAATACTTCGAAGTAAATTACATAAATTCCAATAGGAACTGCTCTCCCTTGATCATCTGCTCCATCCCAAAAGAAAGTCCCTTCAGAACCTATGAGAATATTGGATTTTAACGCTCTCGTTTTCACGCCATCCTTAGAATAGATAGTAACACTAGCCGCTTGAGAGTTAGCGCTAAATGAATACGAAATCTCTAGGTTATTTATATCCTGAGATCCACCAGGAGAAAATACTGAAGGATAAACAGAAACTGCTCCTTCAGCAGTCGTTTCGGATTGGGTTTGGGAATTTCTGTACCCAGGAGATCCATAGTTTTCGCTTTCTGCTGCGCTTGACCAGTTGTCTGAGTTTTGTGTAGGCACAGTAAAGCTAATCCGCTCTAATGAGACTCCATCTGTGTCATCTAAAAGATCGAAATGATAGTCTGAAGAATACCCAAACTCATCGCTAATTTCATTATCTGGCAGTAGTAAAACCACATCTCCCTCATCATTACTGTATGCCGGCAAGTCCATTACGATGAACGTATTCACAGCCGCATTTGGGTAATTTTCTGCTACATCCTCCAGTGACTCCGTGAGCAGCGCATAATTTCCTGGAAATAGAGGAAGAGGGAACTCTGTGATTAGTTCTTGACTGTCTATGAGGCCAGCATTCCTAGTGGCGAGCTGCCAGTTTTGAAGACTTATAATCTTGTTGGAATTGTTATAAACCTCTACATAATCCGAGCCTGACCCGCGTGGATTAGAAAGAACTTCATTTATGATTAAATCTCCTGCTTCTGCTGGTTCGGGTAGGCCTATTATTACTTCCTGCGTAGCAATAGCATTTCCCCAACAATCTTCTATACCAGAAATGGATAGAGTAAACTCTAGAACAGGAGTCAATCCCTCTTGGAAATTAACGATGATACTTCTTAAACCCTGCGCAGTGATGCTGGTAGAACTCTCTCCACTCAATGAAATTACTGCAGAAGAAAAAGAAGATTCGTTAACCGGCTCATCAAATTCTATAAAAATGGAATTAGAGAGAAAAGCATAGACCAATATTGCTTGAGGAGCTTGAGTGTCCTCAGCTAAGGAAAACACTGAGTTTAGCTCCGCCGGAGAACCACCAAAAACACTTTCTGAAGCGCTCCAATTGGCTTTGTCACTGCATGGATGAGAAGGGTTAATTAACTCTAATGACCAGCCTCCATCGTCTTTACCAGAGTCTTGGTACCACGTATTGTCATAAGTCACCTCATCTATCACTCCATTTGAAGTAGCTAGAATTAGCTCTTTACCAGAATTAGTAAGGAAAGTACTTCCCCATCCAGTCATGCCAGATGCTCCGCTGAAAATAAAATTACCCGCTATATCTTCTTCACTCATAATCACCCTATACTCCCCAGGAGCTAGAATAACAGAAGATGTAAATGTGGCTCCGCTAAAATCGGCATCTGAAATGTCTATAAATAAATTAGAGGCATTATAGAGTTCTGCATATTCCACCTCGGGAAGCCCTACCTGTGGAGAAGGGTCTGCCATAATTTCTGTTATAATAATATCTCCAACCTCTGCGGGAAAACCTGACGCTATTTGCCATTCCGTAATGGAGGTATTTTCATTTCCTTCACAATCTGTAAGGCTATAAACGGTGATGGTAAACGGCACTCCTACTTCCACTGGCTCATCTAAAGTTACCAGAATCCCATTGGCTGTGGAAGTCAGCTGAACGGCTGAGATTTCGTATCCTCCAGAAATAGAGAAATTTGTTATCTCTAAAACCTCGTTTAAAATTTCATCTGCTTGCAAGAAAATTAAGGTCTCGTTAATTAAAGAAGCCGAAATTATAGCAGGCGCTTCGGTATCTGGTGTTTCATCATTTACAGAATTTTGAGCTCCTGGAGATCCTCCGAGCGGAGAATTAGACGCTATCCAGTTTTGACTGCTGCTGCATAATGCGTTAGGATTTATACGCTCTAAAGACCATCCTCCATCGTCTTTTACAGCATCTGAATACCAGTCATCTTCATACACCACCCTGTCGATTACAGTTCCGTTATATACCAACGTAAGGCTATCTCCTGAATTACTCAATGCAGTAAATGAACTTGCAGAGGCGGTTTCTCCAAAAGTTTGCAACGCAGAGGTTCCGGCTTCATTAGAAATAATAACGTAACCTCCAGCAGGGAGGACATAACTCTCTATAGGGTTTAGTGTAGTGGTATTATAAAACTCCAACAGCGATATATCAAAGGCGTTTTCAGAAGTGTTGTGTAATTCCAACCATTCTGTATCTGGAAGTCCAACCTCAGGCGTAGGGTCTGCGAAAATCTCATTGATGATGATATCTCCTAGCTGTGGTTCACTAATTTCGAAATAGGTGAACTGCTCTTCTGTTGATGAGATTTCATTTCCTATGACATCTGTCACTCCTGTGACTGCTAGGGTCAATTGTTCATCAGACGGAAAGCTAGTTCCGAAGGTTAGCGTTACCCGATTAGGAGCAGTAAATATGGCTGCCATAGGACTCCCTATTCCGCTGGATACTGAGTAATTAGAAAGTATTTCTGCTGAAACTTCGTTTAAAGGCTCATTGAACTCTACTGTTAACTCTGAAGCAGAATCCACGGTGAGTTGTGTTAAAACTGGAGCCTCGTTATCTACCAAAGGCTCTCCTATGTACACATCGTCTAGGAAAAAATTATCGGCATTACTGGAAGTGTATTTACATACCCAACCGAAGTAGTTTACAAAACTATAGGTGGCATCTGTTCCCGTGGCTTGGAGTGAGAATTCCTCTCCTGCATTAGCATCTGCCCAAATCTCCCAATCTCCCGAAGCTGTTCTTACCACTTTTACCGTGATTTCAAAAGAGCTAGACACAAACCCAGCCGTTCCTTCAGCGATATCGGTGGTCGTTCCATCTGAATCGTTTCTGACTAATCTTAAAGCATCATCTGAACCGCCCTCACCGAACTGAAGAAAATAGCCCTGAACTGAAGCACCGCCAGTTCCTGTGTAATCAAGAGTTGGCAAGCTAGACATCAAGTAAAGCCTGGACGTATTATTATCTGACCCAGAGAAGCTCTGCTTTATATAAAACCTCCACTCAGTTTCTGTAGGAGCGCTTTGACCTACTGGGGTGGAGAGGTATGACATTCCTGCTGCCGTAGCATCTAGTTGGAGTTGGCTGCTAGAGTTGACTGTGAAATCCTCTGTATTCCCTTCCCATGTTGGGTTAGAAGTGACGTTTCCGTCTTGGAAATCATCTGCAAGTATTTGTGCTGATAATGTGTGCGTTGCAACGCAGACAACAGACACAATAATTAACCGTAGGTAGATGTTTACTTTTTTCAAATCGCTGAACATTCTTGAGGGGTAAATATACTAGTTTTGTCTGCGTTATATCAATTATTTAAAGCATGAAAGTAGCAGTAGTAGGAGCCACGGGATTAGTGGGGACGATGGTATTAAAAGTTTTGGCTGAGCGTGGGTTTCCATTGGAGGTATTGGTTCCTGTAGCTTCAGAAAAAAGCGTGGGGAAATTAATCAGCTATAAAGGAAATGATTTTGCTGTAGTGGGAATGCAGACTGCTGTAGACATGAAGTGTGATCTCGCTATTTTTTCTGCTGGTGGAGAAACGAGCTTAGAATGGGCGCCAAAATTCGCAGAGGCTGGATGTACGGTCATAGATAATTCTTCTGCATGGAGAATGAGTCCAGACCATAAACTAATCGTTCCAGAGATAAATGCTTCGGAATTAACTGCTACCGATAAAATTATAGCCAACCCTAACTGTTCTACCATTCAACTGGTAATGGCTCTAAAACCTATGCATGACAAATATGGAGTAAAAAGAGCGGTGGTGTCTACCTATCAATCCATTACTGGAACTGGGGTGAAAGCGGTGAACCAATTAGAAAACGAACGCGCTGGCAAGGAAACCGAAATGGCTTATCCTTATAAAATAGACATGAACTGCCTTCCTCACTGTGATGTATTCTTAGATAACGGCTACACAAGGGAAGAAATGAAGCTGACCAAAGAAACCAAAAAGATTTTAGACCCTTCTATTAATGTTACCGCTACCGCAGTTAGAGTGCCTGTAACAGGCGGTCATTCGGAGTCCATTAATGTGGAGTTTCTTAAAGATTTTGATTTAGGAGAGCTGAGAAAGATGCTGCACGAAACCGAAGGAATAACGGTTCAGGATAATACCGATACCAACACCTACCCCATGCCATTAATGGCGAATGACAAGGACGATGTATTCGTAGGAAGAATACGCAGAGATGAAAGCCAACCGAACACCTTAAACATGTGGGTAGTTACAGACAACCTCAGAAAAGGTGCTGCTACTAATGCAGTTCAGATTGGAGAATATTTAGTGAAGAAGGGGCTGGTGTAAAAAATGCCAAAGGTGGAAAAGACCGCTGCATACTATTAGACGACAACATGCTGAAAGATTTAAGAACGTACTTCAAAAAGTACAGACCAAAAGGGTGGTTATTTGAAGGATATTTTGGAGGAAAGTAATAAAAGTAGCGGATAAAAAAGCAGGTATCAGGATTTCAGTAACTCCTCACATACTCCGACATAGTTTCGCCACTCATTTATTAGAATCACGAACAGACCTCAGATACATCCAGCCATTACTGGGGCATTCATCATCTAAAACTACTGAAATTTACACACATGTAAGAGCAGATCAACTGAGTGCAATCAAAAATTTGCTAGATTAGTGACCTTAATATATAGTGCGGATATATGTACTAGTGCATATACACATACGTTAGCATACATCTCACTAAAAAGCAAAAAATCAATTATGAAATTAATATACATTTTATTTTTTGTGTTCACTTTCTCATCACTCTGCCATGGACAACAAATATCACTCGTAACAACTCTTGAAAGTTTTATTGAGGAGTCCTCAGGCTTGATTTATTTAGACGGAAAACTCATTACACATAATGATTCCGGAGGAAACCCCACTCTCTATGAGTTAGATGATGTCTCTGGAAATATTACCCGTTCTGTAGTAATCGAAAACGCTACGAATACTGATTGGGAGGATATTTGTCATGACGATGCCTATATATATATCGCTGATTTCGGAAATAATAGCGGAACAAGAAATGACCTCAAAATCTATCGTCTACCAATTTCAGATTATTTAACGACTCCTAACGATACTGTCACTGCCGATACGATCAATTTTTCTTACTTGGATCAAACCAATTTTACTCCAAGTACATTTTCTACAAATTTTGACGCAGAAGCGATAATCTCTTGTAATGACAGCCTATTCATTTTTACTAAAAACTGGGGAAATAATTGGACTAACATCTACGCTTTACCTAAAACACCCGGAACCTACCAAATAGAAAAAATAGACAGTATAGACGTTCAAGGACTAATAACAGGCGGCTCATATGATGATACAGAAAATATCGTTTTACTCTCTGGCTATACCTTTGCCTATCCTTTTGTCGTGGAGATAAACGGTTTTTCTTCAACTGATTTTTCGGACGGGACAGTTAATCGTTATCTATTAGATACACCTTCTGGATCATCCATTCAGATAGAGGGCATAACTCACCTCCAAGCCAATGAATACTATCTTACCGCAGAAGAGCATTTTAGTGGGAATCCATCTCTTTATAAACTTGAGCAATCGACGATAAATATTGATGCTCTCTATTTAAAGAAAGCTTGTATTTACCCCAATCCAACTTCCAATTACATAGAATTGAAAGGAATTGATTTTTCGGTTGTAGAAATTTATGATGCCGCTGGAATATTAAGAAAAACCTCACATAATCCATCAATTCAGATAGCAGATCTAACTAGAGGAGTCTATTTTTTAACAGCCAAAGATTCTAAAGGAAAAATGATTTTTTCAAAAAAATTAATGATTCAGTAATAAATCTAAAAAACGTATGCTAACAAAGAGTGATCTCTTAGTTTCTAGTTTGCTTTAGAGCGTATTCGGTTCAATAGTAGTTTTTGTTAAGTTTGCGCCATATTTTCGGACCATGGCTTCAAAATTTACTGCCAGGAAAATATGGCTTAGTGAAGATTTTGTACCTTGCAATTCGTGGTATAGAATTATTTGCTATCCCGAATATGGGCGGGATAATTTATGAAAAAATAGATTTTAATTTTGCCTTAGTATACTTTAAAATAAACATGAAATGAAAACACATATAGCAAGTTTAATAAATGCAATTACTTTGATAATATTATCCTCTTGGGGGTACTTGTCATCAGACACACCTTCTGTTACGGCTCTAATTCCGACAGCTATAGGAATTATATTATTGACACTTAATAAAGGCGTAAAGAAAGAAAATAAAATTATAGCTCACATTGCTGTATTACTTACCATAATTGTCTTAATCGGTCTAATTAAACCCGTTTTTGGAGCTATGGATAGAGGTGACAATGCTGCTTTTCTCCGCGTAGCAATAATGATCTTAAGTACAATAGGCGCAATGGTATTTTTTGTTAAGAGCTTTATAAACGCTCGAAAAAATAGAGAAACCACGAAACCGATTGAAGAAGAAATATAACATCAGACAATTCTATACATTTCAAATAGAGCTTCCAGTAGTGTATTAAAATTCAGTGTTTAGTTGAAACTACGCCAACTCGTTGAGTTGGCTTTTAAGGATAAATAAATTAAAAACAAAATCCACCGATTTGGCTAAGCGCTAAACTGAAAGGGCAGCGTTTTAACCTCCCCTGCGTTTCTCAGCCAGGTCGTTATAGCCAATTGAACAACAAGAACAGAATCTTCATAATCCTCACTAAGGAACCACTATAAAACCAGATATATAAATGAAGTCTCCAGTTATTGATCTGCATTGCGATTTGCTCGCACATATGCTAAATATGCCCAATCCAGACCCTTTCAAACGAGAGGGTATTGGTTGTTCCTTTCCAGCGTTGGTTGAAGGAAATGTAAAACTGCAGGTGATGGCTATTTTTACGGCTACCAAAAATGGAAGCACAGCATTGGCCTTAAGACAAAGTGAGATCTTTGCATCCTTCCTTGCCGAATATCCTAATGACTGCACCTTGGTCCATGACATAAACACCCTGAAACAAATTGCTACTTCGTCAAAATTAGGTATGATTGCAGCGATTGAAAACGCCTCCGGGTTTTGCGAAGAGGATGAGCCGCTGAAAATTGGTTTAGCGCGTTTGGAGAGAATCATCACCAACACAAAACGAATCTTATATATTGGTTTTACACATCATGCAGAAAATAGATTTGGGGGTGGGAATAACAGCGAAGCAGGGTTAAAGGAAGATGGTGAAAATTTACTTCAGTATCTGAATGGGAAAAAAATTGCGGTTGATTTTTCACATGCCAGTGATGCCTTAGCCCAAGACATTCTCGAATACCTTTCTAAACATAACTTGAAGGTGCCTATTCTAGCGAGTCATTCAAATTACCGAAAGGTTTTTAATCATGTGCGCAACCTCCCGGACAACATTGCAAAAGAAATCATCCAACGGGGGGGAATCATTGGAGTTAATTTCTTAAGGGCATTTGTCCATAACGAGGACTCTAATGCCCTTTACCGGCATATCAATTACGGAATTAAACTTGGAGGTTTCAACTCAATTTGCTTTGGAGCTGATTATTTCTCTACTGACAGTCATCCTGACCGGTCAAGAGTTCCTTTTTATTTTAAAGAGCATGACAATGCAAGCCGCTATCCTTCGATTATTGAAACAATCTCTCAGCAGGTTTCACCAGATGCCATTGAAGGGATCAGTAGTAAAAATGTTATGCGCTTTCTCACCGAACTTTGGAAGTAAGTTTCACCCCATCATTACCAAGAACCTTTATCTCCTTAATCGTTTAATAATTATTCCATCTTGTGGAGAGAATAGAAATGCGAGGGTGAACTCAATACCGAGAACGGATGCAATAGCTGCAGCCACAGAGGCATCGAGCCAAACCGCCAAATAATAACCACCAAAAGAAGCAATAACACCAACCAAAGCCGCAATGACGAGCATTTTAGGCAATTTGTCAGTAATTAGATAAGCAGTTGCAGCTGGTGCAATTAATAAGGCAACTACCAATATTGCTCCTACCGATTCGAAAGAAACCACCGTAGTCACCGAAACGGCACTCATCAATAAATAGTGCCACACCACTGTTGACACCCCAATTGCAGCAGCAAAAGAAGGATCGAATGTGGTTAAGAACAATCCTTTGTAACCAAAAATTATCATCGCAATAATTAGTAGCATAACAATAAATAAAACCCAAACTGTTGATGGTGCGCTTAGCCCTGGAATGTACGAAACAAGCGGTTCAAGCGCCACATAAGCTATCTCTCCAAACAAAACACAATCCTGGTCAATATGCACATCATCGGCGTAAAGCGATATAAGTATGACCCCAATAGCAAATAGCCAGGTAAATGTGATTCCGATGGAAGCATCTTTTTGTAAGCCTCCTTTTTTGTTAAAGAGTTCAATAAGGTAAGTAGTAATCACCCCAAAAGTAGCGGCACCGATTAACATTGGCACAGAATCCAAAGAACCAGAAAATAAAAAAGCGATGACAATTCCCGGCAATACAGCGTGAGAAATAGCGTCTCCAACCATTGCCATTTGTCTGAGAATAAGGAAGCAGCCCAATAGGCCACAGGAAACTGAAGCCAAACAGCCTGTTAATATGATCCAAAAATCACTCATTAATATCCTTTTCGTTTTTGTAGGGGATGTTAGCGGAGTGAGGATCTTTTTCAGGATAATCTAATAAGTGCTCTAATTTTGACTCCATTTCTGGTGTAATAATGTGTTCTATCGTTTCTGCGTCTTCATGCACATGATCAGGGGCAATCCGTAAATATGTTGTCAAATAAAGCTCCCACAATCGATGGATTCTAACAACTCTCATTCCAGCTTTTTTGCCTTCTTCGGTCAACACCCATAAATCATTTACAAGTACCACTTGGTTTTTCTTCTTTAAAATGTTTAACCCTTTTAAAAGTTTCTTTTCTGGGTATTCTCTGTAATTTTTAAGGGTTCTAATTGAGCGATTTTTAAAGAACTCATTTTCTTTTTCACCCAATTTATACAAGAGTTTTATGATGTTGTCTTCTAGAATTTTCCGTTGATTTTTCTTTTGTTTTCTGCTTTTTGAGATCGCCCCATTTTTAGGAGCCACCAACATAGAGCCAATTGCAATAAATGATAAAACTGCAACTATCCATGGTCCGGTTGGCATAGAAGGTGCTGTGTAAGAAATAAAAGCTCCAAATATTCCTGAAACCCCTCCAATAATAGCCGCAATGATTACCATTACCTTTAACTTATCCGTCCAGAACCTCGCTGCCGCTGCCGGTGTAATTAACATGGCTGCCATTAAGACTACGCCAACAGTTTGGATACCAATAGCGACAGCCAAAACAGTAATAGTGGAAAGAATTACCTCAAAGGTTCTAACAGAAAGTCCAATTGTTTTAGCGAAATGGACATCAAAAGAAATTAAAGAAAACTGTTTAAAAAAGAGGATGATCGTACCTATCAAAATCACACTAACGATGCCAAAAGTGATCACATCATTTTGAACTAATGAAGCTGCTTTTCCGAACAAGAATTTATCTAACCCTGCTTGAGCTGAATTTCCCGAATGTTGAATGTGTGTTAATAATAGAATACCAACACCAAAAAATACGGATAGCGTAAGTCCTATGGCTGTGTCAGGTTTAATTTTGGAATTGGCTGAAATATAATCAACGACATAAACTGACAGCCAACCAGAAAGCATTGCACCAAGCAACAACATTAACGGATCTTTGGTTTTGAAAATAATAAAACTTAAACAAATACCAGGAAGGATCGAGTGGGCAATTGTATCGCCAACCAATGCTTTTTTTCTTAAAAATGTAAAACAGCCTACTACTGCGGAACTTGCTCCGAGTAATAGTGTTCCCAGTGCCACATAACGAATATTGACATCTTGAAAAGAAAAGAACTCTACTATTTGTTCAAATAACCACATTATTATTTTTCCCTAGCAGGAAATTGCTTTTCTTTCATTAAATCACCAATTTTAGATAATAAGGTCAATTTACCACCATACGTTTCTTGCAGTAATTCTGTAGTAAAGACCTTTTCGGTTGGGCCTGAAGCGACTAATCGTGTATTTAATAAAAGTGTCCAGTCAAAATAATCGATGGCGGATTGTAAGTCATGGTGAACTACAACAATAGTCTTACCTTCTTTTCTCATCTCCAGTAAAAGATCAACAATAGATCTTTCAGTAGCAGCATCAACTCCGGCAAATGGCTCATCCATCAAGTAAAGATCTGCCTCTTGAGCCAATGCTCTTGCTAAAAATGTTCTTTGCTGCTGGCCTCCAGAAAGTTGAGATATTTGCCTGCTAGCAAAATCGAGCATATTTACTCTTTTCAGACTTTCATAGGCGATTTCTTTATCTTTTTTTGATACTCTTTTTAATAAACCCTTTTTACCATATCTCCCCATTAAAACAACATCTAAAACACTTGCAGGAAAATCCCAATCAACAGATTCTCGTTGAGGCACATAACTAACCTTGTGCCTTACGCTGTCTAATGAATCATCGTAAAGTTTTATATAACCACTCCCCTTTGGAACAAGGCCCATTATGGCTTTTATCAAGGTAGATTTTCCGGCACCGTTCGGACCGATAATTCCTACTAAATTTCCGTAGGGAATAGTAAAGTCGACATCCCAGAGCACTGGCTTTTTATCGTAACTTACTGTAAGGTCATGAACTTCTAATACTGGGTTATCTACTTGGATATTCATAAAAGTTGTTTTTTTTGCGAATGGTTTTTAGAACCGTCATTAGACTATTTCAAGGCTTCAACAATAGTTGTTACATTGTGTTTTACCATTCCAATGTAAGTTCCCTCAGGCCTGTTTTTTTCTCCCATAGCATCAGAATAAAGAGTTCCACCGTTTCTAACATTATGCCCTTTGGCTTTGCATCCTTCCATCACTGCTTTTATGGATCTGTCAGATACAGAAGTTTCAACAAACACTGCTTTAATTTTATTTTCGGAAATAAAATCAACCAGATTGGTCACATCTTTTAATCCATATTCAGAAGCTGTTGAAAGACCTTGTAACCCTTTCACTTTCATATTATATTCTCTTCCAAAGTAACCAAAAGCGTCATGTGCAGTAATTAATACTCTTTGTTTTTCAGGGATAGTTTTAATTTTATCGGTAGTCCACGCATGTAATAAAGTTAATTCCTCTACATGTTTTGCTGTATTCGTTTGATAAAAAGAAGCATGATCTCGATCAATTTCAGAGAGATTTTTACCAATAAACTCCACAACATCTGTCCAATTTTGAACACTGAACCAGATGTGAGGATCATAATTCCCTTGAAATTCACTAGTAGCTCTTAATTGTTTCTCAGACAGACCACTACATACGGAAATAACAGGTTTTTCTTTACTCATTTGATCCAAAATCTCTCCCATTTTCCCCTCTAAATGCAAGCCGTTGTAAAAGATGACATCAGCATTCAATAACTTCTTTATATCACTTTGTGTCACCTTGTAAAGATGAGGATCAACTCCTGGTCCCATTAAAGTAATCACTTCAGAACTGTCCCCAACAACGTTGTGTACAGCATCGCCAATCATTCCAGTAGTAGAAACTATATTTAATTTTTTTGAGGCAGTTGTATCGGTTGTTTCAGATTGACATGAAAAAAGTGTTGCACATAAAACTAGACCAATTATCAGGTTAACGGAAAAAAAATATTTTTTATTCATCTCTACTTTAACTTTTTAACAATTAGGTTTTTACTTGCTTGATTTGAAATACTTACGCTAAATGTCTCATTGACTGAGAGGGTAATCGAAAGGTCAAAATCAACAACATCTTTTACCTCAATTTCTGTTCCCAGAATTAGATCAAGTCTTTCTAAATATTTTAAATAACTCTTAGAGTGATCTTTTACACCTACAATAACACCTTTCTCGTTTAGCTTAAGATTTGCTACAGTAATATCTTTGTGTCTATTAATGTTACCCTCTTTATCAGGGATAGGATCTCCATGCGGATCGTGCTTTGGGAATCCCAAGAAAGCATCTAATCTTTCTGTTAGTTCATCTGACTTGATGTGTTCCAATTCTTCGGCAAATTCGTGCACTTCATCCCATTTGAAATGTAATTTTTCTGCCAAAAAAACTTCCCATAATCGATGACTTCGGACAATGGAAACTGCTATTTTTTTTCCGCTTCCAGTTAAGCTAACCCCTTTGTATTTAACATGTTTCACTAGTTTTTTGTCTGATAATTTTTTTATCATATCAGTAACCGAAGAAGCTCTGGTATCTAATTGCTCCGCTATTGCATTCGTAGAAACATCTTTGTTACTTCCCAAGCTCAGCTTAAAAATGGCTTTTAAATAATTTTCTTCAGTAAACGAATTCATTGAATGTTAAATATGTTCACAAATATAATGAAAGGAAAACATTTTTTAGACAAGTCTAAAAAATGTTTTAGACAAAATACAAACGCCTGATTAGCTATGGTCTTGATTGTACGGTTAAATTATCACAGGCTGAACGGGTAAATTGTCTTTTGCTTTGATGCTAAGATGTAATGCGCTTATAACTTCAGATACTATCCTATCTGCGATAAAAGTTAATCTGATTCCCCAGAGTTCACCAATAGGATTTAGCAATCGCTAGAGCAAGTCTTTCAAAAACCTTAGATCCAAGGTCTCTTCGGTTTAGTTTGTAGCAAAACTCATCTAAATAGAATTCTTGCATTATTTACTGGCTTCACCTATCTAAACTAGACCTTCAGAATACAAAGACTGGAAGGTCCCCGATATTCTATTAAGCGGTCATACGTCAAGAATTGAAGCTTGGCGAGAAGCAGAAGCACTTAAAAGAACCGAAGAGCTTCGTCCAGATTTATAAGAAGATTAAGGTTAAATATTAGAAAGATAGTACTTACATAAAACTATAAAAAAGACTATCGGCATATAGAATAAGACCTATAAATAACGACAGCATGGACCACAGAACCGGTATGTAAATTTTAGTCCCGTCTTATCATGCATCAGAAAAAGAGAGCTAAACTGCAATAGCATTAAGTAAGACACAACCTATAAACACGAATTTATTAAAGAAAGCATTGGCTGTTCATTTAACTATTAGGGCGTAACCCATCAAACTACCCGATAAACTTATGAAAATTAGCTATATCATCTATCAACTTACTCCATCTCCTGCAGCTGAACCATGCTTGCCATCTGGCTGAAGGAATGACAGCTTTCCTTCTGCATTTTCTGCCATAAGAATCATTCCCTGACTTTCTATGCCTTTTATCTTTCTAGGAGCTAGGTTTAAAAGAACGGTGACCTTTTTTCCTATGACTTCTTCTGGGGTGAAGCTCTGAGCTATTCCACTTACCACAGTTCTTTTATCTATCCCTGTGTCTATTAAAAGTTTTAGTAGTCGATCTGCTTTTTTTACTTTTTCAGCTTCTATGATAGTCCCTACTCTCATGTCTATTTTCATGAAATCATCGAAAGCTATTTCTTCTTTTTGAGCACGAGTCTCTACTGGCTCGACTGCAGCTGCTGCATTATCTGTTTTACTCGCTTCCAATTTTTCTACTTGTTTTTGTATAGTCTCGTCTTCTACTTTTTCGAATAAAATATCCATTTTCTGGATAGTGCTTCCTTTGGCTACTTTCTCTTGAGAGAATGTCCATGTCTTATTATCAACTCCTAAAGCCTGCGCTATTTGTGCGGCTTTATTCGGTAAAAAGGGAGCCAGTGCCACCGTTATATTGGCTGCTATCTGAAGATGAGCGAGCATTATAGACTTCACTCTTTCGGGGTCTGTTTTCTGTAGTCTCCATGGCTCTAATGCCTGCAGCTGTCTGTTTCCGATTCTAGCCATATTCATAGCTGCGGAAAGCGCTTCTCTAAATCTGTACTTTACTATAGATTCTGATACTTGCTGCGCAGATGACAATGCTTCGTCTAGTGCTTCTTCATCTTCGCGTTGCAACGCTACTTCTGGTACTACTCCATCATAGTACTTTAGCGTTAACACGATTACTCTATTTAGATAATTTCCTAAAATATCGGCTAGCTCGTTATTTATTCTGTCTTTATAGTCTGTCCATGTAAACTCACTATCCTTGGCTTCAGGCATAATAGAGGTGAGTACATACTTTAATTCATCTTGTTTTCCTGGGAATTCTTCTAAATACTCATGAAGCCAAACCGCCCAATTTTTAGAAGTAGAAATCTTATCGCCTTCTAGATTCATGAACTCGTTGGCAGGAACGTTTACTGGAAGATTAAATCCTCCATGTTCTTTAAGCAGTATCGGGAAGATAATGCAGTGAAACACTATGTTATCCTTACCTATAAAATGTACTATCTCGGAGTTTTCTCCTTTCCAATAGTCTTCCCAGTTCTTTCCATTTTTCTCTGCCCAAACTTTGGTAGCAGTAATATATCCTATGGGAGCATCTAACCAAACATAGAGTACTTTTCCATCGGCTCCTTCCACCGGTACTTTCACTCCCCAGTTGAGGTCTCTGGTCATAGCTCGTGGCATTAACCCGCCATCTATCCAGCTTTTGCACTGGCCTATCACATGATTTTTCCACTCTTTTACGTTATGGTGTGTCTTCCCTTCATACTCTCCTATTTCTATGTATTCTTTCAGCCATTCTTCATGCTGATTCATAGGCAAATACCAATGTGAAGTCTCTTTCATTACAGGCGTTTCCCCTGAAATAGTAGATCTGGGGTTTATTAATTCTGATGGGGATAATGTACTTCCACATTTTTCACACTGATCACCATACGCATCAGGGTTAGCGCACTTAGGACACTCTCCTGAGATATATCTATCTGCTAAGAATTGGTCATTTTTCTCATCATAATATTGCTCTGATGTTTTCTTTTCAAACGACCCCTTTTCTTCTAGAACTTTAAAGAAATCCTGCGCTGTTTGGTGATGCTCTGGAGCAGATGTTCTATGATACATATCAAATGAAATTCCAAATTCCTCGAAGGACTTAGAGATAATTCCATTGTATTTATCTACTATTTCCTTAGGCGTTACGCCTTCTTTTTTTGCTCTTAATGTAATAGCTGCGCCATGTTCATCTGAACCACAGATAAAAGCTACATCTTCACCATTCATTCTTAGGAACCTAGCATAAATGTCTGCTGGCAGGTATGCTCCAGCTAGATGACCTATGTGCAATGGTCCATTGGCATAAGGAAGGGCTGAAGTTATTAAGTGTTTTTTCTTAGTGTTTTCCACGGGAAGCGATTTTCAAAGGTCAAAGATACTTGGTTTTATTGGAGCATTGCAACGCTCAATAGAGAATCACTTTAAAATACAGAACAGATGTAACCGATTTCCTTTGACATTCTAATAACGTGATTGACAAAAGAGCTTTAACGAATTTTTGGTGTAAAATAAAAATTAGTAATTCGTTTAAATCACATTACTTGCAGCTTTAATGTACTTTTGTTTTACGACAAAAAAACACGCTCAAAAATGGCAACAACAAAGATCCTAGTTCCAACGGACTTCACTCATGTAAGTGATATCGCTATAGAACATGCAAAAGCGGTAGCCCTAGCTACAAACTCAAAGGTTTATGTGATTCATATAGTGGAACATAAAAAGAACTTAAATGAAGCCAGGCTGAAATTAAATGCTCTAAAAGAGCGTGTTAAAAAGACTTTAGACCTAGATGTAGAGGTGGTAGGTAGAATAGGAAACATCTATGAAGATATAGATAGCGCGGCTGTAGAGATGGACGCTTCTCTTATTATTATGGGAACTCATGGTATGCAGGGAATGCAATTTATTACTGGGAGTAGGGCGCTAAAAATAGTTACTAGCTCAAGTGTTCCTTTTATCATAACTCAAGAAAAAGGTGTAGGGCCGAATGCATATGACGATATTATGGTTCCATTAGATCTTCATAAAGAGACAAAACAAAAATTAAAATTAGCCGCTAAGATGGCGCATTATTTTAAATCTAGAGTACACTTGATTTCTCCAGGAGAGAAGGATGAATATCTTAGAAACCAATTAAACAGAAACATCAAGTTCGCTGCTAATTTCTTCAAAGAAGAAGGTTTAGAGTGCACTACTAAAATCACAGAATCTGCGAGTTCTACTTCAGCTTTTGTGAAAGATGTAGTAAAACATTCGGCTGCTGTTACTGGTGATTTAATAGCTATTATGAATATCCCTGATAATGGATTATTCGGAATCTTCGGTACTAATTATGCTCAGCAGATGATAGAGAATTCATCACAGATTCCCGTGATGGTTCTTAATCCAGTAGAAACTCACATTTTAACTTACAGCTCTTTTGGAGGATACATGCCAAGCTAAGGTTTAGCTTAATTCTGCATGGAGTCTGCAGTGATTTTAATGCCGAATACACAAATATCATCTACTTGTGATTCACGCCCCTGCCATTCTACGAGTCGAGAATAAAGCTCTTTTCGCTGAACAAGCATAGGAAGCTCTCTGATCTCTAGTAAGAGTGCTTTGAATTTTTTACGCATAAACTTTTTTCCATCAGGTCCTCCAAATTGGTCTGCGTATCCATCTGAGAATAGATAGATAATATCGTTAGCCTGAAGCTTAAAATTAATGTCCGAAAATTCTGTTACACCTTCGCTATAAGCCCCTATAGCAATTTTGTCTGGGCGCAGTTCAATTAATTCTCCACCACGCACAATGTAAGCAGGATTAAATGCGCCACTATATTCCAACATTAATGTTGCTGGGTTAATTGTGCAAAACGCCATGTCCATCCCGTCTTGGACTTTCATTTCACCCGCATCTCTACTTTGCAATGTTTCTGTCGCTAATTTACTTACCTCTTTAAGGATTTCTGAAGGGTTCGTTTTAGTCTTTACCACTTGATTAATGGCGTTATAACCGACCAAACTCATGAATGCTCCTGGAACACCATGACCAGTGCAGTCTACAACAGAAAACATTACTTCATTTTTCTGTTCTTTAAACCAGTAAAAATCTCCGCTTACTATAGCTTTAGGTCGGTATAACACAAAGGACTCTGGAAAACACTTCGAAATGGCCTCGTCACCTGGCAAGATGGCTTCCTGCAGTCTTTTGGCATAATTAATACTATCTGTAAGGTCTTTGTAAAGTTCTGTTACTTTTTCTTTTTGGTTTTCTATCTCCTCTTTCTGTCTTACTACTTCATCCGTTCTTTCTTGTACTTTAAGCTCTAAGTATTTTTCATTTTCTGCTAGGTCATCGCGCATCTTCAGCAGTTCTCTTCCTAGCTCGTCATCTTCACTTAATGGTTCATACTTGGCGTCAAAATTTCCTGCGCCTACTTCATTCGCAAATTCAGTAGTTCTCTTCAGTCCTTCTACAAGTCTTTTCACTGCAAAACTCATGTCTCCAATTTCATCATTTGAGATATTCATCGTGGTGGTTGGGAATATTCCTTTTCCCAAGTAAAGAAGTATTCTCTTTAGAAATTTTACTGGCTTAACTATAGACCGAATAGTAAAATGAGCAATAATAACTCCAGAAAAAAGCACAAAGATAAAAATGACTACCAGCTCTGTAAGTAGCCTACTGAAAGACTCAGCCATTAACTTACTCTTAGCGCTAATAACCTTTTGCTGCCTATCGATAAGGGTTCCTATAAACTCATACAACTGTTTAGAGATAGTATCTACTTTATTCTCATCTTCTATTAAGAACTCGGCATTCATCATGTTTATAGGACTATAGCTCTCGAATGATGGAAGTATACTTTTAATTTCCTCATAAACTACTGTAAGTGTCTGGATTTCTTCGGTTATTTCTTCAAGGATAAGTCTATCTTCTAACCCCCAACCACTAGTAAATGCCGATAGATCCACTGTTTTATTAGGAATGTCTTGTTTTACCAGCTTTTCCAGCTTAAGCTTAGAGGGGTTATCACTTCGAGTTTGATACAATACCCAGTTTTCTGCTAACGCTACAGATTCTGAAACATTATTTTTTAAGATGTTTAAATGATAAAGAGCTGGAGAATGACGTTCATTTATATCTCTAGTCAGAGCGATACTCTCTGTAAGAGTTCTGGTGGTTATAAAAAGAACCACCGCCACCACTAGGATAAATAGTCCAAAGCCCAATGAAATCTTCCTTGATATAGTAAACTTAAAGTTCATAATTAGAAATAAGCGTCGACCTCAAAGAACGGGCTTTTTTACATTCCTTTTAAGGCCTAATTGACTATGAAGGTGTGCGAATTTTCCTACACGCTGATCATCTAAATACTTACACTACTAAAAGAGCCTAATAGACTAATTATTCAAAATCTCATCTAACTTCGATTTATATTCTAGATAGATATCAAAATTATTAAGAGCTCTATTAATGAACATTAAACCTTTAAGAGATTCTACTCTATTCGGCCTTAAAGATTCAGCTTTTTTCATAAACGGAAGAGCATGTCTGAAGTACTCGACACATCTCGTTTGAATACTGATTAGTTCATCCATCCCAGTTTTATAGCTAATCCCTCCTATTAAACGAGCTCCTTCATTATAATGTATTATCGCCAAATTAAAATTAGCTTCATAGTCTTGAGCATCTAACCCAAGAGCTTGTTCATAGTAGCTAATCGCTTTTAGAATACTCTCCCTATCCTCTGAATCGTGCTTAGTGTGGATTTTCTCATAACTCTGAGCTAGCATTTTTAGGAACATCAATTCCTCAGCTTTCACCCCTTCTTGAGGCTTCAGCCATAGTTTAAGCTCTTTAAAGTTTTGGAAAAATTGTACTGGATTATCTCCACCATTGTATTTCAATTTAAGAACGCTATCTACTGCATCATTAAAATAAGTAGCTGATAAGTATTCTAGCGCCTTAATGTTATCCGGATAATACTGCCCATCAGAAGATAACTCACAAGATTTTTTAAATGAAGCTACCGCTTCGTCTCTGTAGCTAGCGCCCTGGTCCTGAATAGATTCTTTATAAAGTTGCTTATAGATATGCCCTCTGAAATTCCATACTTTCGGACTCATATCATTCTCAACAAAAGTAATAGACTCATCTATAAGACTTTTTGCTTCTAAGAAAGAACCTTCTTTGTATGCTTCCAAGGCATTGTTTACTAATTCCTCATTTTGAGAAATCGCATTGGAGCTCAAAAGAGCTAATGTAAATAGTAGTAGGTACTTCATTGCTCAACTATTTTATTTGCCCAGTTATTCATTCTATTTCCTAAATTAATACCATTTGTTACTGCCTGCGTTAAGTTTAAATCAAATGATATCGTATTCTCAACAATCACAAAATTAATAATGGATCCAAGAGAAATGGCGCCATTAAAATCCGTGATGAGTAAAGAGCCATTTTCCTCAGCTATATCACTGGCTAGAATTAAATCATTTTTCTTAACTTCAGAGAGAAATACTATTTGTTCATCAAAGAGCATATCCAAGTCTGTAACCCAAACGACCTCTACGACCTGGTTATTTATAGGTCTATTATCGTATTTATCTATGAGTTCATTATACAAGTCGCTATCACCATAAACGGCCATTTTAAATACTTCCGTTTCGTAAAAGGACTCATCCCACTGACAGTTCTTAGCAAAATTATAAATATAACTCCCCTTAACTACAGCCACAGTTTTGGTGTTATTCATCTCTAGCTGGCTATGTGCCGCTAAAGATAAAGTCACTGTTGCTATTAAAGTTAATATCTGCTTCATTCGTGTTAAGCTAGTTAAATAATCGAATTCCTGCTAGGTATACGAAGTAATCACTACAAAGTTCCCCTCAGCCCTTGTTCTCTCTCAATAGCCTCAAAAAGAGCTTTAAAGTTACCTTTTCCAAAAGATTGCGCGCCTTTTCTTTGAATGATTTCAAAGAACATCGTAGGTCTATCTAGAATTGGCTTAGTGAAAATTTGAAGAAGGTAGCCTTCGTCATCTCTGTCTATTAATATCCCAAGCTCTTTGAGTGGTTCTAGATCCTCATCTATCTCACCTACTCGGTCTAGTACTGTATCATAATATATAGCTGGAACAATTAGGAATTCCACTCCTCTGGATTGCAACGCTTTTACTGTCTCTATAATATTATCCGTAGATAGTGCGATATGCTGAACTCCTGCTCCATTATAGAAGTCTATATATTCTTCTATTTGTGATTTTTTCCTTCCTTCTGCTGGCTCGTTTATAGGGAATTTAATTCTCCCATTTCCATTACTCATCACCTTACTCATAAGGGCAGTATACTCTGTGGAAATGTCTTTATCATCAAATGAGACTAACTGTGCAAAACCCATCACTTTGGCGTAAAATTCACACCATTTATTCATTTCATTCCACCCCACATTTCCTACTATGTGGTCTACAAATTTCAGTCCTACACTGGCTGGCTTATAAGCAGGGTTCCATTCAACATACCCTGGCAAAAATACTCCTGAATAATTTTTTCTTTCGATAAAGTAATGAAGTGTTTCTCCGTATGTATGAATTCCCGAGCGCTTTACTACTCCATGAGCATCATTTATTTCTTCGGGCTCTAAGCAAGATGCTCCTCCTCTACTGGTGGTCTCCTCCCAAGATTTGGCAGCATCATCAACCCATATCGCTACTACTTTTACTCCATCTCCATGGTTCTTTATGTGCTCGTTAATAGGACTGTCGCTATTTAAAGGGCTAGTAAGCACAATGGTGATTTTTTCTTGACGCAGCACGTAACTGGCTCTATCTGCCATCCCTGTTTCTAAACCGGCATATGCTAAGGGCTGAAACCCAAAAGCAGTTTGATAATAATGAGCTGCTTGCTTAGCATTACCAACATATAGCTCGATATAATCAGTTCCTAAAAGAGGTAAAAAATCTTCTGCTTGTGGAACTATTTTCTCTAATTCCAAAGATGTGTCGTCTTTTTTCATTTTATCTAATTTAAATAATTACACCCAAGAGGTAACATAGCTGCCGTCATCTATATTCATAGCCTCTGCTGTTAATTTTAGCGGTTTGAATGTATCTACCATTACTGCCAACTCCTTAGTTTCTTTTTGTCCTATACTTTTCTCCATGGTTCCGGGGTGTGGACCATGAGGAATGCCTCCTGGATGAAGGGACATAAACCCCCTCTCTACATGCTTTCTACTCATAAAGTCGCCATCGACATAATACAGCACCTCATCCGAATCTATATTACTATGGTTATAGGGTGCAGGAACTGCTTGTGGATGGTAATCATATAACCTTGGACAAAACGAGCAGATCACAAAGTTATGCGCTTCGAAAGTCTGGTGCACTGGTGGTGGCTGATGAACCCTACCTGTTATAGGTTCAAAATTATGGATTGAGAAGGCATAAGGATAGTTATAGCCATCCCAACCAACAACATCAAAAGGATGGCTTGCATAGACCACGCTGTGAAGCATTCCTTGTTTTTTTATTTTAATGGTAAACTCTCCTTTTTCATCATGGGTTTCTAGTTCATCGGGAATTCTAATATCTCGCTCGCAGTAAGGCGAATGTTCTAATAACTGGCCAAATTCATTTCGGTATCTCTTGGGCGTAACAATAGGGCTAAATGAATCTACTATGAATAGCCTGTTCTTTTCTGTATCAAATCTGATCTGATAAATTATTCCTCTAGGAACAACCAGATAGTCTCCAGGTCCGAATGAAATATTTCCTAAAAGCGTTCTAAGCTTACCGGTTCCCTCATGGATGAAAATGACTTCGTCTGCATCTGCATTTTTATAGAAGTAGTCCTCATTTCCTTTTAATGGTGCCGCCACTGAAATATGAAGGTCATTATTAAACATCATTACTTTTCTGCTTTCTAGATAATCATTTTCCGGATTGACCTGAAATCCTTTTAACATTCTAGGTGTAATGTGCTTATCTACAGCCGCTATAGGCTCAACTGATACTGCTTTTCCTACAGATTTTATCTGCGTAGGACGGTGTGTATGGTATAAAAGAGATGACATTCCGTGAAAGCCTTCTGTACCAAAAAGCTGCTCATAGTAAAATTCATCTTTCTCGCTTTTAAATATTGTATGTCTTTTAGACGGTATCTCGCCTAACTTTTGATAAAATGGCATTATAAAACAAGTTTAATTCAAAGGTAACGGATTGACGTGAGGTTTTGTCTGATTCTTACTCTGGCTCTCTTTTTAATCTCGCCTTACTGAATTTAATTCGTTAGACTATCGAAGAATGAGGGTCGTGCCTGGCTTCAATTCGGAACCGACTGTAATTCCATTCTTTCTATACAACCTCTTTAACCTTATGCCAAACCTTTGAGAAATACTTCTCATAGACTCTTCTGCTTGAACAGTATGTTCAGCTTGGGTAGACTTAGACCTCTTAGGCTGCAGATAAATCAATTCCCCTTCAGACAAAGCGGTGTTCTGAGATAAGTCATTGTACTTTCTTAGCGTCCAAACTGGCAGACCCAATTCAACAGCAATTTTCTCGGCTGTATCACCTTCTTTGGCTAAGGTGAATTTTATTCTATTCTCACTTACGTCTACTTTTCTAGAAGCCGAAAGCAGAATACTGGAAGGTATTTTTTTTCCATTTTTACTGCGAGGTTTGGCCTTAATTTCTTCTGCTTGTCCCTCGACAGATTCCTCATCATACTTGTGTAATTCGTTTTTCTCTATTATTCCTATTAGAAGTTTAGCATAAGCAGGGTTGGTAGCGTAACCACATTTTTTTAATCCTTTGGCCCACCCTTTGTAATTTTTAATATCTAATTCGAAAAGCGAAGCATATCTTTTTCTTTTTAAAAATTGGCTATGATCATCAAATGACTCACTCGCATTCTTGTACTTCCTGAAGCATTCTCCTTTTTTATCGTCATCATAATACACTCGCTCTCCTTTCCAGTCATGACATTTAATACCGAAATGGTTGTTTGATGCTTTGGCTAAATCAGAGTTTCCGTCACCACTTTCAAGAATAGCTTGAGCTAAGGTAATACTGGCTGGAATATTGAATTCCTGCATGTTTTGGATAGCAACATCTTTCCACTTCTGGATGTAATCAGATCTCGTTATTCTCTCGTTCCCAAATAATTGAAACGAAATAAATAGAAACGCAATAACACTAAAAATAGCTGGTTTTTTTAAAACAAAATCATTCATGAAAGACTACTATAGTTTGTAAAATAGCTAAGTAAATTTAGAGACTCCCGCAGGAAATAAGCGCTCTTAGAACGGTAGTTTTAAACAAGATATTGTAAACAGCGTCCTTTTGAATCTTAGTTGTTAGTGGCTTTTATCACATCCCCATTTCTGTTGAAGAACTTCCATGCGCCTCTTTTTTCTCCATTACTGAAATACCCAGAGATAAAAAGATAGTAATATCCTCCTTCTAGCTTGTAAACATTAGATAAGCCCTCTTCTCTACCCGCTTCATTATAATTTCTAATGCTCTGTAGCTGCCCTGAGGGGAAAAACGCTTTCCAAACGCCATAACGTTGGCCGTAATTGTACTGACCAGATTGTTTTATTTCTTTATTGGGATAGTATATAATTTCTGCCCTTAATGTTTTTCCATCCTCCTCATAATATGCTACTCTGGATGTATCCCCGGCTTCAAAAAACTCAACCATTCTTACTAGATGAGTAGAGTCCCCTTTAAACTCGATAACTTTTTTTGCAGAGCCACTTGGATGCTTATCAGCTATAAATTCACCTTCCTTCTGTCCACATGAGGTGTAACAAAAAAGAACAATTAGACTAAAGAACGATGGCAAAAATCTCATTATTTTTCTCTTAATATAGTGTAATTTACGAGAGCGGCTAGAGAATCTCTAGAAGGAGATGGGCTAAAATTTTCTAATAATTTCAATGCTGACTGAGCGTACTCATTCATTTTATCAGTAGCATACTCGATTCCTCCACTACCTCTTACATATTCCATCACCTCCTTTACCCTAGTTTTATTTTCGTTGTGCTTACGCACTGAGTTCACTAACCACTTTCTCTTACTTCTCTCTGCATGATTCAAGGCATAAATCAGAGGGAGCGTCATTTTCCGTTCCTTGATGTCTATTCCAGTCGGCTTACCCGTTTTATTCATTAGCTGATAATCGAACAAATCATCTTTTATTTGAAAAGCCATCCCCACCAATTCACCAAAGGAATGCATCTCGTTTTGCTTTTCCAAACCTACGTTAACCGAGGCTGAACCAGCAGCGCAGCATGCACCAATTAAAGATGCCGTCTTTTGCCTAATAATTTTAAAATACTGCTCTTCATCTATATCTAACTTCCTAGCTTTTTCCATTTGCAGAAGCTCTCCTTCACTCATCTCCTGGACCGCTTTCGAAACTATACCTAAGAGCTTAAACTGGCCTTTTTCTACGGAAAGTAAAAGACCTCTGCTTAAAAGATAATCCCCAACTAAAACTGCTATTTTATTTTTCCAGAGTGCGTTTAAACTAAAAAACCCTCTTCGGTGACTGGCATCATCTACCACGTCATCATGGACTAAAGTAGCTGTATGAAGAAGTTCTATTAAACTGGCAGCCGTATATGTATCATCATTTATTTCTCCGTTAAGCTTGGCACAAAGGAAGACGAACATAGGTCTCATTTGTTTCCCCTTCCGTTTAATAATATAGTGCGTAATCTTATCTAAAAGAGAAACCTCACTTTTAAGCGAGTTCTTAAAATGAGACTCAAAGATTTTGAGCTCATTAGAAATAGGTGCTTTTATGTCAGCTACTGACTGCATTCAGGATGGCAAATGTAACTACTAGCACATGATAATCGCTCTGAATAAAATGTCATTTTTATATTTACGTTATATATCCATATTCCGAGCGTTGTTTTACTAAAAAAGGAATCGCACTTTATCCTTAGTTAAACGGTAGGATTATTACTTTTGGAACCTCTGAATTTATAGCAGTAGAAAAATGAACCATTGGAATGGAGAGACTCTAGAGTTTCTAGACGGACAATTGATATTAATAGACAAACCTTATGGATGGACATCATTTGATGTAGTTAAAAAAATCCGATATAATATTTGTCAAAAACTTCAAATCAAGAAGATCAAAGTAGGTCACGCAGGCACCTTAGACCCTTTAGCTACAGGACTGCTCATTATAGCCACAGGAAAATTCACTAAGAAAGTAGATGAATTGATGGGGTTAGAAAAAGAATACAGTGGGACTATAAAACTAGGGTCTACTACACCTAGTTATGATTTAGAAACTGAAGTGGATCAGGAATTCAAAACAGACGATTTAACACCAGACAAAATTCTGTTGGCCGCAAAAACTCTAACCGGTGAGCTAGACCAGATCCCTCCTATTTTCAGCGCGAAGAAAGTGGATGGAAAAAGAGCGTACAAACTAGCTAGAGCTGGGAAAGAGGTCGAATTAAAATCAAGGAAAGTTCAAGTAAAAACGTTTGACACTAAAAGCCCAAATATTCCAGATGTAGAGTTCAATATCACCTGCAGTAAAGGAACTTATATTCGTTCTTTAGCCAGAGACTTGGGGTTAGAACTTGATAATGGTGGACACCTTACCGTTTTAAGGAGGGAGTCTATCGGCCATTTCAGTGTCCGTACCGCTCTTACTCCTGATTCGTTCATAGACACGTTGAATGCTCTATAGAGTAGATATAATTAGGCTATCCATCTTATTTTTTCTACTTTTGCCGGTCTTAAAAATTTTCACCAAAAAGTTCTTTATCAAGCATGAAATTATCTCAGTTTAAATTAGAAGTTCCAGAAAAATTAATAGCTCAGCGTCCAACGGAAAACCGTGATGAGTCTCGGTTAATGGTTGTACATAAGGATTCTGGAAAAATAGAGCATAAACACTTTCATCAGCTTATAGACTATTTCGAAGATGGAGACATGATGGTGCTTAATAACACTAAAGTATTTCCTGCTCGTATGTACGGAAACAAAGAAAAGACTGGAGCGGTGATAGAAGTTTTTCTATTAAGAGAACTAAATAGAGAAAGTTTATTATGGGACGTTTTAGTGGATCCCGCTAGAAAAATTAGAATTGGAAATAAGCTTTACTTCGGAGAAAACGATGAGCTAGTAGCGGAGGTTATAGATAACACGACTTCTAGAGGAAGAACTTTAAGGTTCCTTTTTGATGGCACACATGACGAGTTTAAAGCTACTATAGCTTTATTAGGAGAAACACCTCTTCCTAAATACATAGACAGACCCGTAGAGCCAGAAGATGAAGAGAGGTTTCAAACGATTTATGGCTCACAAGAAGGTGCTGTAGTAGCTCCTACTTCTGGATTACACTTCAGTAAGCAATTAATGAAGCGTTTAGAGATAAAAGGAATTGACTTCTCTGAGCTTACTATGCATATAGGACTCGGAACATCTAGAGCAGTAGAAGTAGAAGACCTTACCAAGCACAAAATGGATAGCGAACAATTGGAGATTCCTCTAATAACTGCTGAAAGAGTAAATGCTGTAATGGAGAAAAAGAAAAGAATATGTGCTATAGGAGCCACTACTATGAGGTCTTTAGAAACTAGCGTGAGCACTTATGACCAGCTTAAACCTTATTCAGGATGGTCTAATAAATTTATATTCCCTCCTTACGATTTTAAAATTGCTGATAGCTTAGTGACTAACCTTCACACTGAACAAAGCCCACTAATGATGCTTGTAGCAGCGTTTGCTGGTTATGACTTAACTATGGAAGCTTACCAAGAGGCGATAAAAGAAGAATACAGATTCTTTGCTTATGGAGACGCTATGTTAGTGATCTAAATAAAAACATTTTCACAAAAAAGGCGACCAGTAGTGGTCGCCTTTTTTATTCCCCCTATTTTTGAGTTATTATTTTACTCTTTTAATACTACAACCTAAGTTCTTCGTAGAATTAGGATCAATTTTCTTTCCTGCAGCTAAATTAGTAATGGCATTACTTAACCAAGGCTCCTTCACTTCAGCAGAAGAATCCACATTATCATCTATAGCTCCTTTATAAGCCAGCTCCATATTATTATTGAACATATAAATATGTGGTGTCGTTCTGGCTCCGAAAGCATCTGCTAGGGCAGACTTTTCATCTACCACATAATAGCTTCTATATCCTTCCTGTTTTGCATGAGTTCTCATCTTCTCCAAGCTGTCGTCACCATCTCTTTTAGCTTCATTAGAGTTAACTAGCACCATTCCTATCCTTAGCTCCTTACACTGGTCATACACCTCATTATATCTTCCTTCCCAACCCTCTCCTCTTCCTCCAACTACAAATGGACAAGTGTTACAAGAGAATACTACCAACAATCCATTTTCCTCCTTAATGTCATCTAACGAAAGTGTTTTTCCTGATACGTCCATCATTTTATGATCAGGCATAGGGGCTTTTTTTCCGATCTCTAAAACTTCATTTACATCTACCGAAAATGCCGCAGAGGCCAATAACGATAACGCTAACAATACTGTTTTCATATTAAAATAAATTTGAAAGACTAAGTTGTCTTTGTGATTTTCAACGCAAATATGGGGACTCCTTAGAAAATAGTGTCCCGAAATAATAAAACCAAACTAGTTTAAAATATCAAGGGCTACTCCGATGAGTGGCCCTTGATGGTAAATAAATGAAAACAATTAAACTATCTAATATCTCTACATGAGAACTTACAAGGGGTAATACGTGTATGGAAAAAAGAATGTTACAGTAAAAAGTAAAAAAGTATTTTTTTCTCTAAAAAGAATTGTTTCAACGTTCCTCTAAATGAATATTTTAAATCACAAAGCGCTTATAGTTAAAATGTTAGAAACTAAATGATGCAGGCTTAACAATTACTTCCCAAAATTGGGAGTTTTTATCAGGAATACAAACCCTACCAAATAGTGGAATAATCTATTCGTTAAAGAAGTCGCTGTATTCTTTCCTAGGCACGAAACTTTAAAGGCCAAGGAGAAAATGCCAAGGTATTAATGATAAAAGCGGGGCAGAATAGCTCTGCACTGAACAAACGGAGTAGTGAGTTTTTATCTAGATTCGCGGAACCATGAAATTCGGAAAACTAGAAGACCTTTCAGGAATAGAATTTATTCTCCCTCCCGACCATCCGCATACTTTAAGTAACCTCGCGTTGCAACGCCTAGAAGAGAAAAAAATCTACCTCGGCGGAACCATGTGGAACATCCCGAAGTGGAAAGGGAAAATTTTTCCAGCCAAGACGAAAGCTGACCAAATGGGGGTAGAATACTGCAAGCAATTCAATACCATTGAGCTTAACGCGACTCATTATAAAATTCATGGTCCAGAAATAATTTCCAAGTGGAAGAATTTCAGCAGTGAAGAGTTTCTATTTTGCCCGAAGTTTCCGAACCTCATTACTCACTATAGACGGTTCCTTAATTCAGAAGGGTTAACTGATGAGTTTCTCTTGGCTATTTCTCACTTTGAAGAAAAACTGGGCCCTAGCTTTATTCAGCTGCGCCCGGATTACTCGCCTAAATATGCCGACCGATTAGTAGACTATTTAAAAACCATCCCCGAGGACTTTAGCCTAGCCATCGAATTTAGACATCCTGAGTGGTTTACTGGAAATAGCGAAGCTGAAAAAGTTTGGACTCTTATAGAGGAGAGAAACATTTCAGCTGTCATCTCGGCTACTGCGGGAAGGAGAGATGCTCTTCACATGAGAATGACCTCCGATACTCTCATCTTGAGATTTGGCGGGTATGACCTAGATCCATCAGATGAAGTTAGGCTTACCCAATGGGCTGATCGAATCCAGTACTGGATGGAAAACGGACTTAACCACGTTCACATTTGGATGCATCAATTCAACAGCATTAAAACTCCAGAAACGTGTATCCTATTTGGGAAACTACTTGAAGAAAAAACAGGAATATCGGTAAAAGTGCCCTCTATGATTCAAGAGCAGGGCAGCTTATTCTAAAAGAATATAGAATTCAAAAAAAAGCACCATTCAAGAAAATGAATGGCGCTTTTTAAAACTAAAAATATTTTTGTGCGTTAGCCCTGTTTTCCATGACAAGATTTAAACTTCTTACCAGAACCACACGGACAAGGTTCATTTCTCCCCACCTTGGCTTCTACTCTAATCGGCTGAGCCTTTGGCCTGGGAACAGCTGCGTTTGGATTTCCTCCTGATCTTGCTGCTGCAGCCCTTTCAGAGGAATTCATCACGTTTGATTTTTGAGCTACCCCTTGCGGTGATGCCGTTTTTCTAACGCTGTCCGCCCCCTGAACTTGATTCTCATTGATAGGTAAAGAACATTTCATTAAGAATGAAGAAACCTCTTCGTTTACCTCACTAATCATCTTCTTAAACAACTCGTAAGATTCGAACTTGTATATAAGTAATGGATCTTTCTGCTCATGGGATGCGAATTGAACATTCTGACGAAGATCATCCATGTTTCTTAAATGCTCCTTCCACTTATTATCTATTACCGAAAGAGTAACCCCTTTTTCTAAGTCTTCTACTAATGTCTTAGCTTTAGATTCATGGGCTTTTTCTATGTTGGCTACTATGTTTAGTTGCTTTCTACCATCAGAGAAGGGTACCGCCATGTTCGTGTAGCTATTGGCTTCATCCTCAAAAACTCTAGCAATCACAGGGAATGCCTGGTCTGCCATAGATTGAGCTCTTTTTTCGTAATTAGCATTGGCATTTACATATAACTGGCCAGTTAACTCCTCTGGTTTTTTAGAGTCAAATTCATCTTGAGAAAATGGGGTGTCTATAGAAAGTCTAGCTAACGTAGCTAATTTGAAATTCTCAAAATCTTTAGTTGGAGAATACGCAGAAACCACTTCCTGAGCCATGTCATAAAACATGTTAGCTAAATCCAGCTTTAGTCTCTCGCCATCTAATCCGTTTCTTCTTCTTTTATAGATCACCTCTCTCTGAGCATTCATTACATCATCATACTCAAGAAGACGCTTTCTTACTCCGAAGTTATTCTCTTCTACTTTCTTCTGCGCTCTTTCTATACTCTTAGTAATCATTCCATGCTGGATAACCTCGCCTTCTTTGAAGCCCATTCTATCCATCACCTTAGCTGTTCTGTCAGAACCGAAAAGTCTCATCAAGTCATCCTCTAAAGACACGAAAAACTGAGAAGAACCAGGATCTCCCTGTCTACCAGCCCTACCTCTTAACTGTCTGTCTACCCTTCTAGAATCATGTCTTTCAGTACCTACAATAGCTAAACCACCTGCAGCTTTCACTTTAGCGCTTAACTTGATATCGGTTCCCCTACCAGCCATATTCGTGGCTATGGTAATTTGCCCGTCATTTCCAGCCTCAGCCACTATCTCTGCCTCACGTTGATGCATTTTAGCATTCAGTACATTATGCTTGATATCTCTCATATCCAACATCTTCCCTAGCAGCTCAGACACCTCAACATTAGTAGTCCCCACTAGCACTGGTCTTCCTTGTTCTGTTAACTTTACTATTTCATCTATTACAGCGTTGTACTTTTCTCTTTTAGTTCTAAAAAGCAAATCATCCCTATCATCTCTAGTTATAGGTCTGTTTGTAGGAATTATAACAACATCTAACTTGTAAATATCCCATAATTCTCCTGCTTCAGTTTCTGCTGTTCCTGTCATACCAGACAGTTTATGGTACATTCTAAAGAAGTTTTGAAGAGTAACCGTAGCGTATGTCTGTGTAACAGCCTCTACCTTTACATTTTCTTTAGACTCTATAGCTTGGTGCAATCCATCAGAGTAACGTCTACCTTCCATGATACGTCCCGTCTGCTCATCTACGATTTTCACCTTATTATCCATTACTACATACTCTATATCTTTTTCGAATAAAGTATATGCCTTTAATAATTGGTTGATTGTATGAACTCTTTGAGATTTTATACCGAAGTCATTCATCAGCTCCTGCTTCTTAGCTAACTTATCCTCATCACTTCCCTCGCCATTTTCTATATCTGCCATATCAGACCCTACATCAGGCATGATGAAGAAATTATCATCATCCAGGTCTTTCCCTATTATTTCTAATCCTTTAGGCTGTAGCTCTATAGCATTTGTTTTTTCATCTATCATAAATAATAGCTCTGCATCTACTAGGTGCATTTCACGGCTATTATCCTGCATATAAAACCCTTCTGTTTTTAAAAGCTGGGCTCTTACCCCCTCTTCACTTAAATACTTTATGAGTGCTTTATTTTTTGGCAGTCCTCTAAATGCGCGTAGCAATGACATTCCACCCTCTTTGGCATCCTCCTTTGAAACCTCTCCTTCAGCTATCCCTTTTAATTTGATTTTAGCATCAGCTAAAAATTGCAACGCCAATTGTTTCTGGGCGTTTACAATAGCCTGAATTTTAGGTTTAAGCGCATCAAATTCATGCTCATCTCCTTTAGGAGTTGGACCGGAAATAATCAATGGAGTTCTAGCCTCATCCACCAGCACAGAATCCACCTCATCTACGATCGCATAATGGGGTTTTCTTTGAACTAAACTCTCTACCTCAGAAGCCATATTATCTCTTAGGTAATCAAAACCGAATTCATTATTCGTCCCATAGGTAATATCCGCTTTATAAGCATTTCTTCTTTCTTCAGAGTTAGGCCTGTGCTTGTCTATACAGTCTACAGTTAAGCCATGGAATTCGAAAATAGGCCCCATCCACTCACTATCTCTTCGAGCTAGGTAATCATTCACCGTAACTAAGTGAACACCTCTACCCGCTAATGCATTTAAGAACATAGGCAGCGTGGCTACTAATGTTTTCCCCTCCCCCGTTTGCATCTCGGCTATTTTACCTTGGTGCATAGCTACACCCCCTATGAGCTGAACATCATAATGCACCATCTCCCATTTTATAACAGCGCCTGCAGCATTCCAAGCAGTTTTCCAATGTGCCTTATCTCCATGGATTTCTATCGCATCTCTTTCTGCAGCCAGATCTTTATCCATTTGGGAGGCAGTAACTTCTACCTCATCATTTATCATAAACCTTCTAGCAGTCTCTTTTATAGTAGCGAAAGCTTCAGGTAAAATGTCATTTAAAACCTCCTCTAACTTCTCGTCAGATGTTTCTGTGAGTTTATCTATTCTCTCAAAATAGTCTTCTTTATCAGTAATCGATACGCCCTCTTCATCAGCCTTAGCTTTAATCTCCTTAATCTCATCTTCCTCTTCAGCTATATAGTCGGCTATTCTTTGTTTTAACTCTTCAGCCTTCCCTCTTAGCTCATCGTTAGTTAAGGTAGCGTATGTAGCGAAGAACTCATTGGTCTTATCTACTAAAGGATTCATTAATTTGATGTCCTTTTCAGCCTTATCTCCTACGAACCTCTTTATTAATTTATTTATTGAACCTATCATTATGTCTATTTCTCAGTGTTATTTCGGGAAACTATAGCCCAAATTTTCGCGTTGCAAAAATAATTCAAAACCTCCTGCATGCATTCAAATACTACTAGCCAATGTCATAAATCATTCCAACGAATCTGCGTATGACATATTGGCTGAGTCATTAAACACAATCACCCTTTTTATTCTAGAGCTATAACATGCAAACACGAACTCAGCAAGCTATTTTTTTAACACGTTTTCCATACTCCCTTCTAATCTTATTATTATCAATCAATTGCAAGCCTAAATCATCTGTAAAAAAGAAATGAACAGAAAAAACTAGGGTTATTGAAACTTCCTCCACACTTGATAAACGCCAATGTTTCACGAACTAATCAAAGATACAGCAGCATGTGGAATGAGTGTGTAAAACTATGTCCAATTGTGAATTGTTTAGTTGACTAAACAAGAAATAAAAACTCAATATTTGTAAAGTCTAGAAAACATACGAATTCTGCTTTTGTAGAAATTCCGTTCTAAGCATACCAATTGACTTCAGTAACCGAGGAGCCAAGGTCAACAAATAAAATATCAGAACCCCAAACTAAGAGCCGATAGGCAATGCCCCTTCGACTCCAAAACATTCAGTAAGATGGCAGAAACAAATAGATTACCAGAACCAATTTTAGAGGACAATCCAAACAGGTTTGTTCTGTTCCCCATAATACATGATGATATTTGGGCTTTCTACAAAAAATCGGAAGCTAGCTTTTGGACTGCTGAAGAAATAGATTTAGAAGCAGATCAAGTAGATTGGGAAAAGAAATTAAACGATGACGAGCGTCACTTCATAAAACATGTTCTTGCCTTTTTCGCTGCTAGTGATGGTATCGTTAATGAAAACCTAGCAGAAAATTTCGTAGCTGAAGTTCAGTATACTGAAGCTAAGTTCTTTTATGGTTTCCAGATAATGGTGGAGAATATTCATTCAGAAACATATTCTTTACTGATAGACACCTACATCAAAGACACAGCCGAAAAGAACATGCTTTTTAATGCGATAGAAACATTAGATTGTGTAAAAAAGAAAGCTGATTGGGCATTGAGATGGATTGACAACGGTAACTTCGCTGAGAGGATAGTAGCTTTTGCTGCTGTAGAGGGAATCTTTTTCTCAGGTTCATTTTGTTCTATTTTCTGGTTAAAGAAAAGAGGATTAATGCCAGGACTAACTTTCTCTAACGAATTAATCTCAAGAGACGAAGGTCTGCACTGTGATTTTGCTTGTTTACTTTATAACGATCATATCCAAAACAAGCTAGACCCAGAAGACGTTAAAAAGATTATCGTAGACGCAGTAGATATAGAAAAAGACTTCGTAACGGATGCACTTCCAGTAAGACTAATAGGCATGAACTCTAACCTTATGACTCAATACATCGAGTTTGTGGCAGACAGACTATTAGTAGAGTTAGGATGTGAGAAAGTATATGATGCTACAAACCCTTTTGATTTCATGGAAATGATTTCTCTACAAGGAAAGACGAACTTCTTCGAGAAACGAGTAGGTGAATACGCTAAAGCTGGCGTAATGACTGGAAAGGAATCACAAACGTTCAGTTTAGACGAAGACTTTTAGTCTGACCCGCTGAACACCCCGCATACCTAAACAAATCTATAGAACCACAGTAACCGTGAATTAAGTGTTTATTTCATGTGAGAGAACTATTCTCTCTAAATTCACCCATTACTAACCTTATAACCACACAGGAGCAACACCATGTATGTATTAAAACGAGATGGCCGAAAAGAGACGGTACAATTTGATAAAATTACCGCCCGAGTTAAAAAATTATGTTACGGATTAAACGTAGCAGTAGACCCATTAAAGGTGGCCATGAAGGTCATCGAGGGAGTTTATGATAGTGTAACCACATCTGAACTTGATAATTTAGCCGCAGAAATAGCCGCTACTAACACCACTACGCATCCAGATTATGCTCAGCTAGCCTCTAGAATAGCTGTAAGTAACTTACATAAAAACACCAAGAAATCGTTTAGTCAAACGATGACTGATCTTTATGAATATAAAGACCCTAAAACTGGAGCGAATGCTTCTCTAGTTGCAGAGGATGTTTACAAAACTATTATGGATAATTCAGAGAGATTAGACTCTACGATTATCTACGATAGAGATTTCAACTATGATTACTTTGGTTTTAAAACCTTAGAGAGATCTTACCTATTAAGAACATTAGGTCAGGTGACTGAGAGACCTCAGCACATGCTCATGAGAGTTTCTGTAGGAATACATGGTGATGATATAGAATCTGCGATAGAGACTTATAACATGATGAGCCAAGGATGGTTTACACATGCTACTCCGACGTTATTTAACGCTGGAACTCCTAAACCTCAAATGTCTTCTTGTTTCTTACTTACGATGAAAGAAGATAGTATCGATGGGATTTATGACACGCTCACGCAGTGCGCTAAAATTTCTCAGAGTGCTGGAGGAATCGGTCTTTCTATACATGACATAAGAGCTAAAGGATCTTACATCAAAGGAACCAATGGAACTTCTAACGGAATAGTACCTATGCTGAAAGTGTTTAACGACACCGCTAGATACGTAGACCAAGGTGGAGGAAAAAGAAAAGGTTCTTTCGCTATTTACATCGAGCCATGGCATGCAGATATTATGGATTTCTTAGACCTTAAGAAAAACCATGGTAAAGAGGAACAAAGAGCTAGAGATTTATTCTACGCAATGTGGGTATGTGATTTATTCATGCAGCGTGTAGAAGATGGTGGAAACTGGACATTAATGTGTCCAAACGAATGTCCTGGCCTTTCTGATGTTTACGGAAAAGAATTCGAAGCGCTTTATACCAAGTATGAAACTGAAGGAAAAGGAAGAGAAACAATCAAAGCTCAAGAGCTATGGTTTAAAATCTTAGAATCTCAGATAGAAACGGGTACTCCTTATATGCTTTATAAAGATGCCGCCAATGAGAAATCTAATCAGAAAAACTTAGGAACTATTAAGAGTTCTAACCTCTGTACTGAGATTATGGAATATACAGCACCAGACGAAGTGGCGGTATGTAACCTAGCGAGTATAGCAGTTCCTAAATTCGTAATAGATGGAGAGTTTGATCACAAAGAGCTTTACAAAGTAACTTATAGAGTAACTAAGAACTTAAACAAAGTAATAGATAGAAACTATTACCCCGTAAAAGAAGCTGAGAACTCTAACATGCGTCACCGTCCAGTTGGAATAGGTATTCAAGGATTAGCAGATGCGTTTATTAAAATGCGTTTCCCTTTCGATTCTCCTGAGGCTAGGGTCATGAATAAAGAAATCTTCGAAACTATATACTTCGCAGCTTGTACAGCTTCTAAGGACTTAGCTATAGAAGAAGGAGCGTATGAGTCGTTCAAAGGTTCACCAGCTTCTAAAGGGAAGCTTCAGCCAGATTTATGGGGAGTAACTCCTTCTGATAGATGGGACTGGAAAACACTGAAAGCTGAGATAGTAAAAAAAGGAATGAGAAATTCTCTTCTAGTGGCGCCTATGCCTACTGCATCTACTGCTCAAATTTTAGGAAATAACGAATGCTTCGAGCCTTACACTTCTAATATTTATACGAGAAGAGTCCTTTCTGGTGAATACATCATCGTGAACAAGCATTTATTAAGAGACTTGAACGCATTAGGACTATGGAATGACGAGATGAAGAATAAACTCATCGCGGCTAATGGTTCTGTTCAAGGAATAAAAGAAGTTCCAGAAAATCTAAAAGCACTTTATAAAACGGCTTGGGAAATTTCTCAAAAAGTAATTATAGACATGGCTGCAGACAGAGGAGCTTTCATTGACCAATCACAGTCATTGAATATTTTCATGGAGAATGCAAACTTCAAAAAAATGAGTTCAATGCATTTTTATGGTTGGAAGTCAGGTTTAAAAACTGGAATGTATTACTTAAGAACGAAGGCAGCTACAGACGCTATCAAGTTCACAGTAGACAAGAAATACAAAGAAGTAGCTCCAGTGGCTAAAACCGAAGAGGAAAGACAAGAGGACGAAGAAGCTATGGCATGTTCTATTGATAACGGAGACGACTGCGATATGTGTGGTAGTTAAACCATTCCTTATTTGAATAAGAAACTATTAAGTTAGTAACTGATAATTTTTATCTCTATTAAAAACGCCTTTTGATTTATCAAGAGGCGTTTTTTTTGTTCAAGAATTACTAGAGAGCATCTTGTCTATTCCTCATAGCTACGCTAATCCATAGCGCTATACGGAAACAGTAAAAGCGGAATTACCACACTTCAATTTTACAGCATCTAAACTGAACACCTTAGAGAAGTGACTCCCGAAACTAGAAGATCTAGGTTCCATTTAATGGAGGAAACCTTTTTCTCATAGTAAGTAACGCATACACTTCAAAAGGATTCGTCACACATTGTGACATCGTTTCATCATCTCGTTGCTTCATTCATTTATCTTTGCTACGCGAGTAAAAATAAAGATGAAGAAAGACATGAAATTCGGCACCAAGTGCATCCACGCTGGAATAGAGCCTGACCCAAGTACTGGGGCTATTATGACTCCGATTTTTCAAACATCTACTTTTGTCCAAACCGCTCTAGGAGAGCACAAAGGACATGCTTATGCTCGATCCAGTAATCCGACTAGATCGGCTTTGGAGAGTGCGCTAGCAGTATTGGAAAACGGAAAATACGGCTTGTGCTTTGGTTCAGGAATGGCTGCTATAGATAATATTATAAAAATCCTTAGACCTGGAGATGAAGTGATTTCGATAGGTGATGTATATGGTGGAACGTACAGACTTTTTACCACGGTTTATGCTCATTATGGCATCACATTTAACTTCATTAATCTTACCGATGGTGAGACGCTAAAACCGCACCTTACAGATAAGACTAAGCTAGTTTGGCTAGAAACTCCTACCAACCCTACGCTTAAGATAGCAGACATTAAATCTATAGCAGAAGTAACAGCAGCTCACGGAGCACTGTTGGCGGTAGATAACACCTTTGCAACGCCTTATAACCAGACTCCATTAGACCTAGGAGCAGACATCGTTATGCACTCGGTTACTAAGTATTTAGGAGGACACTCCGATACCGTTATGGGAGCTATTGTATGCAATGATGATGCGCTGGCAAAAGAACTTTACAGATTACAAAATTCATGTGGAGCCATTCCAGGGCCGCAAGACTGTTTCTTAGTTCTGAGAGGACTAAAAACACTTCATCTTAGAATGAAACAGCATGCTATTAATGCGGGTGCCGTGGCTACAATGTTGAGCCATCATCCAAAGGTAGATAAGGTATATTACCCAGGATTAGCAGATAGCCCAGGCCACAAAGTGGCTGCCACTCAGATGAGAACTTATGGTGGAATGGTCAGTTTCACCATGAAAAAGGATAGCCTAGAGGCTGCACATAACGTACTGGCTAAATGTGAGGTGTTCACACTAGCAGAATCTTTAGGAGGTGTAGAATCTCTTATAGGTCACCCAGCAACTATGACTCACGCTAGTATTCCTAAGGAAACTAGAGAGAAATCAGGGATTACTGATTCTCTTATTAGGCTAAGCGTAGGTGTAGAGGATACAGAAGATATACTAGAAGATTTAAGACAAGCAATAGGATAAAACCATGAATAAAATAGCCATTATAGGAGCAGGATTAGTAGGAAGTTTACAAGCCATTTACATGGCCCGAAAAGGGTTTGAAGTGTCTATATACGAGCGCAGATCAGACATTAGAGATGCTAAACTAGTGGCCGGAAGGTCTATAAATCTAGCCCTGAGTGATAGAGGCTGGAAAGCACTGAAAGGTGCAGGTATCAGTGATGAAATAGAGAAAATAGCCATTCCTATGAAGGGCCGTATGGTGCATGATGTGGAGGGGAACCAGAGCTTTCAGCCTTATGGTTTTGATGATCAAGCTATTTATTCTGTAAGTAGAGGCGAGCTAAATAAACAGCTGCTCATAAAAGCAGATGAATATCCTAATGTGCAGTTTTTCTTTAACCAGCAAGTGAAAGATATCGATTTGAATACCAATGCGCTTAAAATTCAAGACCTTCACACCAAAGAAGCCTCTGAAAAAGCATACGATAGAATCATAGGGACAGACGGGGCGTTTAGTGCGGTAAGACTGAGGTTAATGAAAACGGATAAATTTAATTTCTCTCAAAAATACCTCGAGCATGGCTACAAGGAATTACACATTCCTGCCAATGCTGATGGCACGCACAAGCTAGACAAGCACTCGCTCCATATATGGCCGCGTGGGCAGTTTATGCTCATAGCGCTCCCCAATATAGACGGGAGTTTTACGCTTACACTCTTTTTCCCTTATGACGGAGAAGTTTCTTTTAACTCGCTAGATACAGATGAGAAAGTGATGGATTTCTTCCAAAAAACCTTCCCTGATACGCTTCCTCTTATTCCAGACCTGCTAAAAGATTACAATGAAAATCCTACGGCTAGCTTGGTAACAGTGCGTTGCTCTCCATGGCATTACCAAGACAAAATATGCCTTATGGGCGATGCCTCTCATGCCATAGTTCCATTCTACGGACAGGGCATGAACAGTGGATTTGAAGACTGCACGGTGTTTAATGATTTATTTGAACAGGACGACTGGGAATGGGACCAAGTATTCTCACAGTTCTCAGCCAAGCGTGCTCCAGAAGCAGATGCCATATCAGAACTGGCACTTCGAAATTATGTAGAGATGCGTGACCTCACCGCCAATGAGCAATGGCTTCTGCAGAAAAAAATAGAACGTAAAATCACCACAAAACATCCAGACAAGTGGCTCCCTTTATACAGTCAAGTCACCTTCAGTCACACTCCTTACGATGAAGCGCTGCGCAATGGCGAACTCCAAGATGCTATCATGAAACGCGTAATGGATAGACCAGATATATCAAAAGTATGGGACACTGAAGAAGTGGAACAAGCTGTATTAAATGAGCTAGAAAACTTATAAGCAAAATGCCTTTTCAAAATGAAATATTTACACCCACTATTAAGTTAAATCCCAAATCATCTGCAAAATAACGTTGACGATTAAGATACTCTCGGTAAGTTTCATTAAGTAAGTTTTCTGCTCTTACGAACAGGCTTAATCTTAGCTTAGGCAATTTATTTTCTGCTGACACCTTTAAACCTATCCAGTAATATCACTCAGGTGCAGCCACAGAATCTTGAGAAGAAAGTAATTCTTTTTGTTCAAAGACAACCCGACTGTTAATTTGAAAACCCACATTAGAGAGGCTCCCTAATTCAAGGAGTTGATAGTTTAATTCAGTATAAATATTATTTGATGGCATATAAACTAACGGCAACTGATTCCCTCTGTCGTCTCCTTTTAAATAACTGGATTTCCCTTTCATATTAATTCGCATAGTGGCTATATGAGTTACCGCTGAATCAAACCCCATTAATCGTGTATCTGTTTGTTCGTGTTTGAACACAGGAAAAGCGCCACGTATCGTTAACCGCATTTCATCTTGTAGATTAAGAATGATGTAAAAATTAATTACCTAATGATAGAACAACCCTTTTTTTTAAACTTCCTTTTAGCGGTAAGCTATTTTCAACTGAAGTCTCTTTGCTAAGAGTTGTACCCCCTTGTTCAATCTCACTAACTCCTTGGTGTAAGCCATTACTGTAAAGCTCATTCACTTCTGGATTTCTTGGTGCAGAACCTATGGTATACGTTGCTTTCCAACCTTTACCCAGCTCATGTGTAACTCCACCCATGGCACTCAGATTATCATATCAAATATTTTCTCTTGGAACACTGAGAGAAATTGCAGCTACTTTTCTATTTTAAAATCAACTCATTAATTAAGTTTCATAAAGTGTAGTTACGATAACACCATTATGATCAGACACAGCAACGGATAATAACACTTTCTCATTTAATACTTTGAAATTAAACGGGGGGCACAATAAGTCTATACCACTCTGCTTTTTTAGTCTTATCCCTTGCCCTGTAATAATATCCTTATTAGCTTCAAAATCTCCATCAGGCAGATGCTCCGTCAGAATAACATATTTAAATTCGGTCAGTTTATCCACTATTCTTTGCACTTCTGAATTCGATAAATGTTGTAACACCTGCCTTACCAAAGCACAATCTCCCTCTGGCAAATCATCTGCTACGACATCCAAACAATGGAATTCTAAATGATCTTCTTTAAATTTTTTCCTGTTGCGTTCTATCAGGTCTGATACTATATCCACTGCGATATATTTCTTCGTGTACTTCACTAGGTCCTTTCCAACATTAAAATCTCCACACCCTAGATCACATAACGTAATAGGGCTTTTAAAAGAAGTCAAAAAGGAGGTTAAAACCTCTATATACGGAGTTACCAACTCAGAATCATGAGAACCTGAACCTGAATAAAAATCAACTGCACGACCACCCCAAAGCTTCATCGCATACACCTGTTCCATAACCTCTTTAATTGGCCATGGCTCTCGCTGCTTTTTAGGAATATCTTCTCTGTTATTCATCGTTTCTATGATTATGCAAATTCTTTTAAAAAACTATTCTCTCCTTTACCCATGTCCGTAAAAATTTCATCGTTTAAATATAAAAAAATCAAACTCAATAAAGTAACAAAACGTCCTATAACACTTATAATTCAAGCCCAATTAACCTATACATTTGACCTATCAAAAGAAGGGAAATATGGAAGAGAAAAATATATTCAATTATGTTAAAGAGGTGTTAGACAACATGCCGGCTGGCTGGCTGAAGCTAACCACTCATCGACTAGATATTTATGATGAAAAATTGGCTAAATCTCAGTTCTTAGACCAGTTTGAACACCTATTTAAAGACAATAATTCTGAAGCCGAGGCTCTAAGTAAATTGCCTACTGCCTATGATTACATTCGATTAGGTCATCCGCTATCTTGCATACTGGAATGGGTAATTTCTAGCTTAAACAAGCTATCCCCAGATAGTGCTATCAGTTTTTCGTCACAGACGGCTCCTGTTTTGGCTATTCTAAGAAAAAATTTATTAGATAATAAAAACACCCAAATCATTTACACTGGTGAATTACCCGAGTTTTTTGATTCAGAAATACTAAGAAGTATTTACGGGTATAATTTTGATTTAAAGCGTGTAGAGAAGTCAGAAGAGATATCGGCATTCAATGGAAGCACAGTTCTCATTTCACAGCAAGATGAAATTTCCAAATTCGACCTCAACTCAAATATTGACTTTTTCGTAAACATTCATTCTCAACTGGGAAGTCTATTAGTAGTGAATGGTAAAGAAAACTACAGTTATATCTCAGAAATTCAGCATTTCCGCAGAAGAGAAACCATAGCCATGACCCCTGTCAATTCTCTAGCAGCACTAAAATCACTAATAGAAAATTCTTCTGTTGAGGCCAACATAAGTAACTTAGAGAAGAATAAGACTCTTGTCTTAGATTCAATTAAAAAGATTACAGGAACCAACACCAAAGCAGTTGTTGGCTCAAGTGGACTCTCTATTCAATATGCGATCATGATGGGTCTAATTCATGATGCGCTAGAAAAACATAAAGGAAAGGCTATCAAAATCATCGTTCCACCAAATTGTTATGGCGGAACGAATGACCAAGCAAGACGAGTAGCAGCCTGCATTGATAATGTGGAAGTGGTGGACTTACCAGTGGATGGAGATAATGATATGGTACAGAGCATTGATACAGTCTTAGCTAAAATAGCTAGCCAAGATGCTATCCCATATATCATTGCTGAAATCCCAACGAACCCCAGAGTCGAAGTACCCGATCTTATAAAATTAAAGGAGGTCTTAAGTGCACCCCGCAAGACAGCAACTGGTGAACTAGCAGTAGACCCTGTTTTTATTTTAGATCAAACATTTTGTCCCAATGTTCACTTCTTGGGTGAAGAGGACATCTTATCTGAGGTGCGAACCATTTCATATGCCAGTGGATCTAAATTTCCTAGTGGCGGCTTATGTACTGCTGGTTATTGCGTTGCAAATAGTAAGGCTAAGGTTTTGATGGAGAAAATAGAACAGCATCTCATCCTATGTGATAACGAAGCTACAAATCTGCAATACGAATTATTAGCAAAACAAATGCCCTCCATGAAACAACGAATTCATGATGCCTATAAGAACACACGTGAGTTTGTGAATTTCATCAACGAAACTTTGCCAGAAGCCAAAATCAATTTTGTCTCAGAAGAATTAGCCGAACAAGGATTTACCCCCTCTGTATTTTCATTAGATCTTCCTACTAAAGGCGGCACTGACGAAGAAAGGGAATCTTATAAAAGAGCCTTAAATCATAAACTGATCAATTTAATGATCAGCGAAATCCCTGATGAGAGTAAATATTGCGTGAGTTACGGACAGTTAAACGGATGTTACTGGACCATACCCGCGACCTCTACTCAAGGAACCACCAAAGAAGGAGACAAAGACTATATAGCACGAGTAGCACTTTCTCCTAACATGGACCTTGAGCTTCATAAAAAAGTCTTTTTAAATTTCGTGAACGAGATTTAAAAAACATCCCAAATAAAAGATAACGCAATGAAAGTAGTAAAAGACGGAAACATAAATATTAACCTCATAGTAGAGGGAGAAGGACTTGGAGAATTAAAATTCGGTCTTCAAAGAGAAGATGTAACATCACTTCTAGGAGAACCAGACGAAAAGGAAAGCTTCTCCTATACTGAGTCAGAGGAGGATGAAACCGAAAGCTGGCATTTTGACGAACTTGAATTATCTCTTGGGTTCGACAAGGAAGATGACTGGCGTCTAGTGACGATAGCGATCACTTCAGCTGACTATCAATTTTTGGATTTCACGCCCATAGGCCTATCCAAAGAAGAGTTCAAAAGCAAACTGAAAGATAAGGGAGTAGATGATCTCGGATTTGACGACTTGTCATCAAGCGAAAACCCATCACACGAACTAATCTTTTCTGATAAACTCGGAATGAATTTTTGGTTTGACGAAGACAGTTTAAGTGAAGTTCAATGGAGCCCGCACTTCATAGATGATGACACTGTAAAATGGCCGGAATTAAAATAATACTGCACCGGTTACTAGAAAGCCTAAACTGCATTTAGAGGGGGATAAACCAACAGGAGTATTTCCCTTCTAGATATAGCTTTCCTAGTACTAATTTTAACGCGCTAATTAGAGCCTTAGTTAGATATATATCTACTTAAAAAAACAAGCGAAAAGAGAACGAAAAGCACTTAAATAGTCCATTATTAGTATTTAAATGCTTAAAACATCTTTTTTTGGCCTAAAATCCGCTAAAACACAAACTATGAATCAGCACATTTCCAGAGTGACATTAATGGTAAAAGACCATGATGAGGCGCTGGCCTTTTATACCGAAGTGTTGAAATTTAAAGTAGTGGAAGATGTGCAGCGCAGCCCCGAAAAAAGGTGGGTCATCATAGCTCCACCAGGAGATACTCAGTGTGCTCTCCTTTTATCAAAGGCTAAAAGCGAAAAAGAAATGGCCTCAGTAGGAAATCAAACTGGGGGCAGAGTATTTATGTTTCTGTACACGGATGATTTCTGGAGAGATGTAAAGCACATGCAGCAGCATAATGTGAAATTCGTCACCGAACCTACAGAAAAAGATTTCGGAAAGGTGGTGGTGTTCGAAGATTTATATGGAAACAAATGGGACTTCATAGAGCCCAAAATCTAACAAAGGTGTTCTAGGAAGAATTAAAAAAAGTTAGAGGAATCTGCCGTGAAGTATTAGAGTCAGCACCCACTAATTAGTTCTACAAAAGTCTTTACCAATTGGCCGCACATTATTCTGAAAAATGAGTCATTTAAAGATTGATTGAGCAGAAGTGGAGTAAAATAATTTATCACGAATCTATCATGGAGTCGTTGAATGTGCTATTTTTAAAAGCTTAACAAACAAAACAATCATGCAACTTTCTATCAAACATCAAGAAAGCTACTCTCGTAGCGAACTACTTTTAAGGGCTTTTTTCGGTCTTTTTTATATTTTTATTCCACACCTATTTCTCTTACTATTTTGTGCTATTTGGGGTTCTATTCTTAGATTCATAGCTTGGTGGGTTATTTTATTTACTGGGAGACATCCTGAAAGTTTCTTCGAATACCAGGTAAATTTACTCCGATGGAACCTCCGTCTTCAAGCCCGAATACTTAACCTTTCAGACGGTTATCCAGCATTTGGACTAAGTGGAACAGATGATAACACTACACTAGAAGTTCCTTATCCAGAGAAGTTAAGTAGAGGTACACATTTACTTAAGACATTGTTTGGAGCTATCTATGTTATCCTACCTCATGTATTTATCCTGTACTTCAGAGCGATATGGGGAATGATACTTAACTTTTTATCGTTCTGGTCAGTTCTATTTACAGGAAGCTATCCTAAAAGCTGGCATGAGTTTCAGGTTGGAACAATAAGATGGTCTACAAGAGTCAATCTATACATGGGGTACATGTCAGATGAATATCCTCCGTTTTCTAGTAAACCAGATGTTGAAGACGAAAAAATTGAATCTGCTAGTACTGAATAATGAGTAGAATATATGCAGAAATACCACAGCCAGAAGAAGTTTCCACGAGAGAACGTGAAGATGCTATGGGTGCATACTTAATGATGTTCGGAGCATTGGCAGCTGGTCTGCCGCTCCCCATCATTAATTTAATAGCCGCTGTTGTTTATTATTATGTAAATAGGAACAAAGGGCGTTTTGTGAAGTTTCATACCCTCCAGTCTCTTTACTCTCAGTTCCCTACTACTATTTTAAATGCAGGACTTATATTTTGGACCATCAGAATTCTAACGATCACTGGGAATCCCGAAACCTGGGAATCGGATAACCCTTTCGCAGAAAACTCATTATTCTGGGGCTACTTGTGTGTAGTAATTACTGCCAATTTATTATACTTTATATTCAGCATAGTGGGCGCTGTAAGAGCTAGAAAAGGAAGAATGTACTACTTCTTGTTTTTTGGAAAACTGGCCTATCACCGTGCTTTCTCTGGACCAGACAGCGCTGCAACTGGCCATGTAAACGCTCCACCTAAGTAACTCACTGGGCATGCTAGGAAAAATATATAAAGAGCTTATTACTATTATCCTGCTCTTTTTAGTCTGCTGGTATGCATTCATTTTGCTTATACCATCAACTGACATAGACCTCTCTGTTTCCTCTGAAATGGAAGAGAGCTTAGGTGATAAAATGGCGTTGCAAATCATCGGAGACTTAGGAGGAGAATCCAATGACTCCGCCAAGACCTTGATCATAGACACCATCCAGAATAGACTTCTGGGTTCCTTAAAAACAAGTCGTTTTAATTATGAGTTTCACTTAGTGAATAGCACTCAAATAAATGCGTTTGCAGGAATGGGAGGTCATATATTTATCACCACAGGAATAGTAGATTTTTGTGAGACACCAGAACAGCTTGCAGCCATAATAGCCCATGAAATGGGCCATGTGGAACACCGCCATGTCCTTACCAAGCTATCCAGAGATTTAGGAGTAGCTGTCCTTATTTTAATTAGCTCAGGAGGAGACCCTTCTATTCTAGCTAAAGTTATTTCGCATACCGTTTCTACTTCTTTCAGTAGAAATCATGAGGAAGAAGCAGATGATTTTGGTCTGAAGCTATTAGAAAAATCTAGACTTAAACCAGTACACATGGCCACTGTTTTTATAAAGTTAAAAACCCACACAAAAGACCAATCCATAGAAATTCCTGCCTTTTTCAGTACACACCCCGATCTTTCAGATAGGATTAATAATGCTGCGAAATACAAGACGAAAGACGATTTTTCAGAAGCTCCTTTTGAGCTGGAGTAACAACCTACTATTTCTTATCGAGAAATGATAGCATTAGTACTTTCTTTCTTCTGAACTCGAGCTGCTATTCTAATGCTGAATTCATACAAAATCAGCACAGGGAAAGCCACCAGTATTTGACTAAACACATCGGGTGGTGTAATTACAGCTGCTAGAACTAACACCGCTACGAGTGTGTGTTTTCTATATTTTCTCAGTCCTTCAGGTGTTACAATTCCGATTTTAGCCAGAAAATAAATTACCACAGGAAGTTGAAAAATGATTCCAGTAGCCAGAGATAAAGACGCCACGAGTTTTATGTAACTCATCACATTAGGCCGCATAACTGCCCCAGCAAATTCATACGTTCCTAAAAATCTTACAGACAAGGGAGCTAGAACAAAATACCCAAAGCAAACTCCGCTGAAAAAAAGCAAACTCGTGCCAATAGATATTCCATTTACTGCACTAATCTCATTATTCTTAAGCCCTGGCTTGATAAACAGCCATAACTGATAGAAAATAAACGGAAATGCAATAATAATTCCGCCTATGATACTTACCATAAAGTGAGCTGTAAAATTGGCCAACATAGTAGTTCCCTGAAGTTCAAAATCTACATCTGTAAAACAAAGAGAATCATCTAATCCGGAGGCTTGAGAAAGCTTACAAAGTAATTTATACGTCACAAAATCAGAATTCCTAGGCCCGCTTAACACAGACTCTACCTGAGACTGAAAAACAAACATCAACGTGCCTCCTACGGCTATAGAAAGAACTATCCAGATAAGCCTTTTACGAAGCTCCTCCAGATGGTCCAAGAAACTCATTTCCTTTTCTTTACTCATTAGTAAATCCCTTCTTTTAAAATGTCATGAAGATGAACTAATCCTCTGTACTCCTTATTCTCTGTAACTACTAACTGAGTAATATTGAACTTTTCCATCAGTCTAAACCCTTCAGCTGCCAGTTCACTCAGCTCTATTTGCTTGGGGCTCTTAGTCATAATATCTGCTGCAGAAACGATATGAATGTCGGCATTAGACTCTAACATTCTTCTTAAATCTCCATCTGTTACTATTCCCAAGATTTTAGTTCCATCTACCACTGTCGTGGCTCCTTGTCTACTAGAACTAATGGCTAAAATTACATCTTTCACCTTGGTTTCTGCAGAAACACTAGTGGATGTTTCTACCAACACATCATTTATTCTTACAAAGAGTTTTTTACCTAGCGCTCCTCCCGGATGATGCTTTGCAAAATCCTCTGAGCCAAACCCTTTTAAATCCATCAAACAAACAGCCAAAGCGTCCCCCATGGCCATTTGAGCAGTAGTGCTAGAAGTAGGCGCGAGGTTATTTGGACAAGCCTCTGCGCTTACCGTAGTGTTTAAAACATGATCAGATTTCGTAGCTAAATCAGAAGTCATGTTGCCTGCCATTCCTATCAGAATATTTCCACGAGACTTCACTAATGAGCTAAGCACTTTAATCTCAGGACTATTTCCACTCTTGGAAATTATAAGGACAACATCATCTTTCAGTACCAAACCTAAATCCCCGTGAATAGCATCTGCAGCATGCATAAATACCGCTGGAGTTCCTGTAGAATTAAGGGTAGCTACTATTTTTTGAGCTATGATGGCGCTCTTCCCAATACCGGAAATAATCAACCTGCCTTTCATCGCATGGACCAGGTTTACGGTGGCAGAGAACGAGTCATCTATAAATTCAGTTAGGCCCAAAACCGATGTGGCTTCTAACTGAAGCGTTTTTATTGCGGAATCAATAATGCTGTTATTATCTTTCAAAAGAAGTGTTATTAATAAACACTCAAAAACATTGCAACGCGCAAAAGTTTTAGTGTTATCTTTAAGTCACAAAAGTAGGAAATTACCAATATGACGACGTTAATCGCTGAACCAAAAGAAGCTTTAGAAAAGTACTTCGGATTTCAATCTTTCAAAGGAGAGCAAGAAGAAGTTATTAAAACCTTACTGAAAGGCCAAGACACCTTTGTTATCATGCCCACGGGCGGAGGAAAATCAATGTGCTATCAGTTACCTGCTCTCATGACTGAGGGTGTGGCTATAGTGGTATCCCCGCTAATAGCACTGATGAAAAATCAGGTAGACGCCATCCGTGGTTTCTGCGAAAAAGATAGCGTAGCTCACTACCTTAACTCTAGTTTAAATAAAACAGAAACCGCACAGGTAAAAGAAGATGTAACTAATCTAGAGACTAAATTACTCTATGTAGCTCCCGAATCTTTAACCAAAGAGGCCAATATAGAGTTTTTGAGGGGAGTGAAAATTAGTTTTATGGCTATAGATGAAGCGCACTGTATCTCTGAATGGGGTCATGACTTCAGACCAGAGTACAGAAGACTAAAAGAAATAATCAACCAAATAGCAGATGTGCCTATTATAGCATTAACAGCTACTGCCACAACTAAAGTACAGCAGGATATTCAGAAAAACTTAGGGATGAAAGACTCCCGGGTGTTCAAGGCTTCATTTAATAGAGATAATCTTTATTATGAGATTAGACCTAAGACTGAAGTGCTCAAGCAGATTATAAAATATGTGCGAGACCACGAAGGCAAGTCTGGAATCATCTACTGTCTAAGCAGAAAGAAGACAGAAGAAATAGCAGAAACGCTGCAGGTAAATGGCCTCAACGCCAAGGCTTACCATGCAGGAATGGATGCCAATCAACGGGGCAGAGTGCAGGACGACTTCTTGATGCAAGAGGTAGACGTAATAGTGGCTACCATAGCATTCGGAATGGGAATAGACAAGCCAGATGTGCGGTTCGTTATTCATAATGATATGCCGAAAAGTTTAGAAAGCTACTACCAGGAAACCGGAAGAGCTGGAAGAGATGGAGGAGAAGGAAACTGCATCGCTTTCTACAGTTATAAAGACATGGAGAAACTAGAGAAATTTCTCCAAGGAAAGCCTATAGCTGAGCAAGAAGTAGGTATGCAACTCATAGCTGAAGTAGTGGCTTATGCAGAAACTTCTATGTGCAGAAGAAAGTTCTTACTTCATTATTTCGGAGAAGAGTTTGATGAAGTAAATGGACCCGGAGCTGAGTTATGTGATAATATGCGTTTTCCTAAAGAGAAGTTCGAAGGGAAAGATGAAATGAAGATGTTTCTTCAAACGGCAGAAAGTGTGAAGGAAGCACATAAAGCCAGATTTATTTCTGATATTCTAGTGGGGAAAAATTCTTCAGAGATGAAGACCTATAAAATGGAGAAGAATCCATTCTGGAACAAAGGAGCACATAAAGATGATAAATTCTGGAATGCCGTAGCCCGTCAGGGAGTAGTAAATGGATTGCTGCGCAAAGAAGTAGAGACTTACGGAACGCTAAAACTCACTGTAGAAGGCAGAGAGTTCATAGCCTCTCCGAAGTCATTCATTCTGATTAAAGAAATGAACTTCGAAGAAGTGGATGACTCTCCCGTATCTGCCACTACTAAAGCAGGAGGCGGAACGACTGACCTGCTTTTATTCCAAATGCTTAAAGACGAAAGAAAAAGAATCTCTAAGCAGAAAGAACTCCCGCCTTATGTAATTTTTTCTGAAGCATCTTTAGAAGAAATGTCTATGCAATATCCTTTTACCATAGAAGAACTCACTAAAGTGGGTGGTGTAGGATCAGGGAAAGCTAGAAAATTCGGCCAGCCATTCTTAGACCTCATAAAAGAATATGTGGACGAAAATGACATAGACAGACCGAATGATATGGTCTTTAAGTCGGTGGTAAATAAAAGTGGATTGAAGGTCCACATTATTACTACTGTAGATAGAAAATTGCCGTTTGAGGATATAGCTAAAGGAAAAGGAAAAGACCTGAATGAAATTCTAGATGAGATGGACGCCATAGTTTCTAGCGGAACCAAGCTCAATATAGATTACCACATAAATGAAATTCTAGACGAGGATTCTATAGAAGATATTTTCGAGTACTTCATGGAAGCTGAAACACCAGACATAGGAGCTGCAGAAGAGGAGTTTGAAGGTGATTTTACCGAAGAAGAACTTAGAGCAGTTAGAATTAAATTCTATTCTGAGGTAGCTAATTAGACAACACATACTATTCGTAACGAAGCCCTTAGATATTTAATCTAAGGGCTTTTTTTATTCTCCTAAAATGGTTTTTACCAGCTCGTTCTTTCCCTCTTCATCTTCACCGAATAACCACCTAAGCACGTTATCCTCCCATATCTGGTCTTTTTGCTCCGCAGAAATAACTCCTTTCTCTAGTGCTAAGTCTAATATTTTTCCCGGATAAGAACTCTGTGGCAGACTTTCCATTTCTCCCAATGGATATGGATCATCCAGTCCCATAATCACTTGATTACTTCCCTGACGATCTATCATCAACTTTAGAGAATCTGTGTCATGTACCAGCGTATCGAAGAAAATATTAGGATGGCCCACGGCTTTTCTAGGGTGCGTCATGCCCTCGAATAAATCTGGGCGCCCATCGAATCCTTGAATTCTTCTCCCTAAATTCATTTGTGCCAACTGACCTCCATGAGCAAAACAAGTTCTCATATTCGGGTATTTCTCCTGGTAGCCTTTTAGCGTGAAGAAGTGATACGCATCTCCGCACTGAGCGAGCATCCATACCAGATGAAAACGCCAAGCAGTGTTCTCTAGCTTAATCATTTTATCACCATCATACGGATGAACCTCCACGGCTAGATTATACTTATTGGCCAACTCGAAAATCGGTTCCGTTTCCTCATCAAAAATGCACCTCCATGTTCCTATAGAATCCATAAAGTGAGTAGGCAGGCACAATAAGCGAAGACCTAACTCCTCTACGCAGCGCTCCATCTCCCACAACGCTCCCTGAACAAATCCAGGATGAACCACGAATCCACAAGAGAATTTAGAAGGATTATCATGCTGCACCTTAGCGTTAAAATCATTCTGGAAACGGAGTACTTTCTTCATCTCCTCTAGCCTCAAGCCATTTCCATACAACTGAGAAAGATTCAATACTACAGCATGATCCAGATCATTCTTCTCCATCCACTCTAGCTTTTCATCTAAGAAAAAACTAGAATCAGTAACAGGGCGCTTCCATCCTTTCTGGAGCATATACTTGCGCTCATCATCTACCCAAAAAATCTCTTTCTCCTTCATAAAAGCAGGAATCTGCTCAGGGTAAGGAAGTAAATGAGAGTGACCGTTTATTCTAAGTTTTCTAGCCATAAGAGAGAAATTACTTTAATTTTTTATAGGCCTGATAAGCCATTAAGCCCGCTCCTATGAGCAGGGCTGATTCGTCTATATTGAACTTGGAATTATGTACTCCAGCCGAGTTACTTCCATCTGCAGAGGCCGTTCCCAGTCTGTAAAAACACGCAGGCATTACCTGAGAATAATACGCGAAATCCTCTGCCGTCATTCGCACGTCTAATTCCACCACATTCTCCTCTCCCACATATTCTTTGGCCGCTAGTATAGCCTCTTCCGTAACCGCCACATCATTAGTCAGAAAAGGATATCCAATTCTGATTTCTACGTCTGCCGTAGCTCCGTGAGCCGCTGCTATTCCCTCTGCCGTTTGTTTAATAAGTCCGTGAGCTTCATAGCGCCATTTTTCATCTAACGTTCTGAAGGTTCCTTCCATTTTCACTTCGTTTGGAATCACGTTGGTGGCGCCTTTCGCCTCTACTTTTCCTATGCTGAGCACCGTGGGTATAATCGGATTGGCTCTTCTACTAGGTACGCGTTGCAATGCACAAATAATCTCTGCAGCCACCACCACAGGATCTATATTCTTATGCGGCATAGCTCCATGACCGCCTTTTCCTTTAATGGTAAAGAACAACTCATCGGTACTCGCCATATATATTCCAGGGCGGAATCCTACTTTTCCTACTTCCAATTCTGGGAACACATGCTGCCCAAAAATAGCTGAAGGCAATTCGTCTCCAAAAGCCTTTTCCCCTAGCACTAAACTAGCGCCACCGGGCAGTTTTTCCTCTCCAGGTTGGAATATGATTTCTACCCTTCCGTTAATTTCTTCTTTGAATTCATTCAGTACGATAGCAGCTCCTAAAGCACATGTAGTGTGCACATCATGCCCACAGGCGTGCATTACACCCGTGTTTTGCGATGCGTAAGAAGCTCCAGATTCCTCCAAAATAGGGAGTGCATCGATATCGGCACGTAAAGCTATTCTATTGGTTTTTTCAGGATTGATAATAGCCAGAATTCCAGTTCCTGCTATTCCTGTTTTGTGTTCTATGTTATGGCGCGTTAACGTTGCACTGATATACTTGGCAGTCTCCACTTCCTCAAAACTAAGTTCAGGATGCGTGTGAATGTGCCTTCTTATTTCCAGCAGTTCAGACTCTAATTCCTTGATTCTATGCTTAATCTTATCTATCAAACCTCGGGCGTATTTAGCTGTGAATATCCTGAAATTATCATTCGAATGGCTGCATAAAGTATAATAATTCCAAAGATAAGTTTCACCTTGGCCTCAGGCAGTTTCATGGCCCATTTAGAACCGAAGTATCCACCAATAACAAAAGCTACGGCTATTATAAGGGCGTATTTCAAATCTACATTTCCAGCTTTATAGTAATTCATAAAGGCCAGAATCCCGATAGGCGGGAGCATGAGTGTAAGGCTCGTTCCCTGCGCCTGAAACTGAGTCATGCCCAGGAAATAAATCAGGCATGGCACGATGACTACACCACCTCCTACACCTACAAAACCGCTCAATATTCCAGCAGTAATGCCAATGGCTACTAATATTAAAATGACACTAAAATCCATCTTGGTTTTCATTATGAGCCAAAGATAGGTGAAGGGATTTAGACAGACCAGTAGATTGAAATTACTAATCTACCTTTTGAGTGGAGGGAGCGTTATTCTTATAAAGTTTTATGAAGTAGAGCGGGAGGAACGCCAGAATAAACAGTGCCATACCTAGAACAAATGCCACATTGGCTCCAGTTAAGTGGAGAGATTTAGAAACCACGGATAAACCCACTATTACTGATGAAATCACTCCGATGAGTACTCTGGTTTTATCTATTCCTTTAGCTACTACTCCAGACTTCATGCCTTCATAAGCCATGTATGGGATGAATACCAAGAATAATAAAATAACTCCGATTAATAAAAGCATGGTAGCTCCAGGCCACATCATTAATTTGAATAAAATGCCTGTAGCTAATGAAACTGATGCTAAAAGACCGGTGGTGTATGTCAACTTTTTCATGGCGATAAATGGTTTTGAATAGGATGCGTAATTGGTGTGAACTTCTAATTGTTTTAATCCGTGCGGAGCTATCTCGTGGGTTTCCTTTTCCACGAAATCTTTAAAAGACCCGTTTCCAGTATATTTTTCTTCAGCTACGCTGCATAGGTGGTCGAATAATTCTTCCTTTAGCTCGTGATTCCTGAAGCGCTCATTGGATAGCTGCTCTTGGATAAATTCTAATTGTGATCTACTGAGTTTCATGCGTTACTCGTATTTGGAGAGAGAATTTTATTCATCGTTTGAAAGAAGTCTTTGATTTCTGCCAGGTATTCATGGTTTCTCACTCTTCCTTCCTCTGTGAGCTTATAATACTTCCGCTTTCTTCCTCCCACTATTTCTTCCTCCACGGTGAGCATTCCTAGCTTAGTAAGCTTCTGAAGCGCTGGGTATAACGACCCATCCTTCAATAGGATTTTCTCATCGGTTACTTCCTTTACCCTGGAGAATATCTCATAGCCGTACATCCTTCCATTCTCTGCTAAGAGATTTAAGACGATTACATTCAGGGTGCCTTTCACTAATTCTTTTGAATACATAGTACAAATATACATTGTTTATTGATACATAGATTAACGATGTATTAATTTCATTATTGTATTCATGCCTAAATATGATGTAAACATCTGGAAATCGTATTGAATTAGAAGGGATTAGAATTCCCTCTGCAGCTTTTTAGGACGTGCCATGAGTAGCTCCAAGAGCAACAACACATTGCACCGCGGCATAACTCATCAATGTTTTTTCCAAATGAACCCCCTAAACTTGACCGATTTCAAGGCACAGGTTTAAATTCTGCTCCATTTTAGCTTTCCGATAGTTAACCCCATATTGTAGTTTCCTGTACACCGCTGTTTTAGTGATAGTTAACCCTATTTCGATTAATATATATTTTCAACTGTTTTTAATTTTACTACCTTTAAAGGCTGTTGTTCCCTGCAGACCCTATTTGAGTCTACTCAGAGTGTTCAATAATTTAAAAACAATAGAAAATCCATGCAAGGAATAAGATATATGTTGGCCGTGTCAGTTGTGTTTTTTAGCTTTCAACTGGCTCCAATTGAAATTATTAAAGATTCATTTAGTGTAAAGGGAAATTGCTTAATGTGTAAAACAACCATTGAGAATTCTGTAAAATCTTTAAAAGGAATTTCATCTTTTAAGTGGAATCCTACAAAACAACTTGTAAAAGTCAAATTTGATCCAGAAGTTATTACTCTTGAAGAAATACAGAAAGCTGTGGCATCTTCTGGCTACGACACTCCTATATTTAAGGCTACCGATGCAGATTACGATAACCTTCATCACTGCTGCCAATACGATAGATAACCAAACCTTCTTTAATTAATAAAAATGAAAAAACTTTTACTTGTAAGCATTCTTACAGCAATGGCATTCTTACATTGTTTTGGACAAACCACTGCTACTGACTTTACTGTTAATGACTGCTATGGAGATTCTTATAGCCTTTTCTCCAAATTAGACCAAGGAAAGATTGTACTATTGGCTTGGGTAATGCCCTGTGCTACCTGTATTGTAGATCCTCTCAATGCTTATGCATATACTGAGAGTTTTAATGACAGCCATCCCAACAAAATAGATTACTTCATTGTAGATGATTATGCCAATACTCAATGTGGATCTTTAGTGTCATGGGTAGAGCAATATCAAATGCTTAATGCCGGGACTATAGTTAACTCAGCAGTTTCGATGTCTGATTATGGCGTAGATGGGATGCCAAAAATAGTTTTATTATCAGGAGCGAATCACCAAGTTTACTTCAATGAAAACAGTTCGACAGAAGGATTTGAAGCTGCCCTAGACTTAGCATTAGCCGAGAATCAAGCTGTGGTCGGTGTAGAAGAAATCAAAACTGAATCTCTCTCTCAACTAGAATCATTTCCTAACCCCGCAGCCAATTCGCTTCAGGTATCTTACAGTTTAGACCAGGCGGCTGAGGTGAAAATGGACATAACGAATGCTGTTGGAGCTGAGGTATTGTCTTCTGAAGCCACAGAAAAATTAGGAAAAGGAACTCACACTAAAACAGTTGACCTTACAGATTTGACTAACGGAAGTTATTTTCTAAGAATAACTACAAATGATAGTTCTGAAATTCTTCGGTTTATCGTTTCTAAATAACATTTCATTCATGCGCATTGTACTACTTACTTTGATATCCCTTTCAATATCAAGTTTTTCATGGGCACAAGGCTGTTGTTCAGGCGGGTCTGGAAGTCCCATCGCAGGAGGAGCTGCTACTGGGGTGTTACAAAAAAATCAAATGGAGGTGTCTGCTAATTTTCAGATCAATGAATCCAATAAATTCTTGGCTGGTTCAGAGGATACGTTGGCTTTGTTTGACAACCTCAGTAGTTCTTATTTATTTACTCGAGTAGACT